>DATMSP010000057.1:0-39492 GCA_035565295.1 Cellvibrio sp. | reverse complement strand
TTTGAAAATGAGCGAGAAAAAGACACCTAAGGTATTGTTTAGCCAAATCGAAGACTCTCTGGAAGAGCGCCAGACGAACGATAGACGCAAGCAAAACAAAGATATACCTGCGGATGTGAAACAAGACCGTCGTGTACAGGCAAGAAGAGAGGCTAAAAAATAAGGCCGTAATGCTTGCGGGTAAATTAGTTGTTTATCAATGTTGAGGAGCTGAAGCTCCTCAAATTCTTTTTGCAGTGCCTGTTCATATGAAAAGACACTGGCTGTTGTTTCTCTTATTGATTTTCAAGTACAACCACATCGCCCACCAGAGCCACACCGGCAATAATTCCACCTACACCGCACTGGAAAGTATCATTGCTGGATGTTGTGTTATTGCGATAATTGGATTTGATGTTGATTACGGCATTGGCACCTGCACCTTTGGCGCTATCGCGAAGGGAAATCAGTGTGGATATGAATGCGCGCTGGCAGGCATCAATATCTGACTTGGTGGCTGCGTTGGTTTTCCTGTTGGTTTTGTATTCTCCGACCGTACGCAAAACTTTTTCGGTAGGTTGGGCATCGCCAAAGTAAAATTTAACATTGGTTCCTAAAATATTCACGGCATCGGGGGTAGCCAAAGCTTCTTGTATTGAAAATGACAGTACGTCGTCGCGGGCGCTGGCATGAGCAGCGATTACTAATAACAGACTGGATACCAAAAGGCGGGACAATTTCATGGCGCTCTCCAAAATAAAATAAAAGGATAAAAAATATTATTGCGCAGGCTGTGCCTGCGCCCTTCCAACTCCTACCCCAGCCATAAAGTCACCTTTAACACTAGCAATAGTGTGTGGGATAGCTTGTGCCAAATTAACTCTTACCTAAAATGGCAGAGTATTTAGCAGCATCATTTCTGATCTTTCTACTTGCCGAACTATCCCCAGCAATCTTATCCAGAGTAGTTTTATATTCGTGTTTACCCGATTCACCCAAGATTTTGCTCATCCATTCAACCGCTTGCTTTTTATCGGAATCAGTCGTTTGATAATTAGCTAATAACACGCTGTTGATTGTGTCGATCAATTCCTTTTCCTGCATATACTGACGGGAAATAATTTTTGCTCCTCTTTCCATAAGCTCGCCATCATCTGCATTCAACATATTTAATGTTCGCAAGCGGTTCAGTTCCTGAGGTGTTTTCGCGGTCTCGTTGTTTGCAGCAATAATCGGATTCCAGCGTTGAAACTTGGCAAAGTTTTCCAGGGAATTGATGGTGTGTCTGTTTAATTTTTTGATGTCTTTGCGAGCAGCTATGGTATTCATCAGCGGTAGGTATTTTTCATTACCAGACAAGGCCAGGGATTTAACCAGCCAGGAGTTCAACTCAAGAGCATATTTACTCGTACCGCCATAACCAGCTTCCAGACGTGTTGCTATATCATCAAATAATTCGGGGTTTGAAATACCCGTCCACTCCAGGCTATGTACGGCTCTACTCACATCCCTGGGTGTGCCCGCAAATTGTTGCTTTAAGCCAGCAATTTCTGCTTCCAATACACTCGATGAGGCTGCCCAAGAAGATTGCACTGTGGCAATCAATGCAAGGCTGCAGAGTGCTTTTAGGCATAGGCTTTTAAAAGAGCGCGCATTAAAATATTGCATCCGGTTTCTCCATAATAAAAGAATAGTAAAAATCATCATCAGCCTGCTAGCCTGGCGGTAGACTCAATATCAGCCGGCCACGCAACAGCGCTGATTCCTGCTGTTGTACCGCAATTGTATAAATAGCCCCTGAAGCATTGCTCATCAAACACTCAGCATGAATGTCCAACAGTAAATCATTGTCGACTTGCTGCTGCAATATCTCTATATCTTTTATCGACCCTATATAAGCAGCCGTGTTATGCCGGTCACTGGCATTGAGCAGGGCGCTGTGGATGCCTGCCGCCTGGGCTGCATACTCAATCAGCAGTACGCTGGTCAATTTACCATTATCGCACAGTGGGTTTGCCCTCTCGCCCAGGCGGTTGCTGCGGCAGTGAATGCGGGTGTTATCCCAGCTAGTCACTTCGCTGATCATGCACATGGCTTTTCCATGTGGCAGCAGCGCCGCTATATCATCATAGCTTAATTGCATGGCAATACATCTATCTGCAAGGCGACATGGTTAGCGCTGAGCATAGTCATGGTGCCGGGTTTGCCGGAAGCGATGAGTTCTAGCAGCGGCAGGGTGCGAGCTGCCGGGTTGGCCAAACGTAATTTTTCCAGTGCCGCTGTGGACGCTGGTGTATTTATAGCGTTAGCGCTGGCCATTCGCTCTAAGGTTACTTCTACCAGGCTGTGAGGCTTTTTTTGCGGCGAGAGCAGGAAGGCTGCACCGAACTCTGCGTCGATTTTTCGTTTGCCATTGAGTGGCACTGGCGGTTTGATATCATAGATTGCGAGTATGCAGGGCAAGTTTTCGGAACAGCAGAGGCTCGCGGCTTCGAGCAGGCCGGCGAAAAAAGTATCGTCGTAGGCGGAAATACTGGTAGATGGCAATTGGCTTTCGGTGGCGATGCTCCAATAGCCTGCAGCAGAATTATGCACAGAGTTGTGGAACTGGGTCGGCGATACCTGCCGCTCTGGTTCACACAGGGCTTTGCAGATTTGATCAATGATCGGGTAGTCGCCCCCCGACGAAGCAAAAACGCTGGCGCATTCCGCCATGCCAATCTGGCTGTTATTCATCATATCTTCACACACCCGAAACACCATCCGCACCAACTCGGTGGCGCGGCGGCGTTCATTGGGAGGCAGTTGCTCGGGTTTGTATTTTTCCAGTTCGAATTCGCTGTAGGGAGCTTCCGCGCGCAAAACAGCCTGGCTTTCACTCCAGGAGGGCAGGCCTGGGGCGGCCAGGCCAATAGACTCAATATAAATCCTTAACATGTTGTTGTTCCCAGTAATATGCTGCAGTTACTGCCACCAAATCCCAATGAATTGCTCAGTACACGAGAGATTTTTTTACGCAGGGGCGCGCGCACCAGGGCGATGTCCATGGCGGCATCAGGGGTGTCCAGGTGTAAACTCTGCGGGATAAAACTATGAGTCATACTCAATAGGCACAAACTCGCTTCAACAATACCTGCAGCGCCCAGTGCGTGTCCTGTCCAGCCCTTGGTGGAGCTGCAGGGCAGGGCGCTGTTGCCCAGGGCATTGAGGGCTTTGGCCTCGGCCGAGTCATTGGCCTGGGTGCCTGTGCCGTGCAAATTGATATAGTCGAGATCGGTTGCCGCTATGCCGGCTTTCTGTAATGTTTTTTGCATCGCCAGGAGAGCACCCTTGCCATCGGGATGGGGCGAGGACATATGATAGGCATCGCTGCTCTCGCCAAAACCCAGCAGTGCAAACTCGCTCTGCGTATTTTTTTCCAGCAGTGCAAAACCGCCGGCCTCGCCAATGGAAATACCATTGCGGTTGCTATCAAAGGGTTTGCATTTTTCGGCGGATACCAGTTGCAGTGAATGAAAACCATAGAGCGTGGTCAGGCATAGGCTATCGACACCGCCGACAATAGCGGCATCGCACAAGCCGTTTTCGATTGCCCGCTGTGCCGAGGCAAATACCTTGGCGCTGGAGGAGCAGGCGGTTGAGATGGCCACGGCCACGCCTCGGGTTCCCAGCAATTGCTGGACAAAATCGACCACTGAATAAGTATTGTGAGTGGTGCGATACTGATACCAATCGGGCAATTGATCTGGAGAGGCTTGCTGGGCTGCTTCCAGGTAAGCCAGTTCCGTCTGGTGGATACCTGAAGTGCTGGTGCCCAGAAAAATACCCACGCGTTCCGCACCATACTGCTGAATCGCCTTTTTAGCTGAAGCGAGGAAATTATCCTGTTGCAGCGCGAGCCAGGCCAGGCGGTTGTTGCGGCAATCGAATTGTTTTAGTTCGCTGGGAAAAGCCAGCTGCTGCAGGCCGCTCACTTCTCCGACCCAGGTAGTCAGATCTTCTATAGCAAAAAAGTTGCAGGGGGTTAAACCTGATTCGCCGGTCAGAATTTTTTGCCAATTGGCGTCACGGCCCGCACCCAGGCAAGTGGTGAGGGTGTAATTAGTGATTTGCAGAGGATTCATCTTGCCAGAAATCATAAAAGTTAAACCAATTAAAGGGAAAGGTCTGTGCATAGTGCGCGAGCCTTTCTGTGTAGAGATGCATAGCGACCGCAATTGCCTGCGGGCGTTCGCGGCGGTTTGCCCCTAGCTGCTCAGCGATAAGTTCAACATGGACATCATAGCGATTGCCGCCGCGATATATGCCAAAACAGGCCAGTACTGGCACCTGCAAGACGCTGGCCAAATGCCAGGGCCCCTCGGGGAACTGTGCCGGTGAGCCGAGAAAATCCAGGGTGAGTGCGCGCTCCTTGCCGCTGACTCTATCAGCCATTATGCCTACATGCTCGGCATTGGCAATTGCCTCATTAATCTGCAGTGCCAGGGCGGGGCCCGCCGTCTGTGAGTCAATGATGCCGGCGGCCAGTGTCGGGTCCAATCGCTGGATCAACGTGGTTGCCTGCGCATTGTGCTGTATATCGAGCAAAATACGCAGTTTGAGCGATAAGTTGCGCACCGCAACCACCCGCATAGCGTCGAAGCTGCCGAGGTGGGATGTCAGTAAAATACAGCCGGTGCCGCTGAATTTTTGCAGTGCTTCAAGCCCGTGCAGTTGTACCTCAAACATATCTTTTTTATCGGCAAGAAAAAATATTCTATCGATTGAAACCTGCGCAAAGGTTAGCAGGTGGCGATATATTTGCCAGCTGCGACGCAGGGCCCCCTCTTCTGGTAGAACCTTGGCGAGAAACTGCCGCGATGCGCGGCGCGCCTGGGCGGCAAATAAAAAATAGTAGAAAACCACAAAAGCCAATATCACGCGAATGACCCTGCGGCCTAGGTGCAGGGCAATCCAGCAGAGCACGGCCAGGCAGAGCGCTGAGCCCTTTTCGCGCTGCTGCTGCCAGCTATTGCTCATTGTCGGAGTCCATGCGGTAGAGCAGCTTGCCCTTGGCAATCAGGGTTTGGTCGCGGTAGCAGTCAAAGCGGAGTTGTCGATCATCGCTGGTTGCAAAGTCGATCTGCAAATGATCCCCCGGCAGTACCGGTGCGAGAAATTTTACCTGTTGGATATGCTGGACCTGGATTTTTTGCGCGCGCGCGAAGCTGGCAAAGATCCATTGCAACAGCAGCGCTCCCGGCACCAGGGGGGCACCGGGAAAATGATGGGGAAAGCAGGCGTGCTCAATCGGCACTTGCAGCTGTAGGCTATTTTCGCTCATTCAACTGTTCCCAAAGTTCATGCAGTGCTGTCTGGGTTAATTTCCCGGTTTCATTGCGCGGCAGGCTGTTGACCTTGCGAAAAGGGCGCGGCAAAAACACCGCATCAATTTTTTGCGAGAGCTGCTGCAAAATCACTTTTTCCGGCAGCTCGCTGACCACCAGACCGACCAGGCGCAAATTCTGTTGACTATTATTTTTAGGCGAAAAAATAACGCCGTCGCTGACCCCGTTTATTTTCAGCAGCAAATTATTCAGGTGTGCCAGGGATGCGCGCTTGCCTGCGACATTAATCATATCGGCATTGCGTCCGAGCAAGAGAAAATGGGTTTTATCTATCAGCTCGAACTGATCCTGAATCAAAGCGTCTTCCGCGAGATGGGGTGCCTTTGCTATCAGGTATTGCTCCTGTTGCGAGAGACTGAAGCCCTCCAGCAATTCCCAGGTTGCTGTTGCAGTCGGCAGGCGGGTAGCCATGCAGCCAGCTTCGGTACAGCCAAAGATTTCCCAGAGCCGGGTGTTGAAAAGTGTTTCACAGCTTTCGGCCAGTGCCGTGTCGAGCGGTGCTGTTGCGGAAAGAATGCCAGATACTGACGGCATAGCCAATTCGGCGTTGGCCATGGCCCGCAGATGTATGGGCGTGCTGACCAAGAGGACAGGTGAGGCGATCGTTTGCAGCAATTGTTGCAAATCTGCGGGATAAAAAGGTTTTGCACTGTGCATCACCGCACCGCCGTACAGGGCCATCATGGAAGTAGTTTCCAATCCGTACATATGTTGTGGCGGAACTGTAGCCACAATGGTGGGCTGTGAAAAAGGCGTGGCAAAACGCCGGGCCAGCAGCTGTGCGGTAGCGGCCAAGGTGCCCCAGCATTTGGCATTTGCCTGGGGTTTGCCAGTGCTGCCGGACGTGAAAGCAATGGCGGCGAGTTGCTGTGCGGGCAGCAGCGGCAGTTCGGGATTTGTCGCAGGGAAAGCGGTGTTTAACAAATCGCAGACATTCAGCGATGGCAAATCACAGGGTTGTTCTTTATCCAGTATGCAATAGCAGTTGGTGTAGCCTTGGGCCAGCTCGGTCAATACACTCGGCTGGCGATTGGGCGGCAGCAGATTGACCGAGCCCTTGATCAGCAGCGCGCAGAAAGTGAGTAAAAAATAATAGCGATCCTCGCAGATATTCAATGCATAGTCGCCATCGGGCAAGAGCGTGGCCAAACTGAGAACGCTCTGCAAAAACTGCTTATGGCTGATGGCAGTCTGGTTGTGCATCACCAGGACTTTATCGGGCTCATAGGGATGAATCAGTGGGAGGCTTGGATTTTCCGCCAGGGTAAACATGGCTGAATTTGAATCTGAAGGGGCACTAGTGGCTATCATTCAGGTTTATGCCTCGCCCGAGTAACAATGCGGATATAGTCAGCAAAACTGGGGTGGCTGAGTTGCGGAAATAATTTTTTTCGCAGGATAAATTCGCCGATAAACAAACTGCCGACAATGCCATAATTAATTACATTGGTTATCCAGGACCAGAGCTTGGGCTGTTGTAGCAGCGGCAGGACTACAGCGCACAGGGTCATGGCCAGAAACAGCAGGCACCACAGCAGAGTCAGGGTTCTGGTGTATTTTTCCATGGCGGGAATCAGGGTGCCGCGCACTGATCGGGCTATGCCGGAGATAAGCGGTTCGCGCCCGGGCAGGAGCGTAAGGCCAAAATAAACAAACAGGGTCAGGGGCATGACAATGGGTGGCAAATAGAGCAGATAGAGGGTGAGCGAGAAATAATCCAGGGCCACCATGCCGCTGACCAGCGTGATAAATATTACCCATGGCCAGAGTTGTCCGCGAATCAAAGAATGACCGAATACGCCCAGCAGAAGAGAGACTAAGGCAACGAATTGCAAGCGAGGTATAGCGAGCAGCAGAGAGGCGTGTACCCATAGTGGATAGGAGCCAATTAATGCTGCGGGAAGTAAATAGTTAAACACGTTGGCTGGCTATGTAATTATTCAGTGAGCGCAAGCTGTAGAAAATGGATTTATTGGTTTCGTCATCCGCCTTGATCTGGACTTTGTAATGCTTGGCGATGGCCAGGGAAATTTCCAGGGCATCTATGGAGTCCAGGCCAAGGCTTTGGCCGTTGCTGGCATCAAACAAAGGTGCCTCAGGGTCGATCTCCTCCGCGGCTATATCTTCCAAATCCAGCACGGTAATGAGAAGGGTTGCTAATTCTTGTTCGGAGGAGGTCTGGCTGCTCATTCATCACCTATATAATTGCTGCACACAGATTGAAAACCCGCTATCTACGGGAAAACCGGCGGTTTGACGCAGCCCTAAGCTGCAAAAAAGGTAGGCCACTTTAACCGCGAGAGGGCGGAATCTCAAGCGCTAATATGAGGGGCGGTAGGGCTTGCGACCTATTTGCTCGCCTGCTGGCGAGTGAGCAATTTAGCTAGGCTGGCAAGTTATTTTGCCTTTATAATTCCCGCCATTATCTCAATGTCGCGCGCTCTATGAACCCTCCCACCATTACAGAAACCCAGTTGCTGGATAAAAACCGTCACTTCTACAATTCCCTGTGGGGAGGGGCGCAATTGGTAGAGGCAGAAAAATTCAACACCTGGCCTCTGGTGAGTTCGCTGTTGAACAGCGGGCAGCGCCGCCTGGAAGTCGCGCCGGGATTGCGGCCGCGCCTGCCGATCAAAGAGACTCACTTTGTCGATATCAGCCAGCCAGCGCTCGATATTCTGCAGGCGCGGGGCGGTAGTATCAGCTCGGCCTCCATTTGCGATTTACCCTTTGCCGACCAGTCCTTCGATTTGATCTGCGCGCTCGATATTATCGAGCATGTAGACGATGACCGCACGGCCCTGGCAGAGCTCTCCCGGGTTGCCGCCGAGGGCGCGCTGCTGTTGATCTCCACTCCCTTGCACCAGGAGCTCTGGACACCTTTTGATGATATGGTCGGACATCGCCGCCGCTATCAGCCTGAGGCTTTTATCACCCTGTTACAGGAGCAGGGCTTCAGTGTTAAGCAAAGTGCGGTATTTGGGATGAAACCCAAGTCTTCGCGTCTGGTTGACCTGGGCATGCGACTTTTGCAGCGTCGGCCAAAGCGCGCTTTCTGGTGGTACAACAAGATTATGCCGCTGACTCTGCGCTTTCAGAAAAAACTTAAGCTGGTGCCCGGGCTGCTGGATACAGCCGCAGTATCGGATATATTTCTGGTCTGCCAACGTATGGCTGCCAAGGATGGGGATGATTCCGTCCGCAATAATGGAGTAGGTTAATGAATTCCGCAGGCTTGCAATGTCGCTATCTCGCCGATAGTTCCAGCGCAGAAATGGAAGGCGTGTTGGCCAGAGTCGTTTTCGATTCGCGCGCGATTGCCTCTGCTGCCAAGGGTTATATCAGTACAGGATTGTCACAGTTGGATGGCGAGCCCCTGTGCGAAATCTTTTCTCTGCCGGGCGCTGTCACGGCGCGCGACCAGAGTGAAACCTGGAGCTGGGCGAAAACCGATGAATTTATCTTGTTGGCCATCTGGGCCGATGAGTCTACCCAGGGTGGGCTGCAGGCGGCGACTGAGCAGAGCTATAAGCAATTGTTGGATATTTGCCGCGAACAGGGCTATCCCTTTCTGGTGAAGGCCTGGAATTACTTTGCCGATATCAATGCAGTAGACCAGGATCTGGAGCGCTATCGCCAGTTCTGTATCGGCCGCTTTGATGCCTTTGTTAAGGCCGGCCTCGACGAAGAACAATTCCCCTCGGCCTGTGCCCTCGGCCACAGCGGTGGCGATCTGCTGGTTTATGCGCTGGCCAGCAAAACCCCGGTGCAGCATATTGAGAACCCGCAGCAGCAGAGCGCCTATCGCTATCCTGCGCAATACGGTCCGCGCAGTCCTTCGTTTGCGCGCGCGACACTTTTGCCTATGGGGCCGGCAACGCGGGTGTTTGTCTCGGGCACTGCCAGTGTGGTGGGCCATCTGACGGCACATCCAGACAATCTCGAATTGCAAATCCAGGTCACCCTGGAGAATCTGGATTACCTGTTTCGCCATATAGCGGCGAATTACCCCCAGCAAGAGGATACTGAACCTGCATTCGCAGCGGAAATACTCAAGGTCTATGTGCGTCACAAGGCCGATCTGGACCTTATCAAAACGCGTATCAGCCAGGCCTATCCCTCGGTTGCCACTGTGTATGTGGCCGCCGATATCTGTCGTTCCGACCTGTTGCTGGAAATTGATGGTGTATGGAAACTCGTAACCCAGGATTAAATTACTGGCAGCGCCTGCGCCGCTCTTACGCCTGGCGATTACCGGCAACGGGCCTGGGTTTTGCCGCTTTTGGTATGGGTGCGGCACTGCTGTCGGTCAGTGTGTTTCCGCTGATGTATTTTTTGCCGATTCAGCAGGTGCGCAAGGAGCAGACAACCCGTCGGGTCATAGCCTGGATGTTCCGCCACTATATTAGGTTTCTGGAGCTGCTGGGGCTGTTGACCTACGAGCTGCACAATGTCGAGCTATTGCGCCGCCCCAATCAGTTGATTCTGGTCAATCATCCATCGCTGTTGGATGTGGTTTTTATCATAGCGCTCACCAGCAACACCTCCTGCGTGGTCAAAGGCAATCTCTGGCGGAATCCCTTTACCATTATGGCGATGCGCGCGGGTAACTATGTCAGCAATAGCCATAGCGAACTTTTTCAAAGCTGTGTGGATACGCTCAAAAACGGCAGTTCGCTGATTATCTTTCCTGAAGGCACAAGGTCGCGTCCCGGTGAACCCTTAAGTTTTCATCGCGGCCCCTCCAATATCGCGCTGAGTGTGGGCAAGGCCATCACCCCGGTGGTCATTACCTGCAAACCAGCCACTTTGCTGAAACATCAGAAGTGGTACCAGATCAGCCCCAGTCCACCGCATTTTACCATTCGCGTAATGCCGGCCTTTGCGACGGCTCACTATATGGCCGAGGGCCAACTGCAGAGTACGGCAGCGCGGCAGCTGACCCGCGATCTGGTGGAATACTTCACTCAGCATATTGAAAATCAAAGCCAGAGTTAAAAAAATGCCCTCACAGATGAGGGCATTTTTTTGGACTTAACCTTCTGTGCTGCTGATGGTGTCCTTGTGGTTGCGACGACGCCAGGCCCAGGTTTTGAAAGCCTGCGGCCAAATGCTCAGGCAGGAGCAGTAATAAATAAATTTAAAGCCGATCAGGCGCGGCCACACAGGTGTAGTGCGGAAAATATCGCCGGCCAGGATCGACAGCATAGCTTCCTGCATACGCCACACATTGCGCGGACGCATAAAAATTTTGCGGATGGCTGGCGAGGTAATGCGGAAGATAAACCAGGAGAACATTTTCGGGCCGTGCACCATATTGCGCTCGAAAATACGGAAAGCTTTTTCCGCCTCTTTCTTATCGCCTCTCAGCCAGTGATCAATCGCGGTGGCACTTTCAAAGGCGCTGTTCATTGCCAGGAACACACCCGATGAGAACATGGGGTCGACAAAGGCATAGGCATCGCCAATCATGGCAAAGCGATCGCCGCGGCAATAGGAGGAATTGTAGGAAAAGTTTCCGGTGGCCGTGGCCGGCTCAACCAGTTTGGCATTCTTGAGGCGCTCGGCCAGTTTCGGGGCCAGGGCAATGGTTTCCATAAAGAAGCTGGTGGGGTCAGTCTTGCGGGTTTTGAAATAGGCTGGAGATGCTACCGCGCCCACACTGACGGTGCCGTCCAGCAGGGGAATGTACCAGAACCAGCCGTGATCAAACCAGAACAGGGAGATATTGCCCTCGCGGCGACCTTCGGCGCGCTGGGCGCCCTCGAAGTGGCCAAACAGGGCAGAGCTGCTGTGCTTGGGGTTGCGTTTCTTGATTCCCCATTGGCTGGAGAGCAGGGTATCGCGGCCGCTGGCATCTATCACAAAACGCGGGCGCCATTCGCTCTCGCTGCCGTCTTCGCCTTTGACTTTGACCAGGGCGCGCTCGCTGCCGCCGCCATTCATATCCACATGGGTTGCGCGCTGGCCTTCAAAGGTGCGGGCGCCGCGCTTGGCGGCGTGGCGGAACAGCAGTTCATCAAATTCTGAGCGACGCACATGCACGGCATAGGGGAAGGCTTTGTCCATAGCCTCTGCAAACACAAAATCGCTGGTGTGGTCGTGCCAGGGAGAGACGAACTCGGCCCCGTACTTGGTAATGCCAATAGCCTCGACTTCCTTGCGCACGCCCAGGCGGTCGAACAGCGGCATATTCATCGGCAGCAGCGATTCACCTATATGAAAGCGCGGGTGCTGGGCTTTTTCCAACAGCACCACATCGTGACCGCGATCTGCCAGCAGAGCGGCAACTGCCGAGCCGGCCGGACCCCCACCTATAACCAGCACATCCGGAGACATGCTGTTGAACATAGTGCCCATGCCTTGCTGGGTGTTTGTTGCCATATTTTCCATTGCTGTTTTGCTCGCTAGATATAGTAAGAGTTGCCGGGACTGACCCAGCGAAAGTCGGGCGGTAAGATACCAAAACACAGTCTGTTTCGGTAGTTATTGTTAGGCATCTATCTGCACAAATATTTGGGCCCAAATGTTCAGTTTATCGATCAATCCAAGCCTGGCCATCATTACAAATGCAGAGCTGCGTGCTACAATCCGCAGTTTTTTTAACCTTGAGTTAGCGCAAAGTGAAAGGCATTACTTCAGAGAATATTTCCCCTAAGCGAATTTTGGTTCCGCTCTATTCCCAATCCGGGCAATTGACAAATATTGTGGCGCAGATTCTGGCCCCGCTGCGCGGCAGGGATGATATCAACATCACGATACTGCCGATTACACCCTGTGAACCCTATCCCTTTCCCTGGCCATTTTTTCGTTTTCTGGATGTATTTCCCGAATCTATCTATCAGGTGGCTCCACCGATTCAGACCTTGCCTCTCAGCGACAGCGATAAGTTTGATCTGATTATCTTGCCCTATGCCGTCTGGTATTTGGCTCCTTCACTGCCGGCACAGGCGCTGCTGCAAAATCCGCAGTTCCAGGCAGTTGCCAAAGGCGCGCCGGTGATTACTGTGATTGCCTGCCGCAATATGTGGCACCTGGCCCAGGAGAGTGTCAAGCAGGCGCTCGCGGCAATGGGGGCGAGGCTGATTGATAATATTGTGCTCACCGACCAGGGCGGGACCTTTGCCAGTTTTATCACAGTGCCGCGCTGGCTGTGGACAGGCAGGAGCAATGCCTTCTGGGGATTGCCGGCAGCGGGCACCCATCCCGACGAAATCAAACGCGCGCGCCGGTTTGGCTTAGCCTTGCGCGATGCCCTGCAGCAGGATCTGGAAAAAAAGGATGCTCCTTTATTGAGCGGACTGGAGGCTGTGACTGCCGAGCCAACCCTGCTGGTCAGCGAGCGCGCCGCCACGCGCAGCTTTAAACTCTGGGGCAAACTGGTGCGCGCCTTCGGCCAACCCAAGGCTGCCGCCCGTGTCCCTGTATTGTTTTTATATGTGATTTTCCTGATTACATTGATTTTAACGGTGGTGCCGATTAGTCTGCTGTTGCAGAGGTTGTTGCGACCGCTGTTGCGCAGCAAGTTGGCGGCTGCCAAGCGCTATTACGAAATGCCTTCAGGATCAGACAAGGACCGCTTGACGACTTATGAATAACGTTTACATCACCAGCACCAGCAGCTTTTTTCCGCATGAGCCGGTTGGCAACGATGAAATCGAAGCTGTCTTGGGCATGATCGGCGGCAGACCATCGCGCGCGCGCCGTATTATCCTGCGCAATAACGGCATTACCTCCCGTCACTATGCTATCGACAGGGCCAGCGGCAAGCCTTCCATGAGCAATGCCCAACTCACCGCCCAGGCCATTCGCGGCCTTGCACTGCAACAACCGGCAGAGGTGCTGGCTACAGGAACGTCGACACCAGATCAATTGCTACCCAATCACGGTGTGATGGTGCACGGCGAGCTGGGTTGGGATTGCCTGGAGGTAGCCTCCACCGCCGGTGTTTGCCTCTCGGGTGCTACCGCGTTGAAGTATGCCTATCTTTCAGTAAAGGCCGGTGAAGCCCAGAGCGCTATTGCCAGCGGTTCCGAGCGGGTATCGCCGCAATTGTTGGCGAGCCAGTTTGAAGCTGAATCCGAGCACAAGGTGCGCGAGCTGGAAGAGCGCCCTGAAATTGCCTTCGAGAAAGATTTCCTGCGCTGGATGCTGTCGGACGGCGCGGGTGCGCTGTTGCTGGAGAACCAGCCGCGCGGCCCTCTCTCGTTAAAAATTCGCTGGGTGGAATTGTTTTCCTATGCCCATTTGCTGCCGGCCTGTATGTACGCCGGTGCGGAAAAGAACAGCGATGGCAGTTTGACCGGCTGGGCCGATATGTCGAGCAGCCAGCACGCGGAAAAATCCGTCTTTGCCATCAAGCAGGATGTGCGGCTGCTGAATGAAAATGTGATTCGCCTGACGGCTTTTGAACCGCTGAAAGTGTTGCAGCAAAAGCACCAGCTGACCAGCGAGAAAGTCGACTGGTTTTTGCCGCACATGTCCTCCTGCTATTTTGCCGAGCCCTTGGCTAAGGATTTTGCCGCAGCGGGCCTGCCCATAAGCCCTGAGAAATGGTTTACCAACCTGACCACTCGCGGCAATACAGGTTCGGCTTCACCCTATATTATGCTCGACGAGCTGTTCCGCTCCGGGCGAATTGAAAAAGGTCAGACTCTGCTGCTGTATATCCCTGAGTCAGGCCGCTTCTCCACCGGGTTTGTCTACCTAGAGGCGGTATAAATATGGATATCAACCAAGTGCCCCAAGAGGGCAACGCCACTCTGGCGGGTGTGCGCAAAGCCGTTTACGCCCGCGCCGCCGATGGCCAGATAGTCACTATTGCCAGCCAGGGCTGGGAAGTGGAAGAGATAGTCACCCAGCAGGCGGTTGATGCCCTGAAAGAGCAGGCCCAGGCCGCGCTCGCCCGCGCCAAGGCCGGGCAGAGTTCTGCGCTGGAGTACTGGATGTATGAAAAGCGCATGGACCCAGTGGTGCTGGCGCAGAGTACAGGCTTGTGGCAGTGGCGGGTTCGCCGCCACTTGCAAGCGGCGCGCTTCGCCAAATTGTCTCCCAAGGTGATGGGTATTTATGCCGATGCCCTGGGCTTGGCAGTTGAACAATTGAAAACCTTACCCTGAGTGCGCCTGCCATGAACCAAGCCGTGACTATCGATTTTAAACACCAGCACGCTGCGCACTGTGAAAGCGGCGTTATTTCCTCGCTGCTGCGCCACCAGGGCGTGAGCATATCCGAGGCCATGGCCTTTGGATTATCGTCGGCGCTTTCATTTGCCTATCTGCCGTTTATCAAAATGGGCGGTATGCCATTGATCGCCTATCGCATGCCGCCGCGCTTTATTATCAAAGGCCTGGCAAAACCACTGAATACCCAATTTGTGTTTGAGACCTTCCGCGATCCCGTGCAGGGCAAGCAGCGCCTCGATCAATTGCTGGCGGAGGGCAAGGTGGTGGGGTTGCAGACCTCGGTCTACTGGCTGCCCTATTTTCCAGAGGATATGCGCTTTCACTTCAATGGCCACAACCTGGTAGTCTATGGGCGCGAGGGCGATGATTATCTCGTTAGCGATCCTGTGTTTGAAACTACCGTGCGCTGTCCCGCTGCCGACTTGCAGCGCGCGCGCTTTGCCAAGGGCGCGCTTGCACCCAAAGGCCTGCTCTACTATCCAAAAACCCTCGGCGATACACAAGTCAGCGCCGACAGGGTGCTGGGCGCAATTCGCCGCAACTGTAAAATCATGCTCGGCCCCGTGCCGATTGTGGGTATTCGCGGTATGCGCATGCTCGCCAAAAAGATAGGCAAGCTACCGGCGGACGCGGCGGAAACCCGCGCTTTTGTCGGCCATATTATTCGCATGCAGGAAGAGATAGGCACGGGCGGTGCCGGCTTCCGTTTTGTCTATGCAGCCTTTCTCCAGGAAGCGGCACAACTGACCCAGCGCCCAGCGCTGGCGACATTGGCCGATAAGTTAATTGAGATAGGCGACGACTGGCGGGCTTTTGCTTTGGCGACGGCGCGCATGGTGAAAGGGCGCGATCCCTTTAACCCGGTGAAATTGGCCGATCTGTTGTTAAAGCAAGCCGAGGTTGAAAAAGCATTCTTCAGTGAATTGCAAAAGGCTGCGCGTTAATGCTCAGCCTGAATAATATTTACTACCGCTATCCCAAGGCGGCCCAGGATGCCCTCGCCGATGTTTCCCTGGCCGTGAACCCAGGGGAGATCCTCGGCCTTCTAGGCCCTAATGGCGCAGGGAAAACCACACTGATTGCGCATCTCGCCAATCTCTTGCCGCTGCAAAAAGGACAGATCAGCATCAATGGTCTCTCGCTGCAACAGTTGCGTCGCAAAAGTCCCGCCTCTATTGCCATTGCGCCGCAGGAATATGCGTTTTACCCCAGCCTGAGTGTACGCGAGAATTTACACTGCTTTGGCGCAATTCATTCGCGCAGGGATCTGGCGGCGCGCATTGATCGCGCCCTGGTATTTTCCCAGTTGCAACATGTCAGCCAGCAGCAGGCACAAACGCTCTCCGGCGGATTGAAACGTCGCCTCAATCTCGCCATCGCCACCCTGTCCAATCCTGACTATATCCTGTTGGATGAGCCGACCGTGGGTGTGGACCCTCAGTCGCGCGCTTTTTTGCTGGATGCAGTGAAAGACCTGGCCGCCACTGGCGTAGGCATTATCTACACCTCCCATTATATGGAAGAGGTGGAAGCGCTGGCGCAGAGGATTGTGATCATTGATCACGGCAAGGTGATAGCCCAGGGTAACCTGCAGACTCTACTGGCGCAGGGCAATGCACTGCTCAGCTTTGAGCAAATTGGTTTGAGCCCAGAGACAGTAGGGCAATTGCTGGCTCCTTTCGGGCAGTTGCAGACACCGCAAAACCTGTTGTTGAACAGCCAGAATACCCCCAGCCAGGCGCTCAGCGCCCTCGAGCAGGCCGGCGCCAGAATAAGCCATGCCGAATTTGGCCGCTTCAACCTTGAGCAGCTGTTTATGAAGCTGACTCAGCGTTCACTGCGAGATTAATCGATGCTGCTAGCCCTTATCCGCAAAGAATTCCTGGCCTTGAGCCGCGACCTTCATGGTCTCGCTGCGCTGTTTATACTGCCGGTGATTTTTATTATTTTGATGTCCCTGGCGCTCAAGGATGTCTATTCCCCCCATGTTGCCCAACTCCAGTGGTCAGTCCTCGATGAGGATAATAGCGATGCCAGCCAACTGCTGATAGCGGAGTGGGGAAAAAACAGCGGCAGCCCAATAGCGCTTCCTGACAATTGGGAAAAAGCCGTGCGCGAGGGAAAGCTCAGTTATGTGATACGGATTAGTGCCGGTGCCGGTGAAGCTTTGGGCAAGACTGAAAGCCCGGATCGACCACCGCTGTTATTGATTGCTGAACCGGCCATGGATATAGGCGTGTTTAGCGCGCTCAATGCCAGCATTCAGGCCGCAGCCATTCGCGCGCGGTTGGGGCTGTTTATCCAGATGGCTGCGCCTGGCGCAACAACCGTTACCGCAGCGACCTTCAATGGCGAGCTGCTGGCCAAGGCCGAGCGGCTAAGTCTTATCAAAGCTTCAACTATTACCTCGGTGCAGCACAACGTGCCGGCCTGGCTGGTATTCGGTATGTTTTTTGTGGTCACTACCATCGCCGGCCTGCTGGTAGAGGAGCGCAGCACTGGCTGCTTGAATCGCCTGCTCAGTCTGGGAGCCAGTCCACTGACCATTCTCCTGGCGAAGGTGATTCCCTTTCTGTTTATCAATTGCCTGCAGTCTGTGCTTATGCTGGCGGTGGGTATTTATATTATCCCGCTGCTGGGCGGCGATGCCCTGTCGCTACAGGGCGTGGATTACCTGGCGCTGGCGGCAATTCTGGTCTGCATCAGTCTGGCCGCCATCAGCCTCGCACTGCTGGTGGCAACTCTGGTAAAAAGCCAGGCCCAGGCTTCGACTATAGGTCCCATGATGAATATTTTGATGGCCGCCATAGGCGGCATAATGGTGCCCACCTTTGTGATGCCGGCGAGTATGCAGCAACTGTCGCATCTATCACCTATGAACTGGGCCCTGGAAGGATTGCTCGACGTGCTATTGCGCGGTGGCGATCTGTATAGCCTCGGCAGTGAAATGATCAAATTGCTGGCGCTGGCGGTCATCTGTATCTGCCTCGCCTATTTACTGTTTAGATTCAAGAAATCATGAGCCAACTTATCGATATTGAAGAGCTGAAGCAATTGGTGCTGGATGCTGCGGAGAAGAACCTGTCAGCAGCGGAGTTAGAGGGCGATGAGGTGCTGTTTGGTCCAGATTCGCGTCTGGAACTCGATTCCATAGATGCGCTACAAATCTCCATGGCTATCCAAAAGCGCTACGGTATTCGCCTGAACGACAGCAAGGAGACCCGTCGCGCCATGGGTTCGATCAACCTGCTTGCCGCCTATTTGAGCCAATGAGCCAGGTCTATATTGCCGGGTTTGGCCTGGCTTCAACCCTCGCGAGTGATTTAGCGGCGACTTTGCAACAGCCCCTCAAGCCCCAACAGCCAGCCATGCGTCAGCTTGAGGGCTATGCCGATCCTGTTCCCTATTTTGCCATAGCCCAGGCCTCTTCTGAACCTCTCCCGCCCAGTTGGTATGCCCGCTGTCGGATGCTGGTGCGCAGTGTCATCGCTGAGTCAGGCTGCAGCAGTAGAACGGGCGCCCTTTATCTCGCCAGCGCGAGCATTAATCTCGGAGCCATAGAAGCCGGTGAGGACTATGCGGTGAACCTGCCCGGTTTTTTGGATGAGCTGGCGGCAATGTTGGAGTGGCAGGGGCCTGTATTTTGGATCAACACTGCCTGCACTTCCGGTCTCAATGCCCTGATGGCCGCGCGCGATGGCATAAACGCGGGGCTGTTTGACGAGGCCATAGTGCTGGGGGTGGAGCTAGAGAATCGGCTGACTCTGGCAGGTTTTGCCGGTATGCAGTTGCTGTCCAGCGACAGGTCCAGACCTTTTGCCACCGACCGCAATGGCCTGGTTCTGGGCGAAGCTGTGGCTGCGCTGCGCTTATCGCGCGCGCCGAGTCGCTGGCGAATCGCCGGTGGGGCCCAGGTTATCGATAGCTCGCAGGCCAGCGGCGCCAGCGTTGCGGCTTATCTGACTATGCTGGAGCAGACTCTGGCGCGCGCGCAATTGACGCCAGAAGAGATTCAACTGGTGAAAGTCCAGGCCGCCGGCAGCCCGGCCAATGATGCGATTGAAGCCCAGGCGCTGAACCAGTTTTTTGCGCCTGTGCCAGCGCTGATCTCATTGAAACCGCTGCTGGGGCACACCCTTGGCGCCTCGGGTGCAGCAGAGCTGGCGCTGCTGCTCAGCCTGATCGAGAGAGACCAGTGGCCGACGCCAGATACGGCGGCCCTGGATCCACAACTCAATATTGCTCTCGCCGATAAACGGCCTTCCGCCCGGTATATTCTGGCCTGTAACCTCGGTTTTGGCGGCAGCCACAGCGCTCTTGCCATTGAAGATAGGGGCCGCTGATATGACGATAAAAACCTTTAAGATTTTGGCTGTGCATCGCGATCCTGTAACGGATGACTGGCGCCAGCAACTGATCGAATTACTGGGCAGCAAGCCGCGCCGGCTTTCGCACTGGTGTGAACTGGGGCTCTGGGGTGCGCTTTCCTGTATCCGCAGAGCCGGGCAGAGCGGGTTACCCAATAGCGTTGCCATCAGGATCTGCTGCGAACTCGGCGCTATTGCCGCAACCCGCGCGGCGCTGGCGCAAACCCGGGAAGGGCTGCCCATGCCGTTTACTTTTATGCAGACGCAACCGGGACAGATTTTCAATGCGCTCGGCAGTGCACTCGGCTGGCATGGCGATGGGCTGATCAGCATCTATAATAATCCAGGCGCAGGCGAAGCGGCCCTGTTGCAGGGGCTAAGCCACTCGGCATTGTTGGCCTGGGTGGATGAAGAACCCCAGCCCAAAAGTGATTGGATTTATCTTGAAACACGGCAGCCAGACCAGACGTTGGATTGGTATCCGGCGGCCAGTCTGTTTGCCACAGATCCGGAGGCGAGCTGGCTTAAAATTGTCGACCGCGATGTTTTTCAGGCGCGCTAAGTCCATGCTCTGGCAGTTGGGCATTCACCGGCTTTCTGGTAGAGTATGCGCCGCCAAAAAAGGCTGGGTTCACTCCATGTTGAACGCAAAAAAATCTTGGGGAACACAGGTTTCAGTAGTAGCAAAACCTTGAATTGCTATAGTAGTTAATAGCGCATTGTTAAATGGGAATTAGGCATGATAACCAAAGAGAAAATATACGGCTTTTTGCAGGAAACCTTGGTTTCATTGTTTGAAGTAGACCCGCAAGATATAACCCCAGATGCCAATCTCTACGAAGACCTGGATATAGACAGTATCGACGCCGTAGACCTGACCGTAAAGCTGCGCGAGTTTACCGGCCGCCGTATCCAGCCTTCGGATTTCAAGCAGGTGCGCACCGTGCAGCAAGTGGTCGATGCTGTCTATGAACTGCTGAACCGGCCTGAAGATCCCGCTGACAGTGAAGCTCAGGTTGCCCAGGGCCCAAGCCAATAGTGGCGATTTATCCGTCGCCAGCCGATAATATCTATCCCGATCTGCTCGGCACTACCACCTCGCCAGGTGTGGTTGAAGCTGCACTCCATATAGGTGCAAGCCTGCGCTGCTTTGAGGGGCATTTTCCCGGCAGCCCCATTGCCCCGGGGGTGGCGCAAATCAGTTGGGCGGTGCATTTTGCCCGCGAGCTGCTGGGCTTGGATGCGCCGGTTAAATCGGTTGAACGACTGAAGTTTACCCATGTGATCCAGCCCGACCAACAGTTGCGTCTGCGCCTGGAATACAAGCCGGAAAAAAATGCGCTGCAATTCTGCTTTGACCGCGATGCGACTTTGGCCGCGGAAGGGGCAACCCTCTTTTCGCAGGGCTGGCTGATCTATGAAGCCTGATGATTTTATTCCCTGCGCGATTATCCCCGTATTCAATCATCACCAGAAAATCGAACAGGTATTGCTGCAACTGCACGCGCTGGCATTGCCCTGCATACTGGTTGATGATGGCAGCTACAGTGAATGCGCGGATCTGCTCACAGCATTATCCAACCGCTATGAGTGGATCTACTTGCTGCGCCTGCCACAGAATTCCGGCAAGGGTGTGGCTGTCTGCGAGGGTTTGCAACTGGCCTATCGCCAGGGCTATAGCCACGCGCTGCAAGTGGATGCCGATGGCCAGCACGATCTCAGTGATGTCCCGCAATTTTTACACTGGGGTGCAGAGTTTCCCCAAGCAGTTATCAGCGGCATGCGCGCCTATGAGGCCATGCCCGCCGCGCGCCGCAGCGGCAGGAAGCTGACGGATTTCTGGGTGCGCATCAATACCCTGTCGGGTCATTTAAAGGATTCCATGTGCGGCTTCCGCCTCTACCCGCTGGCGGCGACGGCTGCCCTGCTGCAGCGTCAGCGGATGGGGCGGCGAATGGATTTTGATACCGATATTCTGGTGCGACTCTACTGGAGCGGGCTATCGGTAAAAAACATTGAAACCCAGGTTATTTACCATGATGATGTGCCTTCGCATTTTGATATCTGGAGAGATAACCTGCGCATCAGCTGGATGCATACCCGTTTGTTCTTCGGCATGCTGATACGTATTCCCTATTTACTGCGGCGCTAGCGCCACCTATTCGATAAATCGCCATGTACTTTACCGAAACCGAAATCCTGGTTCCCTTTCACGATGTCGACTCCATGGAAATTGTATGGCACGGTCACTACGCCAAGTATTTCGAAGTTGCGCGTTGTGAATTTCTGGATTCGTTTAACTACGGCTACAAAGCCATGAAAGATTCCGGCTACGCCTGGCCCATCATTGATATGCGCATTAAATATGTGAAATCTATTCACTTCGGCCAAAAAATAAAAATTCGCTGTCGCTTGCGCGAATGGGAATACCGTTTGAAGCTGGACTATTTAATCAGCGATGCAGCCACAGGTGAAGCTCTCACCAAGGGCTATACCTGCCAGGCGGCCATTGATATGCAGACAGGCCTTATGTGCTTTGAATCGCCGCCGGTATTAACGGATTCCATTATTCGGACATTTGGCAAGCTGCCAGGGCAATAAGAATGAAAAAGAGAATGCTGCATCAATTCCTTGCTGGTGCTCTGCTGATGTTTGTAGCCGCGCAACTGCAAGCTGCCACAGAAGAGCAAATTGCCAAAGTGATAAAGCAGGTCAACGATATCCGCTTTATGGAAGGACAGTTTGTCCAGCAGAAAAAAATCACAGGCATTGACTACCCCTTGAAGAGCCAGGGGCAATTTATGTTTTGGAAGGGACAGGGCCTGTACCTGGCGACCGAGAAACCTTTTTTCAATGCAATGACCATTACCGGCAGTGGCATGATTGTCTGGCAGGCCGATGGCACTGCCGCGCTGGCGCAGGAGCAGTCCGGCATTATTCAGCGCGAAGTCAATAAAACCCTGTTGGCCTTTTTCAGTGCGGACATTGCTGCGATTGAACAGCGCTTCAATGTTGAATGGGGTTTCGATAAGGAACAGTGGCAATTGAGTCTCACGCCCAAACTCGATGTGATACAAAAAAATATGCGTGTGGCCATTATCCGCGGCAGGCAATTTATGAATGAGCTGAGCGTGATTGGCGCTAACGGCGACCAGACGGATCTAAGCTTCAGTGGACAGCAGCAGAGCGCGCAACCCACCGCCATACAATGCCATAAGTTTTATTTGCCAGCTCAGGATCTCTGCAACAAATTGTAAGAAAAATCCATCAACATCTAAACGTTAACCACTTTTAAGGATATTTAAAAATGAAAAAAATTATTATCTTAGCGGCAGCTCTGAGCCTAGCATTTTTATTCTCGGGCTGTTCCAGTCTTGCAAAAATGAAAACTACCAAAAGAATGGACGCTGCAAATAAAAACGAAGCACTTATCAATTTTGTTCGCCCGGGAGTATTTATGGGGGATGGAGTTAAATTTGAAGTCTGGGATGGTGAGACTTTTGTCGGAACTCTGGCCGCTGGCACCATGATCCAATACGCTGCGACACCGGGAAAACATACTTTTATGGTAGACCCTACGCAAGGTGGAAGATGGGCTTATCTCAATATTGAGACTGTTGCTGGAAAAGTCTATTACATCAAACCTAACATAATACCACTTGTAGGATTGCGACTGGGTGCTGCCGAGGCTTCGGATCCGCGTATCAGCGATTGGAATGATTCCCTAACACCAAAGACCATTGATACATCAAAAACCAGTCCCCTTCCTAAAAAAGCGATTGATAAGGCGCAGAAAAACTTAAACGCTTATCAGTCTGCCCCATAAAATATTTTTTTACCGGCGCAGACAGCGCCGGATTTTTCCACTGGTTCACGCCCCCGATGTCTGACAGGCGCATCTATGATTGACAGCCATTTTTTTGCTGTGCGAGTGCAACCTATTTTTAAATGGGTTTTTGGTTTGCTCACTATTCTTATGGTTGGCCTGCTCAGTGTGCAGCTCTACCAGGGAATTTCTCTAGAGACCAATTTACAAGCGCTCTTCCCGCAAGATGAAAATGACAGGGCTGCTGAAAAAATCAATGAACAGCTGACCCATGAATTTGGCAATAAACTGCTGATCGCCGTGCAGGCCAAGGATAGCGAAGAAGTGAAACTGGCCGCTGAGCTGCTCAGCCAGGCGATTGCGAAGAATCCGCTGCTGCACATAGCCAGTCTCAATGAAAGTGCCCAGGTCATGGAACAGCAGCAAGCGCTGTTGCAGCAGTACCGCTATCAGTTGCTCACCTCGACACAGCAGCAGCAACTGCAGCAAAAGCAATTTGCGCCCTTATTGAGTCACGCACAGGCGGCGCTGTTTGGTTTTAATCCCAGCGCAAATACCCTGACACCGCTGCAGGATCCACTCAATATCAACCCGGCCTTTCTGCAGCAATTGCAGCCGGCGCTGAATGGCGAACTGGTCAACGACCATTTGCTGTTGGCAGACGGGGATGGCCAGCTGATTTTATTTGCACTCAGCATGGAGGGTGAATCTTTTAACGTTGATCTGCAGGAAAATATTAATGAATGGCTGGCGGGGTTGCGCGCGCAATTAGCCACGAATATGCAGACCCGCAACACTCAGGTATTGGTTTCTGGTGTTGTATTTCACGCAGCGGATGCTTCCAGCCGTGCGAAAAAGGAAATGAACCTGATCAGTGTGGGCGATGTGCTGGCCTGCGTGATTTTATATTTGTTGACTTTTTTTCGCGTTAAGCCGCTGCTGCTGACCTTGGCTTCGGTTGTCTATGGCTTTGGCCTGGCGCTGGCTTGCAATATCTGGCTGTTTGGCAAAATCCATATTATGACATTGGTATTCGGCACCAGTTTGATTGGTGTTGCCATAGATTATTCAGTGCATTATCTGTGCAAGCACCAGCAATTGTTTGTGCCGGGATCGGATAGAAATACCTCGAATTATATTATTCAAAAATTATTGCCCGCGCTCACCCTGGGCTTTCTTGCATCAATTGTCGGCTATGCCTGCCTGCTGCAGCCCTCGCTGCCTGGCTTAAAGCAAATCGCCAGCTTTTCCATTATTGGTCTGACCGGTGCCTGGCTATTTGTGGTGGTGACCTATCCGCTACTGGTCAATAAAGTGTTGCCCAAGCCGCATGCGTTTGTCGATCGCTGTGCGTTTTCTGTGTGGCGTTTTTGGGCGGGCATCTCAGTGGCCGCGAAACGGGGGATTTTTGTTGTTCTGTTTCTGGTCACTGTTATCGGCTGGCTGCAGTTCCAGTTCAGCAGTGATATACGCACGCTCTATAAACCTTCAGCCGAATTGATGTATTCCGAACAGCGCCTGCAACAGGTACTGCAGGGCGTTTCACCCAATCAGTATTTCCTCTTGCGCGCTGCCGATCCTGAAAGTCTGTTGCAGGCAGAAGAAGATTTTCGCCGCACACAACTTGACCCGCTGGTGGCTAAAGGTGCTTTAAAAGATTACACAGCTACCAGCCTGATCAGCCCCTCGCAGCGGCAGCAACAGCAGAGCTATGAGTTGCTGCGAGAAACATTTTATAGCGATAGCGGTTTGGCCAGTCAGTTCATGTTGTCGGCGGGATTTAAAGAGGAGGCTGTTCGCCAGGCACAGCAGGAGTTTTTCGCGGCAGAAGGCCGGCGGCTCGATAGTGAGGCCTGGCTGAACGTTGCGCGCGCCGACCAGCGTTTATTATGGCTGGGCAAAATCGACAATGACTTTGTCAGTATTATCGGCTTGCGCGGTGTGAGCGATCTGGCCGCACTGGCCGCTGCTGCCAATGGCGATACTATTCGCTGGGTCAATCGCGTCAGTGAGATGTCCTCCATGCTGCAGGAGTTGACCCATTCTGCGGCTGCCATGTTGCTGCTCGCCTACGGCACCACCCTGGTGATTTTATGGTTTTCCTATCGCACTCCGCGCGCGCTGCTGTTAATTTCTGTCCCCTTGATGTCCACACTGCTGACGCTGTCGCTGTTGAGCCTGGGCGGTGTACAGATTAATTTATTCCATATCTTTGGCTGCTATTTAATTTTGGGCCTGGGTATGGACTATAGTATTTTTTCCTATGCCGAAGGCTTGCAGGACAAAATATCGCAGCGCTCCATCTGGCTGTCTGCCATGACCAGCGGTGTTTCATTCGGCTTGCTGGGTTTCAGCTCCACACCCATGGTGCAGGCTTTCGGTCTTACGCTATTGCTAGGTTGCCTTTTAAATTTATGGTTTGCCCCCCTGGTGGGGAATCTCAAGCCTCGACCAGTGCCGGAGATACGCTGATGCGCAGTCAATACCTTTGCACTATGGTTATCCGGATTCTATTGTGCCTGTTGTTGGCAAGCTCGACAGCTTGCAGTTGGCTGCCGGTACAATCCGCGCATTTGCTGACAAGCTGCAGCGATTCGCAGTTATATGTCGCCCAGCAGCAGTGGCAAGTGCGCGATGGCCAACAGCAATACCTGCTGCAGGTCGCTATTGAGCGCGGCGCCGATCACTGGCAGTGGGTATTGATGGACAACCTTGGTCAGCGTCTTGTTACGGCCAGAGCAAAAGCGGGCAGTGCGACTATCGAACAGCATCGCTCGCATCCGGCGAGCAAACTCTTGCCGGAGTTGCTGGATGCCTGGCAATTCAGCTATTGGCCGCTTGAGGATTTGCAACGGCACAAATCCGAAGACTGGAGATTCAGCGGTGATACGGCCCATAGAGAAGTGTGGTTTTCTGGTATAGTGCGCGCCTCTGTTGTTTATCAGGCTGGCAGCCCCTGGGTGGGCAAAGTCCAGTATAGCGATAAGCAAAAACAGTTCGACCTGATTATTGAAAGCCAATTATTAAATACACCATGAATACTATTCCCTCGTTTCCCGCGATTGCTGATCTAGTTTTGCACAGCGCCAGCATGTTGCTGGTGGAATCCGTTGTGCACTGGGACGAAACAGGTATAGACGTAATAGTGAATCCTGCCGATTCGTATTTGTTTTTCGATGCTAAAGGCGAGGTTCCCTCCTGGGTGGGCATAGAGTATATGGCCCAGGCCATCAGCGCCTATGCCGGCAGGGAGGCGGTTCTATCCGGCGAGCCCCTACGCATAGGCTTTTTGTTGGGCACGCGGAAATATACGGCGCTGGTGCCAAGCTTCCCACTGCAGCAGAAGTTGTCCGTGAAAGTGCGCGAGCTGTTGCGCGATGAAACCAATCTGGTGTTGTTTGATTGCGCAATCTATAGCGATGATGTGTTGGTCGCGCAGGCAGAAATCAAAGCTATTCAACCCAACAACGCCAGCGCGATTATCAATTGACCTGAAGAGATCGATCATGAAACGAGTATTAGTCACAGGTTCAAGCCGCGGCATAGGCCGCGCCATCGCCCTGCGCCTGGCACAGGACGGTTTCCATATTGTGGTGCATTGTCGCAGCAAGCGCGAGCAGGCGGAGGCCGTCAGGCTAGAAATTGAAACGGCGGGT
Organism: Cellvibrio sp.; assembly: GCA_035565295.1. GTDB lineage: Bacteria > Pseudomonadota > Gammaproteobacteria > Pseudomonadales > Cellvibrionaceae > Cellvibrio. The sequence continues at coordinate 13,092 of DATMSP010000057.1, read as the reverse complement.
GGCAGCGCCGACATAGTGCAGTTCGATGTTGCCGAACGCGCGACAGCGCGGGTGATACTGGAGGCCGATATAGAGGCAAATGGAGCTTATTACGGTGTTATCTGCAATGCGGGTATTGCGGCAGACAACGCTTTTCCGGCCATGAGTGAAGCGGATTGGGACTCAGTTATCCACACCAACCTGGATGCCTTCTATAATGTGCTCAATCCGGTGATCATGCCCATGGTGCGGCGGCGCAAGCCTGGCCGTATTGTCACACTGTCATCGGTATCCGGTGTTATGGGCAATCGCGGCCAGGTGAATTACAGCGCGGCCAAGGCGGGCGTCATAGGTGCAACCAAGGCCCTGGCGATAGAGCTGGCCAGCCGCAATATCACGGTCAACTGTGTGGCCCCCGGCCTGATAAATACCGAGATGACCGACGATGCACCTATGGAAGAGGCCCTGAAAATGATCCCCATGCGTCGTGCCGGCGAACCTGAAGAGGTGGCATCGCTGGTCAGTTATTTGTTATCTGAACAGGCGAGTTACCTGACTCGTCAGGTTATTTCAGTCAATGGCGGAATGTTTTGATGAAACGTGTCGTGGTAACGGGAATGGGGGCGGTGACCGCCCTCGGCGATAATTGGGGCGATTTCGCCGCAGCGCTCAAGTCTGGCACCAGCGCCATTCGCTACCTTGAGGATTGGGCCACCTACAAAGATTTGAACACTCATCTCGCCGGGCCTATAGAAAATTTCGAAACCCCCGCCGTTTACCCGCGCAAGAAAATCCGCTCCATGGGGCGAGTCTCGCTGCTCTCCACCCGCGCGACCGAGCTGGCGCTGGCCGATGCCGGCCTGCTCGACGACCCGCTGATCAAGAGCGGTGCCATGGGCATCTCCTATGGTTCATCCACTGGCAGCACCGATGCCACCCGAGATTTTGCCGTGATGCTGCACAACCGCGATATCGGCGGTGCAACCGCAACCACTTATATCCGCATGATGGGCCACACGGCGCCGGTCAATGTCGGCGTGTTCTTTGGCTTGAAGGGCCGCATCATTACCACCTCATCGGCCTGCACTTCCGGCAGCCAGGGGATTGGCTATGCCTATGAAGCTATCAAAACCGGCAAGCAATTGCTGATGGTGGCCGGCGGCGCCGAGGAGTTGTGCCCGTCTGAGGCGGCTGTGTTCGATACCCTCTACGCGACCAGCACCAAAAATGCCACGCCCTCTGTCACGCCCAGCCCTTTTGACCGCGATCGCGACGGCCTGGTGATTGGCGAGGGCGCGGGCAGCCTGATTCTCGAAGAGCTGGACCACGCCCTGGCGCGCGGCGCCAGGATCTATGCAGAATTAGTGGGCTTCGGCACCAACTCGGATGGCGGCCATGTGACCCAGCCGGATCCGGCAACCATGCAGATCGCCATGCAGCTTGCGCTGCAGGACGCCAACTTGCAGCCGCAGGATATAGGTTATATCAATGCCCACGGCACAGCGACTGACAGGGGCGATATTGCTGAATCCAAAGCGACAGAAGCGCTGTTTGGCAAACAGGCTGTGCCCATCAGTACCCTTAAAGGTAATATCGGCCACACCCTGGGAGCCTGTGGTGCAATCGAGGCCTGGGCCAGCATCAATATGATGAACGAAGGCTGGTTCGCACCCACCCTGAACCTGCACAATCCTGATCCCGACTGCGGCGATCTCGATTACATTATCAAGGAGCCGCGGCAGTTGGCCTGCGACTATGTAATGAGCAATAATTTTGCCTTTGGTGGAATTAATACATCGCTTATTTTTAAGCGCTGGCAGACTCAATAGCGCAAACAGCCTACACACACTCTTGAACGTTATAAAAAAGGACATTTATGAAAATTGCTCTTACTCTAGCGATCCTATTGTTCAGCCTCAATGCCCAGGCTTTGGAAAAAAGTCATGAGCTTGGGGTAGTGCTGGGCTCTGGCTCCATGCACAATGATTATGAATTTGAAGATAATTCGTATGTGATTTATTCAGGGTTATTTTATCAATATCGTTTCTCGCCCCAATATGCTCTGGTAGCAACCTACCTGGGTGGCAATGACGACTGGTGTTTAATAACCTGCATGCAGAGTAAAAATAGGCGAATATTTAATTACGATATGGAACAACTGGGTGTTAAGAGGAGCTTTCAGGCCAGTTACCGATGGAGCCTATTTGCTGAGCTTGCGCTCAATTACTATCAAACAAAGATTACCGGCAATGGGATTTACGATTCTCCCCAACTTCCTGATAGGAAAGATTCAGGCATCAATGCTGCCGCTGCGGCGGGAATAGAGTTCACGGCGCAAAATGGTTTCAATGTAGGTTTTAAATTTCAATATGCCCCTATGAAATATATGGATATGCAAACCTATAATGCCTTTGTTGGCTTTGCCTTTTAATAGCAATAAAGATATTTTCTCAATCCTGAGTTTACACCATAGCTTAGCATCCTAGGCTATGGGTAGAGACCGGCTATTGATCGGCGATTTCAATACAAAAGACGAATGTACTCCACTCACACTTTCGATCCGCGTCAGCTTCTGCAGCAAAAACTGCTGGTAGGCATCCATATCCTTCACAATCACCTTCAATAAGTAATCGGCTGACTGCCCGGTAATCAAATGACACTCCAGGACTTCGGGGTAACTGGCGACAGTCTCTTCAAAGGCGGCAAACCTGTCGGGCGTATGCTTATCCATGCTTATCTGGATCAGCGCCATCAGGGTGAGACCCAGCTTGCGCGCATTCAACAGGGCGACATAGCCGTCAATCAACCCAGACTCTTCCAGTTGGCGCACCCGGCGCAGGCAGGGCGAGGGCGACAGACTGATGGCGTCGGCCAGCTCCTGGTTGGAGATGCGGCCGTTTTTCTGCAGTGCTTCCAGAATCAGGCGATCATAGCGGTCTAATTCAATATCCATAATAATATCCTAAATGTCGATATAAATTGCTTATAATTATTAATTTATAGCAATAATATTGCTCAAATACAATAATAACGACAATCTTAGCAATCATCTGCTGCACAGGTTTGCTTATACTGATCACATCCTGAAATAAAAGGCACTGCCTGTATCCCCAGGTAAACCTTGAGAGTGAGTCACAAGCTTATTGTTGGGCTGGTTGAGACGAAAGCGCTAGGGCGTTTTGGTTGAGAGCCAGCCGGCAAATCTCCTTCAGGATCTGACAGGTTTATTTTTGTATATTTCGTAAAACTATATGGAGTTACCCATGATTGCCAACCCATCCAGCAAGTATCAGCGCTTTGTCGGAGTCAGCTTACCTGACCGCCAATGGCCTAATAATTTTATCGTCAAGCCTCCTATCTGGATGAGCACTGACCTGCGCGATGGCAATCAGGCGCTAATAGACCCCATGTCGGTGGCAACCAAACTGCGCATGTTCAAAGAGCTGGTGGCGATTGGCTTTAAAGAAATTGAAATTGGCTTTCCTTCGGCTTCGGACATTGATTTTAATTTTACTCGCCTGTTGATCGAAGAAAACCATATTCCCGATGATGTCACTATCGAGGTCTTGGTGCAGGCGCGCTTTGATTTGATTGAGCGCACAGTGCAGAGCTTGCGCGGTGCCAAGCGTGCGATCCTGCATATGTACAATCCGCTCGCGCCGGCCTTCAGGAAAATTGTTTACAACACTGATAAAGCCGGGGTGAAAAATATTGCCATCCAGGGCACCAAATGGTGTAAGGAGTTAACGGCGCAAGCACCGGAAGTGGATTGGACTTTCCAATACTCTCCGGAAGTTTTCTCCAGTACCGAAATTGAATTTGCCAAAGAAGTCTGTGATGCGGTGGCAGAGGTCTGGCAGCCGACAGTGGCCAAGAAAATTATTTTCAATTTGCCCGCGACTGTGGAGATGAATACACCCAATACCTATGCCGATCAGATCGAGTGGATGCACCGCAATTTAAACAATCGCGAGACCATAGTGTTGAGCGTGCATCCCCACAACGATCGCGGCACGGCGGTTGCCGCCGCTGAGCTGGCGGTGATGGCGGGCGCCGATCGCGTCGAGGGCTGCCTGTTTGGCAATGGCGAGCGCACCGGCAATGTAGATTTGATTACGCTTGCGTTGAATTTATATTCCCAGGGCATACATCCCGGCCTGGATTTTTCCGATATAGATCGCGTGCGTCGGTTGGCCGAGGACTGTACCCAGTTGCCCGTGCATCCGCGCCATCCCTATGCCGGTGAGCTGGTGTATACCGCTTTCTCGGGCTCGCACCAGGATGCCATCAAGAAAGGTTTTGCGGTGCAAAAAAAGGATGCGCTTTGGGAAGTGCCCTACCTGCCGATTGACCCGGCCGACTTGAACCGCAGTTACGATGCTGTGGTTCGCGTTAACTCGCAATCGGGCAAGGGCGGCGTGAGCTTCCTGTTGCAACAGGAGGCCGGCTTGCAGTTGCCGCGTCGCCTGCAGATTGAGTTCAGTGGTGTAGTGCAAAAAATCAGCGATACCACCGGCAAAGAGGTCAAGGGTGCAGACATAGTCAAGATATTCGAAGAGGAATACCTTGCCGTCAATACGCCCTTTGCCTATCAAAGTTCGAAAATGAGCAACTACGATGATAGTCAGCACAAGGTTGATATAGTGATCCACGCCCATCACGACAACAAGATTGTCGAGATCAGCGGCACCGGCAATGGTCCTATAGACGCAGCCGCTCACGCCATCAGCCAGTACCTTGACATCGATATCAGTGTAGTGGATTACTCCGAGCACTCTGTTGGCGAGGGCTCCGATGTGGCCGCCGTCTGCTATGTGGAGCTGAAGGTGAGTGAGGGTAAATCGGTGTTTGGTGTAGGCCAGGATCGCAATATAGTGGCTGCGGCAATCAAGGCGTTGATCAATGGTGTGAACCGTCAATCGCGCTGAGTTTTTCGCACCTAAACTGACTGCAAAACGGCCAATTTCCCTGAAATTGGCCGTTTTGCATTTCCAGTGTGTATTTATGCTGTGATGCAATCCTAAAAATCAAAGAAATAATGGGCCGTTGGATAAATTAGTCTAGAATCATTTGTCTATGATTGAATAAATCTGCCAGACTGAGGCTGCACTAAAAATATAACAAGGAATAAGCAATGGATGGTTTGCAAGAAATCCTGTTTACCCTGCGCCAGAATAAATTGCGCACCGCATTGACTGCCTTTGGGGTTTTCTGGGGCATTTTTATGCTTATCCTGCTGCTCGGCGCCGGGCGCGGTATGGAAAAGGCCTTTGCTGCAGACAGGTACAATGACCTTCCCGACTCCCTGTTTTTTTTCCCCGGCACTACCTCCGTTCCCTTTAAAGGCTTGCCTGTTTCGCGGCAAATTATTTTTACTGAAGCCGATGTTGCCGCCATTCGTCAGCAAGTCTCCGGTATTCGCGATATTTCCAGCGAGATATCCATGCGCTCGGTGAGCTCGGCCAACACAGTGACCTACGGCACCAAATCGGGCGGCTTCGACGTTCTGGGGGTGGCTGATGAATTCTTTAGGATTAAAGAGAAGATTGAATTCAATCAAGGTCGCCGCCTGCATCCGCTGGATACCGATGAAAACCGCAAGGTAGTGGTGATAGGCACAGGCGTCAGCGAGCGATTGTTTTCGAGTCATGCGCAGGCTATTGGCAAAGAGGTCAGTATCAACGGCATTTCTTTCAAAGTCATTGGTCTGTTTTACGATAAAGGCAACCAGGGGCGAATGTCGAATCGTTTATACCTGCCGATGAGCGCGTTTAAAAAATCTTTTGGTGGCGGGCAACAGGTATCAGTGATTTCACTGCGCGCTAGCGCCGGAGTGGATGCGATCAAGCTGGAAGAAAAAGTATTGGAACTCCTGCGACTGCGCCACAGGGTCGACCCCACGGATGTCAACGCCATGTTTGTCGCCAATAAGGCGCGCGATGCAGGGCAGGTAAAAGATACTTTCACCAGCTTGAATCTGTTTATCTGGATGGTGGGTGTTGGCACCTTGCTGGCGGGCATAGTGGGGGTGAGCAATATCATGATTATCACCGTAAAAGAGCGCACCCGCGAAATTGGTATTCGCAAAGCCCTGGGTGCCCATCCCAACGCCATAGTCCTTGGCCTGTTATCGGAATCGGTATTGGTGACCAGTATTGCCGGTTATGCCGGTCTGGCATTGGGAGCCATTATCCTGGAGGTTGTCTCCGCACTATTAACCAAAATGCATATTGAATTGCCTTATTTCCAGCAGCCGGAAATTGATTTTACGATTGTGATAAGTTCGCTGCTGTTGCTGATTGTTGCCGGTGTGCTCGCCGGACTGGTGCCTGCCTTGCGCGCTGCGCGCATCATGCCGATTGAAGCCATGAGAGCGGAGTAGGTGCGGCAGTGATAGATCTTGATAAATGGCAAGAAATTGCAAACAGTATGAGCAAGCATAAATTGCGTACTGCCTTAACGGCCTTTGGGGTGTTTTGGGGAATATTTATGCTGGTGATCCTATTGGGTTTTGGCGGCGGCTTTGGCTATCAGGTAGAGTCGAGTTTTCGCGATAATAAAAATGTGTTGTTAATGTGGTCGAATAATCCCACCCAACTACCTTATAAGGGCCTCGGCAAAGGCCGCTACCTTAGCTTAACCCAGGCTGATATAGAGGCAGTCAGGCAAAAAATACCCAGCGTTGAGATGATTGATGGTAAAAATGCCCTGGGCGGAAGTTGGGGCAGTCCGCAAAATGTTCTCCATGAAAACGAGCGCGGCTCCTTTGCAGTATCGGGTTCTCACGAAGGTTGGTTGCGTTATGAATTTGACAGCCCAAGCAACATGATTGAAGGGCGTTATATCAATCGCCTGGACGATGAGGAGCGGCGCAAGGTCGCGGTCATAGGCGAACGGGTCAAGCAGGTGCTGTTCAAAGATAAAAAAGAGGTGATAGGGCAGACTATTCTTATCCAGGGCATTCACTTTCGCGTGATAGGTGTCTATAAAAATACAGCGACTGAAGGCGGTGAGCAAAATAACGCATCTATCTTTTTAGCCAATGAAACCTTTCGTCAGGCCTTTAATGCCATGCACAGGTTTGATCTGATTTTTTTCACTCCCAAGTCTGGCTTTAGCTCGGCGGAAGTCAATGATCAGGTAAAAAGCCTGCTCTATGAGCGGCATAAAGTTCACCCCGATGATAAGGGCGTGCTGGGGGCCTGGAATCATGAAGAATATTACAAGCAGCAAAAAAGCCTGGTCACAGGCATTATCGGTTTTTGCTGGATGGTTGCCATAGGAACCCTGATTGCCGGTGTGATAGGCGTGGGCAATATTATGCTGGTGATTGTCAAAGAACGCACTCGTGAAATTGGCCTGCGCAAAGCCATGGGTGCAACGCCGATGAATATCAGCCTGATGGTGATGCAGGAGTCGTTGGTCATTACCCTGCTGTCGGGTTATGCCGGGCTGGTGGCCGGGGTGCTGCTCCTGGAGGCGGTAAAGAGCATCCTTATCAGCATGGGCAAGGGTTCAGGTCAGTTTTCATCACCCTTTATTGATATTGGCACGGCGCTGACCGCGCTGGGTGTCCTGGTGACGGCGGGGGCAATTGCCTCGCTGCTGCCGGCGATGAAAGCGGCTTCTGTCAATCCGATACTGGCGCTGCAGGATGAATAGATATTTCAGCGCGCGTGAATCCAAAACTGATTTGCTTCCGTCAAAGAGATTAAACAAGGTATACAGGGCTTCTGCCTGTCTTGATCCCTGTAGTTAAATGTAATAAAAATTATAGGTTGCTGCGATTTCGTAACCCCATAAAACCGATTAGACATTGAATGGTCAATGCCAGCAACAGCATTTTCTAGAGGACATTTGTCACTATGATTAAGCTCCACAATATCCATAAGTATTACCATTCGGGCGAGCAGCCTTTGCATGTGCTCAAAGGCATAGATATGCACATCCGCGAAGGCGAGCTGGTTTCGATCATGGGCTCTTCGGGTTCGGGGAAGTCTACGCTGCTTAATATCCTCGGTATTCTGGATAACCACGACCAGGGCGATTATCTGCTCGCGGGTCAGGAGATCAAGCATCTCAAGGAAAAAACGGCAGCCCACTTGCGCAATCAGTTGCTCGGTTTTGTTTTCCAATCCTTCAACTTGCTGCCCTTTAAAAATGCCACCGAAAATGTGGCCCTGCCGCTGTATTACCAGAATGTGGGGCGCAAGGAGCGCAACTATCGCGCGGCACAGTATCTGGAAATGGTGGGGCTCTCTGCCCGTGCGACCCATATGCCCAACGAGTTGTCGGGTGGGCAAAAGCAGCGTGTCGCCATCGCCCGTGCATTGGTGACAAAGCCCAAGGTCATACTGGCCGATGAGCCGACCGGCGCACTGGATAGCCAGACCACGGCGGAAATCATGGCGTTGATCAAAGAGGTCCACAGTCTTGGCAATACTATCGTCATAGTGACCCATGAGCAGGATATCGCCGACCAGTGCCAGCGCCAGATTGTGCTGAAGGATGGTTTGATTGTCTCCGGCAAACAGCATCATGCACATATTGATGCGGTTAGCGATGAAGAAGAAATCTTGGGTTGATCGGAATGGACAGCTTACAGGAAATTCTCTACACCCTGCGTCAGAACAAATTGCGCACACTGCTGACAGCCTTCGGTGTGTTCTGGGGAATATTTATGCTGATCCTGTTGCTGGGTGCTGGCCGCGGGATGCAGAACGGCGTGATGAATGACTTTGGCAGCAACGTCCTGGATTTTATTGTTGTCTATCCGGGCACTACTGCCATTGCCTACAAGGGGCTGGGGCTCGGTCGCAGCATTGAATTAAATGAGAGCGATATCCAGGCCATCAAGCAGCAGGTTCCTGGAGTGGGATCTATTTCTTCAACCATATCCATGGGTTCGACGCTGGTGACCTATGAGAAAAAATCTGGAAATTTTGAAACCATAGGCGTTGCCGATGAATACTTTGATATCAAAGCGGCTATAGCGCTGAACCAGGGACGCAAAATAAACAGTTTTGACTCTGAACAGGTGCGCAAGATTGCCATACTGGGTTCGGTGGTGGCAGAGCGCTTGTTTGCCGGCGAAAATCCTGTGGGCAAAACTGTTCAGATCAAAGGTGTAGCACTGGTAGTGGTCGGCACCTTTAATGACAAAGAGGAGAATGGCCGCGCGGCCGAGCGTATTTACATTCCCATGTCCACCTACAAAAAAACCTTTGGCGGCGGTCAGACAATAAAAAATATCTGGCTGAGACCAGCCCCTGGCATCGATGGATTTGAATTGCAGAAGAATGTCGTTGAGCTGGTAAAGCGCCGCCACAGTGTAGCGCCTGACGATAGGCGAGGAGTCAATTCTTTCAATATGGCCGAGCCCGCCAAAATGGTCCACGGATTGTTTTTTGGAATCAACACATTTATCTGGTTTGTAGGCCTGGGCACCTTGATGGCGGGGATTGTTGGGGTGAGCAATATCATGATTATCACGGTAAAAGAGCGCACCCGGGAAATTGGTATTCGCAAAGCCTTGGGAGCCACACCCTTCAATATCGTGGGCACTTTGATGATTGAATCCATCATGGTCACGGCAGTTGCCGGCTATGCCGGCCTGGTATTGGGTGTTGGGTTGTTGGAGTTGGTGGCTTTTGGTCTACGTGCGGCGGGTGCCAACTTGCCGTTCTTTCAGAATCCGGAAGTCAATTTTCAGGTCGCCTTTACTGCGATTGTGCTGTTGATTGTTGTCGGTGCCCTGGCGGGCCTGGTGCCTGCATTAAAAGCGGCGCGAATCATGCCGATTGAAGCCATGCGTGCGGATTAGGATAGCGAAATGATTATCGACATACAAAAATGGCAAGAAATTCTGTTGACCTTAAACCAGCATAAATTGCGTACAGCATTGACAGCCTTCGGTGTTTTCTGGGGCATTTTTATGCTCACGGTTTTGCTTGGGGCCGGTAAGGGCCTGGAAAATGGCGTAGTCGAAAATTTTCGTCAAATGCCCAATTCGGTGTGGATCTGGTCGCAGGGCAGCACGCAAATTGCCTATCGCGGCATGCCCATAGGCCGCAAAGTCACCCTGACGCCAGAAGATGTGCAGGCGATTAAAGATACCCTGCCCAATGTTGCAAAAATTTACCCGGAAAATAGTGTGGGTGTCTGGAACGGCACACCGGCTTATACGGTGTACAAAAACAATAATGGCAGTTTTGCGATAAAGGGCACGCATGCTGGAATGGAAAATATTCACCAGCAAAAAATCATCGAGGGACGTTACATCAATGAAACTGATGATGAAAAGAAGCGCAAAGTAGCCATTATTGGCAGCCGAGTCAAACAGGCATTGTTTGAGCCTGGTGAGGAGGCTATAGGCAAGGTTATCACCATCGCCGGTATTAGTTTTCAAGTGGTAGGCGTTTTTAAATCGAACTCCATGGATGGTGGAAATATGTCACAGGAGGAGATAGTCAATATTCCCAATGAAACCCTGCGCCAGGCATTTAACCAATCAGGATGGGTAGGCAGCTTTGGTGTCATCCCCAAGCCTGGTATACATGCCGCAGTGGTTGAAAAAGAAATTAAAGCGTTAATGTATGCACGTAAAAAAATCGATCCTGCGGATGCAGGTGTGCTGGGCAGTTTTAATCTGCAAACCGAATTTGAAAAAATATACGGTTTGTTCAATGGCATCAAGGTATTTAGCTGGGTGGTTGCCATAGGCACGATTATGGCGGGCGCTATAGGCGTCGGCAATATCATGCTAATAGTAGTCAAAGAGCGCACCCGTGAAATTGGCTTGCGCAAAGCCCTGGGGGCAACACCAAACTCAATTATTGCCATGATAGTGCAGGAATCGCTTTTTATTACGGCTATTGCCGGATATTTTGGTCTGGTTGTCGGTGTTTTGCTGCTGGAGGGGGTGAATAAATTAATGGAGGTGATGGGGGCGAGTGAAGGCATGTTTCGCCATCCGGAAGTGGATTTTAAGACGGCGATTATCGCCCTGATAGTGTTGGTGCTCTCGGGGATGCTGGCCGCCGTGATGCCCGCCGCCAAGGCGGCGGGTGTCAATCCGATAGTGGCATTGCAAGATGAGTAAAGGGTATTTTTAATAGGCTTTTTAACCAAGAGTAAGAAGAGAAAAATGAAAAAATTTATGTGGTTTTTGATTTTGGGGCTGATTGCTGTGGTGTTTATTGGCACGGCAGTGTTTTTATATAAAAAGTCACAAGAGGATCCAGTTGTCTATAAAACAGATAGCGCGAGTAAAATGACGATTGTCAAAAAGACAGTTGCCATTGGCAAAGTTATTCCGCGCCGTGAGATAGAGGTGAAATCACAGGTCTCTGGTGTAGTGGAGCAGCTTTTTGTGGTCGCTGGGCAAACGGTTAAAAAAGGCGATATCCTGGCAAAAATCACTCTGCGTCCCAACATGCTGCAAGTCAATCAGGCGGAGTCGCAGCTGGATTCGGCCAAAATTAATTTGCAGAATACTGAAGTGGAATACCAGCGCCAGAAGAAACTCTTTGAGCAGAAGCTGATCTCATCGTCAGAGTACAATAAAATTGTATTGAATTATAACTTGCAGCGCGAGGCAGTGACCTCCGCAGAGAATTATCTGCTGCTATTGAAATCGGGTGTGAGCAAAAAGGCAGAAAAAATCTCCAATATGATTCCGGCAACGGTGACCGGCATGGTGCTGGATGTGCCCAATAAAGAGGGCGCATTTATTGTTGAATCAAGTACTTATCAATCGGGCACAACCCTTGCCAATTTGGCCGACATGGGCGATATGATTTTTGAAGGCATGGTCGATGAATCTGAAGTGGGAAAACTAAAGGAGGGCATGGAGCTGGTGCTGAACATAGGTGCGCTTGAAGGCAAGCCTTTTACTGCGGTGCTTGAGTATATATCGCCAAAGGGTATCAGCGATCAGGGAACCATTAAATTTCAAATTCGCGCGGCGGTAAAGCTGGATCAACAATTATTTCTCCGCGCCAATTACAGCGCGAATGCGGATATTGTCTTGGACAAAAAAGAAAATGTTCTGGCTATTAATGAAGGCAATTTAATTATCGAAGAAAAGACCAGTTTTGTTGAAGTGGAAGTGGCTCCGCAAAAATTTGAAAAACGTGAAGTGAAAACGGGTCTTTCAGATGGAATCAATATTGAAATTCTTTCGGGCCTGACTGCCAGCGAAAAAATCAAACATCGCTAAAAAGCAAAATTCCTGCACACTAAAAGCACTGGCAATACACCAGTGCTTTTTTTATACCCATTGCTCGGCTATGATAACCAGAATCCTAACCCCCTAATTGAAGGCATAATTATGAAAAAAGCGTATCTCCTGGCCCTGAGTCTGCTGACAGTTCCTGCGATGGCCGATAACAACAGAGGCTTTTATGCGGGCGTAGGTGCATCAGCCATTGACGATCGACAAGATGCGCCCATCGATACAACGGCCATACGTGCGGCGGAAATTTTTGCGGGCTATAAATATAACGCTGCCCTGGGTGTAGAGCTGCGCCTCGGCTCCGGCCTCAAAGAAGGTGAAAGTAAGGATGGCGTGCTGCAGCGCGATATTGGCAGTTATCAGACACTTTATTACAAGCCGGAACTGGTAAATGACGAGGCTAAGCTCTATGCTTTGCTTGGTTATGCCACATTGCATAGCAGTGTTAACCAGGATACCGTCGTCCCGGCAAATAAAGAGATAAGCTACTCAGGAACAGCTTATGGCATAGGAATAGGCTTCGTCATTAATGAGAAGTTTAATGTCAATGTTGAATATAAGAATCCCTGTGATGAGGTCTATAGCAAGCCCAACACTGCGAGCCTTAATTTCGATTATCGCTTCTAGGTAAGGATGGTGGCGAGCAAGTGAATTTATGCGATATGGCATCATCATTGCTTTAGTGCTGGGGGGCTGGTTTAAAATCAACAAATAGGAATTTTATGCCGACAGTTTTGTCTCAATTCAGGCAATGCCCTGAAGTGGGGCGGAAAAAAGTTTTAAGCGTCAAGAATTTTGCTATTAATTACCAGAAATGGGACAAATAGCGCTTTTCATGCCGCAGGAGAGCAGCTACTATAAGCCCGTTTTTTAGGGAT
>DATMSP010000056.1:0-116305 GCA_035565295.1 Cellvibrio sp. | reverse complement strand
AAAAGGGTAATCCACACCAGCTGCTTTGCAAGTTTTTGGTGCATTTATTACTAAATGAAAAAATTAAAAAATAAGCGGGTAATTTGATGGATAAACATAAAGTTATTTTTGACTTATCTCGGTGCGTCATTTAACAGAGATGCAGGCTGGGAAAGGAGACTCCACAATTTTATTTAAAATGCTTTTCGGTTGAATAAAAAAACAGTTAAGAATTTCCAAATGAAATTAAAATACTGAAAACGCCTACTGCCTGTTTATACAGCGGCAAAAATCGGATGAAGTTTGATCAAAACAACAGCACCTTAAATATCTCATATTGTATTTGGGTGGTGATTTGACAATGGGGCCGTTGGGGTGCAACCCCCAACCTACAAAAAAAGTTCGGAGCGAAGCCGGGGAAAGATAGGAGCTGCATTATGGTTTTTGAACTCTCCACCTGGAAAGGCAAGAGTTTTGTCAGCCGGGCAACCTGCAGTTAAAGAAGCCATAAACAACCTGTATCCTGTGCAGCGTCAATCATCCTGTCTGAACAACTTTCTGGATACCGGGATAAAGAATCGCATCTTGCCAAATAACTCTTGTCATCCCTCCCTGACATTGAATGTTTTCATACAGGAAAAATTTGTTTGAAGGTAATTTCCTATAAGCAAAATACTATTATCTCTGCACGCGAACCGACCCAATGATCAATGTGGTTTGGCACACTGAAAACCGCAGCGGCAGGCGCTATAAATAAGTTTTTAGCTTCTGAATGCAGGAGGTGCTTATGAATACCCATGAGCAACATGATAGCTATATCAAACAAATTGCCTATCAAATATGGGAAGCCGAAGGCAGACCCGATGGGCAAGCTCATAAGCATTGGCAGCAGGCAAGTATTCTTATTGAAGTGTTAGAGAAGGAGAACCGAGGGGCCACTCAAAACTCCGCACCGGCTCATCCGAAACACTCGAATGAGCCGCAGCAACCCGATCAAACCTGAAGCGTATGCACAACAATGCTTGCCTAATAAAGACATTCTGTGTTGCTGCTATTTCAGAGAATGCTCTGACTTATCGCTGGCCAGCGGCTGCAGGGATTCAATCCAGGTGTCGACCTTAGCCTCCAGAATGGACAGCGGCAGAACGCCCTCGCTCAAAACCAGATCGTGAAATGACTGCAGAGAAAATTTTTCGCCCAGGCGCTGTTGTGCGCGGTTGCGCAGCTCCTGAAATTTAAGCGCGCCAACCTTGTAAGCCAAGGCCGGCCCCGGCCAAGCCATATAGCGCTCCGTGGCCCGGCGCGCTTCAGCCTCGCCAGTGCCTTCGGTATCCATCATATATTGAATCGTCTGTTCCCGCGTCCAGCCTTTTGCATGCAGGCCAGTATCAGTCACCAGTCGCACGGCGCGCATCAGCTCCATCTTTAAGTGGCCGAGATACTGGTTGGGGTCCTGGTATAATCCCATCTCCTTTCCAAGGGTTTCGGCATAAAGAGCCCAGCCTTCTCCATAGGCAGTAAACCAGCCATACTTGCGGAACTTTGCCAGGCTCAGCTCCTGCTGCAAGGCTATCTGGAAATGATGGCCCGGTTGCCCCTCATGCAAAAACAGCGAGGTCATTTTGGTATTGCGATAATCCTGTGGATTCTGGATAACTGCATAATACACACCGGGGCGAGAGCCATCGGGCGCGGGGGCATTATAGTGGTCGGACGCCGTTGCCCGTGTCAATTCAGGCTCAGGCAGGATGATCAGCGGGGCCTTTGGCATACGGCCAAATAACTGCGGCAACCTGGGGACAATTTTTTTATTTAAATCTTCATAGCCAGCCAATATTTCCTGTTCAGATTTGAAAGGTTTGAACTGTTCCTGACTGGCCTGCCAGCGCAAAAAATCGCTGAGGCTGCTGTTGAAATTGTAGTTCTTTTTTATCGTTTCCATCTCACCGCGAATGCGCGCCACCTCGCTCAGCCCCAGGTTGTGAATTTGCTCTGGTGTCATCTGAGTGGTGGTGTGATACTTGACCAGGTATTGATACCAGGCTGTGCCATCAGCAAGCTCCCCTATACCAGCGCTATCGCGAGCCTGCGGCAGGTATTCATTCTCCAGGAAAGTGGTTAGTTTTTTCATGGAGGGAATTATTTTCTTCTCTACCAATTTTTTGTAAGCTGAGGTTAATTGCTCGCGCTCTGCCGCAGAAAAAGTATCCGGCATACTTCTGATTGCCAGTAAAAAAGCATTCTTCTCAAGATCGCTCTCCTCAAGTGCCTTGATCGCAGGCAAACCACTGACAATCAGCGCTTTGGGCTGCACGATCCCGCGCTTGACTCCCTCGCGCATATTGCTGATGGCCTGCGCATTCCAGTCAGGTATTTTGGCCAGACGCTTTAAATAGTGACGATATTGCAGAGGTGTTTTCAATGGCTGTATATCCTGCCCCGAGCCCAGTTGCGCGAGATAGACCGGCATGCCGCCATATTGAGCGATGGGCAGCAGATGGCTGGGAAATTTATCTCCCTCCAGCTGATCTCGCAGCTGGCTTTGCAACACCTGATAGGTCACCCTATCTTCAGCCGACAGCAACTGTTGATCCAAAGCGTGAAGCTCGCGCAGTGTTTTCTCGGCAAGCTTGCTGCTTTTTCTTAGCCAGCCCGGGGCAATGGTAATTTCAACTTTATCTTCATATTGCTCTTCGCCGAGGGTGGCAGAACCCTCCAAAGGATCGAGCTGCAGGCGCTGGGTAAAATAGCGCTCGGCAATATCTGCCAAGACGCGGCTATTTTCAGTGTGAGTATTCGCATGGGATACCAGGCAAAAACCAAGCAAGAAAGGTATCAATAAAAATTTCATCGAGGTAAATCCATTGATGTTAAGAATGCAAAAGGGAATTTAGGGAACCTATCAAGGATCATCTGCACTGACTACCTCACCTGCATTTTCCAGAGGCACCCTAAATCGAAGCGTAAAAAGGTTCACACTAATGACACTGGCGATGCCTTATGTTTACTCATAGATGGGAACCCAGCGATATGCATTGAACGGGCTAGGCTCCAGGTCGGCTGGAGTCATAGAGATCCAGGGATGATCGATACGCTCTCCGGTTGCTTTCACTACCTCCCACTCAAACAAGCCATAGTCATTCAGGTTTTTATCAACAACACTGAAGCATGTATCCTGCTCAACTATGTGGGTGGTGTTGTCGGCATGTGGGACCCAAGAATTACCGACGACAAAGCGAATGTTCTTTTTATCCTCTTCCGTTTCCACAAAAAAATTTTCGCGAGAAAATTCACTTTCAAAAGGACTAATGTTTTGATCAACCAAATTCCCCCATACATCATAGTAGAGTGTTTTATCTTTCAGGCGAGCCGGAGTATAGCAAATGTAACGTCGGTAACTTACCTGAACCTCGAAGGCATTGGCCTGCACTGTGACATGATAGTCGGATGGCGAAATATCCAGCTCAGGATACGCACATTTTAGCCGCTGGTTTGCCAACTCGATAATCGCCACCTTGCCGAGAAGTTTGATTTTATTTGCCTCTACTCTTGCGACTTCCTCAGCTACCTGTCCCCGGTAAAACATAATACCCTCCTGCCTGTCACATGCTTTTCTGTTATCTGCTTCTGTATTGCCGGCTTCGCTGTCAACGCTCTTTTTTCTCTCAGACTCTAGCCCAACAATAGCCATGAAAGATATCAAACCAAAACAGCAAAAAAGACATAACGTTTTTATTTTTCGCAATATCACCATCAAGCCACTCACCGAGATAACTTGCTATTTTTTCTATCACCCAACTCGCCTGCGGAACAATCGGCAAATATACGCTTGCGATCCCATTCAGGGAATGGGTTAATCATAGATAGGCACCCATTGATAAGAATCCAATGCGCTTGGTGGCTGATCAATATAAGGAGGGGGAACCGGGATCGCAGACAATGTGGGCTTTTTGATGCGCTCTCCGGTAGCCTTCACTGTTTCCCATTGAAAAAAGCCATAGCCGTTGCGATTTTCATTAGTAACACCGTAATGCTTTTCGTGTTCAACAATATACATGGTGTAATCAGCGAGCTGAGGCACAATATCACCCGCGGCAAAGCGGATATTCTTTCTATCTTCCTCGGTAGCCACAAAGAAATTTCCGCGAAAGAACACACTGTCAAAAGGCTCGATTTTGCTAGCGATTAAGTCCACTGATAAATCGTAGTCAAGCTCCTCACCTTTCAGGCGCGCAGGATAATAACGGACATAGCTCCGATATTTAACCTGAACTTCGAAGGCATTGGCCTGCACCGTGATATGGTAGTCGGATGGAGAGAATTGCAAGTCGGGACGAGAGCACGATAACCGCTGGTTGGCCAACTCGATGATCGCCGCCTTGCCGAGAGGCTTGATTTTATTTGCCTCTGCTCTTGCGGCATCCAGAATTTCTTGTGGAGCCCCCCTGTAATACATAACACTCTCCTTTTTAGTACAGCTTTCTTTAGTCTTTACACTATTTTCTGGTTTATTAACGGCGTTTTTATTACCCGTTTTATTGCCAGTAGTCATGCAGGATAACAAACTAAAACAGCCAAGCAAAAATAAGATATTGATCTTTCGCAATAGGGTCACCAAATCCTTCTCCGGGATACTTCTTTTTCTTTGCCCAAGACTCAGCTGGCCTTGCGCATACCAGGCCCATGCTGCAACAAATGGAGATAATTGTCGATCATAATTTCTGCGTAGTTGTCCAGATCAAAACTCCCTGGCAAAAAAAGCCAGTTGCTAATCAAACCCATCAGCAGTGCCTGATTGGCAACCGCTGCGCAGTGCACATCCAGATCGGCAGGCAACTGGCCTTTTTCAACCGCGTTGGCCAGGCATTTTTTTATATCCTGCAAATATTCAATAAAGGCGGTCTGACGGCGGATTTCCAATGGCTTAGCCTCGGAGTTCAGCTCACATTTGAAAAACAGGATGCTCAGCACGCGGCGGCGACGCGGATTGCGAGAGGTCTCCCTGAGCACTTGGATCCAGAAATCGCGCAGTTTGCCGAGGGGGTCAGGCTCGTTGATATCGGCACAGGCATGGGTGAGGTTTTCCATCGGCAGGCGGATGCGGTCTGCCATAGCATCGAACAAATCGCTCTTGTTTTTAAAATGCCAGTAGATCGCCCCCCGAGTCAGGTTGGCCGCTTCGGCTATATCCATCAGCGATGTCTGGCTGAAGCCCTTTTCGAAAAAAACCTTCTCGGCAGCGTCCAACAGCTGGCCTCGGGTCTCCAGGGCATCTTCTTTGGTCTTGCGGGCCATAACTATTCCATAACATTCAAATGTGAATGTATCAATAATATCACAAGCCACTATTGGCAATTAGCCATAAACGGCTAATTGCCTTAAATATTAACAATATTACCGCTATATTACGCCATGCTTGCTCTTTCAAATAATACCTGTTGGCTTTATTACAATTGTCAGCTAATGCCCTTCAATGATATACATTCCACAGTGTATGTATATTACCCGTGTTAAGATTACAACAGTTGCTATTTATCATGGGCTGGAGGAGCGCATTACTATGTTCACAATGAAACAATTGAAGCTTTTTGCTCATGGATATTCGACACCTGCAAAATGGCTTGCCGGCGCTGCGGTCAGCCTGGCATTGACTGCCTGCGGCGATAAACCGCCCGCTGCCCCCACGACGACAGCCATTGAAGTGGGCGTGTTCAAGGTAAGCCTGGGCACTACGCCTATGCAAACCGAGTTGCCGGGCCGCACTGTAGCCTTTCGCCTGGCCGAAGTTCGCCCGCAGGTAAGCGGTATTATCCAGAAGCGCCTGTTTACCGAGGGCTCGGAAGTCAAGGCCGGTGCCCAGCTCTATCAGATTGATCCCGCCAGCTACCAAGCGGCGCTGGCCACTGCCCAGGCAGAACTCGCGCGCACACAAGCCAACCTGGCCGCAGCCAAAGCCCGCGAAGCGCGCTATAAAAACCTGAACAGCCAGAAAGCGGTCAGCCAGCAGGACTATGACGATGCCCTTGCCGCCCTGGGCCAGGCAGAGGCGAATGTGGCTGCAGGCAAAGCGGCTGTCGATACCGCCAATATCAATCTGAAATACACCAAGGTGCTTGCGCCTATCAGCGGTGTGATCGGCAAGTCTTCGGTGACCGAGGGTGCGTTGGTCAGCGCTGGGCAGGCACAGGTATTGGCCAGTATCCAGCAGCTCGACCCTATCTATGTCGATGTCTCACAATCGGCAGACCAACTGATGGCACTTCGCAGGCAAATGATGAAGGGCACAGTCTCCAGCGAAAAAGTGGCCAAGGTCAACCTGATACTCAGCGATGGCTCAAGCTATCTTGAAGATGGCAGCCTGCAGTTTTCGGAAGTGGGCGTGAGCGAATCTACGGGCACCATAGTGCTGCGCGCGCTTTTTCCCAACCCCGATCACCTGTTATTGCCCGGTATGTTTGTCCGCGCAAATCTGCAGGAAGGTATTCACAACCAGGCGATCCTGGTGCCGCAGCAGGGTGTTACCCGCGACCGTTCCGGCAATGCGACAACCTTGGTCGTCAATGGCGAAAACAAAGTGGAAGTGCGACCCATTAAAACCAGCCGTGCCGTAGGCGATAAGTGGCTGGTGGAAGAAGGCCTTGCCGCCGGTGACCAGGTGATTGTTGAAGGAGTGCAAAAAGTTAAACCGGGCGCGCAGGTAAATCCCGTGCCCGCAAAAATTTCCAGTAAAACCGGGGAGTAAATACTATGGCGAAATTTTTTATCGATCGCCCGGTATTCGCCTGGGTTATCGCAATTCTGATTATGCTGGCCGGCGCTCTCTCCATTTTTAAATTGCCTGTTGCCCAGTATCCAGAAGTAGCGCCGCCATCGGTCAGCGTCAGCGCCAATTACCCCGGCGCTTCGGCACAGACAGTACAGGATACCGTGATCCAGATTATCGAACAGGGGTTGACCGGTATCGATAATGTCCAGTATATGTCGTCCACCAGTGAGTCCAGTGGTCGCGGTGAAGTCACCATTACGTTTATCGCCGGCACAGATCCGGATATTGCCCAGGTGCAGGTACAAAACAAGCTGCAGACCTCCATGCCGCTGCTGCCCCAGGAAGTGCAACAACAAGGTATTCGCGTAACCAAATCCTCCGCGGGATTTTTAATGGTACTCGGCTTTGTCTCTGGCAATGGCAGCATGGATAAATACGATATCGCCGACTATGTTGCCGCCAACGTGCAGGACCAGCTCAGCAGGGTCAATGGTGTTGGCCAGATCACTCTGTTCGGTTCGCAGTACGCCATGCGAGTATGGCTGGATGCAGGCAAGCTGGCCACCTTTAAGCTGACCGCCACCGATATCACTACTGCAATCAAAGCACAGAATGCGCAGATAGCGGCGGGAGAACTCGGCGGCACACCCGCCCTGCCCGGCCAGCAGGTCAATGCCAGCATTGTGGTGCAGACCCGCCTCTCCACACCCGAGCAATTCAAAAATATTTTATTGCGGGTCAATGCCGATGGTTCACAGATTCGTCTCGGCGATGTTGCGCGGGTGGAACTTGGCGGTGAGAACTATCAATTTGAAACCGAATACAACAACCGCCCTGCCACAGGGCTTGCTATCACACTGGCGGCGGGAGCCAATGCGCTGGATACTGCCAATGCAGTGCGCAAGCGTATTGACGAACTTTCGGGATTTTTTCCGCAAGGACTTGAAGTGGTCTATCCCTACGACACTACACCTTTCGTCAAGCTTTCGATTGAAGCTGTAGTCCACACCCTGATAGAAGCGATTGTGCTGGTGTTTCTGGTAATGCTGTTATTCCTGCAGAATTTCCGCGCAACCCTGATTCCCACTATCGCAGTGCCTGTGGTACTACTCGGTACTTTCGCAGTACTCTCCGCGTTTGGTTTTTCGATCAATACCCTGACCATGTTTGCGATGGTGCTCGCCATTGGCCTGCTGGTGGATGATGCAATTGTGGTGGTGGAGAATGTCGAGCGGGTGATGGCCGAGGAAGGGCTTTCGCCGCGCGAGGCCACGCGCAAATCCATGCAGCAGATTACCAGCGCATTGATTGGTATTGCCTTGGTGCTCTCGGCGGTATTTGTTCCCATGGCCTTTTTTGGTGGCTCCACCGGCGTTATCTATCGTCAGTTCTCCATCACCATTGTTTCGGCGATGCTGCTCTCGGTGGTGGTTGCCCTTACTTTGACACCAGCACTCTGCGCCACTTTGCTCAAGCCGGTAAAAGAAGGGCACTATGAGAAAGGTGGATTCTTTGGCTGGTTCAACAAAAGTTTTGACAATGCCAACAGCAAATACCAATCCGGTGTGCGCAATATGCTGGGCAAAACCGGCCGTTATATGGCGATCTATGTGGCCATAGTCGTGGTACTCGGTCTGTTGTTTACACGCTTGCCCACGTCTTTCCTGCCCGATGAAGACCAGGGAATTATGTTCACGCAAATGTCCCTGCCCACAGGCGCAACCAAAGAGCGCTCCATTGGCGTGATGGACCAGATCGAAAAGTATTACCTCGAAAATGAAAAAGACACAGTGCGCTCGGTATTTTCGGTAATAGGTTTCAGCTTCAGCGGTCGCGGCCAGAACAACGGCATAGCTTTTGTCGGACTGCGCGATTGGAGCGAGCGCACCGATAGCAACCTGCATGTGCAGAGCCTGGCAAAACGCGCTATGGGCACCTTTGCACAAATCAAAGATGCGATGATATTTCCCTTTGTGCCACCGGCCATCACGCAACTGGGAACCTCCAGCGGTTTCAATTTGCAATTACAGGATCTCGGCGGCCTCGGTCACGATGCCCTGCTGGATGCGCGCAACCAACTGCTCGGCATGGCCAGTAAAGATTCACGCCTGGTGGGCGTGCGCCCCAATGGCCAGGAGGATACACCGCAATTCAAACTGGATATCAACCAGGAGAAAGCCGCAGCCCTGGGGGTTTCCCTCGCCGATATCAGCAGTATTTTCAACACTGCCTGGGCCGCCTCCTATGTGAATGACTTTATCGATAAAGGCCGTGTCAAAAAAGTGTTTGTGCAGGGCGATGCGCAGTTCCGCATGCTGCCGGAAGATGTCAGTGATTGGTATGCGCGCAACAACCAGAATGAAATGGTGCCCTTCTCGGCGTTTACCAGTGGTCGCTGGATTTACGGCTCGCCGCGCCTGGAGCGTTACAACGGTGTGCCCTCCATCAATATCCTCGGCCAGGGTGCGCCGGGTGTGAGTTCGGGCGATGCGATGCTGGCAGTGGAAGAAATTTTGCAACAGTTGCCTAAAGGCGTTGGCTACCAGTGGACCGGCATGTCGTTCCAGGAGCGCGAATCCGGCAACCAGGCTCCGCTCTTGTATGCACTCTCAATACTGGTGGTGTTCCTCTGCCTGGCGGCCCTCTATGAAAGCTGGTCTGTGCCCTTTGCGGTGATGCTGGTGGTGCCGCTGGGTATTCTCGGCGCGGTGCTCTTCGCACTGGGACGCGGATTGTCGAACGATGTCTACTTCCAGGTGGGGCTGCTGACCACCATCGGCCTCGCCTCCAAGAATGCGATTCTGATTGTGGAGTTTGCCAAATCGCTGCACGAACAGGGCATGAGTTTATTGGATGCAACCATGGATGCCGTGCGCATGAGGCTGCGCCCGATCATTATGACCTCGCTCGCCTTTATGTTGGGGGTCACCCCGCTGGTGATCAGCCAAGGTGCAGGTTCCGGCAGCCAGAATGCGATAGGTACAGGCGTGTTCGGGGGAATGCTCTCGGCAACGGTGCTGGCCATTTTCTTTGTGCCGGTATTTTTTGTGGTGGTCTTTCGTTTGTCGCAGCGCTGGTTTCCGAAAAAACCTGATGCTGACGGATCTGCTCACTGATTTAAAATAGAAGCGAAAAATAAAAAAGGCGATACTTGGATCAAGTATCGCCTTTTTTCATGCTATTAAATTATTCATTGACTGCCAGCGCTATCGATGGTTCTTGCACAGGCGGTTCTTCCTGATTGTGCTGCGAACTATTGCGCAGCGTTTTACAGACACCCAGCATCACCACACCCAGCCCCATAGCCGTTGCTCCCAATATAAAAATGCTGCCGAGCGATGACATCACTTTCCCCAGCACACCAATTCCCAGGGTGCCCAGCGAATCGCCGCAGGCATCCTGTGCAGTCCACAGGCCATTGATACGGCCGAGATAGTGATCGGGTGTATGGTTTTGCACCAGCGTGTATTGCAGGAGAGACGCAATGGATACTAGATAGCCAAAGACTGCCAGGAGTATCAACGCCAAGGCAAAGTTGCGGCTGAGGCCGAGCAGCATCAGACAGAAAAATCCGGCAAGGCTGATCAATATCATCACCAGGCCAGGGCGCTTTAAATCCATCGCCCAACCGCTGACAATAGCACCGAGTGTAGCCCCCAACGGCACAGCCGAATACATCAGCCCCACTTCAAAGGCACCGCCGCCATAGGCGGTTTCGGCCAATGCAGGAAAGAGTACGCGAATAGCCGTAGTTAAAGTAACCAGAGTCCCTAACAAAGCCGCACCGGAAACTACCGGGTTGGTAAACAGAAAACGAAAACCTTCAGCGAGTGCCCGCAGTGGATGCTCCTCTTCTTCAACCTGCGGTTGCATGCTCGGCAGACTCAATAGCGGAATCAGGGTGAGGCCAGTGCCGAGTGCCGCAATTAAATAATTCCAGCCAACATCGGAGGCGGCAATAATGATTCCGCCAATGGCCGGCGATATCACCGTTGCCAGACGCACGGTCACCATGCTGATCGCACGCGCCTGCATAATATTTTCGCGGCCCACTATTGCAGGCATACAGGCCAGCAGCGCTGTTACACCCAGCGCGCCGAAAAAGCCATCCCAGATCGACAATAGATACACCGCCCAGAGCGAGGGCGAATCCAGCCAGGCATTGGCAGCGAGACCGAGAAAGCCGAGGCCGCAGACAGCGCGGGCAAACAGAATCAATTTTTTGCGATCGTAACGATCGGCCAGCACACCGCCGAGAAGCAGGCCTATAAACATACCCGCGCCCTCCAGCGCCATAGCCACACCCACGGCAAACGTATCGCCAGTGATGGCGTACACCTGCATGGGAATGGCGACTGCCAGCATACCCAGCCCCAGCAGGGATATGGTGCGGGCGATAAAGACATTGCGAAAATCGCGGTTGCGTTGCAGCAAACCAAAATCGACAAACAGCGAAGATTTTTTCATAGGATATCCATAGCGGAATAAATTGATATTTGTCAGTGAATTTTTTTGTCGACCATGAAAGAACCTCCTGTCCCAGGGTGAAACCCTGAGGCAGGTGAATTCAACACGACTAAACCGCCAGCTGTTCCTTATCCTTTTGCGAATTTTTTACCAGTTTTTCCAACTGCGCTATTTCGCCGCGCAGGGAAGCGCGCTCCAATAGCGAATTCAACAGTGGGCCCAGGGTTTCCAGTGACTCGGGGGACAGGATATTTTCATGTGAGCAGTGCGCGAGGCTATGTACATCCAAATGCTGCACATGCTGCCGCCAGCTCGCGACCGGCTGGATATACTCCGGCAGCGATTGCTCTGCAATAAACAAGGTGACCTCGCCATCGTAATCCGGTGTTTTGGTTTGCGAGAGCAAGCGCACAGCATCTTTATAGTTGGCAAAAATCTGGCTGAGCATGGCCTCCTTTTCGCGGCGCAACAATTCATCGATCTCCTGGTCTTCACCGGCATAGGCGTCGCTCAGCAATTGCTCCTGCTCGCGCTCTGCACCCAAGGCTGCCTCGGCGCCCTGAGGATCACTCCAGTCATGGGCTTCAGCGGGATAGGTATCCAGCAGCCCGAGGAAATTGACTGTCTCGCCCTGGGCACGCAACCTGGCGGCTACACCATAGGCCACAGTGCCACCGAGTGAATAACCCAACAGGTAGTAAGGCCCCTGGGGCTGCAGGCTGCGGATAATCTGCAATTGTTTATCGAGCAATTCATCCATGCTCGCACTGCTCGCAATCAAGCCCTGGGGGCGCGGCGATTGCAGACCGATAATCGGCTGGTCATTTTTCAGATAGCGCGATAGCACACTGTATTGCCAGGCAAAGCCAGAGCCGGGATAAACACAGAACAGGGGTGCCCCCTGCCCCTCGCGCAGGCGAATAAATTGCGCGAAGCCCTCGCTGCCAAAATCGTTGAGCATCACATCCTGGTTTAAATGTGCCGCGAGTTTTTCCACCGTGGGCGATACCATAATCTGGCCAACGGAGACTGGCCGCTGCAAATCGCGGCGAATTTCTGCCGCGAGACGCATGGCCAGCAACGAGTGGCCGCCAACGGCAAAGAAATCGTCGTCGGCAAATACCTGCTCAACGTCCAGTACTTTCGCAAATACCTCTGCCAGGCGCGATTCAAGGCCGCGCACCGGCAGGCGTCCACTCCTGTTAACGTCATCGCGCTGTGATGACGGAATGGGCAAGGCCTTGCGATCCAATTTGCCATTGGCGCTGAGTGGCAATTTGTCCAGGGCGACGTAAGCAACCGGAACCATATGTGCCGGCAGTTGATTTTGCAAACTCGCTTTTAGCTGCTCGCTGTTCAGCTCTGAATCTTCGGCGAGTACCACATAAGCCACCAGTTGGCGATTATCCTCATGGGTCGAGGTGCTATTGCCCAGTACCACTGCATGCACCACAGCACTGACAACCTCTGCCTGCTGCAACAACAGGGTTTCGATTTCGCCGAGTTCAATGCGCTGGCCGCGAATTTTTATCTGGTCATCAGCGCGTCCCAGATATTCCACCTCACCATTGTCAAGCCAACGCACCACATCGCCAGTGCGATACATGCGCTCGCCATTACCAGAGGGATCTGCGACAAAGCGCGTGGAGCTGAGATCCGCCCGGCCAAGATAACCCATCGCCAACTGCACACCGCAGAGGTAGAGTTCGCCGCTGACACCTACAGGAACCGGGCGCAGGCAGTGATCGAGCACACGCAGCTGTGTATTCCACACAGGACGACCGATGGGCACACCAGCACCACCCGCACTCAGGTCGCCAAACGCGGGGCTGTAGGTCACATCCACGGCCGCTTCCGTAGGGCCATAGAGGTTGTGCAATTGCGCAGAAAAATACTGCGCAAAATCCTGCGCGACGGCTTTGCTCAGGGCCTCACCGCTGCAGAAAACCCAGCGCAGGCTGCGCCCCAGAGTTTCACCCTGTCCATACAGGGTTTTACTATGCGCGGTGAAAATAGCCAGCATCGAAGGCACAAAATGCATGCAGGTCACGCGATATTTTTCGATGGTCTGCAGCAGCGCCTGGGGGTCGCGATGGGCTTCGGGTTCAGCCATCACCAGGCTTGAGCCCACCATCAGTGGCCAGAAAAATTCCCACACAGACACATCAAAACTGCAGGGGGTTTTTTGCAGTACAACATCATCCAACGTCATGGGATACTGGTGCTGCATCCACTCAATGCGATTGCAAATTGCGCGGTGCGAAACCAGCACACCTTTGGGGCGCCCCGTGGTTCCCGAAGTGTAGATAATATAGGCGGGATGATCGGGAGTAATACCAACCTCAATCGCCGGCCGTTCAGTCGTGTGTGTGAGAAGCGCATCAAATACCAGTACAGGTGTTGTGATTTCGCTGTTGCTAAAGCGCTGCCGTGTAGCATCGGTCGTAATCAGCAAGCGCGGTTTGGCATCGCCCAGCATATACAGCAAACGCTCATCGGGATAACCCAGATCCAGCGGCAGGTAAGCGGCACCCGCTTCAATGATGGCCATAAGTGCGAGGCTCAATTGTACCGAGCGCGGCAGCGCCACCGCCACTATATCGCCAGGCTTTACACCTTCTGCGATTAATTGCCGAGCTAAACCACACACTTGCTGGCGCACTTCAGCATAGGTGAGATGATGGCGCTGATCGACCAGGGCAAGTGCATTGGGCGTGCGCGCAGCCTGTTCAGCCAGAGCACTGCGCAGTGTTGCCGGTGCCAGTTGTTTTGCAGTGGCATTGGCCTGTTGCAAAAACTGGATTTCGCGCGCGCTCTGCAGGGGATATTGCGCAAGCGGCTGCGCTGGTTGTTCGAGCAGGCGGCGCAGTATCTGCTCCACCTTTTGCGCCACACCTGCAGCATCGGCAACAGCGCCACGATTTTCTACCAACAAGGTAAGCTGCTCACCCGGCAAGACCAGGAGTGCCAGCGGATAGTGACTGTAGCCGCGATTGTGGATATCCCCCACCCGCAACGGGTTGCCATCGGCACCTTCGAGTTGCTGCGACAGGTATTCACTGTCGGGATAATTTTCCACTACCAGCAAAGTGTCAAACAAACTTGCCACGCCGGCAATGCGCTGGATCTCGGCGAGGCCCAGGCCATCCTGTTCCAGCAGTTGAATATGGTGCTGCTGCATGGCCGGCAATTGTTCCCAGAGCGATAATTGCGGTTGCATTTGCACGCGCACAGGCAAAGTATTCAAAAACAGTCCCACCTGTTCTTCGATTCCCTCAATGGCTGCACTGCGGCCCGATACCGGCGTTCCGAACACGACATCAGAGCGACCGCAGAGATTGCTCAGCAGGATTGCCCATACACCTTGCATCAATACATTCAGGGTCAAGCCGCGCATGCGAATTTCTGCCATCAATCGCGCAGTGATGTCGGCAGGCAATTGCAGAGAATATTCCTCCACTTTCTCGCTGGCTACAATACCATCAAACAATATTGTCGGCTGCACATGGCTAAGGGCCTGCTGCCAGAGTGCGTGGCTTTGGCTGTGATCGCGCTGCGCAAGCTGTGTGATCAACTGAGCATAATCCGCTGCTGCGGGAGGCAAATTATTTTCTGGTTGGCGGTACGCCCTTAGCAAATCGCGCAGCAGCAGCGGCGTCGACCAGCCATCCACCACCAAATGATGGATCACCAGCACCAACAGATGCTGCTCAGTATCCAGGCTTATCAGCGCTGCATTGAGCAAGCCGGTAAACTTATCGGTGGCATATTGCTGTTGCAAAAGTGCCTGTTCAATGGCCTCCTGCGCCGCCAATTTTTCGCGCTGCGGCAAATGAGATAAATCGTGCTGCTGCCAGGGCCATAGTAATTTTTCATCGCGCTCTGGCAATAAAAATACCGGTTCATCTCCCGACTCGATATCAAACAGACCGGCAAGTTGCGGGTAGCGGCCCAACACTCTGTTGAGTGCACGCTGCAGACGCACTGCATCTACAGCTCCCTTGAAATGCAAACGTGTAAAGGCATTATAGCTAGCGGATTTATCGCCCACCTGGGCGTGGAACAGCATACCCTTCTGCAGCGGCAGCAAGGGGGCAGCAGCGGCGAAGTGACCATAGCGCTGCTGCAAATCAGCGTGTTGCGATTCTGATAAAAAGCTGGCTGCCGGAATAAACTCCAGCGTTTCTTTGCGCCCTAACGACTGCGCCATTTGCCGCGCATTGCGCTGGGAAAAAACGGCGCTGGGTCGCAACTCATAACCGCTGCGACGCAACTCGGTGCAGAGCATAATCGCCGAAATACTATCGCCACCCAGGGCAAAGAAATCGTCCTCGACGCCAGCCTTCTGCAACTTCAACACTCTCGCCATCAGCTCGCAGAGCAAGGCTTCCTCGGCGTTGCTCGCGCGCCCGCCCGCACTCTGTATATGCGGCGCCGGCAAGCGCTTGCGATCCACTTTGCCGCTGACATTGCGCGGAAACTCATTGAGGATCACCAGCGCCGCCGGCACCATATAATCCGGCAGCGCGCGGC
Organism: Cellvibrio sp.; assembly: GCA_035565295.1. Lineage (GTDB taxonomy): Bacteria > Pseudomonadota > Gammaproteobacteria > Pseudomonadales > Cellvibrionaceae > Cellvibrio. Next base: position 100,560 of record DATMSP010000056.1, on the reverse strand, counting down.
GCAGCGCCGCCAATAAATCCTGGCTGCGCTCTGCCTGCTGGTTTTCGCTCAAGCCGGGAATCACGCAATAGCCGATCAGGCGATGGCTGTTATTGATAGCCTGCGCCAGCACCACAACACTTTCCACTTCTGGCAGCAGCGACAAGGCATTTTCCACCTCGCCAATTTCTACGCGATAGCCGCGCACCTTTACCTGATCATCGCCGCGCCCGACAAATTCCAAACGGCCGAGGCTATTCCAACGCACCAGGTCGCCGCTGCGATACATGCAATCGCCCTGCCCTGAAAAAGGATTGGCGACAAAGCGGCTGGCGGTGAGCCCGCCGCGGGCGAGATAGCCTTTTGCCAAACCCTGGCCAGAGAGATAAAGCTCACCCACCACACCCACAGGCACTGGCTGCAAGCGCGCATCCAACACATGGACAATCGTATTGCCAATCGGGCGTCCTATCACCGGGCGCTCGCTATCGGCGAGAGAGGCGCGCAGCGTATCCACTGTGTACTCAGTGGGACCGTAGAGATTGTGTGCCTGCAACTCGGGAAACTCGCGCAGTTGCTGCCATAGTGCAGCGGGAGCGGCCTCGCCGCCGATTAAAATCAAACTGGGGTGATGGCGCCCCTCGGCAAACAAACCATTGCTCAGCATTTGCGCGAGGAAGGAAGGTGGCAGATCCATGGCATCAATCTTCAAGCGCTCGACTTCCTGCACCAACCCATAGGCATCGCGGCGTGTGTCTTCATCGAACACATACAATTCCTGTCCCTGCAGCATCCAGAAAATTTGCAGCCAGGAAGAGTCAAAGGAAAACGAATGAGTGTGGGCCGCGTGCAACGCTCGACCCGGATATTTTTTGCGCACCGCGCTCAGCGCCGGCTGGTAAATCGTGTGGCGATGGGAGAGCAAAAGATTTAACAGAGCGCCGTGAGTATTCATCACGCCCTTCGGCCTGCCGGTACTGCCGGAGGTGAAAATGATATAGGCAATCGAATCGGGGGTTATGGCTCCGCGACGTTCATTGTCCGCCAGGGGGGTTGCATTCAAATGTTCCAGCTCAGACTGCAGAGTGGGATTATCGAGATCAATGCGCTTTAAACCTGTGGGCAATTCGACACTGACAATGTGTTTGCTGAGCAACATGGTCGGGCAGGCATCCTCGCACATCATCGCAATGCGGTCAGCCGGATAATCCAGATCCAGCGGCAGAAAAGTTGCACCAGAATTCAATACTGCCAGCATGGCGATCACCGATTCCGCCGAGCGTGGAATGGCAACCGCGACAACGCGATCTGGACCAGCGCCCCTGCTGATCAGCAGCCGCGTCAATTGATCAACCTTGGGCACGAGCGCATCAAAGGTGAGATGGACATGACCACACACCAGCGCTGTGGCGGCGGGATTCAGCTCCACCTGACGGGCAAGAAAATCCACTATGCTGCGCAGCCCGGATTCTTTGCTGAAACTCAATCCCTGCGACCAATGCGCCAAGTCGGCCTGCTCTGAAGGCGTGATCAATGTCAGTCGCGAGACGGCCTGTTCCGGCAGCGCCAGCCACTCCTGCAACAATTGTTGGATACGCTCGGCGTGGACAGCCAGCTCCTGCCTTGTATAACGCTCGGCATCCGCGCGCAGCTCTACATGGATCTGATCTTTTTCTATCACCAGGTTAAATTCAAAATCATCGATGGGGCCAGTGGCCAGATGCCGGGTTACGCCTGCGGTACCGGCAAAGTCCAATTGGTAATCAAACATCTTGTAATTGATTACCGCCCCGTAGAGTTTTTGCCCCGATCCCACCCAGTGCAAATCGCGCTGAATCTGCTCCGCATCGTAACGCTGATGCTGGCGCACCTGCTTTAAGGCCTGCTTGAATTCTGCTGCAACAGTCAGCCAATCCATATCCGCTGACATATTCACGCGCACGGGCAGCACATTGACCACTGGCGCCAGCGAGTGAATTGCCGCAGAGCCCATCCGCCGCATAAAAGGCACGCCCAGAGTTTGGCTGCTCTGCCCGGTGTGGCGATAGAGATAGGCAGCAAATAAACCCAGCAATAAATCCGGCGGCGTTAAACGGGATTTTTGCGCGCGCGCATGGGATTCCGTCAGCTGTTGCAATAGCGGCATATTGCCGCTGGGAAAACAGAAATCATAAGTGACCAGGTTTTCCGCCTGCTGCTCTGCGGTTGCGCGCGGCGATAAGGGGTTGTTCGAGCCCGGCGAGAGAGTTGCCGCCGCCGGCCAATCTTCGCAATAGTGCTGCCAGAATTGTTGATCCTTTTCGCGCAGCGCTGATGTCTGGTAATCGAGATATTCTTCTACAACCTCCTCGACACTGCAGAACGGCGAATCGGCGGGAATCTGCTGATTTGCCAGTGCACTGTAGATGGCCGCTATACGGCGAGTCAGCGCGGTAAAACTGAAGCCGTCGAGCATAATATGATGGTAGCGCTGATACCACAGCCACTGCGGCTGCTGTTGCTCATCGATCACCTGGAACAGCGCCTGGCGATAGAGTGGTTTATCGCTATCCAGCGTCAGATCCGCGTGGGTGTCCTGCCACATCCAGGCGAGCGCCTTGCTTTTGCTTTGGCTGTGTTCGCGATAATCAAAATATTCAGGTGCAGGAATATCCGCAGCGGTAATGCCCAGGCGAATATGCTGACAGGCTCCCTGCTCGGCAGCGATATACTCGGCTGTAACAGTATCGGCTTCCGCCAGGCCCTGGCGAATAGCCTGTTGCAATAATTCAGTCTCTATATCGCCCTGCAATTCGATACAGTGAGAAATGACATAAGTATTTTTTCGCTCGGATATCTGATCAGCCAGCCAGATTCCCTGCTGGGTGCCGATCAATGGCAAGATTTTTTTCTCGTTGATATGCATGGCAACACCTCTTAGGAAGCAACACTGAAGGGATTGATGGCGATCCAGTGACGCTCGATATACTCGAGGCATTCAGCGCGCGCCGCCGGGCCAAAAGTCACTTGCCAGCCCTCCGGCTGGGCGGCAAAAACCGGCCAGAGGCTGTACTGCCCCGCTGCATTTTTCAATACCGAAAATTGCAATTGCTCGTCATCAAATGGGTTCAGGTAGTTGTCGTGGCTCATGCTGGGTTACTCCCCTCAGGTATGGAATGAAAAAATTGCGAAAGGCCTGACACCAGTTCATGGCGCCAGCAAATCCAATCGTGTCCGCCGCGAAATTCGCGATAACTGATCCTGTGTCCGCCAATTTCAAGTGCAGCGCGCATTGCGCGGTTTACGCCGAGCATGTCGGTTTCGTAACACCCTACTTGCAAAGTAATATGGAGATTTTTTTCTCGACCAAGACCTGCAAGCACATCGCCAGTAAGCAAGCCCTCTGCGGCGGCGGCACTTGTATCCGGCCACCAGAATGAGCCCGACTGACTGAGTACCGCAGCAAAGCGCTCGGGCCAGTGCAGAGCGGCATAGAGCGCGGCCAAGCCGCCAAAGCTCTGCCCCACAACCAGAGTGCGCGCCGGATTGTGCGTAAACGCTTGCAGCGCAAATACCTGCGGCAGCAGTTCGCCTTGCAGCGCAAGCCAGAAATCGGCATTGCAGGTAAGCTCCTCGGCGCGAATGGAGTGATTGATGGCATCGACAAAAATATAAACGGCAGGGGCAAGTTCGCCGCTGGCAGTGAACCCATCCAGGTGAGAGAAAATCGGCATATGCCGGGCCCAATAATGGCCGTCGAGCATAATCACCAGGGGAAGGTCTGCCTGCTCTGTTGAACTCGCGGTGCTGTAGACCCAGATATCGCGCGCGTTGTGCAACGACTCGCTGCACCAGCGCAAAGACTGCAAATGTCCCTGGTGATCCGCAATCGGTATTTGCCATAGGGGATGGATATTCGCCTGCGGCAATTCAATGCGCGAAAGCGCCACTCCGCTGCCATTGTTATGGCCTGGCAAGGGGTTGAGCGCATCGGCCTGGGCATTGGTAGCCATCAGGCCTATCCACCAGCGGCGAATCGCTTTGCGATCATCAGCGGGCGGCAGTTGATGACTTTTTGCCGGCATTAAAAAATAACTGCCGCACCAATCTCCAGGCAATTGCGTTTGCCAGAACCAGATATCGCTATCGCCCAGCCTGTCCATGCTGGTGAGCTGCTCTGTCGGATGAGGTGTGTGCGAATAGATATCGAGATAAACGCGCTGATAATCCGATTGCGCTGCACTGCCCTCGGGATCGCGCCAGAGAAAGCTTAATTGGATTTCGCCATTAGCCAGTTCGCGCTGCAGAGGTGTGCCCTGCTGCGCAACTGCCTGCCACCAGGCTTCTGTGCCGCGGTCGCGGCGGCTGAGTAAATCTTCAAGTGAGAATTTGCTATTCATGGGCGAGCCTCCTCGCAGACCAGACACTGTCGCGCGGGCCATGGTTGACCCTTCGGGCTGTCAGGCGCGCGCCATAGACAAACATCAGCGCGGCGGCAAGCGCAGTCAAATCTACGCCCAGGGCAGCTGGGCTTGAATGCGCCCAGAGCCTCAGTGACGGTAACAAAACTGAAAGCAAAGAGGTAGCGGGCACAGCGATGGAAGCGGCTGCACAGAGCCAGAGCAAATGCACTGAAGCCACAGCGGCACCGCGATAAAAAGCCCAGCCAATCGCCAGCAAAAACGCTGCGTAATAAACGCTGAGATAAGCGTTATTGATATTATCTGCCGCTGTAAAGAGCCATTTTCCTGCGAGCAAGCTTGCCAGAGTGCCAATAATCGACCCCAGGCAAATCCCTATAGTTGCCGCTGCCATCCAGCGCGTATTGCGCGCTTGCACGACTGCTGCCTGGCCCTGCTTCTGTTTTTTTCGACGCGATTCTATCCAGAGCAAATTGCCGGAATAAAATAAAAAAGCTCCACCCAGGCCGAGAAAAAAATATACCCAGCGCATCATATTTCCGCCATAGGTGCCAAAGTGCAAGGCGAAGAAGCTGGTCGTGGTCAAACTCCAGGCATCGGCCTGGGTGGGCAGCATACTGGTATCCAGCAGTTCGCCCGTGTAGGGATGGATAATCACATAGCCCGATTGCGGACCCTGCAAAATATACTGCGCACTATTGATCGCGACCCGCACGCGCGGGCGGACAGTTTCCAGGTCCATAAACAGCAACTCATCCACCACAAATTGCGGAGCCGCCTGTTGTACTCTGGCAATCAGCTCACTGACGGGCATCAGCGTCTGTACCTGATAGGGCTCCTGCACTTTCGGCGCTGGCGGCGTGAACATCGGCTGTTCGCGGTAGACAACTTCGGCAAGGCCATCGTAAAAGAAATCGTGGAAGGCAAATACAATAACAGTCAAGCTGATAACGATATGGTAAGGCAAGCTGGCAATGCCAATCACGTTGTGCGCATCCAGCCAGAAACGTTTGCGGTTCTTGCCGGGGCGCAGCGCAAGAAAATCTTTTACCAGCGTTGGCAACAGCAATACCAAACCCGATACCAGCGCAAGGAAATACATGATACCGGCAATGCCCATTATATAAACGCCTATATACTCACCGCCGAGAGTGCCGGGAATTCCCGCCGTGCGGTGCAGCATATCGATCAATTCACCGAACATATCCGGCGTGATTTTTTCAGCCTGCAATTCACCCTGTTGGTTAAGCGTGGCCTGCCAACGCTCGCCCGACAATTGCAATTCGTGGCTTTCACCCTCGCTCCAGACAACCGGTGCAGTCACATTTTCGCGCGGCAGCAAGTGCAAGGTAAATTCGTGGCGCGCCGCCGTATGTTGCAGCAGCAATTCGCTTACCAGTTTATCCCGCGATGCTGGTGCAACCGAAGGCAGCATATGTGCCGGCGCACTGATCCAACGCTCCAGGGGTTGCTTGAACATAGTCAAGGCTCCGGCGAAAAAGCCGATAAACAGCAGGGCGCCGGTGGTAATGCCCACCCAGGTGTGCAAGGACTGGTGAATACGGAGAAGGTCGCTGCGAATTTTCATTATTAACGTAAAACTCCATTGACGGAAAACAGTCCTGTATAGGCAAGCCCATTGGCCAACAGCAGCCAGATAAATGCCTGCAGGCCGCTGCGAAAGAAATAGCAGGCAGTGAACGCCAGCATCCACAAGGGCGCTATCAACCACATCACAAACTGCACCTTATGGGGTGCACTGATACCGCCAGGGCCGAGCCAGGCAAACAAGCCTGTCAAGGCAAAAGCCAGGGTGAAACCCAGCAGTGCACCGCAGAGGGTTTTGCTCCACCAGTCAGCGCGAATCGGCAACTTTTTAACGCGGGCATTAATCGTCATGGCGACGTCCTTTTCGCAGGAGTGAGGTAAAGGGCAATAGGCTCAATAGCAAAATAATAATGGCCAGCAGCGCAAAAATACTGGTGCCTATACTGAAATAGCGGAAGCCAACGAGAAGTGCGACCATCAGCAAAAATACCGCAATCCAGCGCAGATATCTGGAACCTGGTTGCGGCAGCCAGCGCTGCTGGGGCAAGCTGAGATAGAAGAGGCAACAGGCGGCCAGGGTCAGCAAAAAAAATAACAGGCTCATTCCAGTGCGTTCCTGTCATAGCTTTGCGCTTGCGCATGGCGGGCGGTGAATCGCTGCTTTAATTTTGCCAACAGCAAATAAAACAGCGGGACAAAAAAGATTGCCAGGGTTGCAAAGATCACACCGCCTAGCACGCTGGCTCCTATCGCATGCTGGCCTGCCGCGCCGGGGCCGGTGGCAAGCAGCAGCGGCACAATGCCCGCACCAAATGCCAGGGAAGTCATGAGTATCGGACGCAGGCGCTGGCGCGCAGCCATTGTCACAGCGGCAAAAACACCCTCGCCCCCGCGCACCGAGGTCTCGGCAAATTCAACAATTAAAATGGCGTTTTTGGCGGAGAGCGCCATAGTGGTCAACATACCCACCTGGAAAAAAATATCGCGGTTGATGCCCAGCAGCGTCACGCCCACCACCGCCCCCAACACGCCCAGGGGAATAACCAGCAGCACCGAGAAAGGAATGATCCAACTCTCGTAGAGGGCGGCCAGGCAGAGGAATACAAATAAAATAGATACCGCGTAGAGCAGCGGCGCCTGGCCGCTGGAAATTTTGTCCTGATAGGAAAGGCCGCTCCATTCGTATTGGGCAAAGGGAATTTGCCCGGCAAGCTTTTCCACCTGGGCAATCACATCGCCCGAGCTGACACCCGGCGCAGCGGCTCCGCTGATCTGCACCGCCGCCAGACCGTTGAAGCGGTGCAATTCAGTGGGACCAGAATCCCACTGCGTACTGGCAAAGGCCGTGAAGGGGGTCATAGCACCGCTATTGCCGCGCACAAACCAATGCTGGATATCGTCTGGCGCCGAGCGGTATTCGGCATCGCCCTGCAGCATCACTTTTTTGACGCGGCCCTGATAGATAAAATCATTGACATAGACACCGCCCCAGGCCCTGCTGAGGGTGGTGTTGACATCGTCGAGGTCCAGCCCGAGGGCGGCCGCTTTAACCTGGTCTATATTGATACGCAATTGCGGGCTGGCAGTGCCTCCCTCTGCATCGGCAAATAAAATATCAGGGCTCTCGCCGATTTTTTCCACCAGGGCTAACGCCTGCTGTGTCAATTTCTGGGTACCCTGCGCAGACGTGTCCTGCAACCAGAATTCAAAGCCATTGGACTCGCCCAGGCCATCCACCGGTGGCGGCACCATGGCAAATACTTTGGCATCGCGCAAATTGCTGAGCGCGCCAATCGCGCGGCCGGCTATCGCCTGCGCCGTATTGTCATCTCCCTTGCGCTGCGACCAATCTTTCAGGGAGACAAAACCAATACCGGCATTCTGCCCGGAACCGCTAAAGCTGAAACCGGATACCGTATAAATTTCATTGACATTGGCTTTTTCTTCAGTGAGGAAATACTGCTCAATCTGCTTCACTACTTCTGCAGTGCGCGTATAGGTTGCACCCGGCGGCAACATAAAACGCACCATTACCGTCCCCTGGTCATCGTCGGGAATAAAAGCGGTGGGCAAGCGCTGATAGCCATAAAGGACCAGCCCGATAATCGCCAGGTAAATACCCGTAAACCTGAGTGGCCTGCGCAAGACACCTTGCAGCAAAACACTGTAGCGGTTTGGAATTTTTTCCAGCTTTTCACTGCAGCGCGCGATAAATCCCACTTTATTATTGCCCGCTGCGACTTGCCGGGGTCTGTAGGATTGCAATAAGGTTGCACAGAGTGCGGGCGTTAAACTCAAAGCCACCAGCATGGAGAGCACCATGGAGGAGACCAGGGTGATGGAAAACTGGCGATAGATCTCGCCCACGGCTCCGGCGAAAAAAGCCATAGGCAAAAAGAATGCGCCCAGTACCAGGGTGATACCCACCAGCGCACTGGTGATATCACGCATGGATTTGGCCGTGGCTGCGCGCGCATCCAGCCCCTCTTCCACCATAATCCGCTCGACGTTTTCCACCACCACAATGGCATCGTCAACCAGCAGGCCAATCGCCAGCACCATGCCAAATAAAGTGAGTGTGTTAATGGAATAACCAAACACCGAGAGCACTGCGAGAGTGCCCAGGAGCACCACCGGCACAGTGATCGCCGGGATCAGGGTCGCGCGCCAATTGCGCAGGAATAAAAACATCACCAGCACCACCAGGGCAACAGCTTCGGCGAGGGTTTTTATCACATCGGCAATGGAGCGTTTTACAAAACGGGTGGCATCTTCGGGGTAGAGAACCTCTACACCCTGGGGAAAGGCGCGGGACAATTGTTGTATGCGCTGCTTCACTCCCTCTGCCGTGGTCAGCGCATTGGCACCGGGCGCGAGCATGATCGCGAGCCCCGAGGCCGGCAGACCGTTAAGGCGCGAAGTGCCGCCGTAAGTCTCACTGCCGATTTCCACACGGGCCACATCACCGAGCCTGACCACACTGCCATCGAAGCGGGTCTTCAAGACTATATCGCGAAACTCCTGCACTGTCTGCAGACGCGATAGCGCTGTAACGGTCACATTTAATTGTTGATCGCTGGCCGCTGGTCGCGCACCCAGCTCGCCCACCGGGACTTCAGTGTTTTGCGCTTCTATCGCGCGCACCACATCTTCAGGCATCAAACCATAGCTGCTCAGCTGATGCGGCTGCAGCCAGATACGCATGGCATAGGCCGAGCCGAAATTGCGCACAGAGCCCACACCCGGCACGCGGCTGACGGAATCCACAAGATTGCCCGCCAGCCAATCGGAGATATCCGTATCACTGCGCTGCCCGGTCTTATCGTAAAACACCGCCACCATCAAAAAACTATTCTGCCGGCTGGTCACGCTCAAACCATTCTGCTGCACCGCGCGTGGCAGACGGTAGCTCATCTGGTTCACTTTATTTTGCACTTGTATCTGCGCGACTTCCGGATCTGTACCCTGGGCAAATGACAGACTGATTTCCGCTTCACCGGCGGAATTGCTGGTGGATTCAAAATACAAAAGCCCTTCGAGCCCCTTCAGCTCCTGTTCGAGCACCTGTATCACGCTGTTCTCCACCACCTGTGCCGTAGCACCGGGATAAACCGCAGACACGCTCACACCGGGAGGCGCAATATTGGGATACTGGGATACCGGCAACCCGCGCAGCGAGAGCAGCCCCAGCAGCATAATGACAATAGCCAGTACCCAGGCAAAAATCGGACGGGCGATAAAAAAGCGCGAGATCATAACATTACTCCGCCTGCACCAATGACAATGGCTTTGTCGCTGGATCTACCCAGGCCACGGGTGCCACTGTCAGTCCCGGCGATACCCTCAGGCTCCCCTCGACAATCACGCGCTCGCCGCCACTCACCCCGGCGCGCGCGATCCATTGACTGGCATGATTGCCCAGCAATTCCAGCACCCGTATTTCAGCCTGGTTCTGCTCATTCACCACCCAGGTCACCGGTTGATTTTTTTCGTTGTAGGTTACCGCCTGTTGCGGCAGCAGTATTACATTGGCCGCTATGCCCTGCTCCAGCGAACTGCGCACATACATTCCCGGCAGCAATATGCCTTCAGGGTTGGGAAATTGCGCACGCAAGGTCACCATGCCCGTCTCTGCATCCACATTGAGATCGGTAAATTTTAAAATGCCGGCATGGGCATAGGACTGATTGCCCTCAAGGGTAAGACTGACTGCCGAACTGCCAGGCTTGAAAGCATTGCTGGCGAGATACTGTTTTAATTGGATCAACTGCTGGCTGGATTGCACAATATCCACATAAATAGGATCGAATTGCTGAATCCTCGCCAGTGCATCTTCCTGCTCGAGTGTGACCAGTGCTCCCTCAGTCACACTGGAGCGGCCGATACGACCGGCGATAGGTGCACGCACCTGGGTGCGCTGCAAATCTATCTGCGCATTTTGCAGTGCCGCCTCACTGGCTTTGCGTTGTGCGAGAGCCTGTCGGTAATTGGCTTGAGCTATTTCATAGTCATGACGACTGACATTGTTGTTGTCAATCAACTTTGCATAGCGCTCGGCAATGATCCGCAGGTTTTCCATATTCGCCTGCGCCAGTTCGAGATTGGCGCTGGCCTGGTCTACCAATGCTTTATAGCTGGCGCTATTGATCTGATACAAGAGATCGCCCGCCTTGACATCAGAGCCCTCCGCAAAAAAACGCTTTTCAATAATACCGCGCACCTGCGGCCGCACTTCCGAAACGCGAAAGGCAACCACCCTGCCCGACAATTCTGTGCGCATCGGCAGATCCTGCGCTGCCAAGGTTATTACACTAACCTCGGGCACTTTATCGGCGGTTTCATCCTGCTCACCATGACCACAGGCATTGAGCCCCACTGCTACAGCTACCAGCAGAACAGAGTGAATCATTTTTTTAGGGAACAGCCTGGTTGATATCATTGAGCATTTTTCCTGAAGGTATTTTGTTGGGCGATTTCTATGGTTTACGCAGCCAGGGTTGCGCCGCCATCCACCACTATGTCCTGCATGGTGATATGGCTGGCCAAATCCGAGGCAAGGAAAATAACCGTATTGGCAATCTCCTGCGGCCTGGCAATTTTTTTAAGCGGTATGCCCAATTTGTACTGCTCCGGCAAACCGACAATCGTTCGTTGATAGCCCGCCTCGCCGCCGAGCATGGTGCGCAGCATGGGCGTATCGGTTGAACCGGGTGAGACCAGATTGCAGCGCACACCGTATTCGGCAAGCTCCAGCGCGGCGCAGTGACTCAGGCTGACCAGTGCCGCCTTGGACGCGCAGTAAGCGCCCATATTGATGCGCGGCACATGCGCCGCGTTGGAGGCTATATTGACAATGCAGCCACTGCGCTGGGTTTTGAATTGCGGCAAGGTCTCGCGCAACAGATAAAATACACCGCTGACATTGACGGCAAAGCAGGCCTGCCAGTCTGCAATCGCCAAATCGTCGAGCTTGCCCTGACGCATAATGCCCGCCGCATTGATCAAGATATCCAGCTGCTGCTCTGCGGCAAGCAAGCGCTGGCAGACTTCACTGACCTGCAGGGGATCTGCAATATCGAGCAACTGGGTAGCAAAGGGATATGACGACTGTGGAAACTCCCGGTCGAGCCCCAACACCTCTGCCCCCAAGCGCGCAAAACTATCGGCAACCTGGTAGCCAATACCTTTGGCCGCACCGGTTACCCAAATTTTTTTCCCGCAAAACTGCAGGCCTGCCAAGAGAGAATTGTCTGTCATGCCGCCCGCTTCTTCTCGATCAAATTCCACCAGGCATTGAGCGAGGCCTCTTTTGCCAACTCCTCGAACTGGATTTTCAAACCCAATTTCTCCCACTTGGCAATCAGGCTCATCACCTGCACCGAATCCAAACCATAATCCATCAGGTTGCCATCGGCTTCGACTTCACCTTCGTCCTCGGCAATAAATTGCAACACCTGCTGTTTCAACCATTCGCGGGAAAAAGAGTCTTCCGTTGCCGAGGCCAATACCTGCGCACTGCTCACCACCGCACCACAGCGGCCAGCGATATAGGTCAGCGCCATGCGATGCTCCTGCTCGCTGAAATCTGCCACAGCATCACCCACCAGAAAGGTTTTGATATCGCGCATAAAAGCATCCAATGCCGTAGTCATGCAGCCGATATGGGCGTAGACACCAACAATAATCAACTGGTCGCGCTGCCAGCCCTGCATCAGCTGTTGCAGCGATGAACGCTGAAATGCGCTGTAACGCCACTTCACCAGTACAGTGTCCTGCGACTCGGGTGCAAGCGCGGCCACAACCTGCTTGAGCTTGGGATCGGCAGCAGTAAGGCCCGGCCCCCAGACATCATTTAACAGTGCGCGATCGGCCGGACTCTGCTCGCTCGGCTGCGCGGTATACACCACCGGAACACCCGCATGCTTAGCCCATTGGCGAATCGCCACAATATTGGCGATCAAGGTTTCTGCCAGAGGATTATTCTCACCGTAAAAACGCAAAAAATATTCCTGCATATCGTGAATCAATAGCACTGCGCGCGCGGGATTCACTTGCCACTGCACACGATTGGCAGGAAAAGAGCTTGCCTGTGGCATGGCGTAGGACGGAATTGAAGGTATGGCCATAATGAAAATCTCAATGCATTGACAAAAAATTATTTATGCGGATTCAACTTCTGCGCGCAATTGCGGCAGCAGGGCGCGCACTTGTTCGCGCAGCTTGCGCTTGTCGGTTTTGCCCACCGCCGTCAGCGGCAATTGCTCCACTACCTGGAAGCGATCAGGCAGCTTGAATTCGGCTATGCCTTTCGCGCGAAGGAACTGGCGTAAAGCGACGGGCCGCGGAGCAGGATTGCTGACCACTATGCAGGCACAGCTCTTTTCACCCAGCAGTTCATCGGCGATAGAAACAAGTGCGGCCTGCAGGATTGAGGGATGCTCCAGCAATAGATTTTCGATTTCTTCTGCGGCAATTTTTTCACCGCCGCGATTGATCTGATCTTTCACTCGCCCTACTACACGCAAGTATCCCTGTTCTGTTTTTTGCACCAGATCACCTGAGCAATAAAAACCTTCCGCATCTATCACCTCGGCATTGTGCCCGGGGGCCTGGTAATAACCGCGAAAGGTGTAGGGGCCGCGCGTCAGTAATACACCGGTTTCGTTATAGCCCACCTCCTCGCCATCAATATCCAGCACCCGCACTTCATCGTCAGGGCTCATGGGGCGCCCTTGGGTGGTAAAAATATTTTCTTCACTGTCGTCGAGCCGCGTGTAATTCACCAACCCTTCCGCCATACCAAATACCTGCTGCAATTGGCAGCCCAATTCCAGCGGCACCCGGCGGGCAAGGGTTTCGGCAAAATTAGCGCCGCCCACTTGCAGCAATTGCAGAGAGGCCAGCTGCCACCTGCGACCAGGAATCGCTTGCAACCAGAGCGACACCGCAGAGGGGACCAATGCCGCAACAGTGACCTTGTGCCGTTCTATCAATGCAAAACAATTCAGCGGCTCAGGCCCTGAGGCCAGCACCAGCTTACCGCCAGAATAAAAAACGCCCAGCGCACCGGGCGAACTTAGGGGAAAATTGTGTGCAGCTGGCAGAGCGCAGAGATAGCGCGTGCTCGAATCAAATTGACAAATCTCGACACTGCGTCTGAGACTGTAGTAATAGTCGTTGTGGGTGCGAGGGATCAGCTTGGGCGTGCCGGTACTGCCGCCGGACAATTGGAAAAAAGCAACTTCGCCGGCGGGAGATGAGCGCGGGCTGAGCGCAGGTTTTGTATCCACAGGTTGGTTTAACACAGATTGCAATTCGTCTGCATAATCGGACACTCCCAAAATAAAAATGCTGCTCAATGCGGGTGACAGCGTTTTTAATTCAGAGACAAAATGGTTATCGCGAAATAAGTTATGGCTGGCAGCCGCAATCAATAAACGCGGCTGTAATTGTTGTACATAAGAACTCAGCTCCAGCCGTTGATGACTGAAAAGCGCATTCACCGGTGCAACGCCTATTTTCAACAGCGCGAAAAAAACTATGTAGAACTCAGCCACATTGGGCAGTTGTACCAGCGCCGTATCGCCAATACCTAAACCGCGCTGCAAGAGTGTGTGCGCCAGGCGGTCGGACAACTTATCCAATTGGTTATAGCTGAAACGGCGCTCACCGCAGATAATCGCCAAGTGGTGAGGATTGCTTGCACACTGCCGCCGCAGAATATCGTCGAGAGGCAAATCCAACCAGTAGCCCCGCTCGCGATAGCGCCGGGCAAAGGCCTCGGGCCAGGGCGAAAAGGCGATCATTGTGCAACCTCCGCCACTGGCTGGACACTGGGCAATTCCACCCCCAAGGCATTCAGCATGGTCTGCAGTTTTGCCTGGGTTTCCGCCCACTCGGATTCGGGGCAGGAGTCTTCCACTATGCCCGCACCGGCAAACAGATGTATGCGGTTCTTATGGATCAGGCCGCAGCGAATCGTCACCACCCACTCGCCATTGCCCTCGCCATCGCACCAGCCGACCATGCCGGTAAACAGGCCGCGCTCAAAGGGTTCCACCAGGTTGATCAGCTTGCGCGCCATAGGCGTGGGATAACCGCATACCGCCGGTGTCGGGTGCAACTGGCAGGCCAGCTGCAGCGATGTCAATTCGGGATTGCTGAGTATGCCTTCAATCGGCGTGGACAAATGCCACATCGCCTGGGTGCTCATCAACGAGGGCTTTTCCGGGATATCCACCTCCACGCAGAAAGGTGTGAGAACCTTGCGGATATCTTCAATCACCAGGCGATGCTCATAGGCATCCTTGTCGGACTGCATCAGGCTCTCGCTCACCTGGCGATCGCGCTCTGGATCAGACTGCCGCCTGGCCGAACCGGCGAGTGGATTGGAATAAACCGAATCGCCCTGCTTGCGCAGCAATAATTCAGGGCTTGCGCCAATCAATTCGGAGCCATCAGCCAGGGGAATGCGAAAATGATATCCCGAGGGATTCTGAGCGGTCAGGCGGTCGAAGATAGGATCTATATCAACATCGCCAGTCAGTTCAACCTCAAGAATGCGCGACAGCACTGCCTTGCGAATATCGCTGAGCTGGAAGTTGGCAATCGCCTGCTGTACCGACTGCTTGAAGCGCGCCTCTCCCGGCAGGCTGCGCGAGCTGGCCGCCACGGGCTTAAGCGGTACTGCGCCGGCTTTTTCCGGTGCGGCTGCGCGCAAGAAAACTTCGTAGGATTCTGGCACGGCCAGACAGGTGGGCTGGCTGAGATCAAAAGGTATGGCCCCTATCACTATAGGCTTGGCAATGCCCTTGGCGCGCGCGCGGCCCAGCGCCTCTGCCACCGCCTGGTGAAACTGGCTATCGCCCTTGCCATCGCCATTCACTGGCAGGCTGATACGCTCGGCCACACCTACCGCCTTGATAGAGCGATGGGCGGACGTGAACAGAAACTGCGCCTGCGCGGCCTCCGGGGTGGCTCGGGAAAAATCCTCTATGCCTTGCAATGAAATATTCATACGACACCTCCTCCGTCAAACGATAATGATAATACTTATCATTTGAAAATTATCACCATCATTTATTCACGTCAATTACTTTTTGGAGCGAAAGAGGAGATTGGCACCGGAGTCATCGCAAATGTTGACAAGGCAACAGGAAAATAAATCGTGCGCGAAAAAATTGCGAAAATTGCAGAAATATTTTCAAAAAATAAATTGCATTCGAAGACCGAGCACTTATCAATTGCAGGTAGAAACTTGTTTGCCAACGATCAAGCGGCCATAGCCACTCGCGGAAAATTTTTCTAATCGATCAGAAAAAAACATCATTAATCCCCCAAGGGATTAATGATGTTTTTGATCGACAGGATTAGAAGCTGTGAGTTGCACTCAGGTAGAAATTGCGCCCCAGTTCATGAGTCGCAAAATTTTCGTCCTCTTTATCCAGGCGAATATTTTCAATATTCTTCACCCCAAAGCGCAGAGCAAGGGCCTCATTCGCCTGATAGGCGAAGGTCAAGTCTGTGCGGTAATAGGCCGGCAAAGTCGGGAAAGCCTGCACCCAGGTACCGCCGCTTTGAACCCAGGAAGAATACTGCATGCCCGCAAGATAATTGACCGTGAGATCGGTGCTGAATTTGTCGGTGACTTTCCAGTTCAGCCCCAGGGTAGCCTTGTCTTTCAAGCGATAAGGCAGCACCGTCTTGTCACCATCGATATTGACGTACTCGGTATCGAGGTAAGTGTAGTTGCCTTTCAGCGCTAGCCAGGATGTAATCGCATAGCTGCCTTCAAACTCCACACCACGAGTCATGGCCGTAGCTATATTGATCCACTCAGCCCCGACAGGATTATTGTTGGTGTCATAGGTAACCTCGCGCTCAATCATATCTTCGATATCATTCTTAAAGTACGAAAGGCCTATATCCCACGAGGATTGTTTATAGACAAAACCTGCTTCGTAACTGGTGCTGCTCTCCGGTTTCAAATCGGGATTGCCGGCGAGGTAACATTTTCCACCACAGCTGATAATGCTGTACTCTTCGCTCAGCTTGCTGCCATCCGGCGCTTTAAAGGCCTTGTTGACGCCGCCCTTCAGGGTGAAGTTCTCGGTGGCTTCATACACCAGATAAGCCTTGGGAGAGAAGTGATCGCCAAAGATTTCGTGGTCGTCGAGACGACCTCCCAGAGTCAGGCTGACACTATCGCCAAAGATAATTTCGTCCTGGGCAAAGAGCGCGATCTGGTCGACAGAAAACTCACCCGTCTTCAAATAAGTAGCCGCATCTTCAATGACCTGCTGGCGATAATCTATACCTGCCGTCAGGAGCGTGCCCACCACAGGGGCCACAAAATAGGTTTTGGCATAGGTGTTTTGTTCTTTCAGATGGCGATTTTTCGGCGCGTTGTAGCGCGAATTGAAATCGTCGATATTGCTGTTTTCCTGCTTGATATAGCTGGTGGATTCACCCCAGCTCCAAGTGCCCTTGTGGGTGACGCCAGCGTCAAAGCGAGAAATCTTTTGATCGCGATAATCGGGGCCCGATGAAAAAACACTGTAGGGGCGTCTGTCTTTGTTGTAGCCGAGATCAAAATCCAGGTTTTGATTGTCGGCCAATTTCCAGCTGAGCGTCGTCAACAGATTCTGCGCTTTTTTCTCTTCGAGATCGGGCACGGCAAGTGCGGTTTTCTCGTCGGCATACCAGGCGGCATGCCCGGACTGCTCAGTGCTGAGCGACAACCTGAGAGACTCGCTCAACGCGCCTGAAGTATTGAAACCTATGCGATGCTGCTGCCCGCCCTCGCCGGCTTCGATCGCACGATACTCGCCGTTAAGGCTGCTGACCCAGCCTTCATCCGGCGCCTTCTTGGTAATGATATTGACCACACCGCCAATGGCATCGGCACCGTAGAGCGAAGACATTGGACCGCGGATAATCTCCACCCTCTCAATGCTGTTCAAGGGCACAGAGCTATAATCGAAATCTCCGCCGCGCCACAGGGCACCCGCAGAAGAAACACGCTTGCCATTGACCAGGATCAAGGTGTACTGGCCACTCAAGCCGCGAATCTGCAGCTCATCCCGGCCACTGGGGTCTGTGTAATTGGTCACGCCCGCAGTTTCACGCAGCAAATCAGCCAGGCTGGTGACAGATGACTTGGCAATATCCTCGGCTGTCACCACCGTTGTAAACGCGGGGGCGGTTGCGGTGGTCTCTTCCGCCAAGGTGGCACTCACCACCACCCTGTCCAAACGTCCCTGAGCCTCGGCAGCAAGGGCCGGTGCAGCCACCAGGCCCGATACGGCCAGGGCGAGCAATTTCTTGGTAAATCTCATGTGTCCTCCAATCCTAGTGAAATTAAACGACAATGATAATTATTATTATTACCGTTTGCAATTAATTACCGAAGGATATGTGAGGCATGCCTGCAAAATGTTGTAAAAAGAACAGAGCGGCGCCGCTCGATGCAGACTTTAAGGAAGCCGGGAGGGTCGGTTATACTTTTTGCAGCAGCATAAAAAATGCTCGCTGAATGCTTTACTCAACCACGCCAACATCAAGGTGACTTATGTCCAGGGATAATGATCAAAACACTTCCGCCAAATGGTGGCAAACCCTGCCGGGGGTATTGACGGCCATTACTGCCACTATCACCGCCGTCGCCGGGCTTATCGCGGTTCTGCACCAGACCGGATGGCTGCCCTCGCCCACTCAGGCTCCGGCAGCCAGCATCACGGCCGCTGCACCGGACACAGCCAGACCCAATACCGGCACAGCACCCAGCACGCAACCGGTCAGTATTGAACTGCCGGCCGGCATGCAAGTTAAACTGCCGAACGGCGAGGGCCATTTTGTTTACACTATTTTGCAGGCGCGGCTGGAGGCCTATAACAGTGAAAATCGCTCGCTGAAATTTACCATTCGCGGCTTCAATGATTACACCTACCCCGCGAATTTCTGGGATAGGTCTTTTCGCCTGCTGATCGATGGCTCGCCGTTGGCACCAGTCAGCAACCTCAATGAAGTTGTCGATGCACAGAGTGCAAAAGAGGGGGAAATTGCTTTTACTATTCCTGTGGACACTCAACAGGTAATCTTGAAAATCGGCGATCCCGGCCAGGCCTCCACACAAATTCCCTTTCAGTTAAGCGAGCCCAAATAATTAATGCAGCAAAAAACACTCCCAATATAAACCCTATATTGGGAGCTTCAATCAAGGCAAATCAAACACTAAAGCTCTGGCATTTTGCTGTGCAGCAAGCAGCTTCAGTTCATTGATATTTTCAATTTTTGCACCATCGCCAGGCTTGATCAGCTGCCCCTCAACCTCCAGTTCTCCCTCGATAAGATGCACATAGTATTTGCGACTTACTGAGGCCGGCAGCGAGACAATGCTATTGGCATCCGCCAGCAACTGGTACAAAAACGCATCCTGCTTAATCACCAGGCTGCCCTGCCGGCCGTCTGGGCTGGCCACCAGGGTTAAGCCCTTGCCGCTGCCAAAATCCTTTTGCTGGTAGCCGGGCGTCTGCCCATAGACATTGGGCTGAATCCAGATTTGCAAAAAGTGCAATGGGCTCTCCGACGAAGGATTGAATTCGCTGTGGCGAATGCCGCTGCCGGCAGACATCAACTGGAATTCACCCGGCGGCAAAGTGGCCACATTACCCTCGCTGTCTTTGTGGGCGATTTCACCCGAGATCACATAGCTGATAATTTCCATATCGCTGTGGCCGTGCGTTTGAAACCCTGCACCCGCTGCAACCCGATCATCATTGATAACGCGCAGGGCGGAAAAGCCCATGTGCCGCACATCATAATAATTGCCGAACGAAAAGCTGTGCTTGCTTTGCAGCCAGCCGAAATCCGCTGCACCGCGTTCGTCACTGCGTCTGATACTGATCATAGGTCACCTCACTGATTTGCGCGGCCGCGAGGGCCGCCGATGATTTATTGATTCGCAACAAGCCTGTCGACACTGGCGCGGCCCGCACCGGAAACCAGCAGGGAAACTGTACCGGCCAACAGCGCCAGGGCAAACTCATAGCCGTTGTTACTCATAAAAAGACCGTGGCTGATATGCACCGAGAAAATCGCCACCAGCATGGTCACTGCCAATACCAGCGCGGCTGGGCGAAGCAGGAATCCGAGTATCAACAACACACCGCCAAAAAACTCAGCCGAACCCGATAGCGCAGCCATCAAAACACCCGGTTCCAGACCTATAGAGGCCATCCACTGCCCAGTCCCCTGCAGGCCATAGCCGCCAAACCAGCCAAACAGCTTTTGCGAACCGTGGGCGGCAAAAATAATGCCCAATGGCAGGCGCAGGGCTAAGGGGGCGAAGCTGTCTTGGGTGCGGAGGATGCGATTGATAATGCTCATAATAGAACTCCAGGATAAAGGTATTAGGTATCTGGTTTTAGGAAGCGTGATGTTTCGCTTCACTTGGTAATCACTTTAGCCTTGTAAATCCGAGTAAAAAAGCGGAAGATTTTGAGTCGTTAGTTCAAATTTTTTGAATTAATTATTTGGGAGTTATTTATGCACCATGCCATCACCCTAGAAGCCCTTAGAGTACTTGATGCTATTGAGCGAAAGGGTAGCTTTGGCGCCGCTGCCGAAGCCCTGTTCAAGGTGCCTTCAGCGCTTTCCTACACGATTCAAAAGCTTGAATCTGACATTGGAGTCAATCTTTTTGACAGGAGCCGGCAGCGCGCCCAGCTCACCGCTGCCGGCAAGCTGTTGCTTGAAGAGGGACGACAATTGCTCAAGGCCGCCAGCGCTATCGAAGAGGCTGTGCAGCAGTTGGGTTCGGGTTGGGAAACACGGTTGCGGATTGCCAAAGACACCATATTGCCGCTCGCTCCCCTGCTCCAGCAGATCAATGCCTTCAACCAGTTGGACAAGCGGGTGGCCATCTCGATCAACGAGGAGGTACTGGGTGGAACCTGGGATGCGCTGCTCGCCGAGCGCTGTGACCTGGCCTTGGGAGCCAGTGGCGAACTGCCCAAAGGTATTCTCGAATATCGCCTGATGGGTGAAATCCGATTTGTATTTGCGGTAGCGCGCGAACACCCACTGCAACTACACAAGGGGCCAGTGGATGCAGCAGCCATACGCGCCTTTCCCACCATTGTCGCTTCCGACTCTTCACTCACCTCACCCAGTCGCTCGTCCGGCCTGCTGGAGAGCCGGCAAACCATCAGCGTCGCCAATATTCCCGCGAAAATCCAGGCTCAGGCGATGGGTGTAGGTGTGGGCTTTTTACCTTATCACTTGATTAAAAATGAATTGGCAAAGGGCGAACTTATCGCCCTGGAGTGCAGCGTTCCCCGCCCCAATGTTCCTGTGTATATGGCCTGGCGCAAGGAAAATAAGGGCAAGGCGCTGGCCTGGTTTGTAGAGGCCTGCGCAGACGGCGATTGGTTTTGATTAGGGGAGGTGCGCCCCACCGGTTACACCTATGACTTCTGCGGTGATATAGCTCGACTCCTGCGAGGCGAGAAAGACAAATGCCGGTGCGACTTCAGCCGGCTGCCCCGGCCGCCCCAGGGGCACCTTCTCGCCAAAGTGCTCCAGCTTTTCGGGAGGCTGGCCGCCGCTCTGCTGCAGTGGGGTCCAGATAGGACCGGGGGCCACCGCGTTCACACGAATACCTTTTTCCACCAGCATTTTTGCCAGGCTCTTGGTAAAGGCGGTAATCGCTCCCTTGGTGGAAGCATAGTCCAGCAGCCCCGGCGAAGGCTGGTAGGACTGGATGGAGGTGGTATTGATAATAGTGGAGCCAGCCGGCATATAGGGAACCGCCGCCCTGGTTATCCAGAACATGGCGGTGACATTGATCCTGTAGGTTTTTTCAAATTGCTCAGTGCTGATATCTTGCAGATCCTCGGTGAATTGCTGCTTGGCAGCATTGTTGACCAGGATATCCAACCCACCGAGAGAATCTGCCGCCTGCTGCACTAATTTTTGGCAAAACTTTTCATCGCTGATATCACCGGGAATATCTACAGCTTTTTGTCCCGCATCCTTTATTTGCCGGATAGTTTCGTGAGCATCCTCGGCTTCGCCGGGAAGATAGCTGATGGCGACATCGGCGCCCTCGCGGGCAAAGGCAATGGCCACTGCGCGACCAATGCCCGAATCGCCACCGGTTATCAGTGCCCTGCGCCCCTGCAACCGCCCGGCTCCGCGATAGGAGGTTTCGCCGTGGTCGGCCTTGGGTTTTAACAGGGCATCAAGGCCCGGCTCTGGCTGGGTGCTGTCGGCCTTGGCATGGGGTACGGGATATTGGTAGCGAGGATCCTGCATGGTGTATTGATCAAATCTTTTCATTTCATCACCCTGTTAATTTTTTTGCGTGACACGCTTAAGCCATTATTCATTTTTACTTAAGACTGCGGTAAAAGGCTTAGTATTTCCGTGCGTTATCCAACCCTTTTTCGCCTGGCCAGCGAGGTATTTTTGGAACAGCGAGTACCGCGATTTGTCATGTTCAAGCCAATGCTGTCGCCAATACAAACGCTTTTTTCTACTGCAAAAATCTGAAGCTGCAGGGCAATCATTGTTCACAAGACTATTAGCGAATAGATAAAACTGACCTTATTCATTTTGGCAAGATACAAAATATCGCTCCGGGTCTACAGCAGAAGGGCGCAAGCGCAACTAGGCGTACCAGCGTACAGAAGAATTCCCCTGCCTGTATTATTTTTGGATTTAAGCGGGAAGCTATCAGGAAACAAAAAGTGCAGGCATCGGATAATACGCAAGACAAAACAGGATAACAGCATCATGCAAGCGAAAATCGAAGACTACGCACTCATAGGCAATGGTTACTCTGCAGCCCTGGTCAACAATAGCGGTTCCATTGATTGGCTGTGCTGGCCCAGGTTTGATTCGGATGCCTGCTTTGCAGCCATCATAGGCACTGCAGAGAACGGCTACTGGCAATTATTCCCCAAGGCTGAGGCAGTCCAGACATCGCGACAATATCTAAAAGACACACTGATACTGGAAACCACGTTCACCAGTGCGGAGGGCTCTGTCTGCGTGACTGATTTTATGCCCTGGCGCGGCGACCACCCGCAATTGATCCGGCTGGTGCGCGGACTCTCGGGGCAAGTGACCATGCTGATGGAGTTTGTGCTGCGATTTGGCTATGGCTACTCGGTTCCCTGGGTGACGCGGCTGGCCGATGGCTCGGGCATCAAAGCGGTGGTCGGACCGGATATGGCGGTGCTACGCACCAATGTCGAATTGCATAATGCCGCAATGAAAACCTGTTCGGAATTTGTGGTGAGCGCAGGTGAAGAATTTTATTTTTCGCTGCAATACGGCAGCGCTTACTATCCAGATCCTCCCGCCATGGACTCCAGAGTATTATTGACCGAGGCCACGCAGGGCTGGCTGGAATGGTCGGCAAAAACCCGCGCACACGGCAAATACCGCGATGCCATACATCGCTCGCTAATCACCTTGAAAGCCCTTGAATACTTGCCCTCCGGCGGCATAGTGGCCGCAGTCACCACATCGCTTCCCGAAAAATTAGGCGGCGACCGCAATTGGGATTACCGCTTCTGCTGGCTGCGCGATGCCACCCTCACCCTGCGCACCCTGATGCGCGGCGGCTACTTCGATGAAGCCGCATCCTGGCGCAACTGGCTGATACGCGCTATTGCGGGGGCACCGGGCCAGCTGCAGATTATGTACACCATCACCGGCGAAAGGCGGCTGCAGGAATGGGTGTGCGATTGGTTGACGGGCTATGAAGATTCCAAGCCGGTCAGGATCGGCAATGCCGCCTCCTATCAATTGCAGCTCGATGTGTTTGGCGAGGTGATGAGCACCCTCTATGAAGCGCGATTGGGCGGGCTGGCCAATGACGACCACGCCTGGACCGTGCAAGTAGCCCTGGTCAACCATGTCGCCAGTGTCTGGCGCAGCCCTGACGAAGGTATTTGGGAAACGCGCGGCGGACGCCAGCATTTTACTTACTCCAAAGTCATGTGCTGGGTGGCGGTGGATCGCGGGATCAAATCCATTGAGCAATTCGACCTGCCCGGCCCCCTGGAGGAGTGGCGCAAACTGCGCGAAGAAATTCACCAGGATATTTGCGAGCGCGGTTTCAATAAAGAGCGCAATGCCTTTGTGCAGAAATATGATGGTGTAGACCTGGATGCGAGTTTATTGCAAATAGCCATTGTCGGCTTTCTGCCAGCGGAAGATCCCCGCGTAATAGGTACAGTAGCAGCGATTGAGCGCGAGTTGAATATCGACGGTTTTGTCTATCGCTACAAAACGGAAACCATGAACGATGGTTTGCAACAGGGCGAAGGCAGTTTCCTCGCCTGCAGTTATTGGCTGATCGAAAATATCAGCCTGCAGGGCAGACATGAGGAAGCCGTTGCCCTTTTCGAAAAATTGCTGACCATCCGCAACGATCTGGGTTTGCTGGCGGAGGAGTATGACGTGGATGAAAAACGCCTGGTAGGCAACTTTCCCCAGGCATTTTCCCATACCGGGCTGGTCGAAACTGCGCTCAACCTTATGAAAAGAGGTCCCGTATAAAGGGCGAACCGGTTTCAATCAGTGTGCGAGTTGCGAGCCCTGCTGTGCGAGTATCCGCTCCAACTCTGCCATCACAATCGGCTTGGTAATATGCGCTGTAAAACCGGCCTCCTTTGCCCGCAATATATCCTCGGCCTGGCCATAACCAGTGAGGGCAATCAGCGCGCAGCTTTTCATATTACCGCCTATTTGCCTTGCCACTTCGTAGCCATCTATATCGGGCAGGCCTATATCCAACAGGACAATATCAGCGGTAAAGGTCTGCAGGCGCTGCAGGGCCTCTCTGCCATTGTAGGCAGCGGTGGTCTGATGTCCCTTCA
This sequence comes from Cellvibrio sp., assembly GCA_035565295.1. Lineage (GTDB taxonomy): Bacteria > Pseudomonadota > Gammaproteobacteria > Pseudomonadales > Cellvibrionaceae > Cellvibrio. The sequence continues at coordinate 76,241 of DATMSP010000056.1, read as the reverse complement.
GCTCCAACAGCAGCGCCAGCGAGTTTGCCGCATCGACATTATCATCAACGATCAACAGGCGCAGAGGCGGCGCTGGCACCGCCGCTGCGGTAAGATTGAGTTGCGCAGGAGGTTCAATCACTGGCAGGCAGATCTTGAATCGCGCTCCCTGCCCCACACCTTCACTGAAGACTGTTATAGTGCCGCCGTGCATTTGTACAAGGCGACGCACAATCGATAAACCTATCCCCAATCCCCCCTGGGAGCGATCCAGGGTTTGATCGGCCTGCACAAATAAATCAAATACCCGAGGCAGCATTAGCGCCGCTATACCAACACCATTGTCGGCAAGATCGATCACTGCAAATGCTTTTTCCCGGTACAATTTGATAGCAATTTTTCCACCGACATCGGTGTATTTGATAGCGTTATTCAGGACATTGCTCAGGCACTGGATAATGCGCGTCGAATCGCCATTGATAAATATCTTATCGACCTCTGCCAGATAGCTTAATTGATGATTTTTTTCATTCAGGGAACTATGCAGCGATTCCAGTACCGATGTGATCAGTGCATTGAGTTCCAGGGGTTCGCGCTGCAACTCAATCCTCCCCTGAGTGATCCGCGACACATCCAGCAGATCATCAACCAGATGGGTGAGTTGCGTCACCTGGCGGGAAATCAGCTCGCCAGTCGCCCGCAGCCTCGAATCAGCCGGTGCAATCTGCAGCAACATTTCGCTGGCATTGCGAATGGGTGCCAGGGGGTTGCGCAACTCATGGGCCAGCATTGCCAGGAACTCATCCTTGCGACGATCCTGCTCGTGCAATATCTGACTGGCGAGGGTGCGCTCCGTAACATCGTAGCCATCGACAAATATTCCTGTCACCTGGCCATCGACATTGCGCACAGGCTGATAGACAAAATCCAGATAATATTGACTGCCGCTCTGCAAAAACACCACGGGCACAGTCATGCCACGGTAGGCGATGCCGGTGCTATAAACCTGGTCAAGCAATTCGACAAATCCCTGGGAGACCGCCTCCGGCATAGCGTCAACAACGGGCTTGCCAATCAGATCGCGATTGCCTACCAGCTCAAAAAATTTAGGATTGGCAAATTCAAAAATATGTTCCGGGCCATTGAGAATACACATAAAGCTGGGCGCTTGTGTGAAGAGTTCACGCCAGCGCTCTTCCGCCACTTTTCTTCGCTGCTCTGCCAACACCTGAGAAGTTGTCTCTGAGCAGATCACCAGCACGCCCCCCACGCCTTTAGGCGAGAGGGGATCATCGATTGGGTTATAGCTGTAAGTCCAATAGCTATCCTCAAGCTTGCCGTTACGCGTTAGCGACACTCGCTGGTTCTCATGCCAGGTCGCGCCGCCACCCGACATCACCTGATTAATCTGCGGCCCGACAATATTCCACACATCACGCCAACATTCGCGACCACCTTTCCCCAGGCCGCTGGGATGAAGCTCTGAGCCGATAAAACGGCTATAGGCATCGTTATAGAATTGCACCAGCTCAGGCCCCCACCAGATAAACATGGGGTGTCCACTGGACAGCAGCAAACGCAATACCGTTTTCAAACTCTGCGGCCAGCTCGCCGCTTCACCCAGGCAGGTCTCTGCCCAGGGATAAGCGCGCGTCAGGGCTCCCATCTCGCCGCCACCAGAAAGAAAATCCAGGTTGTTATGCTGAAAGTTATTGCTAGTCATAGCTCCCCCCTTTGAGCTAGCGTTGCTCTGTCTTATCGCGATGGGGTCATCACCCATTCAACAAGGCAGCCTGAGCCAGAAAGTAGAGCCCTCGCCCAGTTTACTTTTTACCTCCAGGGTACCACCGTGGGCCTCGGCAAGTTGCCGCGCTATATATAACCCCATCCCCAGCCCATCGCACTGCTTTTTCGCATGGCCGCGCTCAAATTTTTCAAAAATACGCTGCTGTTCATCGGCAGCTATACCAATTCCCTGATCGCAGACAGCTACCTCCACCAGATCCTGCTGTTTGCGCAGAATGATTTCCACCGGTTTACCGCCACCATAGCGCAATGCATTGGTCAGCAGGTTGACAATGATTTGCTCAACACGAAATTCGTCCCAAAAACCTGTGGCACTTTCTTCTGCCTTGAGAATAAACCGGGTATCAGCGGCCTCCGCCTGCCGCGAGAGGTCGGCAATTATTTTTTGCAACAGCAATAATAAATCCATCTTTTTTCGTTGGATAGACAAAGTATTATTCTGGATGCGCGAAACATCGTTCATATCATTGATCAAGCGGATCATACTTTGGATTTGCCGGCTATCGCGCGCCACCATAGCGCTGAGCTTTTCGGCGGTAAAGGCACTCATATCACCTTTCTCGAGTTGCAACTGACGTATTTGCGCTTCGACATGCAGGGTATTCAGAGGGGTGCGCAATTCATGTCCCACCATTGACATAAATTCATCGCGCATCGCCAGTGCCCGCTGCAACTCAAGCTGGGTATCGCGCAATGCCTGGCGACTCTGCTGCAAGGCCTCCACCTGGTGCCTCACTTCGAGGCGCTGCTGATAGAGGGACACAAACACCCTGACCTTGCTTTTGACCGCCGCTATATCCAGTGGCTTGTGCAGGAAATCCACAGCACCCGCCTCATACCCCTTGAAGGCATAATTCAGTTCGCGGCCGCTGGCGCTGACAAAGACAATGGGAATATGACGTGTTTTTTCAATGCCGCGCATCAACTCTGCCAGCTCGAAACCATTCATGCCGGGCATCATCACATCGAGAATAGCCAGTGCAAATTCATGCTCCAGCAGCAATGCCAAGGCCTGCTCGCCAGAGGTCGCGGTATAGATGAGGCGATCCTCTTCCTCTATCACCTTGCTCAGAGCCTGAATGTTTTCGGGTAAATCATCGACGATAAGTAATTTGGCTTTTTCTTCGATAGTCATTCATATCTCTCTAGATTTACAATTGTTTTTTATAGCCTTGGTTACATCGGCACTTTCATCCAAGCGCTCCATCAGGCCTTGCGATAGAGCCGCTGCGTCTTATCCAAAACATCAAACTTCCTGGCATAACTGGAAAAATCGATAGACTCTTTACCCCCCAGGCCGAGGAATCCGCGATAGCACAGGGATTCATGAAACAATCCCAGGGCACGATCCTGCAACACATGGTTGAAATAAATCATTACATTGCGGCAACACACCAGGTGGGTTTCGGCAAAGACACTGTCAGTGGCAAGACTGTGATCGGCAAAGGTCACATTTTCACAGAGGCGGCGATCAAACAGGGCGCTGTTGTAAGCAGCGGTGTAATAATCAGAAAATACTTTCCGGCCTCCCGCCTCGCGATAGTTGGCTGCGTAATTATTGACTCGCTCCAGCGAAAAGATACCCTTTCTGGCCCTCTCCAGCGAACGTGGATTGATATCGGTTGCATAGATAATACTGCGCTCCAACAAACCTTCTTCCTGCAGCAGAATCGCCATTGAATAGAGTTCTTCGCCCGTACTGCATCCGGCAACCCATATTTTCAGCGATGGATAGGTTTTAAGAAAAGGCACCACCTGCTCGCGCAGGGCAAGAAAGTAAGCCGGGTCGCGAAACATTTCTGTGGTGGGAATCGTCAGATATTGCAATAGCTCGGTAAACACCTGCGCATCGCGCAATACCAGTGTCTGCAATTCTGAAATCGATTCACAACCAAACTGGTGGAGGGAGTGGAGCACCCGCCGTTTTTGTGAAGCGCGCGCATACTCGCGAAAATCATAGCTGTATTTAAGATAAATGGCCTGCATCAGCAATTGCAGCTCAATATCTGTATCGCTCGCATCCACCATTAAAGACGTTCCATATTTGAAATCCATACCCGCAACAGCGAATACAGACGCTCAATGTCTATGGGCTTGGCCAGATAATCCGAAGCGCCCGCCTTGAGGCATTGCTCCTGATCATCTTTCATGGCTTTGGCGGTAATGGCAATAATCGGCAACTGTTGAAAGCGGGCATCGCTGCGAATGCGCCGCGTTGCCTCCAGCCCATCCATGACGGGCATCATCACATCCATCAATACCAGATCAATATTGGGGTTTGCCTCCAGCCTGTTGACCGCTTCCAGGCCATTGCGGGCAATCTCCACCAGGACCCCTTTTTGCTCAAGCGCGCCGCTCATGGCGAAAATATTGCGCACATCGTCATCGACCAGCAAAATGCGCCGCTTCTCCAGGATGCGATCGCGACTGCGCACCGCCTTCAGCATGCTCTGCCGCTCAAGCGACATTTCCGACTCCACCGTATGCAGGAAAAGTGTGACCTCATCCAGGAGCCGCTCCGGCGAGCGGGCACCTTTGATAATGATCGCGCGGGAATATTTAAGCAGTTCACTTTCCTCCTCCCGCGTCAGATCGCGCCCGGTGTAGACTATCACTGGAGGGAAACTGCATATCTCCTCTACCGACATGCGCTGCAATAATTCGTGTCCCTGCATATCGGGCAATTTAAGGTCGACCACCATGCAGTCAAATATAGTGGTGTGCAGCAAGGCTATAGCTTCCTCGCCCAGCTCCACAGCGGTAATTTCCACATCCACATCATTGAGCAGCTGTATCACACCTTGGCGCTGACGCACATCGTCTTCGACCAGCAGTATTCTTTTCACCTTCTGCGTAAATTTGCTCTCCAACTTGGCAAATACCTGCTGCAGACGCTCGCGCGTGGCTGGCTTGACGGCATAGCCAACCGCGCCGAGCTTCATGGCCGCTTCCGTCCTGTCTGCCGCCGATACTATGTGCACCGGAATATGGCGAGTATTGGGATTGGTTTTCAATTTTTGCAGCACGCTCATACCCGAAATATCAGGCAGCCCTATATCCAGCAAAATGGCATCAGGGAGGAAATCATTGGCCACCTGCAATCCCTCAAGAGCAGAATGGGTTACCAGGCAGCGATAATGCAATTCATGGGCGAGGTCGTAGAGAATACGCGCAAATTCGGCATCATCCTCTATCACCAGCAGCGTGCGCCCCGTCTCCACATGGGTTAAACGGTCATCGGCAAATGCGGGACCAGTGACGGGCTCAGTATCGCCGCTCTCCTCAACGGCATCGGTGGCTTTGCTTTGTGGAATGGCGGCAACTGGGATATCTGCTCCCAATTCCGCGGGAATGAGCAGCGTAAAGGTACTGCCTTTGCCCGGAGCACTGTCCACCGCAATCGAGCCGCCGAGGAGCGCCGCCAGATCGCGCGAGATGGATAAGCCCAAACCCGTTCCACCGTAACGGCGATTGATTCCACCATCGGCTTGATGGAAGGCTTCGAAGATAATCTTCTGTTGATCCTTGGCTATGCCTATACCTGAATCCTTTACCGCAAACGCCAGAGTCCCCCCTGCCGGGCTGGAAACAGAGAGGCTGATCTCACCTTTATCGGTAAACTTCAACGCATTCGATAATAAATTTTTCAGGATTTGCTCAAGGCGCTGGCTGTCGGTAAAAATGGATTCCGGCACATCGGAGGCGATATCCACAACAAAATGCAACTGCTTTTGCTTGACCAGGGGTTCGAATACCATTCGCAGGGCGGAGACAAGGCGAGATACCGCAATAGGTTCAGGAACCAATTCAAGTTTGCCCGCTTCCACTTTGGAAATATCGAGGATATCGTTAATCAGATTCAGCAGATCACTGCCTGCCGAATAAATACTCTGGGCAAATTGCACCTGCTCCTCGGTGAGATTGCCCTTCTGATTTTCACTCAACAATTTTGCCAGTATCATTGAACTGTTCAGCGGTGTGCGCAATTCATGGGACATATTGGCAAGGAATTCTGACTTGTATTGGCTGGCTCTCTGCAACTCCTGCGCGCGCTCTTCCAGTTCAACCTGTATGCTATTCAACTCGATATTATTCTGATCCAGCACCTGGGCCTGGCTGACCAGTTTTTCATTGGTCTGTTCCAGCTCGGCCTTTTGATCCTCCAACAGCGCCTGGGATGCCGCCAGTGCAAGCGACTGCTCTTCCAATTCTTCGTTGGAAGTGCGCAGTTCCTCCTGCTGGGACTGCAGCTCTTCATTGAGCTGCTGGGTTTCCTCCAGAACATATTGCAAGCGGCGGCGGTAGACAGCGGCTTCCACCATGCTGCCAATATTTTCGGAAACCAGTTTCAGGAATTCAAAATCCTGCTCAGTGGGCGCGCGCAGAAAACCCAGCTCCAGGGCACCATTGACAAGACCGTCACAGCTGATGGGCTGCAATATTATATGCCTGGGGGCGCTGTTACCCAGCCCAGAACTCACCTTCAGATAGTTTTCGGGAACATCCTCCAGGTGAATCATTCGCCTGGAAAAAACACTCTGGGCAACCAGCCCCTGGTTGCTCTCCAATTCCTGCTCACCCAGATCTGCCTCCTTGTCCACGCCATAGATGGCCACCCTGCGCAGAGCGCCATCATCTTCATTGCGCACATACATGGCGGCAACTGCTGCATTGAGATAATCAGCCAAAAAATTTAACACCGTGCGCCCCAACAGGGGCAGAGTCGACTGCCCTATAGTCTGTTCGGCCAGACGCGCCTGGCCGGCGCGCTGCCAGGCCTGCCGCTCCAATAAGTGCGCGTGTTTCTCCCGCTCTGCCAGGGTGTTGCTGTAGATAGTTGACAGTTTGATCAGTTCGCGTCGCCCGAGAATACTCAACAATCCAGTCATCACAACAATCGCGAACAGATAGGAAACCACTGCTATCAGGGTGACATTTTTGGCATGGCTGTTGCGATCCTGGAGAAGAAGCTTTTCGGCATTTTGAAAATCGGAAAACTCTTTGCGTATCTCATCGAATTCCAACAGACCGTTGAGGCGGACATTTTTTTGGTAATCCTGATTATTGCGACGCAAATTGATATTGGTTTCAGCATAGTCTCGCCAGGATGAAATCATGACCTGCAAGCGCTGCAAGCGGTCAACCTGCGAGCGATTGTCCGCCACAAGCTCTTTCAATGTGTCGAGTTCAGCATCAATTTTCGGACTGGCCATGCGATAGGGCTTGAGAAAGTCCTCATCTCCGACAATCAAATAACCGCGCATGCCGGTTTGCATGTCTACTGTCAGGCGGGCGACCTCATTGGTCCGACTAATCACTGATTCTGTGTGTTCAACCCATTTGAATGAAGACAAAAGATAATTAATCAGAATGACAAAAAGAACAGCACTGGCAAGACCTGTAGCCAGCGGCAAGATAATATTTTTTGCCAGTATGTCACGAAACTCTCTATCGTTAAGCGGAGATGTGTTTGTCATTAACATTCCATTTTCAAATTAAACATAGGGTTAAAATAGGTTGAACAAGGTGTTTAACTCGTCCCCCAAATACTGTTTAGCTTTTGTTTGCAGAAAAACAATCAGGACCATAAATGTTTTCGCCTAAATATTTTTTCATGGTACCTGCTGCGTTAAAATATGATAACTTTTACAAGGGCATCATTTTTAAAATAATCCTGGGATGATAAACATACAGATAATACCTAATCCCGATATGCCATCCCCTCAGCATGGCACATGCTTATTCCCAGAGAAATTTATGTCATTAAATCACCCCTCGCCCCTTATTTTCATAATCGCTACAGATGCGGGAGCCCGGCAGGCAAAAGCAACTGTATTGAAGGAAGCTGGCTTCTCGGTACAGGAGTTAGCCGAAGGTCACAATTTGATGACTGAGATTCACAAATCTCGCCCAGACCTCATCATATTCGATTCTACCTTGGTCTTTAGTGGCAAACTATGCCGCCAACTCAAAATGACCCCAGAAACCCAAAACATTATGATACTGCAGCTCTCCGCGCCATTTAACGAAAGCCTGGATCAGAATGGCGGCTTCGATCTGGACGCGGACAATTATCTGGTGGAGCCCTTGGCACCGGTGGAACTGATTACCAATATTAAAGTACTGCTGCGCTTAAGTAAAAATGAGCGTCTTTTGCGCGACCTGACACAATGGAAACAAGACTTTCTCGCCAGCTTCTCAGCGCTGACTCACGATTTTCGCAATATTTTGGCGCCAATCTTAAATTCAATTGAAGCATTGTTCAAATTAAATCCAGCGATTCCGCCCAACCTAGATAAAGCCCGTAATACTATAAAATTTCACGCCAAGTCGCTGACTAAAATCGCTGACGAATTCTTCAGAGCCTCTGTTGCGGCGCGAGGGGATATACCACAGGGAGAGAAAAACCTGGAACCCGCTGCAGACAAAACTCATTTGCCTCCTGCCAGCGTTACTAAAACCACCTTCCTACAAACTTCTCATCCCATTAACTTAAGCGACAATACAGCGAAAATGCGGGCAGCGGTTACCGCAAATAGCCCTATTCACAAACGGGTACTCATCGTTGACGACTATGCCGATGTCGCAGATACGCTGGCCCAATGGCTCAGGTTGGCGGGACACAGTGTTCAGACGGCTTACACCGGAGCACAGGCCATTGAATCCACTGTTGCGTTTCAACCCGATGTGGTACTGCTCGATATAGGGCTGCCCGACTCCAGTGGGTTTGATATAGCCAAGAAGCTCCGCGCCCTGCCCAACCTGCAAAAGTTTCTTCTGGTTGCAGTGACAGGATACGGGCAGGCCTCGCTGAGAAAATCTGTCTTGGAGGCAGGGTTTGACGAGCACTTTGCTAAGCCTATGGATTTTGAGAAGCTAGGTTCGATTGGCTTGCATGTGTGACAGTAGTTACCTCAAGCCAGGCTGGTGACAAGTTACCTGTTTTCTGGCTTGCAGCGACTGCATCGTCCAGCTTTTTCAGAGATTTGCTAAAAGCCCTCCCGGAATTTCCTGATGCAGTCGTAAGCCAACTGAATTCTTTTGATGTGGTCAGCCGCCAATCTCAGCATAAAATTGGGCAGACACAGCTCCCTAAGCCTGACTGGGTGGTATTGATTAAGCAATTTTCGATAGGCCTCGTGGATTTCCCGTTGATCTGATTGCGCCGAGACACCGAGCGCATCACAGGCAACCGCCAGGAGATCACCGTCGCAAATCTCGGCCTTGGTAGTTTGCGCATTTTTGCGAAAGTGAGAAAAGGTATTTTGCGATGAAGTTGTTCGCAACAAACTGTTAAATTGGTTATTGGAAATCCCCAGACCATCAGCAGCCTCATTCAGCACTTCCAGTTCGGACTTGGCCAGCAGACTATATGTTCGCGCCAGATTGATCAGATAGACCAAAAGCATTTCCGCCATATGAGATTTTTTTTCGGAAACTCTTTTAAATCCATCAAGGGCAGATTTTAACTGGAACTGAGGCTCAATAGCCGCCGCAAAAATTCTCATTGCATAGTCCTTTTCGCCGCTATCAAGCTGCATTGCCGGCATATAGACATAGACCAGCCTGACCTCTGCTTTATCGAGCTGACCGCTGACCCTGGCCATATACCCCAGCAAGCTAAACACTGTTTTAAAAAATAATTGTTGGATAAGTTGGCACTCACTATCCGTCATTTTTTTTGCGCGGAAACCAGACCTCTTTAGGGAAAAATATCGGCGAATAAAAGCGATCAGACTTCCACTGTACTGATAAGCGATCACTGAAGCGAGAATTAAGGCAGCGATAAGGAGGGCTGTTAATAGAGCCATTCTACAATCCTGGTCGAGTCATCAGCAAAGCCATGGGGGAGAAGCAATAAGCCTGGGTGTTACAGAAAAACCCTGCAATAAAACGGGTAGGTTTTTAACCTGGAGCGGCAGAGAAATACGCTCAACAAATTGACCCTGTAGCCTTGTTTTCGCAGCCTGTTACCCGATGCCAGAGTCATAGATGTTGATTTGACAATCTGTGCGCTAACGCACGCTTGGTAGGGTCTCTTTCATTTTTTTCATCTGAAACACTGACCAGCCTCTCGATTGACAATCAGGGAATGAAAATTTGAGCGCGCCAGCGAACAGAACCGCGAAAGCAAAATGATTAAGTTATATTTTCTACTGCCAGACCCAGGAGACATTTATGTTATTCGCACAAAAAATTGCTCCCTGCCTGTGGTTCGATAGTGAAGCCGAAGAGGCTGTTGCCTTCTATATGTCAATCTTTGCCAATTCGCGCCTTGTGCAAGTTTCCCATTACGGCAAAGCTGGATATGAGATACACGGCAGACCAGCGGGCTCGGTCATGACGGTTGCCTTTGAATTGGAGGGCCAGGCATTGACCGCACTGAATGGTGGCCCTCTGTTCAGGTTTAACGAAGCCATTTCCCTGCAAGTCTTTTGCAAGACGCAGGAAGAGATAGATCACTACTGGAACAAGCTGAGCGCGGGCGGCGACAAGGCGGCGCAGCAGTGCGGCTGGCTCAAGGATAAATACTCTCTGTCATGGCAAATCATTCCGGCCATATTACTGGAAATGATGGCATCGCCTAATCATGAAAAATCCCAAAGAGTAATGACCAGCCTGCTACAGATGCAAAAATTAGATATAGATGGACTGAAAAAAGCTTATGAAGGATAAATGCAAAAAGTCGTCATTGGTCATTGAAAGAAGTGTGCATTCACTAATGGAACGGAAAATAAACACCCGATGAAATCCTCGTCCTGCGCACGATAAGGCAGCCCAATCCCCCATAGAAAGAAACAGAATAGCCTCAGGTAAATCACTTGAGGTTTTGCCTCTATTTTCCCCTTCTCTCGTTTCATCATGGAATTGCCCAACCCCTGAGCCAGCCCTAAAGTTGGCCCAAATTATGCTTTACACGCCATGCAAATCAGGAGATATTACGCGCCACCAATGTCGCAAAAATGTCATATATGCACTGCATAATCTGCCGTTTGCAAACTATCATATTCATTTTTGAAATATTAATTTCAAAAACATTCTGTTTGGCTATATAGTAGAAAGCCGTCCCCCCTCCAGAGGTCGATGCCCATGTACCGCAAACTATCCACAATTTCCCTACTCTTGGCGATTAGCGGCTACTTACAAGCAGCCATCCCTGAGCCATTTATCCTCAATAGCTCGGGCACTAGCACAGTGGTGCGCGTCCTGGATGACGATCTGCTGCAGATTTCCTTTCGCCATGATCGCAACAGCAATCTGGGCAATGCCGGCATTACTCCCAGCGAAATGGTATTCAAGCAGGATTACGCGGGGCCGCAGACTTATCAACTGACCGGCAATGGCTTTGAAACCCAGGATCTGAGGGTCACTTTTACCAACAATTGCCTGAACATAGTTGAAATCAAATCAGGCAATCGCCAGACAGCCACACTTTGTCCCGCCGCCTTCGAGGGAAACTGGCGCGGCCTGACCTTGCAGAGCCCGGCAATTCATTCACTCTACGGCCTGGGTCAGAACTGGACCCCCATAGATGCCAACCTGGGCGGGAAGGTAAACGGGGAACGCCTGGCGGACGGCGGTTTCCGCACCAGCGGCGAGTTTGGCAACAGCTTCAGCAATATCACCTACAACAATGGCAAATACGCGGGCGGCACAGCGCCCAACCTGCAATTCCCGGTGATGTTTGCGGTGGGAGATGCGGGCCTGAATTACGCCATTTTGTTTGACTCAAAACTGAAAATGGAATTTAACCTCAACCAGTCGCCCTGGCAGGTTCGCAATCGCCAGGCCAGCGAAACCAACCTCTATTATTTCAGCGGCTCTGACCTGCCCAATTTGCGCAGCGATTTTATGGAGTTGGTGGGACGCCCGCCGGTTCCTCCGAAAAAGGTATTCGGGCTGTGGATGTCCGAGTTTTCCTACGACAACTGGGCTGAAGTTGACGATACCATCAACACTTTGCGCAACAATAGCTTTCCTGTAGATGGTTTGATGCTGGATATTGCCTGGTTCGGTTTCAAACAGCCCAACCAGCTCAACAGTGGCAACTCGCCCATGGGTGACTTGCGCTTTGATAACAGCAGCTTTCCCAACGCCGCCAGCAAAATTGCCTCGCTGAAGGCTGACAATATTGGTCTGATGACCATTGAAGAATCCTATGTTTCCCGCTGGGGCAATCTCGGTGGCAGCAACTATCAGGGGCTGCTCAGCCGCAGTGGTTTCGAGCGACGCTGCGACAATAACCAGGCGATTGAGTTTAACAAATGGTTTGGCTCATCCGGGCAAATTGATTGGTCAAATACCGCCGCTGGCAACTGGTGGCACGATCAGGTGCGCAAACCCAATATTATTGATCTCGGGGTCATGGGACACTGGACCGATCTGGGCGAGCCCGAGACCTTCGATGCCGGCTCCTGCGCCAGCAACGGTCAACATATCAAGGACTATCACAATATTCACAACCTGTTGTGGAGCAAATCCATCTATGAGGGCTACAGCCGCAACCACAGCAGCAATCCCGCCCGTCCGTTTTCATTGGCGCGCGCCGGTACTGTAGGTTCACAGCGCTTTGGCGCAGCCCTCTGGTCGGGCGATATAGGTGGCCGCCTCGATCATATGAACCTGCACTACAACTCGCAGATGCACCTTTCTATGGCGGGTGTGGACTATTACAGCTCAGACATTGGCGGCTTCTGGCGGAAAGCCGATGAGATGGGCCGCCGCGATACCGCCCTCCCCGCCAATGTCCCCTACTCGGAAGGCGAGATGTACAGCCTGTGGTTTGCCAATGCCGCCTGGCTGGATATTCCCCTGCGCCCGCATGGCAATAACTGCGGTATGCCCGGCGCGACTGGCAATGAATGTATTGCCACCGAAACCTCACCGGCGCTGATCGGCAATATCCAGGGCAACCGCGCCAACCTGCGCCAGCGCTATGAGCTTGCGCCCTATTATTATTCACTGGCCCATCGCGCCTATAATTTTGGCGAGCCGGTAATAGCCCCTGTGGCTTTCTATTTCCAAAATGATCGCACTCTGCGCGGTGTGGCCGATCAGAAAATGATTGGCAAATCCCTGTTGGTTGCCACCGCCACCCAGCAGTTTGCCGCAAGCCGCAATGTCTACTTGCCTGCGGGCACCTGGTATAACTATCACAGCCTGGAAAAAACCGTCAGCACCGGCCAGACCCTGGCCAATGTATCCCTCTGGCATGAGGCTGAAAAACAAAACCGTCTGCCGGTGTACGCCCGTGCCGGCGCGATTATTCCGCTGATGTTTGTCGATGACCAGACCCGCGATCTGCTGGGCCACCGCAAGGATGGCTCTGTGCATAGCGAACTCATTGCGCAGGTTTTCCCTGCAAGCGAAGCCAGTGAGTTTACCCTGTACGAAGACGACGGCAGCAGCGTCGCCAGCTACGATAGCCAGGGTGTCCCGCACTATCAGGTGCGCACGACCCGCATCAGCCAGATACCTGCAGGCGCAGGGGCCAGTATTCAAATTGATTCGGCCCAGGGCAGCTACACTGGTGCCGTCAACGAGCGCAATAATGAAATTCGCTATTTGCTGGCGAACAATGTCAGTGTGATCCAGCTGAACGGTATCGCCCTGCCCGCACTGACCCGCAGTCAATTTAATGCGGCCAACGCCCAGGGCTGGCTGCAGGAGGGCGAAAAAGTCTTTGTCCGCACCGGCATTCTCCCGGTAAGCCAAAGCAAAACCATTGCGATTATTCCCGGCACCGGCATGCCCCCTGCCTGCCCCACCTGCAACAGCAATCAGTTTAAACGCACAGTGGTGTTTATGCAGGGCACAACCCAGGTTGGGCAGGATATGTTTATCCGCGGCGGCATAGATCATACCTATGCGCAAAACCAGTTGGGCCTGACCTGTACCGCGAGCAATAAATTGTGTGCGATTCCGATTCGCCATTTGAATCTGCGCAATGCCACCAGCGCTCCCTGGAAACAGAATGATGCCAATCTCGACTGGTACGGCAGTGAACCGCTACAGAGCAGCCAGGCACAGGGCTCGCCCTTGGATTGGACCACCAACCTCTGGCCCGCCAGCTGGGGCCCGCTGCGCACAGTGGCTGTCGATGGCTATGGTGAAACGCCCCTGAATATCTGGGGCGCACACTACTGGATGCTGGAGGTGGAAATGGATTGCTCGAAAACAGTGGATGGCTGGTTCGAATTGAAATCGTTTATCTCCAACGGCCCCGGCTGGGAAGCGGATGTTGTCCAACCAGGAGCGCCCTATGTATCGAAAAACCATTTTGCACAGTGCGGCAAGCTGAATGTTTTCCAGCGCGGCAAGAGTGCTCCTGTCGCTATTAACAATTTGTAAATGCAAATCATGAAAAAGCCCGGGCAGGTCCCGGGCTTTTTTTATTCTTTCACTGCTACTCAGGGCTGTCCGCAATTGCTATACCGACTGATCTCTATGGCAGCTTTGCGCGTTTGCTGCGGAACAAACACACTGAGTTGACGCTTGTCCGCGGCCCAGAATGCCGCGCCTTCACCAGCATTTTGCGCGAGGGCAATATCGCCTTGCAAATTCAGCGGACGGCCATTGATCGCCATGCATTCCGCAGCCTCCAGGCCGTGAAAGACCAGGCGATAGCCGCGCGCCTTTGCCATACCTTTGAAGCGGCCGGCAAGCGGAAGGATTTTCAGGCTGCGCCGGTTTTCACTGTAAATAAACTCTTGCGTCGACCAGGCGCCGCGCTGATATTTCTCGCTGACTTCGTCGTCTTCATAGAGTGTGAATTTGCCATCAGCACCGCTATAAACATGTATCTCAAGCAGATCCTTGCGCGCTTCAGCAATACTCAATGAAGGCAGTGACATAGGCAGAATTGAACCCGCCAGCACAAAGAGGGGCAGTTGCCCGACAGTCACGGGATAAAAAATTTCCTGCCCTCCGGTATATTTTTTATCATTCCAAAAATCGTACCAGTCAGGTCCCGGTGGCAGCCAGGAGGAAACCTTATCGCCAGCGGGTGAAGGCGCATCGGTATTGGGAGCCACCAATAAATTATCGCCCCATAAGTATTGCAAATCGCGCTTCCAGGCTTCGGCAATTTCCGGGTAATTAAACAGCATCGGACGGGCGATAGGCTCCCCGGTAGCAAATGCTGCATGCGCATAACTATAGGTGTATGGCATAAGTTGATAGCGCAGATTGCTAAAACGCAAGAAGTCGGCCTGGGCTGCAACAGAGCGATCCCGCGGCCAGCGCGATGGACCTATACCGTGGGGTTTCCAGAAAGGCGAAAAACTGCCCATGGCCAGCGACCATTGGCGATAGAGTGTATCGAAGTCCTGCACGTTGGAAGAATCAAAACCGCCAGCATCATGCCCCCAAAAAGGAAAACCTGACAAGCCTGCGGCCTGCATGCCGCGTATCTGGCTTTTCATCTCGGCATAGGTAGGCTGTATATCTCCGCTCCACAAGGTCGAATAGCGCTGTGCGCCTGCGGTATTACCCCTCACCCAGATAAAAGGCCGCTTGGCCTCGCCAATATCCTTGTCCCAGCCCTCTGCAGCAAGGCCTTTGCTGACCAGCATAAACCAGTAGTTGCGCATCTCGGCAAAGGATCGGCCATTGCTGAGCAACTGGTCGTCGGGTGCAGGGCCCATCTGATCGAACTCATCAATCCACAAGCCCACAGTGGCGCTATTGCCCATGGGTTTGATGCCCTTGTTGTAAAGCACCTTCCACCACCACTGGCGCACTGCGCGGCTGGTTAAATCGGGAGCGGCATCCTTAAAATCCATGCCCTCGCTGTTGGGTATATTGAAGGATGCCTGATCATAGCCTTCTGTATGCGGCGCAATACAGCGATTGAAATCCAACGTCAGGAGTAGATGTTCATCGTTAGCCCAATCGACAAATTTGCGCGGGCTGGAATAGCGCTCGCCATCCCAGGCAAATTCGGATTTGCAGCGCTCGCCGCCCGATGCCCGCCAGCGGTTGTCGTTGACCAGGTGATCCAGCGGAAAACCCGCTTCGCGATGTTGCCTGACTTTATTTTTCCACCAATCGCCGTCTGAGGTTTTAGGATCGCCTTTATCAGACAGAGCCAGGCCAAACATCGCCTTGGAAGGCATGCGCGGATGTCCGGTCAAGGCGATATAGCGGCGCAATACATCTTTAATCTGTGGACCGGCTATCACAAAATAATCCATTTGCCCGTCTTTGCTGTAGTTGCCTGTGTCCAATGAAAAGCTATAACTGCCCTCAACGCCAAAGCGGAATTTGTTGCGGAAACTGCTGTTGAGGAAAACCCCATAGCCTTTACTGGAGATATAAAATGGCACTAGCAAAGGCGCCTGCTGCTCATGGTCGCGCTGGTAATTGCGCTCAAGCTCCTGGCCGCGCAAATCGAGGCTGTCCACACGACCAAAATAGCCGTGCCCGAGACCGGCGAAATGTTCAGCATCATCATAGACAAATTGCTGCCTGATCAGTGAACCGAGCCACTCTGTAGAAAATTTTTCGCGCAGGAACAAATTGCCTCCCGCACCAAAGGCCAGGCGCAATGTCTCTTTCTGCAACTCGACAAACAGGTCAGCGCGGTCTGCTTTAGCATCGAGCGAAATATGCAAATGGCCGGCATTGTTGTCAATTTTCAGGGAGCCATCCCAATCGTGCCGCTCAACCATTTCATAATGGCTGTCCGGGAGAAAATCCTGTCCGGGTGCTGCCACTTGCACCCTCACCACAGCACCGCCGTAGGGCGTGATACGCAATTTTTGCCCACTGTTAGCGCTTACAATAATACTGCGCCCTAGCTGCGTATAATGGCTGAATTCATCTGCAGCCTCTGCAACGGCAGCTCGCGCCGAAACCATTAGCCCGCAGACCAGCATGTAGACAAGTGCCAATAGGATGTTATTGTTATTTTTCACTGATATGACTCCGCACCAGAAAACATCATATTATAAGAAGACATGCCCAAGCCTAAGGCGAACTATCGCTGAATGCAAATCAATTGTCTCAGCATAGCCCGGATAAAGGCGCTCCGGACACACGACTAAAGATACACAAACAATAGCTATACTTTCCAATAAGCTGCACAATGGCCTGCACAAATAAGGCATTCAACTGGAACCTTTGCCGGGAATATCCAGTCGCATAAGCTGCACCTACCAATAACCAGAACATTCAGCGAACTCTATGGCAGCCATTAAAAAATGCATCAGATACTCACTCAAATTTATGCAGCGCCATCCCTGGATAATTCCTACCTTTGGTTTTATTTCAGGTGCAGCCAGCTTTTTTCTGGTCGAGCGCAAGCAGGAGCAATTTGCACAGCTGATCTCTCTTTTAATGTTGGCGGGATGGCTCTGGTTGACACTGGAAAAACTTCTGCAACGCGGAATATCGCACTGGTTTGACATAGAGGTACCGCCGTCGCTCTTGCGCTTTGTCACCCAGCTGATACACCAGGAGAGTTTGTTCTTTGTTATTCCCTTCTTTTTTATCACCACGGCATGGAATAGCGGACAAGCCATTTTCACCTCCCTTTTGCTTATCTCGGCTCTTGTCTCTCTTATTGATCCAATTTACTACCGCTGGCTGGCACCGCGCCCCTGGCTGTATTTTATCTATCACGGCATTACCTTGTTTGCTGTGCTGCTCACCGCGCTGCCATTGATTTTCCACCTGCCCACACCGCAGAGTTATCTCTGGGCCCTGTCTATCGCCATAGTGTTATCGCTGCCCGGCATTGCGCGCAGCCTGAGTGTGAATTGGTGGAGACGCATTGCCGTTCTTGCAGCGGCGCTGCTTATCAGTGGCAGCGCGGGTTTACTGTTGCGCCCCTGGATTCCACCCGCGTCAATCTGGTTGACCCAGGTGGCCATTACCGATCATATTGATGATGAAAATCGCTCACCCAATAAAAAATTGCGACAAGTGACCAGCGAGCAATTGCGCGCTGGGATTTACGCCTATACCGCCATACATGCACCGCGCGGCCTGAATGAGCGCATCTACCATGTGTGGCGACACAATGGCAAAGAGGTGGACAGGATTGCCTTGAATATCAGTGGCGGACGTGAACAGGGATACCGGGCATGGACCCACAAAGTAAACTTTCCCGAACAAGCCGCAGGACATTGGCAAATTCATGTTGTCACTGAGGCTGAGCAGGTTATTGGGGTATTGCGATTTGAGGTTGAGAATCCTGCAACCCTGCACCAACGCGGATTGGATTAATTTATAAGAATTAAAAACCGTACATTCTGACATTGTCCATTTTAGATTTTTGCTTTTCCTGAAGAAGAGTCGTATTGGAGTGCAACTTATATTGCAAGCCGCCCCCCAACAGCTGGAACCTGATTGCAGGATCAAAAATTACTGATCGCCACCGGCGTGTGCTGGCCGCGCTCAAATACATTTATCTTTCCGCATTGGGCAAAATGGTTGTGCGAATAGTAAGGGGCTCCCGGCTGAACAACATCGCTCTCCCAACCGGGACCATTAGAGATATAGGATTTTAGCTCAAACCAACCCTTGACAGTTTTTGTGCAATCCATTTCCACATCCAGCATCCAATAATGGGCTCCCCATGCATTGAGTGGCGTTTCACCATAGCCATCCTTCTCAACCGTAGGAGTTCTGCCCCAGGCCGAAGGCCAGGAGTTAGTGGTCCAGTCCAGGGCCGAGCCCTCGGAGCGGGTATCCTGATGCAATTCAACTCCATACCAGTCCAGATAGCGATCATTATTTTTCCAGGGAGCCGTAGTGGCATTGCGCAAATTCAAATGGCGCAGGGGAATTGCACAGAGCATATTCTCTTTGCTGCACTGCAAGCTCAATTGTTTTTCTGCGTAACCGTGATCAATACCGCCGCGAATAAACATATCCTGCCCAGGCTCGGTTTGGCCATACACAAATATAATAGTGCGCTGCCAGGCACTATCCGCATCTATATCAGAATTCAGCAGCAGATTGGGCGAACCCGCCCCCACATCAGAAAGTACATCTTTAGTACCCCCATTCAGCAGGGCTTTGCTGACTTCTGCTGGCTGTGCTGCAGGGTTTTTCTCCAGATAGCGAGCAACTACCCCCGCGACATAGGGCGTTGCCATAGAGGTTCCACTCAGCAAGGTCTTGGCCTCCGAGTCGGGAATCCAGGCCGAGGTGATATCAGAACCGGGAGCAAAAATGGCAATGCATTTGCCAATATTGGAAAAAGGCGAGCGAACGTCTGATTCATCGGATGAACCTGCGGCAATAACGCCTGCAGCATCTGCGGGTGAAAATTTGCAGGCATCTTCGGCATCATTTCCTGCAGAGACAATCACCGCAACATTCGCAGCCACGGCTTTATCAACTGCCTGGTTCAATGCATCAGAATGCCTGCCCCCCATACTCATATTGATCAGGGCGGGCGTCTTGCGATTATCCAAAACCCATTCAATCGCGCTGATAACAACACTGAACTCACTGCCGCTATTGCAGCCAAAAACGCGCACCGGGTGGAGGCTTACATCTTTTGCCACACCGTAGGTGGTGCCACCGAGAATTCCCGCCACATGACTGCCGTGACCGCGGCAATCATTGACCCCTTCGCCATCTTTGACAAAGTCCGCACCGTTTAAAATGCGGCCGGCAAATTCCTGATGGGAAAGATTAATCCCTGAATCAATAATATAGGCGTGAACATTTTTTCCTGTGGCGTTAAAGGAATAGGCTTTGTCCAGCGGTAATTTCCGTTGATTAATTCGATCAAGCCCCCACAGATTTCCCGCAATTAACGCTTGTGTAGTCTGTGGATAAATAGCCGAACTTGTATCGAGTTCAATGTGCTGATCAGCTTCAATAAAATCGACATCAGGATTTTTTAGCAAGCTTGACAACTGTTTTAGGCTGACTGCCTGGGTAGCAACCATAGTAGAATCCATAGCAAATCCGCTAAACACCGAGCGAAACCTATGGGTTACATGGAAACCACTTTGCATGGCGATAGATTGTGCGGCTACAGAGGCATCCTGCGCCGCTACCAAGTTGGGTTTCAACACGACAATGTATTGTCCAGGAATACGATTCGGATTATTTATACCCCGGATTGGCCCAGAGGCTGCCTGGACTTTAGCAGAGACAACAATGATTAAAATCATGCCGGAGACCTGCACTATTTTCTTGGTCAGGCAACAGGTTCGCAGCAACAATTTCGCTTGATAGTGAAAGTTAAATGTGTTCATGGCAGTAGCTCCTTAAGCACCGGAAAGGAATTTTTACCAAGCTTTACATCAAGAAATGACTGGATATAAAGCGAAAGACAATTAAAAAAAGAGGCTTGGGGAAAAAGCAGGAATCATAATGAAAGCAAATAAAAAAATTCACAACAAACATTTTTGCTATAAGCGACAGCAAAAAAAATTTTGGCGCAACTTCAATTAAGGAGTCGCGCAATAAATAATTTCGCAATTAAAAAAGGTGAACCCTGTGGATGCACCTTTGCTGTTAAATTGTTTCGCTCATAAAAACTAGCGAAACAATATTGTTACAGCTTGATCACAGAATCGCTTTTTTTGCCCAGCCATCGAGCGAATAGAATAGCCACTGACAACCGCAACTATAGACAGCGGCAATGCTGTCGCTATCGCTTAAGCCCAGTGCCCCCTTGGACAGAGAACTTAAAGGCGCTCAGCACTGCCCCCCTCCCTTTGCGCTCCTCCACAAACCAGAGGTCCGCCTTCAGGATCAGTTGCAGTTATAACACCCAAAGCTGCCCATGCAGCCGCCCCTTGGGCTCTTTGGATTGCTGCTTTGAGCTAAAATCACCACGACCAATAGCATTTTTTGGCAATATAGATGAACCGCAAAACAGAATAATTTTCCACTAGTTTCCTGCCTGTAAATTGAATAAAACGATATAGGCCCCCTAAACTCATCAGCAGGCAGTGATATACTTCCGAGCAAACTCTTTATATCTTTGGTTTGGCGGGAGCGGTTATGAAACCCTTGTTCTGGTTGGCGGGTTCTCTGTTGATGTTAATAGGCATAGGCTTCGGCTATTACTCTGGTATTTCCTCCGAAAACCATCCCCAGGCTGCGAAAAATGCGGGGCAGACCGTCGAGCGCAAAGTGCTGTATTACCGCAACCCCATGGGACTCGCTGATACCTCACCTACCCCCAAGCAGGATTCCATGGGCATGGACTACTTGCCGGTCTATGAAAACGAGCTGCCCGCAACCGATATTGTGCGCATTGACAGCCACAAGATCCAAACCCTGGGTGTGCAGACACAAGCGGTTAAGCCGCAACTGCTGGGGCGCGAAATCCGCGCCCTGGCGAGCCTGGAAATTGATGAAGCGCGCGTGTTTGATATAAGCCCGCGCTTTGAAGGCTGGGTCTCACGCTTGCTGGTCAACACCCAGGGGCAGGAGGTCGACAAGGGAGAAGTCCTGTTCGATGTGATTATCCCCAACCTTTACTACGCCGAATTCGCCTATAAGCAAGCGGTCAAAAAAACCCTGGAAGCTGCAACCGCCGGACCTGAGGCGCAACGCCAGGCTGAGCTGCAAGTGGTCAGCACCATGGAGCGCCTCGATGAAATGGGCATTCCCCTGGAGGAGATGGAGCGCCTGCAGCGCGGGGGTGAACCCTTTTCGCAGATACCCTATCGCTCTCCCGCCATAGGTGTGGTGATGTTGAAAAATATAGTGCAGGGTACGCGCTTTGCCGCAGGCGACCAGCTTTATCAACTCGCCGATCTCAGTAAACTCTGGCTGGCAATTGCATTGCCGGAACAGGAGCTGGGCAGGATCAAAGTGGGCGATACACTGCAAGTGGGATTTATTGCGGAGGCGGGCAAAACTCGCCAAGCCAAAGTCGATTTTATCTATCCCACCTTAGATCAAAACAATCGCACCTTTAAATTGCGCGCGCTGCTCGACAATGCCGACCGCAAACTAAAACCCGGCCAGAGCGGCGAAGCCTGGCTGCAGTCGCAGCCGCGCAAAACCCTCGCCATACCGGCCAATGCCCTGCTCGATTCGGGGCGCGAGCAATGGGTGCTGGTGGCGCTGGGCGAAGGTGTTTTCCAACCTCGACAAATCCAGGTGGGCGAGCGCAATCTCGATTGGATTGAAGTGGCCAGCGGATTGAGCGAGGGCGAGCAGGTTGTCACTCAGGCCAATTTTTTAATCGACTCGGAAAGCCGCTTGCAGGCGGCGCTGGCTAATTTCAAACCGGCAACAGCGACTCCTGCCCCCACAGAGAACCAGAGCAACACAGAGGATCACCATCACCACCACTCCATGGATTCCCACAGCGGTATGGAGCACTAGTGCATGCTGAACTCCGTCATAAGTTGGTCGCTGAGAAATAACTCCCTGGTGATAATTGCAGCCATAGCCTTAACCATTGGCGGGCTCTATGCACTGCTGCGCACACCCTTGGATGCCCTGCCCGATTTGGCCGATGCCCAGGTGATACTCTACAGCGAATATCCGGGACAGGCACCGCAGCAGGTAGAGGATCAAGTCAGCTATCCCCTGGTCAACGCCATGCTGGGCGTGCCCAAGGCGCGCACTGTGCGCGGATTTTCTTTTTTTGGCGTGAGCTTTGTCTATATTATTTTTGCCGATGGCACCGACCTCTATTGGGCGCGCTCGCGGGTCCAGGAAGCGCTGAGCCAAGTTGCCGGCAAACTGCCAGCACAGGTCTCCCCGCGCATAGGCCCGGATGCCAGCAGTATCGGCTGGGTCTATCAGTATGCGCTGCAATCCAGCCAGCTGAACCTGGCGCAAGCGCGCAGCCTGCAGGATTATTTTATTCGCGGCCAGTTGAGCAAGACACCGGGCGTTGCCGAAGTAGCCAGTATTGGCGGCACTGTGTGGCAGTACCAGGTGATTATCGACCCCCTGCGCCTGCGCGCGCTCAATATTGAATTGCCGCAAATCAGCGCGGCCCTGGCTAACAACAACCAAAATACCGGCGCGCGCTCGATTGAACTCAGTGAAACTGAAATAGTGGTTCGCGGCCAGGGCTATTTGCGCTCAGCGGCAGACATCAACAATGTAATTGTAGAAAATCGCAATGGAGCGGCGATTCGCATCAGCGACCTCGCACGCGTTGAGATGGGCACAGATGAACGTCGCGGCATAGGCGAACTGAATGGCCAGGGAGAAGCGGTGAGCGGCATAGTCGTGGCGCGCACGGGTGAAAATGTGCTCGATGTTATTGAGCAGACTAAAGAGAAAATAAAGGAGCTGGCACTGGGTTTGCCAGCAGATGTAAAGCTCCTGCCGGTCTACGACCGCTCAACCCTGATCCATAATGCCATTCAAAACCTGAGCCGCAACCTGCTGGAAGAGAGCGTGATAGTAGCACTGGTCTGCCTGGTTTTTTTATTGCATGTGCGCAGTGCTTTAGTAGCCATCATCACCTTGCCGCTGGCAATCTTGATGGCCTTTATAGTAATGCGCGGCCTGGGGCTCGGCGCCAACATTATGAGCCTGGGCGGCATAGCCATTGCGATTGGCGCCATGGTGGATGCCGCTATTGTGATGATTGAAAATGTCCACAAGCATCTTGAGCGCGCAAGCGACACTAAACCTCGCCAGCAAGTCATACTGCAAGCCTGCAGTGAAGTTGGCCCTGCATTGTTTTTTTCCCTGTTGATTATCACCCTGTCATTTCTGCCGGTGCTGGCGCTCAGCGGCCAGGAAGGCAAACTTTTCAGCCCGCTGGCCATCACCAAGAGCCTCGCCATGGCCGCTGCCGCACTGCTGTCGATTACCTTAATTCCGGTGTTGATACTCTTGTTTATTCGCGGCAAGCTGCGTGCAGAACGCAATAATCCCATCAATAATTTTCTTATTCGGATTTATCGCCCCTGCCTCGATATGGCACTGCGCCACAAAACCATCAGCCTGCTCTTCGCGCTGCTGTTGGCAGCGGCAAGCTACTGGCCCTATAGCCAATTGGGCCGCGAATTTATGCCCGAACTTAACGAGGGCACCCTGCTCTATATGCCCACGGCGCAACCGGGCATTTCCGTTACCCAGGCGGCGCAGTTGCTGCACAATCAAGACAAGATTATCAAAAGCTTTCCCGAAGTAGCCTCTGTGTACGGCAAAGCCGGGCGAGCCAATACCGCCACTGATCCTGCACCGCTGGAAATGTTTGAAACCCTGATCCAATTAAAACCTGAACGCGAATGGCGAGCGGGAGTAACCATCGACTCTCTAATTGCCGAGATGGATCAAGCCTTGCAATTACCTGGCATAGCCAACGCCTGGACAATGCCCATCAAAGCGCGCATTGATATGCTCGCCACAGGCATACGCACACCGCTCGGCATTAAATTATTTGGCAGCGATCTCGCCGAACTTGAACGGCTCAGCCGCGCCTTGGAAAGCGCTCTGAAAACGGTTCCGGGAACCAGCAGCGCCTACGCAGAGCGCCTCAGCGGCAGCCCCTATCTCTCGATTAAAGCCGACCCGCACCGCCTGGCACTCTATGGTTTAAGCCAGGCAGATGTGCAGCAGGCATTGGCCACTGCCATAGGGGGCGAAATAGTGACCAGCCTGGTGCAGGGTCGCGAGCGCATTGCCGTCAACCTGCGCTACAGCCGCGACTGGCGCAGCGATCCTACGCAAATTGCACGGGAGCTGTTGATCAAAACCAATAGCGACGCTCAGGTTCCTCTGGGGCAGGTTGCACAACTGGAACTGGAGTACGGCAGCCCGGGCATTCGCAGTGAAAACGGTTTGCTGTCCAGCTATATTTTTATCGATATCCAGGGGCGCGACCTGGGCAGCTATGTCGCAGAGGCCAATCAGATTATTCAAAAATCCGTGCAATTCCCCAGCGGTTACTACAGCGTATGGAGCGGCCAGTTCGAACATATGGAGCGCGCCTACCAGCGACTCGCCCTGGTGGTTCCACTCACCCTCGCACTTATTTTTGCACTGCTATGGCTGAACTTCCGCCGCCTGGGCGATAGTTTAATTATTTTTTTGTCTGTGCCCTTTGCCCTTGTCGGCGGCATCTGGCTGGTGTGGCTGCTGGATTACAACTTATCAGTCGCAGTGATTATCGGTTTTATCGCCCTCGCGGGCGTCGCCACCGAAACCGGCGTAGTGATGCTGCTCTATCTCAACCAGGCCTGGCAAAAACTTCAGGTATCGGGGCAACCCTTGAATGCCCACTCTCTCTACAGCGCGATTATCGAAGGTGCAGTAGAGCGAGTACGCCCCAAGATGATGACCGTCTGCGCGATTATCGCGGGGTTACTGCCTATTTTATGGAGTCATGGCGCTGGCCACGAAATCATGCGCAGGATAGCGGCACC
This sequence comes from Cellvibrio sp., assembly GCA_035565295.1. GTDB lineage: Bacteria > Pseudomonadota > Gammaproteobacteria > Pseudomonadales > Cellvibrionaceae > Cellvibrio. The sequence continues at coordinate 51,132 of DATMSP010000056.1, read as the reverse complement.
TATGGTGGGGGGAATGGTTTCCTCCTGCATACTTACGCTGCTGGTTATTCCTGTGCTTTATGCGCTGCTCAAGCAACAGCAATTGCAATCGCCCGCAGTAAAATAAACAACAACTCAGTTTCTATTGACGAAGAACTGGCGATAAAAAAATTCTTGTCCATGCGATTTACTTTTTGTTTGTTTACGTCCTGGTGGAACCGCAGCCAGAAGGAAAAAAATTTCCCAAATCAGTACTAAAAACAACTCCTTTTAATCCGAGCAACTCTACGGATTCTTTAAAGTTTCATTACAGGGCAACTCCGTAAAACCCTCAAATTGAAGTGGCCTAATTAGACCACTTCGTTCATCCAGAAATTGAGTGTTTAGTTTTCTAAACAAGAACCAACAAAATAGCTTTTTGTTTGTGCTTGCAATCATTTAAAAAAGATTTTAATACATCATAGAAATAAATATCGGTTTCTGCAGATAACCCTCCCGACTCTAAAATTTCTACAAAATAAGATCGATCATTATCATTAAAAATTTTTGCAATTTGTGTAACGGTGTTGGCACTCACAAAACCGACTTGAGGGCCTCCACCCTCATCGAGACGGGGTTTTACATCACCCATAAACAAATATTTTAATTCTGTGTTTAAAGACATGGTAGTATTTTGCCAAAGCGGCCAAGAATCTTCCAGGTCACACTCTACAGCTTCACCCAGGTTTAACTCGCCCATAAAGCTATACCAATCTGATTCTTCAGTTAATTTTTGAAGTTTTACTTTGATGTCATCAGGAACCTGAAAAAAAGAAGCCATATCGATTAAAATCCTGTTTAATTTAGAGAAAATAGATTGTAATAATTTTTAAAGCGATTTGGCAAATCCAACATCTACTTCCTGAAAGTTAGAGGGCTGCCTAGAAACTTAATTCTTGTATGTGGTGAATTGTAAAGCTGATTTCATAATGTCAACCGACAAGGACAATACACATTAGCTGCTCTGGTCCGAAAAGGATCCCATAAAAGCCTTGAGGCCGCTGAAACCCTGCCCTCCTTATGCGGCAGGGCAATGCAAACGGTTTGTCGGTCCATTGGCTGGTGTGCAGTAAAGGCTTTACACCTTTAAATGCAGCCAAACTCATCAAGTCCTCCCCACCTGCCAGTGCTGCAAAACGGAAACAAAATGCCAGCACTTTCAAAACCTTTCGAAAAAAAGGTAAGTTATGACTCACTTCGGGCTTGACACAAACGCGGGCTTTTTATTGAGGCTGACTTTTAACCGCCCAACCTTTTAGCACAGTTTTTTGTATAACTCCTCACGCAATGATTACAATCAAATTGTGATCTAGCTTTACTTTCATTAATATGTATACCTGACCTCAAGCCTTCTCAGGGTACTTGAAAAAATGGATATGTCCCATCTTGACGGAAATAACGAGCCCTGCCATGTTGAAACGATTATTCGCCTCCTACCAGCGCCCCTGCTTTGCCGAACCCAGTCGTTGGGACACATTGAGTCTGGACCTTTCTGGTAACAGTTTTGAAATTACACTGCCGCCGCAGGACTATGATTTCCCTGAGGAGGAACGCGGACAGCGGTTTAATTTGTTTGACAATAAATGGTATGACTACAACACTAAACCGCACAGGAATGGCTATCCAGCCCACAATGAGGGCGTAAGCCGACCAGGGCTTTTTCGGCGCAACTGGAATACCTATGGTCCTATCTGGGATATGGGCTTTGTTGGCAAACTGCAATGTGCGGCAGTAGTCTGCGATACCTCACGCATGCCTTTTAAGCTTAACTGTTTTAATCCAGAGCAAATGGAGCGCCTGATTATTCACGGCCTTTACTATGACAAAGGCCCGGGCTTTGGCAATGGCAGCAATGAATTCGATACCCCCGTTAATTGGCGGATAAAGAATATACAGGGGGTCGAGTGGGTGTACCTGGAATCCTGGGGCCGCCGCCCAGCATGGAATCAATATGCTACCAATAAATACGAAAGCTATTTTAGTGTTCGGTTGGTAACTCCCTTATTTGCAGATAAGTATTTGTTAGTATCCTTTAGCGCAACAGGCTCTTTACCTGCTGAACCCAGCAATCAATTGATGCTAAAACGTATTGAGCAAATTATTCCCAGTCTGCGCCTCAAACTTTCTCCCGAAGCACAAAAGCAGCAAATGGAGGCTAGACAGGTTTTTCCAACTGCTCGCTATAGCCAGCAACGCTCACCGGAAGCCTGGCAGTATTATGGCAGTCATAGAAAGGGGGATTTATCCAAAGGAGAGAAACCCAATATCTTTGAGGGGCCTTGCTCACCACCACCGGAACTTTATTAACTCATCCAGATAACTCAGCGCTGATTCATTGCCGCAGTCATGTTGATACAGGGGCGCAGGAACTCGCTGCTGTCCCTCTGAGAATTTTTCAAATACTGTAAGTTATGACTTACTTCGGATTAGCACAGCCGCAGGCTTTTTATTGTGGCTGACTTTTAAGCACCTAGCCTTTTAACACAGTTTTTTGTATAGTCCCTCACCTAATGATTACAACAAGATTGTGATCTAGTTTTAGATTCATTAGCATGTATATCTGATTTCAAGCCCCCTCAGGGCGCCTGAAAAAATGGATATGTCCCACCTTGACGGAAATAACGAGCCCTGCCATGTTGAAACGATTATTCGCCTCCTATCAGCGCCCCTGCTTTGCCGAACCCAGTCGCTGGGACACATTGAGCCTGGATCTTTCTGGCAATAGCTTTGAGATTACACTGCCGCCGCAGGACTATGATTTTCCTGAGGTCGAATGCATAGAGCGGTTTAATTTATTTGACAGCAAATTGTATGACTACAACACTGAACCTGACAGAAATGGATATCCACGTCAAAATAAAGGCACAAGCCGACCAAGGATGTTCCGACGCAACTGGGATACTTATGGCCCTATCTGGGAAAGCAGCCCGATAGGTAAATTGCAATGTTCAGCTGTAACCTGGGATACCTCCCGCATACCTTTTCATCCGAACTGCTTTAATCCTGAACAGATGGAGCGGCTGATTATTCATAGCCTCTATTACAGTAAAGGCCCAGGTTTTGGTGATGGACATAATGAGTTCGATACACCTGTTAATTGGCAGATAAAAAATATACATGGGGTCGAGTGGGTCTATCTTGAATCCTGGCGTCGTCGTCCTACCTGGAACAAGCATTCTATTCTAAATTATGAATGCTGCTTTTCTGCCTGGTTGATAACCCCCCTCTTTGCGGACAAATGTTTATTGGTAACCTTAAATGCAACTGGCTCCTTACCCGCCGAACCCAGCAATCAATTGATGTTAAAACGTATTGAGCAAATTATTCCCAGCCTGCACCTCAAGCTTTCTCCCGAAGCGCAAAAACAGCAGGCGGCAGCAAGACAGGCTTTTCCAAATGCCCGCTACAGCCAACAGCGCCCGCCAGAGGACTGGCAATACTATGGCAGCTACAGGGAAGGAGATGTTTCAAAATTTGAAAAGCAACATATCTTTACAGGGCCCTGCTCGCCCCCGCCCGAACTTTATTAATCATCTTTAATTATTTTTTATCGAATAAAAGCAAGGAGTCATTATGAAAAGGCAACAAATAGCTACCGCAGGTTATATCCATTTGGGATTCGATACCGGCCGTCCCTTATTCGCTAAAGACGAGAGTGTATATAAACTATTTCTGCGCTTAAAAAGAGGGGTCTGCGTTAACTATCATATGACCAGCATATGGCGCACTCTAATGACGCTCAATGCCGATGCCATAAGAGGTCGCAGCCTTAATCCCGCTGGTGATGTGCGCACCATTGTCTGTGGTCATATCACTATGGACTACCTACTCTGCGAAGGTGCTGTTCTGATTCAAGGATTAAATATAGCCAAACCGTTAACTGCGACTAAAAGTGGGCTTTACAAAGTAGACTTTGATAACGATGGAGACGAATGGCGCGTTGACGATGCGCCAATAAACAGATTCAGCAAAAAACGACTGTCTCTCAGCAAACGTAGTGAAGCTCACTATGCAGCAGTATCAGGAAAATTCAATAATATTACTGATGCTGGCGTGCGCATGCCAGAACACATCATTGGCGCATTCAAAAGTACCCGTTTTTTAATAGAAGACAACGAGATGCTTAACTACTCACTTTTTTGGTCCGAAAAAAATTGCCATAAAAGTGAATACGCCGCTGAATCGCTAGCATCCATTATGCAACAGAGTACCGCTAATGATTTGCCGGTCAATTGGCTAATTCATGGCGAAGGCTTTTATACTTTTAAAAATGCAGCCAAGCTAATTAAGACCGCACCACTTGCCAGCGCCGCTCAACGCGAAAAAAATTTCCATGCAGGTAATGCGAAAAACCAAAATGTGTTTTTTTCCAACCCTAGTGACAGCTCCAGCGTGGATTCGCTCAAAGCCCTTTGCGAAGAAGCAGGTTTGACTTTTGTCGGCCTAAATGCAAATCACCGCGATTTACGTCGCTGGAGTACCCTGAAAAATGCCGGCACGGAAATAGGTAAATCCGCCATCCTGGCAGTAGCCGGGGGAGGAGCTGCAACGCTAGCGGGCATGGTAGGAGCAGGTGGTGCTGGAAAAGTGGCTGAAACGGGGATTAATGCATTAATCAGCGGGCATTACTATACTGCAGCGGCCTGCGTTGCAGGCACAATCATTATTGGCCAGGGCATTTACAAAAAATTACTGCCTATGGCTGCAAGCGCTAAATGCACCTTTGGCAATGGCAACCAGCGCTGGTATTCCGGCGATAAGGCTTTGATAAAAGGCTAATTGCAGCAGAAAAAACCTGAAAATATTGGCTCAGGCAGCGATACCATCAATATTCAGTGATTAGCTAAAGTTGAATTTAAGAGCCTTTAAAACAGAGACTATTAGCACGTAATGACTTTAAAAAGCGAGTCTCATTCGAGACTCGCTTTTTTTATTTTTCACGCGGCTCGATCATAAAAATTGACCACCCGACCAGGTAAGCTCAACCTATCTTGCCGGCCATTCAGCTGGAATATTATTGTGAAAAAGCAAAAATAAAATGCATATTCTACTCACAATAAAATGCCGCATTCACATACAACAAAGCCTGAATCCTTATAGGTTAAAGGCTTGCTTGCACTCGCCGTTAACAAAAAGGATTCAGGCTTGGAATTAAAGCACTGGGCTGCCGCGAAGCAGCCCCAGGTTTTCGAGGAATAAACCCGCGATAGCGGAATTACTTCCAGGTTTCTGTGTAGCTCGTAGTCACCGAAGGCGCCGTGCGGCTGCGGTTGGCACCGCTCTCCCAGACTACAGTGCCAGAGCCATTGCGCTTGATATATTTGTACTCATACGCAGTACCTGCTGGCAAAGTGAAGCCCTGACAGGTCCATGCGGTTGATGAGCCGCTATTGAGTGCACAGGGAACACCGGCAGCAGAGTTCCAACTGGAAAGCACAGTTTGGTTGCCTACTACATAGACCAATTGACCAGTGGTCACAGTGACGGTCGGCTTCAGAATAATTTGTGCAGCCGCACTGCTTGCCGCACTTGAAGAGGCAACGCTGCTGGCAACACTTGAAGATACTGCGCTTGAAGATATAGCGCTGGACGCAACACTGCTGGCAATTGCGCTACTGGAAGAGACGGCGATGGAGCTGCTTGAAACAACAGCGACTGAACTGCTTGAAGCGGTCACCGATGAAGATGAAGCTGCGGCTCCACAATTTGCAGCCAGGTTGGTGTTGGTGCTGACAACCACTCGCGTGCTGCCATTGATAACCACTTTGGTCCAACCGCTGGCTGCTACATCCGCTGCCGGGAAAGGATCTGAGCCCCAGCCGCCATTGGGATCAATCTTGAAGCGTGGACCGCCACCGCCATCACCTGCGGTAAAGTTGCGGCAGATTTCAAAGTTGGTTGCAGAGCTTGCCACCGGAGTCATCAAGTCACCTTCCGCCCAACCATTGTGAGTGCCGCGAAAGTGGAAAGGCGTAGAGATCACTGAAGAGGAGCTGGAGGCAACAGCGCTGGAGCTGACTGCACTGGAGCTGAGCTTGCTGGAACTGACTGCGCTGGAAACTGTAGCGCTGCTCGCCACCGATGACGATGAAGCAGAGACTCCACAATTTGCAGCCAGGTTGGTGCTAGTGCTGAGGATCACTCGCGTGCTGCCATTGATAACCACTTTGGTCCAGCCGCTGGCGGCGACATCGGCTGCCGGGAAAGGATCTGAGCCCCATCCGCCATTCGGGTCTATTTTGAAGCGCGGGCCACCACTGCCGTCGCCCGCAGTAAAGTTGCGGCAAATTTCATAATTGGTGGGCGAACCGGCAACCTGCGTCATCAAGTCGCCTTCCGCCCAGCCATTGTGGGTACCGCGGAAATGGAAAGGCACGAAGGAAGCAGTTGAACTTGAGGCAGCAGAACTGGAGCTTGAGCTGGCCTGGGATTTTTCGATGCGAACGGTGATACCCGTAGAGGGCGCACCCGATTGCGCGACCAAAAACAGTATGTAATCACCTGGGGGGGCAATCTGGGTATTGGCTGGCGGAGTGACAGTCAAGGTATTGCCGGATTGGGTGTAAGCCAACTTGACGTGGCGTTGGTTCTGGTCAAACGAGTGAGTAGTAGAACCCACAGCCATCAATACCACACCGCCTTGGGCAGAGATTTTCAAGGCTTCACCGGAATAGGTCAGGGTCACATTGGAACCACCTGCAGTCATACTGGTGCTGACAGGAGCATTGCTGATCACAGGGCGAGTGCCGGCCGTCAGATAAGGCGGGTAATAGATACGCAGGTCAGCGCGCTCGCAACCGATATTGCCCACGGCAGATATACCGCCGCCCAGCAACACACGGCCATCTTTCAGCAAGAGCGCAAAGTTGTGGTAGCCGCGCTCAAGGTTGTCGTTGCTCCAGGGATTGAGGGTAGTCACGCTGCCGGTTTCAAGGTTAATGATCTGTGGGCTGCGACGATCGCCAGAATAGTTGCGCTCATCGCTGCCACCATTGATCAATAGCACTGTGCCATCGGGCAGCAGAATGCTGCTGGCATTGCGACGGCCGATGCCGGTATCTATGGTGCGCGAGGTACTGGTAGTAGGCTGATACAAATCAATACGCTGAGCCGCACCGTTATCGTCAGTACCACCCGCAGTCATGATTTCACCGGTAGAAACCAGGGCAGCCGTGGAGTCCCAGCCGCCGGCATTGAAGGCGCGCTGGCTGTTGGACGCGGTCACAAAACGCTGATTGTCCGGTGTTCCCACATCGGTATTGGCGTAAATAATCTGACCGTTGGACCCCATAAAGGCCATCTTGCGCTCGAGGCCATTGATAGTGACAGGCTGCGGCAGCAGGAAGCTGTGGATATAGTCGCGAATGCCGGGGTTGATAGCACTGGGAGCGGCATTGTGGGGCGATATCAAGGTCCAGGGATTTTGCCCCTGGTCAAAGGCTACAGAATCAAATGTCTGCAGGGTGCGGTTGCTGAAGCTGGAATCGCAGCAGCGCGAGAAGCCGCCCACTACCATCACTTTGCCATCCGCCATGCGGGTATTGGTGGGATACCAGGCCAGGCCTTCCATGCCCGACAAGCCGCCCAGCATGGGGCTGCTCACAGGTATGAATGCGTTAGTGGTCTGCGAAAACACACGGCTGTAATTCAAGCCATACTCCAACTGGTTGGGGCCGCCGAGATCCTGATAGCGGGCGCCGCCTGTGTGCAGTATGCGGCCATCGGCCAAGGGTGAATGACCGGCACAGTAAAGTACATCTTCGGTTCCAGAGGCCGGCACCTCATTGATGGGCTGGATATTCAGTGTGCCGCCATTGGGCAGAGTATTGGGATTAAGAACAAAACTGGTGCCATTTTTGCGCGTGCCGCCCGAACCACAGCTATTGAGGTCGCGACGCCCCCAGCCGGTGATCAGCACATTGCCATCAGTGAGCAAGGTTGCGTGAATAGGTGTAACAAACCAGCCACCCGAGGGTTTGTTGTTGGGAAAACTGTTGGTGTTATCGCGCAATTCAACTAGCGGGCCCCAGGAATCGGCATAACTCGGACTGACCGCTGCACAGCCAGCCAATAGCAAAGCCAGTGAACCAAGCTTTGGAAAGTTGAGTTTCATTTAGCATCCTCAATATAACAAAAAATAATAGCAACAGGTAAAAACATGATGGGCTTAACAAATATAAGCAATAATGACGTCATAATCATCTTGCATAAATTATAACGAATCAGTATGACAAAATCAGATTTAATATTGCAAAAGACAAAAATATTCTAAAAGGTTATTTGCATACGAAACCATTAACAGAATGGGAATAACAAAACCCAGAGAGGGACAGCTTTTTCTTCCAGGTAAAAGCCAGGTGCAGCAATCAGGGTTAAGTATTTAATTCAATTAACATGCCACAGATGAGGTAGGCGTCTTGAGGCACGCTGATTCACCTCAAGACTGCCGATATTGCAGAGTTGCCTAATCCGCCATTGGCGGTACCAATAGTTGCGGGTCGACGCGTGTCTCAAACCAATTCATAGCCCAGTGCAGATGCGGCCCGGATGCCCTGCCCGTCTGTCCGACCAGGCCTATCTTTTGCCCCTGGGCAATCCGGTCTCCCACCTTGACCAGAATTTTACTGAGATGAATAAAGGTGGAATACAATCCCTGGCCGTGGTCGACAATCAGGGTGCCGCCAGAGAGGAACATATCCGGATGAGCCAAGGTCACCACACCCCCGGCAGGGGCGACAACCAAGGTGCCCGTGGGCCTGGCGATATCGACACCATAGTGAGGCGCTTTCGGCACACCGTTGTAGACCCGCTGACTGCCGTATACGCCGCTGATAGGGCCGCGCACCGGCCATTGGAATTTTTCGCTAAAGTAACTGAACGAAGAATCGTTTTTGCGCGCAGCCGCAACCAATTCTGCCTCGCGTTTGATTCTCGCAGCCTGCTCGGGTGCCGGCTCTACCGTCTGCTGCGGCACACCTTCAACTCGCTGGATATTGTACTCGCGCTTTTTTACCGCAAAGCTCAGCGATTCGCGCTTGCCGCCCTGGATAATGGTGAGTCGCGCAGGTGATTCCGCATCGCGCCCCAACCCCAAGACAAATTGGCCATCGCTGGAAATTTTCAGCTTGCGCCCCTGGAATTCAACCTGCTCGCCGCTGTCGACCCGGCCAACCATCACTGCACCCTGTTGCCACTCACCGCTAAATTCCACAGCCACAGCACAAGCCGCAATTGCATACAGACCGACGAAAGTGAAAAACCTGAACAAGACAATTCCTCTTGGCAAAAAATATAAATTAATTGAACAAATAAAAAACGGCAGACTAGCTGCCGTTTTTGTAACACAAGATTTTTAACAATTAAACGATTTTCTCGCCTACGGTTAAAATTTTCATGCTGTTGGTACCGCCCAGGATATTGGTATCGCCGCTGGACAAAATCACCAGATCGCCATCAACCAACACACCCGACTGCTTGAGGTTATCTATTGCGCGAGAGAAATCCTGCACACTGGGAACCGCAGCAGTATCAAAGGCAACCGGTTGAACACCGCGATAAAGAGCCACTTTACGCTGCGTGCTCACATGACGAGAGAACGCAAAAATAGGCAATTGCGACCCCACGCGAGACATCAAACGCGGAGTGGTGCCCGATTCGGTCAAGGCGATAATCGCCTTCACACCAGCCAAATGGTTAGCGGTGAACATGGCAGCCAGCGCGATGGACTCATCGATAGAATTGAAATCTTCATCCATGCGATAGTTATCAAAGCTTGCCGTTGGATGCTCCTCGGCACCGAGGATAATCCGCACCATAGCCTCGACCGTTTGCACCGGATAGCTACCCGCAGCGGTTTCCGCCGAGAGCATTACCGCATCGGTGCCATCGAGTACGGCGTTGGCCACATCGAATACTTCGGCGCGCGTTGGCAGCGGGCTGTTGATCATCGACTCCATCATTTGCGTTGCCGTGATGACCACTTTGTTCAATGCACGCGAACGTTGGATAATACGCTTCTGTACACCGATCAAAGCGGCATCGCCAATCTCTACGCCCAGGTCACCGCGGGCAACCATCACCGCATCACTTGCGCGAATAATATCGTCGAGGGTTTCGTTGTCGGCAACCGCTTCAGCGCGCTCGATCTTGGAGACCAGGCCCGCTTTGCCGCCGGCCTCTTCCATCAACTTGCGCGCAAAGTTCATATCTTCGGCGCTGCGCGGGAAAGAGACCGCAAGGTAATCCACGTTGATTTCCGCAGCGGTCTTGATATCGGCCATATCTTTTTCAGTCAGCGCCGGTGCCGTCAAACCACCGCCCTGACGGTTGATACCCTTATTGTTGGACAAGGGGCCACCGACAGCGGTTGTAGTATAAATACGTGTACCTTCGATACGATCCACACGCAGCACAACACGACCATCGTCAAGCAACAACATATCGCCAGCGGCGCAGTCATTCGGCAACTCTTTGTAGTCTATACCCACTTGCTCCTGGTTGCCTGCATCGCGCTCAAGCGCTGCATCCAGGATAAACTTATCGCCGACATTGAGATGGATTTTGCCCTGGGCAAAACGCGCAACGCGAATTTTCGGGCCCTGCAGATCGCCCAGCACAGCCACATAGCGGTTGTGTTTGGCGGCGATTGCGCGAACCATCTCTGCACGGGCCTTGTGATCTTCAGGCGAGCCGTGAGAGAAATTCAAACGAACCACGTTGACGCCGGCGAGAATTAACTTTTCCAGAACCTCATAGGATTCTGAAGCCGGGCCGAGGGTACTGACGATCTTTGTACGTCTTAACATGATGATCTTGTCTCTTATTTTATTTTGCTGACATCAATGCGAGGGTGTTGTCCAACATGCGGTTAGAGAAGCCCCACTCGTTGTCATACCAGGCCAATACTTTTACCCACTTGCCATAAACTTTGGTTTGCAGGGAATCGTAGTTGGATGAGTGAGGGTTGTGGTTGAAATCAATAGAAACCAGAGGCTCGTCGACATAGGCCAATACGCCTGGCATTTCGGTATCGGCGGCTTTTCTCATGGCAGCGTTGATAGCGTCAACAGTTACATCCTTTTCTACCAACACGTTCAGATCAACCAAAGATACATTGATGGTGGGAACGCGAACCGAAATACCATCCAGTTTGCCTTTCAATTCTGGCAACACCAAACCTACCGCTTTAGCAGCACCGGTAGTGGTTGGAATCATGGACTGGGTAGCTGAACGAGCGCGGTAGATGTCTTTGTGGTAAACGTCAGACAATACCTGGTCATTGGTGTAGGAATGGATGGTGGTCATGGAGCCCTGCACAATCCCGAAGTTATCGTTCAACACTTTGGCAACGGGAGCCAGGCAGTTGGTGGTGCAGGATGCGTTGGAGATAATGGTGTCGGTAGCCTTCAATACTTTGTTGTTCACACCGAATACAACGGTTGCATCAACATCAGTACCTGGAGCGGAAATAATCACTTTCTTGGCACCGGCAGCCAGGTGCAAGCCAGCCTTGTCTTTACTGGTGAAGATACCAGTACATTCGTAAACCACATCAACATTCAATTCGCCCCAAGGCAATTTGGCCGGGTCGCGCTCGGAAGTGATGCGAATTTTATCGCCATTGACCAGCAGTGTCTCACCTTCAAATTTCACTGTACCATTGAATACGCCGTGAACGGAATCGTACTTGGTCAGGTGGGCATTGAGATGGGCATCGCCCAGGTCGTTGATGCCAACGATTTGAATGTGCTCGCGCTTGCCTGATTCATACAATGCACGCAGTACGTTGCGACCTATACGACCATAACCGTTAATTGCCACTCTGATAGTCATTCTATTCTCCTGTATGTGCCGCACTCGGCCACTCTTGTCTAAAAAAAATTGGCCTAAACCGACCTGGTCAGTTTAGGCTTGAAATTTGAACCTGATATTAACGAGGCAAGCTTGCCGCTTCGCGCGCAAGGCGCTCAATCTCATCCCAGCGACCGGCTTTCATCAATTCTTTGGGAGCCATCCAGGTGCCGCCAACACAGGCTACGTTAGGCAGTGCCAGATAACTCGGCGCTTTCGCCAGATCTATGCCACCGGTTGGGCAGAAAGTGATTTGCGGCAGTGGACCGCCGATGGATTTCAGCATGGGCACACCGCCCGCCGCTTCCGCCGGGAAGAATTTTTGGTGGGTGAAGCCCTGCACGTACAAATTCATGGCTTCAGTGGGTGTTGCCACACCGGCCAGCAGAGGTACTGGGGAAGCCTTGGCCGCTTCAATCAGGGCAGGCGTGGTACCTGGGCTAACCAAGAATGTTGAACCTGCTTTGACAGCCGCATCCAAATCTTTTGCAGTGATGATGGTTCCCGCACCTATGACCGCATCATCAGGCAGGGCTTCAACCATAGCGGTGATAGCATCCAGGGCACAGGGTGTGCGCAGGGTAATTTCCAATACTTTAAGGCCGCCGTTGTAAAGTGCGCGCGCCAATGGCACCGCATCTTCAATGCGCTCCACCACCATTACAGGCACGACCGGTGCTACTTTAAGAATTTCATTGATGGATAAAGCCACTGTATTTTCCTCGATTAGTGTTTGCTTGCAAAAACGGTTAGGGTGCCCAGTAAATACTGACCGGCACTTGTTGCTGCTGCAGGACTGCGCGAATCGGCATTTCATTGATATCACTGCCCGCTTGTGCCTGACGCAATACCGCCAATTTTTCATCGCCGGTAATCAACAGCAGCAAATGGCGCGAGCGCAGCAAACCGGCGAGGGTCAAAGTCATGCGCTCGGTGATAGCGCCCGTAACTTCACTCTGCTTGGCGATAATGGCTGCGCAAAGTTCAGAAGCATTTGCATCGAGCGCTGCCTGCAAACCCTGGGCATGGGGAAACAGCGATGCCGTGTGACCATCGGAGCCCATTCCCAGGATGGTGATATCAAAAGGCTGCGCCAGTTGCTGATAGGCGGCTTCGCAATCTGCCAGGCCCTCTGCAGCCGTGGCCGCAGAATTTTTCATGCCTACCAGATTAGCTGCGGCAGCCTTGTTCTGGATAAGATGTTTTACGGTAAATGCTTCATTGCTTTTATCGTGTTCGAAATCGACCCAGCGCTCATCCACCAGCGCCACATAGACCGACTCCCAATCCAGATCCACCGCGCTTAGGCTTTTGTAGAGCGGTTCAGGCGTGCTGCCACCGGAGACCATAAAGGAGGCTTCATCGCGCTCGTCAATGGCCGAGTTCAAGGCGGCGATACAAATCGATTGCAGCTCGCCGATCATTTCCTCGCGGCTTTTAAATAAATGCTCGGTGACCATCAGTGGCTTTCCTCTGCCGCAAGCTCATCAATATTGAACCAGCTGCGACCATCACTGGCAATCAACTGCGCTGATGCGATTGGCCCCCAGCTGCCGGCCATATAGCCGTGCGGTTTGTTTTCCGGGCGCTGCCAGGCTTCGATAATCGGGTCAATCCAGGCCCAGGCCGCATCCACTTCCGCGCGATGGATAAACAAGCTCGGATCATTGGCGGCGGCATCGAGCATCAAGCGCTTGTAGGCATCGCTGAAGTAATCTTTATAAGCATCTTGCAGATTAAGATTGAGCACGACTGGCGACAGGGTCATCTCGTGCTTACCGAGATTTTTCGAAGTCATAATAATTTTAATGCACTCTTCCGGCTGCAGGCGAATCACCAGGCGATTGGGCGTAGTGATACCGGCAGACTCGGGAAATACCCGGTGGGCAACATCTTTATACTCGATAACGATTTCGGCAAAGCGCTGCTTCATACGCTTGCCGGTGCGCAGATAGAAAGGCACGTTGGCCCAGCGCGAGTTGTCGATGTGCGCGCGAATCGCGGTAAAAGTTTCTGTGTTGCTCGGTGCTCCAAGCTCGTCGAGATAGCCAGGAACTGTAGCGCCATTGACTTCGCCGGAGACATACTGGCCGCGCACTGTATTGAATCTTACTGTATTGCCAGCGAGTGGACGCAGGCTCTCCAGCACCTTGAGTTTTTCCGCGCGAATGCGGTCAGCGGTCATCTTGTTGGGCGATTCCATGGCCACCAGGCACAGCAACTGGAGAATATGGTTTTGCACCATATCGCGCAGCGCGCCGGCGCCATCATAGAAGCTCGCGCGACCTTCGAGGCCCACGGTTTCTGAAATGGTGATCTGCACATTGTCGATGGTACGCGCATCCCAGAGGTTTTCAAAAATGCCGTTAGCAAAGCGCAGTGCCAGCAAATTCTGCACGCTCTCTTTGCCGAGGTAGTGATCGATACGGAAGATCGCGCTTTCAACAAAATACTCCGCGATTTGGCTGTTGATTTCTTCCGCCGTTTTGGCGTCGTAGCCAAGTGGCTTTTCAACCACTACGCGAGAGGTTTTGGTAATCAGATTGCATTCGTGCAAATGTTTGCAGCACACGCTGAAAACAGAGGGCGGCGTGGAGAGATAGAATACGCGCTGACGGTTATCGCCGCTGGTCAAGAGTTGCGCCAATGCATCCCATTTATCGTCTTTCTTGGCAATATCGACATACACGGGGTAGAGCAGCTTGGCAAAACTATCCCAGGCGGCCGCATCAAACTCATCTTTATTAAGATGTTTTTGCGTGCTCTCCCGCACCTTGGCCTGATACTCCTGCACCATCTCGGCATTGCGGCAGGTGGTAATCAATCGCGTTCCCTCTGGCAGCTCGCCATTGCGATGGGCACGATATAAACCGGGAATGAGTTTGCGCAGCGCCAAATCGCCCGCACCACCAAAAAGAACAAAATCAAACGCTTCGAGCATGGGGGTAATCCTGTAGAGACTTTTTCAGCAACAAGTTGCCAGTGACGTTAATAACCTATCTATTACCATTGGAAAACGGTAGCGCCCTCTTCCGCCAAACCAACCGATGCACGCAGAGGTGCAAACAACTCGCGGCCCATGCCCTCATGGCTGGCCGACAAATCCGCCTGGGCATACTGGCGGGATTGCAATTCTGCATCGCTCACCAACAGGCGCAGTGTGCCAGTTTCGGCATCCAATTCAATCATATCACCGGTCTGGATCAGGCCTATAGGACCATTGTCCAGGGCCTCTGGCGTCAGGTGAATCGCAGCAGGCACTTTACCTGATGCGCCAGACATCCTGCCATCGGTAACCAGGGCCACTTTAAAGCCCTTGTCCTGCAATACCCCCAGCGAAGGGGTCAGCTTGTGCAGCTCCGGCATGCCGCAGGCCTTGGGGCCCTGGAAGCGGACTACGGCGATAAAATCCTTGTTCAGCTCACCGCGTTTGAAGGCATCCTGCATATCATCCTGAGTGTGGAACACTACCGCAGGGGCAGTCACTTTACGGTATTCAGGCTTAACGGCGGAAACCTTGATCACCGAGCGACCCAGATTGCCCTTCAGCAATCTCATGCCGCCATCGGGAGTGAAAGGGTTGGTCGCCGGACGCAACACGGCATCATCCAGGCTTTCACTCGGGGCATCGCGCCAGACCAGCTGACCATTGTCGAGGAAAGGCTCTTTGGTGTAAGCCGCCAGACCAACACCGCCCATCACGGTTTTGACATCGTCGTGCAGCAGGCCCGCGGAGCGCAGTTCGCGCATCAGATAGCCCATGCCGCCAACGGCCTGGAAGCGGTTGATATCGGCGAGGCCATTGGGGTAAATACGGCACATCAGCGGAATCATATCGGACAGATCGCTGAGATCCTGCCAATCGACCTTGACACCGGCAGCGCGGGCTATGGCCATAATATGAATCGCGTGATTGGTGGAGCCGCCAGTGGCGAGGAGACCGATAATACCGTTCACAATGACCTTTTCATCGACTATGTCAGCCAGCGAAGTGAAATCATCACCTTGGGTAATTTTTGCCAACTGCTTTACCGCCGCTTCGGTCAGCGCATCGCGCAGGGGCGTATCGGGATTGACAAACGAGCTGCCCGGCAGGTGCAAGCCCATAATTTCCATCAGCATCTGGTTGCTGTTGGCGGTACCGTAAAAGGTGCAGGTACCGGCGCTGTGATAAGAGGCGCTCTCTGCGGCCAGTAACTCCTTGCGACCTACCTTGCCTTCTGCATAAAGCTGGCGAACGCGGACTTTTTCCGCATTGGGCAAGCCTGGAGTCATAGGGCCTGCGGGGATAAAAATGGTCGGCAACTGGCCGAAAGACAGGGCGCCCATCAGCAGGCCGGGAACAATCTTGTCGCAGATACCCAGACACATAACACCGTCAAACATATCGTGGGACAAAGCAATGGCCGTGGACATGGCAATCACATCGCGACTGAACAGCGACAAATCCATACCATCGCGCCCCTGGGTCACACCGTCGCACATGGCAGGCACACCACCGGCAAACTGCGCCGTCATACCGACTGAGTGGGCGGCCTTCTTGATAGGCTCCAGATAGGTGCCATAGGGAACATGAGCGGAGAGCATTTCATTGTAGGCGGACACCACACCGAGATTGGGTGCATCGCCCTCGGCCAGCGCCTCTTTATCGGAACTGCCACAGGCGGCAAAGCCGTGCGCCAGGTTGCCACAGGAGAGGCGCTTGCGGGCTGGACCTTTGCTGCGCATTTTTTCAACCTTGGCAAGGTAAGCGGCGCGAGTTTCGCGGCTTCTGGCAATAATGCGGTCGGTGATGGCGACAAGTCTTGAATCAGTCATGAAAATACCATTGCTCGTTATACGGAGACTCTGCAGTCTCGGGGCGCTATGCGCATTTACTTCCCTTGGCTGCCGTGAGAACTACAGCCAAGGGACTACAGGATTAGGACAGCTTTGTTTTTTTGTAATACTCAATCAAATGCCGGGTAGAGGCATCGTGCTTTGGATTCACCGGGTTGGCCGCCGCCAGCTCAGGCTGGATACCCGCCGCCAGCACCTTGCCCAACTCGACCCCCCACTGATCAAATGAGTGGATCTGCCAAATGATACCCTGAACAAAGATTTTATGCTCATAGAGAGCAATCAATGCCCCCAGGGTCCTGGCGCTGATGTTCGGCAACAACAGTGTATTACTGGGACGATTCCCCCTGTGAACCTTGTGCTCGACAATTTCCTCGATACGCTCGGATGACAGGCCCTTTGCGCTCAGGTCAGCGCGCACCTGGTCGGCATCAATTCCCTGCATCAGAGCCTGGGTCTGGGCGAAGAAGTTGGCCATCAGGGTGTCGTGGTGACCGGGAACATCAATGGTACTGTTGGCCGAACCTATAAAGTCAGCGGGTATTATATCCGTACCCTGGTGCAGCATCTGGTAAAACGCGTGCTGGCCATTGATACCCACCTCGCCCCAGATCAGCGGCACGCTGCGATATTTCAGCGGTTCGCCCGCCCAATTGACGCTCTTGCCATTACTCTCCATTTCCGCCTGCTGCATATAGGCGGGGAAACGGTGCAGACATTGATCATAGGGTAAAAGTGCCTGGGCCGGATAGCCGAGGAAGTTGCTGTTCCAAATGCCTACCAGCGCCATCATCACCGGGGCATTCTGCTCCAGGGGCGCCGTTAAAAAATGCCTGTCCATTTCATAGGCACCTTCGAGCAGGGCAGCAAAGGTGTCGTAACCTAAAGACAGTGCAATGGGCAGACCAATGGCCGACCACAATGAGAAGCGGCCGCCCACCCAGTCCCACATATCAAAAATGTTTTCCTCGGCAATCCCAAACGCCGTCACCAGCTTGCGATTGGTCGATACCGCCACAAAATGCCGGGCGATAGCCGCAGAATCCTTGGCCGCTGCCATAAACCACTGCTGCGCGGTGCTGGCATTGGTCATGGTTTCCTGGGTGGTAAAGGTTTTGGAGGAGATAACGAAGAGTACGGTCTCAGGGTTGAGGCCAGCCAATACCTGGGCAATCTGTACCCCATCGACGTTGGAGACATAGTGCATATTGATGCGCTTATCACTGTAAGCCTGCAAGGCCTCTGTCACCATCAGGGGGCCGAGATTGGAGCCGCCTATACCAATACTCACTACGTCAGTAATGGTTTTACCTGTATAGCCCAGCCACTCGCCAGAGCGTATCTTTTGTGTCAGCCGGCGCATCCGGCCAAGCTCGGCATCAATTGCTGGACGGACATCAACGCCGTCGATCACAATGGGATTATTAGATCTGTCGCGGAGGGCAACATGCATAACCGCGCGATCTTCGGTGGCATTGATATGCTCACCAGCAAACATCTTGCCACGCCATTCCTCAACCTCGGCCTCCCTTGCCAGCGCCAGGAGCGCCGCTTTGGTGTCGTCGCTGATCAGGTTTTTGGAGTAGTCCAGCAGGAGCGTGGGGAGTTGGATGGAGAACTTGCTGAAGCGGCCGCCATCTTCTTTGAATAAGTCTTTGATATGGCGGGATTTAAGCTGCTCCGCCTGGGCCGTTAACGCCCTCCAGGACGGGAGATCTGTTGTGCGGGTAAAAGATTGGAAATTAGCCATTTAGCACCCCGGGACGGTAACGACAAACTTGCATAGTGGATTCCTATAACTTTTGCTACCGTAACCAGCAGCTCACATTACATGTGGCGATATACTTGAACAAAAAAACGGCAGGTTAGCGGCACAAATCTTTCCGCGCAAAAAGGCCGCTATCATAGGCAGATGGTCAATGGGTGTCAATTAAAGTGGCGTGTAAAATGCGCGTTAAGCTCCCCTTAACGGCAAATTAGCAGCCTATTTATTTGAGAATTTTTACGCCCTACACTAGTGCCACAATAACAACCATGAGAAACATCACATTGAGCCAATTACAGACGCCGCCGCTGGGCATTATTGAAGGTTTTTTTGGCCGCAGCTGGTCATGGGAAGATCGTCGCCGTTACGCAAAATTTCTTGCCCTAAATGAGTTCAATTTTTATATCTACGCACCAAAAAGTGACTTGTTTTTACGCAGGCAATGGCAAGAGGATTGGCCCCAAGCTATCAAGCGGGAATTATCTCAGACGCGCGACATCTATCGCCAGGAAAAGATTGACTTTGGCATTGGCCTCAGCCCCTATGAAATTTATCTCGCCGACAGCCGCGACAATCGCTCGGCGCTGCGCAAGCGTATCCAACAGATCAATCAACTCGCACCGGATATTCTCTGCCTGCTGTTTGACGATATGCGCGGCGACCTGCCCGATCTCGCCAGAATACAAATCGATTTAATGCATGAAGTTGCCGAACTCAGCATGGCCAAACGCATTATTTTTTGTCCGACCTATTACAGTTTTGATCCGGTACTGGAAAAAGTGTTTGGCAAGATGCCGGAAAATTACTGGCAGTCCCTCCAGCAATCCCTCGATAAAAACATTGATATTTTCTGGACAGGCGAAAAAGTCTGTTCGACAAATTACAGCAGCACTCACTTGCAACAAGTCAGCGAACTGCTGGGAAGAAAGCCTTTTTTATGGGACAACTATCCCGTTAATGATGGCGCAGTCAAATCCAAGCTGCTGCACCTGCGCGCAGTGGAGATTGGGCACGCCGGGTTGCAGCAACAGGTTTCCGGTCACGCACTCAACCCCATGAACCAACCCTGGCTCTCACAAATTGCCCTGGCGTCGCTGCCGCGCGCCTATCGCGAGCAACAGGCTTACAACTCACAAGTGGCACTCACAGAAATTTGTACCGCGCTCTGCGGTGCCGAACTCGCAGAAAATTTACTGCACGATATACCACTGTTACAGGATAAAGGCCTCGACAAATTAAGCGCTGAAGAAAAACAAGATTTGTCGGCAGGCTACAGCCGCTTCACCGGCAACCCCTTTGCCGACGAGCTGCTCGATTGGCTGAGGGGCGGCTATGCATTTGATCCGGCGTGCCTGACCGAATAACAGGCTATTGCAGCCGCTCGCTCAGCCAGCGGCTGATAGATTGAATCTGTTCAATACAGAGCGTGTGGTCCATTTCATAAGACTCGTAGGCCACTGCATACCCCAGATCGCTCAACTGGCGAAAGGCGCGCTGCCCCAGAGCTTCATTGACTACCGAATCCTGGCTGCCATGCTGGATCAGTATCGGAATTTTTTTGTTGGCTTCACTGGCAACCAGCGTATCGCCAGTCGCGAGATAGCTCGATAACACCAATAGCCCCGCCAGAGGTTTTGCGTAGCTGAGGGCCACTTCATAAGCCACCGCCCCACCCTGGGAAAAACCGGCGATAATAATTTTATCGCCGGCAATACCGCGCGCACTTTCGCGCTCGATCAGTGCCACTATTTGCTGCGCACTGGCTCGGAGTTGCGCAACATCCACCTTGCGATCCAGGCTCATCTCCAAAATATCGTACCAGGCCGGCATCACATAGCCATTGTTGACAGTGACGGGAATACTGGGAGCATGAGGAAAAATAAATCGGATATTGCGGTCAGCGGGAAGTTTCAACTGGGGAACCAATGAGGCGAAATCATGTCCATCGGCACCCAGGCCGTGCAGCCAGATAACGGCCGCCTGTGCCGGCAGTCGGGAGTCAGTTTGCAGTTCTACACAAGGGAGATAAGTCATAGCCTTCACTTCTGGTTAAATAACAATCAAAAATAAGCAGTAGCCCGTAAATTTTATCCGCCCGCAGAAAAATTGGTTTTTTTCCCGGTACAAGATATATAAAAACGCACTACACTCTGTATTAGGTTACACAGTTAATTAATAACAAGAATACTATTACACCAGCAGATTTATCACACGCTTATTTATTCCCACAACGCATCCTGGATGCTAAAGAGACGCCCATGCCACATCACCACCCCTACAAGACCTTCAATCACCAAAATGGCAAAGTTGAAACCATAGACGCTATTATCTCGCCGATCGGCCAACTCAATGTGCTCTCCAAAATAGAAGTAGCAACCCTGTTGGATTCGAGCAAGAGCGGGCTCTACAAACTGTTTCGCAACTGCGCGCTGGCAGTGCTCAATACCGGCAACGACCTCGACGATGGCAAGGAGTTATTAGAGCGTTACAACACCTTTGATATCAGCATAGTGCAGCAGGAGCGCGGAATTAAATTAGCGGTAAAGGGGGCGCCGGCCAACGCCTTTGTCGATGGCAAAATGATCAAGGGTATCAGCGAACATTTATTTACCGTGCTGCGCGATGTGATCAACAACCATCACGAAATCAACGGCAATACCAAATTCAATCTGAAATCCACCGAAGGCATTACCGACGCGGTGTTCCATATGCTGCGCAACGCCAATTTATTGCAACCCGGCCTCGACCCCAACCTGGTGGTCTGCTGGGGCGGCCACTCGATCAGTCGCGGCGAATACGACTACACCAAGGAGGTGGGCTACCAGCTCGGCCTGCGAGGCCTGGATATCTGCACCGGCTGCGGCCCAGGCGCCATGAAAGGCCCCATGAAAGGCGCCACCATTGGCCACGCCAAACAGCGCTTTAACAATGGCCGCTACATAGGGATTACCGAGCCCGGCATAATCGCCGCTGAAGCGCCCAACCCCATAGTCAACCAACTGACCATCATGCCCGATATCGAAAAGCGCCTGGAAGCCTTTGTGCGCCTGGGCCACGGCATTATTGTCTTCCCCGGCGGCGCAGGCACCACCGAAGAGATTCTCTATATTCTCGGCATATTGCTGCACCCGGACAATAAGAATATCCCCTTTCCGCTGGTGTTTACCGGCCCCGCCAGTTCGGCAGAATACTTTGAACGAGTGGATAAATTTATTGGCGATACCCTGGGTGCGGAAGCCCAGTCCCACTACAAAATCATCGTCAACGACCCCGACAGTGTCGCACGCGAAATGGTGGCCGGCATCAAGCAGGTGCGCGAGTTCCGCAAGCAGAGCGACGATGCCTACTACTACAACTGGCAGCTTAAAATCAGCCCGGACCTGCAGCAGCCGTTTATTCCGACCCATGACAATATGCGCAACCTGGAGCTGCATAAATCCCAGCCCAGCTATCTGCTGGCCGCCAACCTGCGCCGCGCCTTCTCCGGCATAGTGGCGGGCAATGTGAAGGAGGAAGGCATACGCACCATCGAGGAGTTCGGCCACTTTGAATTGCATGGCGACCCGGAAATCATGTATCCCGTGGATGAGCTGCTCACCTCCTTTGCCCAGCAGAACCGCATGAAGCTGCCGGGGCGAGAATACAAACCCTGCTATCAGGTTATTAAATAATGCTTTAGATGCCTATTTCGGCTATACCCTGTAGTCAATGTCCTACAGCATTTACAGCGTTTAGCGGCTATTTATCGCCGGCAATAGTCTGGATAATGTTCGACATCTCGGAAGTAAACAGTGATGTAAGTCGGCCAGGGCAAGGTCAAAGGAAGCGCATGCGCCCCCCGCTACAAAGGGAAGTCGTTTAGGACGATTCAGGAT
The DNA here is from genome assembly GCA_035565295.1 of Cellvibrio sp. Lineage (GTDB taxonomy): Bacteria > Pseudomonadota > Gammaproteobacteria > Pseudomonadales > Cellvibrionaceae > Cellvibrio. Next base: position 28,785 of record DATMSP010000056.1, on the reverse strand, counting down.
TAGCCGCGAAAGGATTGCCAAAGGATGAGAGGCCAATGGATTATCACACGGGGTTACATCAGGGAGTGACACGGATTGACTGCCTAGACTTTAAGCAGGATTTATGGATAGTGAAAAGGGCCGCTTTTGCGGCCCTTTTTTATTGTTGCGATTGCGGCCCCCCTCCCGCCAGCAATTGTTCAATCACCTTGTGCAACCCCTCAGTAAGACTTCTGATAGAGCCGGAAAAATCCCACTCCTCATCGCTGACCTCAACCCGGTTGGAAATAGCGCGAACCTGCAAAAATGGCTGCCGCTCGGCCAGGCACACCTGAAAAAAGGCCGCACCTTCCATATTTTCTATATCCACCCCCTGGGTATTGATAAAGGGAGCCATAGCCGCATTCAGAGAGTTGCTGCTGGCCTGGGGCAACCCCTGTACCTCGGCCACATAAGGACACAGCCACTGACGCGTCGCAGTGAAATCCATCGCCAGCGGTAAGTCGGCGAGATGGGTAAAACCTGTGGGAGTGAAAAAACCCAAATCCGCCTCGGCCTCACTCGCCACTAACACCGCCTCACCAAGACCAAAGCGAGAACCCTGGTAAACCCCGGCAATGCCGGCAAGAATAATCCAGTCGGGTTTATCGCGATAAATAATCCTGCCGATATGATAGGCAGTCGCGGCCATGCCCACACCACAGAACTCGACAGCCACCTGCGGATGCGAAAAAAACTGCGCTTCCGTACGAGTGGGGAAAACAACAACAATTTTCATAGTTTCTCTTGATTCAATAAATCTAAGACTTGCCGGATTGCTATCGCGGCTGTTTTGCCGGCAGTCCATACATTCGTGCAGGCATATCAGCTAGAATAACACCTACCCTTAAGCATTTTGTATTTCCGAGGCCATAATGATCGTCCACGAACCCAATCCGCTCTACGTCGCCAACCCAGATCGCTACACCGCCATGCAATATCAGCGCTGTGGCAGGAGCGGTATCCGCCTGCCGAAACTATCCCTAGGCCTCTGGCAGAATTTTGGCGCAGTGGACAGCAAAGCCAATGCCCGCGCTATGCTGAGATGCGCATTTGATGCGGGTATTACCCACTTTGACCTCGCCAATAACTATGGCCCTAACTTTGGCTCGGCGGAATCCACCTTTGGTGAAATATTCAAACAGGATTTCACTCACTATCGCGATGAATTAATTATCTCCAGCAAGGCCGGTTACGATATGTGGCCCGGTCCCTATGGTATAGGTGGCTCGCGCAAATACCTGGTGGCCAGCTGCGACCAAAGCCTGAAGCGCACAGGACTGGAATACTTTGATATTTTTTATTCGCACTGCATGGACCCTGAGACACCCATTGAAGAGACCATGCAGGCGCTGGATTATATTGTCCGCTCGGGCCGCGCGCTCTATGTCGGCATTTCCAGCTATCAGCCCGAACAGACCAAACAGGCCATAGCCATTCTGAAAGACCTGGGCACCCCTTTGTTGATTCATCAACCGCGCTACAATCTGTTTGATCGCTGGATTGAGGAGGGTTTGACAGATGTATTGCAACAGTCGGGCGTGGGCAGCATCGCTTTCTCGCCACTCGCCCAGGGGCTGTTAACCAATAAGTATCTGCAGGGTATTCCGGAGGGGTCGCGCGCGGCGCGGGTCGAGCAGATTTATCTCGGCAGCAAGGATATTACTCCGGAAAAACTCAACATGATTACCGCCCTGGATAAGCTGGCCCAAAATCGCGGCCAGTCGCTGGCACAGATGGCTATCGCCTGGGTATTGCACAATCCCGCTGTTACCAGTTGCATCATAGGTGCAAGCCGCCCGGCGCAGATTGAGGACTCTGTGGCTGCATTGAATAAACTCGATTTCAGCACGGAAGAACTTGCCAACATCAATGCGATTCTTGGTCAATAACCAACACCATTTCCAGCGCTAAAGATCGCACCTTGGCCAACCCCCGGCAGAGGTGCGATGTCTGTTGAATCCCACTATCACAATTGCTAGTATCTCGCCGGGCAAGTTGTCAGTGACGGACCAACTTCGATTATCAAAAAAACAGGAATTAGAGACTATGAAACATTCATTATTATTAGCCCTTTTATGCTCCTCCCTCACCTTGACAGCCTGCCAGAAAAAAGCTGCCGAGGTGGCCGCTGAATCTCCTGCTCCAGCCAGGGAAACTGCAGCCGCAGCCCAGCCTGCAGCAGAGCAGGAACCGACCGAGGAACAAAGGGAGCGCGCAAAAAAACAAGCACAGATGGATTACGCGGTGATGGAAGACACTTATATCAATGATACCAAAGCACAGTGGGCAATCGAAGCCAAGGCAAGCAGCACCTTTGGCGAGGAGGATGGCAAAGCGCCCGCAGATAGCCGGAGTGTCAAAAATGTCAGCGGTAAAGTGGATGGTAATACCTGGACCAACAACAGCCAGGATATAGGGTTTGACTGGGTAGAACTCAGCTACGAAAAACCGGTATTTGCCACAGAAGTCAGATTGGTAACGCCCTACGGTAATGCTGTCGAAGCCATCAACAAAATTGAACTTCAGGATACGGATGGTAAATGGAATACAGTTTGGTCGGGCATCAGCGAACAAAAGCTAGATGAGCGCGGCCCAAGAACATGGTTTGTGCAAAAATTTGAGAAAACCACCTACCAGGTGAAAGCAGTAAAATTCACCATTGCAAATAATTTGTATAAAAATTACAAAGAATTTGATGCGGCCCAATTGGTTGGGGAATAGTTTTATTGGGAGAGGCCGCTAATATTGGCAAGGGTCAACAAGCAAAAGGGCTAGCTGTTTCAGCTAGCCCTTTTGCTTTATCACAGCTTAGGTTCTTGCCTGAGTGCCAACTGAGAATGTCCCAGTTTCCATATCCGTCTTGCCAACCGAATACCAATCCAGCTTGCGGGTCAATATCATAAACACCCCCAACAGGCCAAACAGCAATATCGCTCCCATAAGCAAAGCGTAATCCTCGGCGCTCAACAAACCATACAACAGACCATAAAGCGTCGCCAGCAGGCCCGAGAAAAACACCGCGCGCGCCGCCGAACGCAGTACGTGGCTCAGGTAAAAACCAATCAGTAAAATACAGGAGGCTGAAGAAATCGCGTAGGCCAGGGCAAAGGCAATATGCTCGGAGAGCGATACCAGCAGCAGGTAGAAAAATGCCAGCGAAAGCCCCACCAGACCGTATTGCACCGGATGCACTGCCAGGGATTTCAGCACTTCAAACAAAAAGAAACCGGCAAAGGTCAGACCAATAAACAAGAGCGCATATTTTATCGCGCGATCGCTTTTCACATACTGGTCGACAGGATCAATCAAACTCACACCAAAATAGCGGTTATCCACTTCGTCACACTGCTGCAGCTGCGCGCAGAGCGAAAAAATCTCGGCGAGATTGCTGGAAAAATAGGACGTGCGCCAATGAGCCACAAACCCGGCACTACTGATTTCATGATCCTTGGGCAAATAGTTGCCGATAAAACTGGGGTGGGGCCAATCCGCCGCCAGACTGACATTGGACTCGCGCCCTATGGGAACAATGCTCAGGGTTTCAGTGCCCTGCAGTACCAGCTGCAGGGCGAAATCCAGTCGTGTTTTTTGATTTGCCTGCAGCGGATCTATGGCCGCATGAACGCCTTCACCCAATATCTTCAGCCTGGTGCCCGATTGCATATCCACCAGGTTATCGTTAATTTTTATCTTGAGCGCATTTTCAATACCGCGAATATCCTTGATGCCCATGGCCACATAGGGAGCTTCGAATTTGTAATCGTCAATATTATCGCTGATGCCGTAATTGAGCGGCACTTCAAAATGACCGGAGATATTGTTATCGGCGTGATAGAGCCGCGCCTCGTAGATACCGCGCTTGCGCTTTTCGGTGTTGAGTTTGCCATCCACCACAAACGCTTCCGGCAAAAAATACAGGTTGCCGGCGTACTCAACTTCCTGCTGATACTCTTGCTGTGTGGCCGCATTGGTTTTCCACTCTTTGATCTTTTTCACATAGGGAATGACCAGTACCGGACCAAGCAGTTTTTGGCTGGTGCTGGAGCTTCTGGCAATCTCATCAATCACGCTCTGCTGCAAATTCCTGCGCTCGCCGATAATGCCATCGATCATCAAGATGGGAATCATCAGCAGCAGGATTAACAGTGCGATAGTGCTTAACTTGAATAATAAGGGACGTTTCATACAGGCTCCTGAGTATTTGTTTTTGTCAGGAACATAATGGCAGGGCAATATGGGGCGTTTATGTGGGCAATGTGTAGATTGGGTGTAGTTTAGCGGCGATCAAATACCAGTGCGGCAATGACCCCCTCGCCAGTATTGGCAATCTCCAGTTTGGCATTGTGCAACTGCGCCACCTCCTGGACAAAATTCAACCCCAGGCCAGTGCTCTTTTTGCCAGTTCCAGGGCGCGCCAGGGAGTAGAAACGCTCCGTCAAACGCGCAAAGGCAAACTCGGGAATCGCTTCGCCCTGATTTTCAACCGCGATAGAGAGCTGCTGGTTTGCCTGTATCGCCATCACGCGAATAACACCGCCCGGCGGAGTAAAATCCAAGGCATTCTCCAGCAGATTGGCAAAGGCCTGGCGCAGCAAAAATGCCTCGCCAGAAATACTTTCCTCAGCGGGAATCAGGTTTTCACAGCGAATCCGATGCTGCTGGATGCGCGCTGCCTGGGCCTCAATCAACTCCTCCCAGAGCACACGCAGGGCAATGGGTTTGCGCTCGTGCAAGGCCTGCTGTTGCTCGACCTTCGCAAGGTCCAGCAAGCGGTCAATCAACTGCTGCATGCGCATACTTTCCGAGGCGATATTATGCACAAAGCGCTGTTGCTGCTCTTCACTCATGGCCGCCGGCGATGCCAATAATTCTGCCGCAGCCGCTATACCGGTCAGAGGGCTTTTGAGTTCGTGGGTCAGCGTCTGCACATAGCGTTCTATATAGGCTTTGCCATCCAGCTCTGTGCGCATGGACTCCAGCGCACTGGCCAGCTGGTTGAGTTCACCGCTGGCAATTTTGCGCTCGGGCAAGACCGCGCGCTGCCCTGCACTTACGCTTAAGGCATAGTTGCGCAGGCGCCGCAGCTCTGCGCTAAGCCACCAGGAAAAGACTATACCGGCCAACAGGCCCAGGCCAATAATAATACCGCCCGTCAACAGCAGGTGATTGCGCGAGCGATCGATAAAAGGCTGCATGCTGCGATTGGGCTTGGCCACTGAGACCACGCCGATAATCTGGCCATCATCTACAATCGGGGCCGCTATATACATCACACTGGATTGATTATCGCCGGGAATCTCGGGGCTGGAGCGTGCGCCGTATTTGCCCTGCAGGGTTAAATAGACATCGTTCCAGTTGGAGTAATCCTGGCCCACCGCCCTATTGGCCGAATCGAGAATCACTATGCCTTTGCTGTCGGTGACGTAGATACGATGGCTTGCTGCAATTTTATCGACGCCCCAAATATTCGCCTGCAATTTGCGCTGGCCATAGGCGGCGAGGATTTGCGAAAAATTGCTCGCCTGCAGGCTCTGGTCCTTGACTGGCTCGCGCAGGATTTCCGCCAGCAGGTTTGCTGTGTCCACCAGGTTTTCTTCGGTGGACTGGCGCACGGCAGGTTTGATTTCGTCGAGGACATTATTTAACAGGAAATAACCACTCAGGCTTACAAACAGCAGATACACCAGAAAGATCCTGAGGCTGAGCGACATCAGCGACTCTCCGGCTGGTAACTGTAGCCAAACCCGCGCTGGGTCTGGATAGGCTCTGCCTCGGCGGCCACCTGGCGCAGCTTGGCGCGCAGGGTTTTGATATGGGTATCGATACTGCGGTCATAGCCGGCATCGGCAGCCATGCCCAGCGCAGTCAACAATTGTTCGCGACTGAATACCCGCTGTGGCTGCTCCACCAGAGCCTGCAATAATTTGAATTCCACGCGGGTGAGATTGAGTAAGGTTTTGCGGTAGAAAATCTGCAGGCGCTCTGTATCTATCGCAAATTCTTTTTCGCTCAGTTTAGTGATAGCCGCATTTTTTTGTTCAGAAGGAAGCTCTCCCACTGACGAGGGTATGCGCTTTAAAATAGCCCTGACCCTGGCCGCCAGCTCGCGCGGGCTAAAAGGCTTCACCACATAATCGTCAGCCCCTATCTCCAGGCCCACCACCCTGTCCAACTCATCCCCACGCGCCGTCAGGAAGATCACCGGCACGTCGGAGAATTTGCGCAGTTGCTTGCAGGCTTCAAAACCGGAGGTATCGGGCAGGCCCACATCCATAATCACAAGATCAATGGCTGTCTCCTGCAGCAGCGTCAGGGCATCCCCGGCGAGGTTTTTCCAGGTCACCTGAAAGCCTTCCGCCTGCAAGACAAACTGCAGGCTATCGACAATGGAGACTTCATCTTCAACAATCAGGATATGGGGCATAGGCAAATGTTTTATGGATTTGAACTTACTGAGATTCTAACGCAATTTTTACACAAGCTTGCGTTATTTAACCTATTGCAACTTCCTCTCTTAGCACCTACCCTCAATACCATACTGCAACCAGTCGAATTCTGCCTATGCCATCCAACCCTATTGCACCTGCTGAGCCCATTAAAATCGTTGGCGGCGGCCCGAAAAAAATTCTCTACACACTGAAAACCGTCGCCCGCATAGGCCTGTTGAATTCTGCCAAGGCTCTCAACAGCCACAATACCTGCAAGGCCTGCGGCCTGGGCATGGGCGGTCAACGCGGTGGTATGACCAATGAACTGGATGAGTTCCCTTCAGTATGCAACAAAAGTATCCAGGCGCAATCCACCGATATACAACCCGCTATTCCACGGGAAATTTTTGACCACAGTCTGGAGGACTTTGCCCAACTCTCCGCCCACGAACTTGAACATCTGGGGCGCTTGAACATTCCCCTCCACAAGCCCACCAACAGCGAGAGATACCAGCCGATTGAATGGTCGGCGGCGATGGAATTGATGGCCGCACGCTTTGCAGCCACGTCCCCTGCGCGAACTTTTTTTTACACCTCTGGCCGCTCCTCCAATGAGGCCGGTTTTGTACTGCAACTGCTGGCGCGGCTCTACGGCACCAACAATGTCAATAACTGCTCCTACTACTGCCACCAGGCCACAGGCGTAGGCCTGGGCAATGCCATAGGTTCAGGCACAGCGACAATTTCCCTGGAAGCATTGGCCAGCAGCGATTGCATTTTTGTGATTGGGGCCAACCCCTCTTCAAACCATCCGCGCTTTGTCCACCAGTTGAAAAACTGCCGCGAGCGCGGCGGTCAGGTGATTGTGATCAACCCGGCAAAAGAGCCAGGACTGGTGCGGTTTGCGGTTCCGAAAAGTGCAAAATCCCTGTTGAGCGGCGGTACCTGGATTGCATCGGAATATTTGCAACCCAACATCGGCAGCGACTTATTGCTGTTAAAAGGTATTGCCAAGGCGCTGCTGGAAAGCAATACCCTAGACCGGGATTATATTGCCGCGCACACCGAAAACTTTGCCCAGTTTGCCGAGGATATAGCGGCCAGTGACTGGCAATCTATCTGTATGGCAACGGCAATTGCTGAAGCGGATATTCGCCGGATCGCCGACAGTTACGGCAAAGCCAATAACGCCGTGTTTGCCTGGGGCATGGGTATTACCCACCATCGCCACGGTGTGGAAAATGTCGAGGCGATTGCCAACCTGGCACTGCTGCGTGGCATGATCGGCAAACCTGCCGCCGGGCTGCTACCCCTGCGCGGCCACAGCAATGTGCAGGGCATTGGCACCGTGGGAGTAAAACCTGTGTTGGCCGAAGATCTATTGGCGCATATGGAGCAGGAGTTCAAGGTTGAACTCCCCCGCACTGCCGGCATGGATACCCTCGCCTGCCTGGAGGCAGCTTATGATAAAAAAATCGATGCAGCGCTGCTGATGGGTGGCAATTTATTTTCCGCTACTCCCCATAGCCAATGGGCGCGGCAGGCGCTGGACAATATCGGCTTCAAGGTCTATTTGACCACCACCCTGAATCGCGGCCATGTCACCGGCATGGAAACCAGTGAGGCCCTGATCTTACCGGTGACCGCGCGCGATGAAGAGTGGCAATCCACCACCCAGGAATCCATGTTCAATTATGTCAGGCTCAGCGATGGCGGCATTACCCGTCTGGCGAATGTGCGCCCGGAAACCAGAATCCTGTGTGACTTTGCAGAAAAATTATTGCCTGGCTGCCCACTGGATTTCTCGCAATTCAAGCAGCACGGCACCATACGCGCAGCCATTGCGGCCACTGTACCCGGCATGCGGGGATTAAAGGATATAGGCGAGAGCAAACAAGAATTCACCATAGCTGACCGCGTGCTGACTGCTCCCCAGTTCAAAACACATACTGGCAAAGCCAGCTTTTCGGCACTTGCCAACCCTGCGCCCGTCACCAGTGAGCAATACCCTTTCCTGATGGCCAGTATTCGCAGCGAGGGGCAATTCAATTCGATTATTTACGAGGAGTCCGACAGCTATCGCGGCACAGACACTCGCTGGTCGGTACTGATGAATGGCGAAGATATTGCAGCTCTGGGGATCGCCGCTGGAGAATCGATCTCACTCTCTTCGGCCCACGGAACAATGGTTGGGGTAAAGGTATTTGCCTTCGATCTGCCGCGCGGCAATCTGCTGGCCTACTACCCGGAGGCCAATGTACTTATAGGTACCGCCAGCGATCCACGCAGCAAAACACCTGCATTCAAATCTGTCGCTGTGGCTGTGGCTAGACTTTAATATTAATGGATGGACTGCTGGCCTTGCGGCGATCGTTACTGCGGGTTTCCAGCAATGAATCGCGGGAAGCTTTGCGGCGATCCTGGCGTTTTCTGCGCTCAACGGTAGGCACAAATGCGGGCGGAGCATCGGCCACCTTGGTGACAGCCAGGTCGTCTTCGGAGACCGACTCCTGGGTGCCTATAGGCTTTACCGCTGCGGGCGTTGTCGGGCGTGAAGGCGGTCGAATATAAAACATGGTAGATTCTCCCCTCTAAGATCAATGACTACTCTAAAGATCTTAACGGCAGAAATGGCCATTTCTTAATCATTTTCTGCTGAAGATTTGAACCACTTCAAATTTTCGTGAAGTTTCACGACATCGCCGACAATAAACAGGGTTGGCGCGTGAACCTCCTGAGAAGCCACAATCCCGGCGATAGTCGCCAGGGTTCCCAAGAGCACCCGCTGCTGCTGGGTAGTGCCCCGCTCTATCAAGGCCACAGGGGTAGTAGCGGCGCGGCCGTGGGCAATCAGGGAGTTGCAGATCTCCTGCAAACCCACCAGACCCATGTAAAAGACAATGGTCTGCGTCGGGTTGGCAAGCTCGGGCCATTGCACATTGATACTGTCATCTTTGAGGTGCCCCGTGACAAAGCGCACGGATTGCGCGTAGTCGCGATGGGTCAAGGGAATACCAGCATAGGCGGCGCACCCCGAGGCGGCAGTAATCCCCGGCACCACCTGGAAGGGGATATTATTTTCGGCCAACAGCTCGATTTCCTCGCCACCGCGACCAAAAATAAAGGGATCTCCACCCTTCAAGCGCAATACACGCTTGCCCTGCCTGGCCAGGTCCACCAGCAACTGGTTGATATTCTCCTGCTGCATGGCGTGCTCGCTGCGACGCTTGCCCACGTAAATACGCTCGGCGTCGCGGCGCACCAGCTCCATTACGCCGTCGGAAACCAGGCGGTCATAGAGCACCACATCAGCCTGCTGCATCAGCCGCAGTGCGCGCAAGGTCAGCAGCTCGGGATCGCCGGGGCCACCGCCCACCAGATAGACCTCGCCCTGAGTCAGACCCTGGTCATCTCTCTCGATTTCGGCGGCAATAATTTTTTCTGCTTCAGTGTCCTGACCATTGAGTACCAGCTCAGCCGCAGGCCCCTGCAACACTTTTTCCCAGAAGCGGCGGCGACTGTCGCCATCGCCAAAACGGGCTTTTACGCGGTCACGCCAAAGGCTGGCAATAGCCGCCAGACGACCGTAGCTTGCGGGTATCAAAGTCTCCAATTTTGCGCGGATCAAGCGCGCCAGCACCGGCGCCTCACCGCCACTGGATACTGCAATCACCAGCGGCGAACGATCGATAATTGCGGGGGTGATATAGGTGCAGAGCGCCGGACTGTCCACTACATTGACGGGTATATGACGAGCCTTGGCATCCGCCGAAATTTTTTCGTTGAGCGGTTCATTGTCAGTGGCGGCTACAGCGAGTATGCAACCATCCAAATCGCTGGCGAGATACTCCCGCTCCAGCAGCTCGCCATTATGCAGCGCCGCAAGCTCGCGCAGCTCGGCGGAAATCTCCGGCGCGACCACTCGCAGTACAGCACCCGCTTTGGTCAGCAATCGCCCCTTGCGGGTAGCCACATCACCACCGCCAACAAGAAGGCATTTGCGTTTTTTTATATCGAGAAAAACGGGGAAATAATCCATAAAAATCACTAGGCTTTTATAAATTCCGCAGCAAAGCTGAGGAATACAAGGGTAAATAAACAACAAATCTATCTACATGCACCCCTCGGGTCCCATGTGAGTTCCCCGAGTAGCTTTCTGTCAAACTGCCTATTTCATCTTTAGCTTAAAGATGGGTTGCCTGCCACAGGTCTCACTTTTCTTTGCTTGTCCAAAAAAAGTAAGCAAAAGAAAAAGCGCCCAGCTTTTCCTAGCGTCAGACACAGACCTTTAATGACCAATGCCCAAAGCAAAAAAATAAGGCGCAAAGCTCTGTTCAACCGCCTCAACAACCAACTCAATAAACGGCTGGTAATTGCCATCGACATGGGCCGAGTCCAAGGCCTGATAATAGCGCAAGCGCTGCTCCACAGAAATCACTAGCGGAGGATAGCCACTTTTCATTAGCTCCAGAGTCATAATCAATCGCGCACAGCGACCATTGTCATCGACAAAGGGATGAATAGCCACAAAGTCCACATGCACTCGCGCAGCCTGCTCTACCGGATGCATAGTGTTCACGCGATAATTGGCAATAAACTTGGCCATTTTCTCCTGCACCAGCAGATGATCGGGAGGTGTATGGCGAGCGCCCGCGATTAGCACATTCAGAGGGCAATAGCGTCCTGCATTTTCATCATCAATATTTTTCAGAATCAATTGATGGATATTGCGAATATCCCACTCCGACAGAGCTTCGCGTTTTTGCACCAGTTCTTCGACAAACACAATGGCATCGCGGTGATTAATCGCTTCAAAGTGCTCGCGCAGACTCTTGCCACCAATAGTGATACCTTCCAGCACCACCTTGGTTTCCAGTAAAGTCAGGGTGTTGCCTTCAATGGCATTGGAGTTATAAGTCCAGCGCAAGATCAAATCTTCATGCAGATTTTTCACCACAGACTCAGGCAGCGGACGCTGTGAGTCCAGCTGCATCTTGAGTTGATCTATGCGCTTAAACATAGGCTCTTACCTACGCGATAGGATGCAGTTATTTCTTCACCGGCAGCAGCGCATCCTGCCCGCCCATATAAGGGCGCAGCACTTCAGGAATAGTCACACTGCCGTCTTCCAGCTGATAGTTTTCCAATACCGCCAAGAGCGTGCGGCCAATCGCCAGGCCTGAACCGTTAAGCGTGTGCAGCAGCTCGGGCTTGCCGGTCTCTGGATTGCGGTAGCGGGCCATCATGCGGCGCGCCTGGAAATCGCGGACATTGCTGCAGGAGGAAATTTCGCGGTATTTATTTTGCGAGGGAATCCAGACTTCTATGTCATAGGTTTTTGCCGCAGAAAAGCCTATATCGCCACCGCACAGGATAACCGTGCGATGTGGCAGGTTAAGGGCCTGCAGTATGGCTTCGGCATGGCCGACCAACGCTTCCAGCGCATCATCAGAATCTTCCGGGCGAACAAAATGCACCAGTTCCACCTTTTCAAATTGATGCTGGCGAATCATGCCGCGAGTATCGCGGCCATAGCTGCCCGCTTCACTGCGGAAGCAGGAGGAGTGGCTGACAAATTTAATCGGCAGCTGTGCATCTTCCACAATTTCGTTGCGGAAGATATTGGTGAGGGGAACCTCTGCGGTGGGAATCAGATAGAGATTGCGCTCATCGGTCAGCTTGAATAAATCCTCCTGGAATTTAGGCAGTTGACCCGTGCCATAGAGCGAATCGCCATTGACGATCACCGGCACATTGACTTCTTCATAGCCGTGTTTGTTGATATGGGTATCCAACATAAATTGCGCAAGGGCGCGATGCAAGCGCGCTACGCCGCCGCGCAGTACCGAAAAGCGCGAGCTGGTAATTTTGGTGGCAACTTCAAAATCCAGGCCGCCCAGGTTCGCCCCCAGGTCGACGTGATCGAGGATGGGAAAATGGAAACTGCGCGGCATGGCCCAGCGGCGGACTTCGACATTGTCCTCTTCGCTTTTGCCTTCGGGCACTTCATCGGCAGGAATATTGGGAATAGCGTTGACAAAGGCATCCCACTCTTTCTGGATATTGGCCAATTCCGATTCCGCATCGCTCAGCTCCTGCTTAAGCTGCTCCACCGCCTGCATCAGAGGGGCAACATCCTCGCCCGCCTGCTTGGCCTTGCCTATGGCCTTGGAGCGCGCATTGCGATCCTGCTGCAGGGTTTCGGTTTTGATTTGAATCGCCTTGCGGGACTCCTCCAGCGCATTGATACGGGCTATATCTAATACAAAACCGCGCTTGTTGAGTGCCGCTGCAACGGTTTCGGGATTATTGCGGAGTAGTTTTGAATCTAGCATGATGATATTTTCTGCAAAAGTTAAAAGGAAATTTTCTACTTATTCAAGGTTATTCAGGGCGCTTGCGCGGCCGGGTTAAAACAGTTTTTGCGCTAACTGCATACCTATGTAGGCAAATAACAAACCTAAAGCCACCGAGCTGACAGCATAGACCATAGAGGCAAACACCTGCCCCTCCTGCCACAGCTGCAACATTTCCAGGGAAAAGGCCGAGAAGGTGGTAAAGCCACCCAATACTCCTGTAATAAAAAACAATCGCCATTCCGCGCTCAGCAGAGTTCTTTCAATCAGCAGCACATAGGCGATACCAATCAGCAGTGAGCCGACCATATTGACAATAAAAGTGCCTATGGGAAAACGATAGTTGAGCATGGGCGTAAAATAGCCAACGGCAGCAAAGCGGGCTATTGAACCCAGAGCCCCACCCATTGCGATCATTAACCATTGCATAAAAATTCCATCCACCAACGGGCTATTGCGCTCGATTGTTTGACCTGAGCCAGGCATTGCGCTTTATTCTATACAAATAATGCTCTTTTATTAAGCTGCCATCCGGGACAGCCGGGTGGGCAAAGGTGGCCGGCTCTCTCTCCATGGCCAGACGCTGCATTACCGCTTGCGAGCGAAGATTTGGCAGCGCGGTAAAAGCCACAATTTCCGACAGGCGCAAGTGTTCAAAGCCAAATGCGAGGGCGCCAGCTGCAGCCTCAGTGGCATAGCCCTTGCCCCAGTGCGCAAAGGCGAGCCGCCAGCCGATTTCAACACAGGGGGAGAAAGGCAGTTCAGCCATAGGGATATGCAAGCCGGTAAAGCCGATAAACGCTCCTGTTGCCCTCTCCTCCAGCGCCCAGAATCCCCAGCCGCGCGCGGCGATCAACGCCTGGATCTTGTTCATCAGGGCATCACTTTCTGTCGCGGTGGAGAGCGGGAGAAGGAACTCCATCACCCTGCTATCTGCATTCAAAGCCGCAAAGGCCTCACGATCCGTCGACAGCCACTGGCGCAAACGCAAACGCTCTGTTTCAAATTCAATGATCTGGGTCATTTGAGAAATTCTATTTTTTATAGCGCTGCTGTTTGCTCTGGCGATCCAACTCGCGCAGATGGGCGAGCTTCTCCTGAATTTTCAGTTCCAGGCCGCGCTCCACCGGCTGATAATAATGCTTATCTGCAATTGCCTCTGGCAGATAATTTTCACCGGCGGCATAGGCTCCGGGTTCATCATGGGCGTAGCGATATTCGCTGCCGTAATCCATCGACTTCATCAATTTGGTGGGCGCATTGCGCAGATGCATGGGCACATCATAGGCCGGCTGCGCACGTACATCCGCCATCACCTGGTTAAATGCATTATACACAGCATTACTTTTCGGCGCTGCAGCGAGATAGACCAGCGCCTGGGCTATGGCCAATTCGCCCTCGGGACTGCCGAGGCGCTCCTGCACATCCCAGGCGGCCAGGCAGAGCGGCAGTGCGCGCGGGTCGGCATTGCCTATATCCTCGCTGGCCATGCGCACTACCCGGCGGGCAATATAGAGAGGATCGCAACCGCCGTCGAGCATGCGCGCCAGCCAGTAGAGCGCCCCATCGGGCGAGGAGCCGCGCACCGATTTATGCAGTGCGGATATCTGCTCGTAAAAAATATCGCCGCCCTTGTCAAAGCGGCGCACATCGCTGGCCAGCACTTCGGCCAGCACAGCTTCATTGATGGTTTTATGATCGCCCTCTTCGCTGGCGAGATCGGCGGCAATCTCAAGCAGGTTGAGCGCCTTGCGCGCATCGCCATCGGCGGCCTGTGCGAGCGTCGCCAGGGTATCTGCATCTATGCGTATATCCTGCTCACCCAGGCCGCGCGTTTTATCGTCCAGCGCCTGTTGCAGCACCTGCTGCAATTGTTCCGGCTGCAAGCCGCGCAACACATAGACACGGCAGCGCGAGAGCAAGGCGTTATTGAGTTCAAAGGAAGGATTTTCGGTGGTCGCACCGATAAAAATAAACGTGCCGTCTTCCACATAGGGCAGAAAGGCATCTTGCTGGGCCTTGTTGAAGCGGTGAACTTCATCGACAAATAAAATGGTTTTGCGCCCGCTGCCGGCGCGCTCCTGCTGGGCAATGGCAACCGCCGCGCGAATTTCCTTTACCCCGGCAAGCACTGCAGAAAGGGTTTCAAAACGGGCATGGGCCTGCTCGGCAAACAGTTTGGCCAGCGAGGTTTTCCCCACCCCGGGCGGGCCCCATAAAATCATCGAATGCAACTGCCCGCGAACAATAGCCTCGCGCAGCGGTTTACCGGCGGCGAGCAGATGCTCCTGGCCTATGTAATCATCCAGGTTGCGCGGTCGCATACGCGCCGCCAAAGGCTGGTATGCGGGCGACTGGGCGAACAGATCACTCATTGGTTTTTAATAATGTCCACGCCGGCGGGCGGAATAAAGGTAAAGATCACTTCATCGATAGGCTGGTTGCGTTTTTGCTTGCTGAGGATAATTTTGGAGAGCTGGCCGAGGCTGTCTTCAATATTGAATTCTGTCAGCTGCCCATCGACAAAAATCAAGGTCAGGTGCTGAAACAAACCCTCGGTCACCTTTGGAGTCAGGGTATAGACTTCGGTCTTATTCGCCTGCTCCACGCGCTTGATGGAAAAATTTTTGCGCAGGGTTTCGATATCCGCGGTCAATAACAGGGTCGGTGTCTTTTGCAGGTCATCGCTGAAGGGGCGAATATTGACCGTCTGCAAATCGGGATCATAGAGCCAGATGGTTTTTTGATTGGACACCAGCAACTGCGGTGCGGGGGTTTCGGTTTTCCAGTAGAACTTGCCCGGGCGCATCATCACAAAGGTGCCCTTGCTTTCATCTTGCAGCTTGCCCTTGGGATCAAACAGCGTCTGTACAAAATCGCCCTGCAGGCTGGTCATGGCGTCCAGCTGTTTGCGCAATTGTGCGGGAGCCTGGTCGTCGGCTGCCGTGGCGGCAAGGGCAATCCAAACCATAGAAACAATCAATAAACGGGACAATAATTTCATAGCGTATCCAAATAAAGTGTTAATCGTGGCTGGAAGGTTACAGAGTCGCAGCCTGGATTTTACACAGGAAACCTGAACCTGAGCCTGCTGCAGCAGTGACCATCGCCTACTGGCCAGAGTAAAGCCGAGATGCTGTTTAATCGTGCCTGATGCTGCTGTAGAGCAGCGAATCCCTGTACCGGCCATTCTAAGCAACGCTGTACAATCATTAATAGTCGCGACCACCTGGAGCCAGGACTTCGCGATTGCCGTTGTGCCCTGCAGCGGAGACCACACCCGCCGCTTCCATGGTTTCAATCAGGCGCGCAGCGCGGTTGTAGCCAATACGCAATTTGCGTTGCACTGAAGAGATGGAAGCCTTGCGCGATTCCAGCACAAAGGCAACAGCTTCATCATAGAGTGCATCGTTCTCACCCTCTTCGCCCTCGCCACCGCCCTCGCTGGGAATGCCAGGCACAGGGATAGAATTATTGCTGTCGTCGGTGATGCCATCAATATAGTTGGGCGTACCGCGTTTTTTCCAATCGGCAACCACGCGATGCACTTCATGGTCATCGACAAAGGCGCCGTGGACACGGGTGGGCACGCTGGTGCCCGAGGGCAGGAACAGCATATCGCCGTGCCCCAGCAATTGCTCGGCACCGCCCTGGTCGAGGATGGTGCGCGAGTCAATTTTGGAGGAAACCTGGAAAGCAATACGCGTAGGCACGTTGGCCTTGATCAGGCCGGTAATCACATCCACTGACGGACGCTGGGTGGCCAGTATCAGGTGGATACCAGCAGCGCGCGCTTTTTGCGCGATACGGGAGATCAACTGCTCTACTTTTTTCTTGTCGACAATCATCATCATATCGGCGAATTCGTCGATCACTACCACAATCGCCGGCAGGGTTTCGAGATTTGGTGCTGTGGCAACTTCAGCACCCGCTTCAAAATTTTCCTCTGGCTTGAACAGTGGATCGGCAATCGGCGTACCCGCTTTGATGGCCTCATCTACCTTGCGGTTAAAGCCCGCCAGATTACGCACACCCAATGCCGCCATCAGTTTATAGCGCCGCTCCATCTCGCCCACACACCAGCGCAGGCCATTGGAGGCATCTTTCATATCGGTGATCACCGGTGTCAGCAGATGCGGAATACCATCGTATACCGACAGCTCCAGCATTTTCGGGTCCACCAGTATCAGGCGCACTTCTTTGGGCGTGGATTTGTAGAGCAAGCTCAACAGCATTACGTTTACGCCCACCGACTTACCGGAACCTGTAGTACCTGCCACCAACAGGTGCGGCATTTTTGCCAGGTCGGAGACAATAGGCTCACCGGAAATATCGTGGCCGAGCGCCATGGTGAGCGCCGATTTGGAATTCTCATAGACATCGGAAGAAATAACTTCGCTGAGGCGCACCATCTCGCGATGGGTATTGGGGATCTCGATACCCATTACCGATTTGCCGGGGATCACTTCCACCACCCGCACAGATACCACCGACATGGAGCGCGCCAAATCCTTTGCCAGGCCGGAAATACGGCTGGCTTTGATACCCGGAGCGGGTTGGATTTCAAAGCGCGTCACCACCGGGCCCGGCTGCACCGAAACCACTTCGACTTCGATGCTGAAGTCTTTCAGCTTCAACTCCAGCAATCGCGACAGAGCCTCCAGCGATTCTTTGGAGTAACCTTTTTCACTACGCTTATCCGCAGGGTCGAGCAAGCTCAGCGGGGGCAGCGAGCCTTCGGCTGGCTCAAGTGCATCGAACAGCGAGGGCTGTTTTTCCTTTTCCTGGCGCGGACTGGGGGCTGGTTTCTTTTTCGGCGGCTCGGCAATAATCACCGGGGCAACACGCTTGGCATCAACCTTGGCTCGCTCCTCCACCACTTCACGCCTGTGCTGCTGGGCAACCACGGCGATATTTTTTTCTTTCTTCTCGCGCTGGTACTGAATCCACTTCTCCTGGGCACGGGCTATGCCTATCAAGGTCCAGCGCCCTATCTCATCCATCACCGCAAACCAGGAGAGATCGGTAAAAATCGTCAGGCCAAATAAAAACAGGGCCAGCATCAGCAAGGTGCCTCCGGTATAGCTGAATATATTTTCGGTCAGACTGGAAATACTGCCACCCAGCAACCCGCCGTTGGAGTAGGGTAATACCGATTCACCACCGCTGAAATGCATGGCAGCAATGCCGGTGCCAGTCACCATCACCAGAATCAAGCCTACAGTGCGAATGCTGATCATCACCCAATCGAGATCCTTGTGGTGGGCGCGATCGCGCAGCACCAGGCCGATGCGATAGGCCAGCATCACTGGAAACAGATAGGCCAGATAGCCGAAAAGGGAAAAAAAGATATCCGCCAGCCAGGCGCCGAAGCGCCCGCCGAGATTGGCCACCTGGGCATTCTCACCGGTGCTCGACCAGCCGCCATCGGCGACATCGTAGCTAAACATGGCCATCAGCAAATACAGGCAGATAGCGATCAGGCCAATCAAAGCGCCCTCGCGCACAATGCGGACACCGAGGTTATTGGCAGATTCTGAAACAGGTTGTTTACGGCTGGCGTTGCTTGGTTTCAATGGACAATCCTGACTAGCAAAGTTGTTATATTACGCGCCTGACACCTGGCTCAGGCATGCAGGACAGTATCTTATAACATGCGGCGAGTGAAAATAGGATTTTGTTGCGCGGAGTATAAGAATTGTACAACTTCTGGCGATTGCACAGCATGTTCGTGCAATAAGTGATCAGCGCAAAACCCATGGGGGAGCCCTATGGGTTTGCACTAGAGTTGCGGAGAAATAGTTACAGGTTGGTGTGGCGAACATCCTCGCCCTTGACCAGATAGATAACATATTGCGCTACATTGCGGGCGTGATCGCCAATTCGCTCCAGCGCGCGCAATGCCCACATAATATTCAGTACCCGCGTGATACTGCGCGGATCCTCCATCATATAGGTTACCAACTCGCGCATCGCCGTGCTGTAATCCAGGTCCACTGTGCGATCCATCTGTACCACTGCATTAGCCAGATCCATATCCAGGCGCGCGAACGCATCCAGGGCATCCTGCAGCATCTTTGATACATGGCCACCGATATGGCGAACCTCAATATAACCGCGCGGTGCCACACCTTCGTTGGTCAGGGCAATCGCCTGGCGGGCGATCTTGCTGGCCTCATCGCCAACACGCTCAAGGTCGGTAATGGCTTTGGTCACGGCAATCACCAGGCGCAGATCGCTGGCGGCGGGCTGGCGACGGGCGAGTATGCGCACACACTCTTCGTCAATCGACATCTCCATCATATTGACTGAGCTATCAGCGCGCACCACCTGCTCGGCCTTTTCAACATCGGCATCCACCAGCGCGGCAATAGCATCATTCACCTGGCGCTGGGCCATGCCGCCCATCTCCGAGAGATGGGTTCTGATATCGTCGAGTTCGATATTGTATTGCTGCGAAATATGATGGGTGTGACTGGTAATATCCATAGCTATAACTCCACCGCACTAAGGGCGGTACAAGGTTGACAGTAAAAGCAAAAAATAAACAACAGAAAAATTAACCGTAACGACCGGTAATATAATCCTCGGTTTGCTTCTTACTGGGATTGGTGAATAGGGTATTGGTGTTGCCGTATTCAATCAAATCCCCCATATACATAAAGGCGGTGTAATCGGATACACGCGCAGCCTGCTGCATATTATGGGTGACTATCACAATCGTATATTTGTCTTTCAACTCGTAAATCAGTTCTTCAATTTTCAGCGTAGAAATCGGATCGAGCGCTGAAGCCGGTTCATCCAGCAAAATCACTTCGGGTTCAATGGCAATGGCGCGGGCAATCACCAAACGCTGCTGCTGGCCGCCTGACAAGCCAAAGGCGTTATCGTGCAGGCGGTCTTTAACCTCATCCCAAATGGCGGCGCCGCGCAGCGAATTCTCTACCACTGTATCCAAAATCCGCTTGGATTTAACCCCTTGTAAGCGTAGACCATAGGCCACATTTTCATAGATGGATTTTGGAAAAGGATTGGGTTTTTGAAACACCATCCCCACCTGGCGACGCAAATCGGGAACATCTACATCTTTTGCGTAGATATTTTTGCCATCCATATTGATCTCACCTTCAATACGGCAGGAATCCACCAGATCATTCATGCGATTGAAGCAGCGCAATAGCGTCGACTTGCCGCAACCTGAAGGGCCGATAAAGGCGGTGACCTTTTTCTCGGGAATAGTCAGGTTGATATTATTTAACGCGCGTTTTTGATCGTAATACAAGTTGAGGTTTTTTACTTCAAGCTTGATATTTTCAGCAGCTGCTGTATTTGTCATAACCCGTGCCTACATTAAAGACTATTAAAAAATTGTTACTTTGAGTTGAATTTTTTGTTACAAATAAATAATTTCTATCCACGCAGCCATCAATCCGATGCACTGCGATATTTTTCACGCAGGCTGTTGCGTATTTTTATCGCAGTGATATTGAGTGTAACAATCAGCATGATCAAGGTCAGCGAGGTTGCATAAACCAGTGGGCGCGCGGCCTCAACGTTGGGGCTCTGGAAGCCCACATCGTAAATATGGAACCCCAGGTGCATGATTTTCTGGTCGAGATGCAAGTAGGGATAAATACTGTCCACTGGCAGCGCCGGAGCAAGCTTCACCACACCCACCAGCATCAAGGGTGCCACCTCGCCCGCTGCGCGCGCCACCGCCAGAATCAATCCTGTCATCATTGCCGGTGTTGCCAGGGGCACAATCACCTTCCAAAGCGTTTCCGATTTAGTTGCCCCCAAGGCCAGGCTGCCCTGGCGAATGGTACTGGGAATACGCGACAAGCCCTCTTCCGTGGAGACAATAACAATCGGCAGGGTCAGCAATGCCAAGGTGAGCGATGCCCAAAACAGCCCCGGTGTACCAAAGGTGGGAGATGGCAGCGACTCCGCGTAGAAAAGCTGATCGAGATTGCCGCCGAGGGTGTAAACGAAAAACCCGAGGCCGAATACCCCGTAAACAATCGAGGGCACACCGGCGAGGTTGTAGACAGAGATACGGATAATACGCAGGAACCAACCATCTTTAGCGTATTCGCGCAGGTAGATTGCAGCCAGCACGCCAAAGGGCGTAACTATAATGGCCATCACAATCACCATCACCAGGGTGCCGAATATGGCTGGGAAAATACCGCCCTCGGTGTTGGATTCACGCGGCTCAGCGCTCATAAATTCCCAAAAGCGCTCAAGGTATTGCCCCAGCTTTGCCACTGTGCCCAGATTGTTCGGACGGGTTACACGCACCACATGATCAAATGAAATGGTCACTTCCTTGCCATCGGCTGTTTTGGCAATCAGCTGATCGCGCTTGGTTTGCCCGGCAATAAGATCACGCTCCTTTTTGATTTCGGCATACTCGTTTTCCAGGGCAACTTTGCGCTCGGCAAATTCCGCTTCAGCCTCAGCCATGGCAGTGCCGGTTACGCCTTTCAATTCCAGGCGGCGGTGCTCAAGGCGCAACTCCTGCAATTCATTATTGATCTTGCCTATCTGCACTTTTTCGATATGGCTCATCTGTTCATGCAGCACCAGGGTGCGCTCAACACGGGTCTCCACTTCCTGCCAGAAAGTGGCGGCATCCTGGCTTACCACCACTTTGCCATTTTCCTGGATAGCGGTCAGGTAACCGTAAAAATTGCCCCATTCACGACGCTCTATCACCACAGCATCCTGCGGGTATTGCCAGGGGGACAT
The DNA here is from genome assembly GCA_035565295.1 of Cellvibrio sp. GTDB lineage: Bacteria > Pseudomonadota > Gammaproteobacteria > Pseudomonadales > Cellvibrionaceae > Cellvibrio. The sequence continues at coordinate 7,229 of DATMSP010000056.1, read as the reverse complement.
GCCGATTTCAAGGAACCACATAAAATCCCGCGAGGTGATATCGCGATTGCCCAGCTTCATCAGATAACGAGTGATAAGCTCGCTGTCCGCCGGAACTGTGTAGCCATTGTCGCGGGCAACAGTGGCGGGGATAACTTCAGAGCGAACCTCCTCCCCCAGAATAATATGCTGCTGGCCACTGCTATCAGTAACGCTGGCCTGCAAAATATCCGCAGGCCAGAAATGGCCAAAACCACGCACGGCAATCAACCCCACCAGGCCGATCACCATCAGCATACAGAGGGTTACTGCTCCACCGTTCAACCAGATCCAGGGCGAGCCACTTTTAAACCAGAGCACGGGCTCTTTGAGAAAACCTTTTTGACTTAACTTGCTCATAACACGATTCCGACTTAAAGATTGCTGTAACGTTTACGCAAATTCTGCCGCACAATTTCAGCAACGGTATTTACGATAAAGGTCAATGCCAATAACAGCAGGGCGGCCAGGAACAATACACGGAAATGAGTGCTGCCCACTGCGGTCTCCGGCATTTCCACAGCAATATTGGCTGAGAGGGTGCGCATACCTTCAAAAATATTAAAGTTGACTACCGGGCTGTTACCTGTGGCCATCAATACAATCATGGTCTCACCGACGGCGCGACCAAAGCCCATCATCACCGCTGAAAATATGCCCGGGCTGGCGGTGGGCAAGACAACACCCACCATGGTTTGCCAGGGCGTGGCACCCAGGGCCAAAGAACCCTGGGTCAGGTGACGAGGTACACTGAACACAGCGTCTTCCGCAATGGAAAAAATGCTGGGGATAACCGCAAATCCCATCACCAGCCCCACTACCAGGGCATTGCGCTGTTCGTACTTGATGCCATTGTCGGTAAACCATTGACGCATGCTGCCATCAAAGAACCAGACTTCCGCGTGCGGACTCATGGCGACGCAGCCCCAGATGGTCAGCAGCACGGGAACCACCAACACGGCTGCTTCCCAGCCCGCCGGTGCGCAGGAGCGAATGGAAAGTGGCAATTGACTCCAGAGAAAACCGGTGATCAACATCACTAGGGGAACAACGATCAGGATGCTGAAAATCGCCGGCAAGTTATTTTCCAGGAAAGGAGCCAGCCATAATCCCGCGAGAAAACCCAGGATCACGCTGGGCAGCGCCGCCATAATTTCAATGGTGGGTTTAACCATGCCGCGCAGCTTGGGCGTCATAAAATAAGCGGTGTAGATAGCGCCCATAACACCCAGGGGAATCGCAAATAAAATAGCGAAGAAGGCCGCTTTCAATGTGCCGAGCGAGAGCGGGACAAAACTCATCTTGGCTTCAAAGCTGTCGCTCGCCGAAGAGGCCTGCCAAATATAATCCGGTGCTTCGCGGCCTTCATACCAGACCTTTTCCCAGAGCACACTGAAAGAAACCTCGGGGTGCTGGTTCCACACATTGGCACTCTCGACTTTGTTTGCTGCGTCCAGCAGCAAGGCCTTACCATTGATCGGCGATAAGCCTATATGGGTAATCTGCGAGCCCATGTTTTTAATCAGGAGAGTGCGCGACGAGGTTCCAAAGTAAATACCTATATTGCCCTTGTTATCTGCCGCCCAGAAACCGCGACGGGAAAATTCGGTGGCAATATGATTAACTGCACCGGGCAGCGGTTTGAAATCGCGCACATGGGTAACATGGTATTTATTGTTTTTATCGCGTACCAACAGCCACTGGCTCACACCGCCCTGCTCAGTGCCAATTGCCAGAGATCCAGTGCCCACCAGGAATTGCATGGCGCTCACCTTGCCACCCTCTACCGCAACAGGATCATAGCGCTCAGCCTCCTGTGGCTTACTGATATTGTAGAGATACAGCTGTGCCTTATCGCTGGCCACCACTATATAACGACCGCTGTCATCAATTTGCAAATGGGTAACCTGCTCGCCTTCAGGCAAGGCGGGTAGCGTGAAAGTGTCTGTACTGGTAGTGGTCTCTTCGGTGATAGGATTGGTTTTGCTGGAGATAGCTCCCAGAACCAGGCGCTTGTCCGCCGTCGCTGCAGCGATCAATGTCCCCACCGCCGTCTGCTGGATCGCAATAACACGCAGAGAGGCTTTGTTAGCGTCCAACACAAAAGGGGTCTCCCCTACAGGGAAACTCACGCTGGGCGTTACCACTCGTTTATCATTGGGGTAGCTCAGCTCATAGATTGCCTTGGCGACACTGACCTCACCATTGCTGTAGCCATAAGCCACCAGGCCGTGGGTCGCCTCGCTGGCCGCAAAAGCGCTGACACTCGCATCGGGTGATTGCGCAACCTGAGCAATAGCAAGACTTGCACCTGTATCAGCATTAAAGAATTCTACCGCACCATTATTGTGGTATGCCGCGCCTATCTCTTCATAGCGCTCCAAACTTAAAAATTTCACTGGGCTCGCGGCTACAGCACCACTCGCTGGCAATGCATAGGTATTGACGACATCCACCTTGGCACCGCGCAACAGAGGAGTCACTTCAGAAAATAAATAGATAAAGATCAGCGCCAGCGATCCAACCACAGCAATACCGGCGGCAGTAATGCCATAACCCGATAATTTGTCTTTGATATTGCGCATGTGCCGCATTTTTGCACGCTGGGCTGGGCTGGGCAGAAGAGCAGATATTGGCTCAGCGGGAGAGGTATCTTGTGACATAAATATATCCGGATAAATAATGGCATCTAAATGCTAGCACTGGAAAATGACATATTTATTACAACCAGTAATAAATCGCCCCCTACAATAACTTTTTTGGTCAATGGCGAACAGTCACCCAAGCATTCTCATTGCGCATAAAAAAACCGCTGCAAGCAGCGGTTTCAAATCAGTCAAGTAACAGGCCTACTTGCTCAGCTTTTCCAGCGTTTTGCTGGCCAACTCTGCTGGCAGAGGAATATAGCCATCGCGCTCTACCCCTTGTTGACCCTGCTTGGAAAGCACATATTTAAAGAATTCCAACTGCAGTTTATCCAGCGGTTGGTTAGGCTTTTTGTTGACATAAACATAAAGCTTGCGCGCCAATGGATAGGTGCCATCCAAACCGTGTTGAGCATCTGGCGCTACAAATTCCTGATAGCTGGTTTTGGCAATCGGCAGAGCGCGAACACCAGAGGTTTTGTAACCTATGCCCGAGTAGCCAATACCGTTGATGGACTCAGATACACCCTGCACCACAGAGGCAGAACCTGGCTGCTCATTCATGGTCGCTTTGAAATCGCCTTTGCACAGAGCATCTTCTTTAAAGTAACCATAAGTCCCTGACACAGCATTGCGGCTGTACAGAGTAATGTCGCGCGCAGCCCAGGCACCAGTCAGACCCAGATCGCCCCAGCGAGTAATATCCTTCTCGCCGCCGCACTTGCGGGTTGCCGAGTAGATGGCATCCAATTGTGGAATGGTCAATCCCTTCAAGGGGTTATCCTTGTTGACATAAACTGCCAGCACGTCAATCGCAACCGGCACTTTGGTGGGCTTGTAACCATATTTGGCTTCGAACGCCTGGATTTCAGCCTCTTTCATTTCACGACTCATAGGGCCAAAGTTTGAAGTGCCTTCGGTCAAGGCTGGTGGCGCAGTCGAGGAGCCCGCGCTCTGAATAGAGATATTGACGTTGGGGTAAACTTTTTTAAAGTCTTCTGACCAGAGCGTCATCAGGTTGGCCAAAGTATCCGAACCCACGCTGTTGACACTACCAGATACGCCTGTAGTAACTGCGTATTCAGGCAGTTTTGCATCAACCGCTGCATGTACAGCCGCTGCACACACCATAGAACCGGCAATCGCCAATCCTTTAATAAATTTGTTAGCCTTCATGTAAGGTTTCCTTTAGGAAATATGACAAGGATAAAGATGAGCCCGTCTCACCCTTGCCAACAAATCTATCAAGCGATTGTGACAACTTTGTGAATTGGCGCAAAACTGTAACAATTTTTTATCGCCATCACTTTCTGTCCAACACCCTCACCCCTATTTGACCACCTTTAAGGAAGGGCGCTTTGCAGGCTCAGATTTGGCGGGCGCACTGTCGGCAGACGGCGGCTCGGGAGGCTCTGTGCCCCCTTCAAACTCAAACATCATCCCCTGGCCATTTTCACGACCATAGATCCCCAGCACAGCACCGCAGGGGACATGGATATTATTGACTACACCACTGAAGCGGGCATTGAAAGAAATCGCCTCGTTGGCGATAAACAAATCCTTTACCGCCGAGGGCGATATATTCAGGATGATTTGGCCATCCTTATTGATATGCTGCTGCGGCACCTCCACTCCTGGCGCGCGCGCGAAGACCACTAAGTGAGGCGTGCAATTATTATCGACCAACCACTCATAGATTGCGCGCAGTAGATAGGGACGATTGGATGTCATCTGCATAATTAGCTCATTTTTTCCAAATAAATAAAATACCCAATCCAAAAAGAAAAGGCGACTTAACGTCGCCCTTTCTTAGTTATGATCAGTGTATATCTCGCCAGAATTCCTTATTGAGGAAGTAGGCACAGGCAAACAATACCAATATAAACAGCAATACACGCTTACCCATATCTTCGCGCTTCACTGCCGAAGGCTCGCCAACATATTCCAGGAAATTCACCAGGTCATACACCGCCTGATCAAATTCTGCAGGCTTCATGGTGCCCTCGACAACAGAACTGGGCACCAGGCTGCCGCACTGCTCATCGATTTCCAACTGGCCAAGACTGTTGCGCGCGGCATGGCCGTGGTGATCCAGCTTGGGGCCGGGACCGCATTGCAGCAAACCCTGCGGGCCAATCAGCACATGGGGCATACCGACATTGGGGAATACGCGATTGTTGACACCCCAGGGACGAGTATCATCTTTGTAAAAATTGCGCAGATAAGTGTAAACCCACTCAGGCGAGCGCGAACGGGTCACCAGACTTAAATCCGGCGGGGTTACGCCAAACCATTTCTTGGCCTGGTTTGGACGCATGGAAATATCCATCAACTGGCCAAGACGCTGACCGCCCAACACCAGGTTGCCCTCCATCAATTCATGGGGAATTTCCAGATCATCCGCAACGCGCTCATAGCGGGAATACTTTGCCGAGTGGCAACCCATGCAGTAGTTGGTGAAATATTTCGCACCGCGCTGCAGGGATTCCTTGTCTTTCAGATCCGGCTCCATGTGATCGCAGGGAATAGCACCGCAATCAAAGCCTTCGGTGCTGGCAACCGCTTTGATAGGCACAATCGCCAGGAACAGGAACAACGCCAGACCAGCCAGGACAACCGGCAGAGGCAAGCCCTTCGCCTGCACACGCTCAGGCTCCGGCAGAGACTTGTCGCGCGCAGCCCAGAGCGGCAGAACAGCGAATATAGCAGCCAACACCAAACCAAAGATGCGCAGGAATACTGGAATATGTACGTCGTGCGAACTGATATCAACCAGTGCCAACCTGAAGAACAGCAAGGCAAACAGACCGCAGACAATCCAGGATGCTATAGATTTGGTTTTTTCTTTATGCTCGGTAGTCCATACCGGCATAGTAAAGAAATAGGCAAAGTAAAAACCGGTAGCGATTTGCGATAACAGGGTACGGCCATCGGTGGGAGACTTAACACCCAGGTAACCCAGCACTACAAACATAGCGGCAAACGTCATCAACATCACGCGTGGAATCCAACCGCGATAGCGGATGGATTTAACCTTGCTTCTATCCAGCCAGGGCAATACAAACAAAATCGCAATCGCGGCGGCCATCGCAATAAAGCCGAGGAACTTGGCATTCAATGGGCCGATTTCAATGGTGATTGCGCGCAGTACGGCATAGTAAGGTGTGAAATACCAAACGGGAGCAATGTGAGTCGGCGTCTTCAGATTGTTCGCTTCTTCAAAGTTGGCGTGCTCAAGGAAGAAACCGCCCGCTTCCGGCATAAAGAACAAAATAAAACAGAATACAAACAGGAAAACACTGATACCCACCAGATCGTGGACGGTGTAGAACGGATGGAAAGGAACACCGTCCAGAGGAATGCCGTTGGCATCCTTGTGCTTTTTGATTTCAATACCATCGGGATTGTTGGAGCCCACGTGCTTATCGTGCAGCGCGAGAATGTGCATTACCACCAGTGCCAGCAATACGATCGGCAGAGCCACTACGTGCAGGGCAAAGAAACGGTTCAGGGTAATACCGGAAATCAGGTAGTCGCCGCGAATCCACTGCACCAGGTCTTCGCCTATCACAGGGATAGCACCAAACAGGGATACAATTACCTGGGCACCCCAGTAAGACATTTGCCCCCAGGGCAACACGTAACCCATAAAGGCTTCGGCCATCAGTACCAGATAAATTGTCATACCAAAAATCCACACCAGTTCGCGTGGGGATTTGTAGGAGCCGTACATCAAACCGCGGAACATGTGCAGGTACACCACCACGAAAAAGGCAGAGGCACCGGTGGAGTGCATATAGCGCAGTACCCAGCCGTAATCGACATCGCGCATGATGTATTCAACCGAGGCAAATGCGCCCTCGGCTGTCGGGGTGTAGCTCATGGTCAGCCAGATACCGGTAACCAACTGGTTGACCAATACCAACAGTGACAGAACACCAAAGAAATACCAGAAGTTGAAATTCTTAGGCGCATAGTACTTACCCATGTGGGTATCCCACGCGCGCTGTACCGGCAGACGCTTATCAACCCACTGCCACAAACCTGTTAACCAATTCATATCAAGCCTCCTGATCTTCGCCAATCACAACTACTGAGTCGCTCTCATAACGGTGAGGAGGAACTTCCAGGTTGAGAGGAGCGGGCACACCGGAATAAACACGACCAGCAAGGTCATATTTGGAACCATGACAAGGGCAAAAGAAACCACCCTGCCACTTATCGCCACCTAGATCAGCAGCTCCCACATCCGGGCGGAACATAGGTGCACAACCAAGGTGAGTACAAATGCCCAACAAGATAGCGAATTCTTTGTTAATCGCTCGCTCAGGGTTTTGTGCATAACTTGGTTGCATGGTTTCTTTGGATTCTGGATCCAGCAGTACACCCTGCTCTTCCACTGTTTTCAGGCTATCTAATGCAGCCTGGGTGCGGCGCACAATAAATACCGGTTTGCCACGCCACTCTACAGTGACCATCGCGCCCGGCTCTATTTTGCTAATGTTGTATTTAACCGGTGCACCAGCAGCTTTTGCTTTGGCACTGGGACTCCAGGAGCCCACGAAT
>DATMSP010000055.1:0-48795 GCA_035565295.1 Cellvibrio sp. | reverse complement strand
AATTAAAACATCTCTAGACTGCTCTATGATAAATGTTAATGGGTTGGCCAAAATTAACGCATGATACACCTCAGGAATCGCTTTCATAGGAAAAAAAACCGGAGATAAGAACATTAACACCGAAGTGAAAATAGTGACCGGATGATTTATATCGCGAACGTACACACTTAATGCCGATAAAAACCATGAAACTCCCAAGATTAAGAGCAATAAAGGAAATATAATAATAGGAAGAAAAATAATGGTTAAATGAACATCACGCCCCAACAGCACAAATGCCGCAAGCAACACCAGCAAACCAACTGTAAAATTGAAGAAGCTTGAGCCCACTTTAATAATTGGCAAAATTTCCAAAGGAAAGACAACTTTCTTTACAAAATTTACATTTCCCAATATTAATGTTGTTGAAGCATTTACCGCTTCAGCAAATAATCCATGCACCAACATGCCAATAAATAGAAAAATAGCAAACTGAACCTGGGTGTCCTCTGCCATATTATCTTCCGTTATCCAACGCGCTTTAAAAACAACAGAAAATACAAACGTGTAGACCACTAACATTAGAATAGGCGTAACGAAAGACCAAAACACACCTAAAAACGATCCCTTATATTTACCAATGGCATCGCGGTGGATCATTTGGATAATAATATGCCAATTTTTTACAAAGCATTGGACACAAGATACAGCGGAGGTCGCATGATGGGCATGGGGATTCATTCAAAAACCCTTGCATTGCTCAACGCCCCAGCCTTAGCGTCCTTGTCTGCCAATAGAGGTTCAATATTGCCCGGCCACTGAATGCCTATTTCCGCATCACACCACAAAATAGATCCCTCATGCGCTGGGGAATAAAAATTGGTTGTTTTATAAAGAAATTCTGCAGTTTCACTGAGAGTAAGGAAACCATGAGCAAACCCTTCTGGCACCCATAACTGTCGTTTATTTTCGGCAGACAAGATAACACCCACCCAACTGCCGAAAGTCGGCGATGATCTTCTGATATCTACAGCAACATCAAAAACTTCGCCCTGCGTTACACGCACCAACTTTCCCTGGGCCATTGGCGGCATCTGATAGTGCAAACCGCGCAACACGCCTCGCTGTGATTTTGAATGATTATCCTGCACAAACTCCCGCTTCAACCCAGTTGCATCAGCAAAGACTTTTTGACTAAAGCTTTCAAAAAAGAAACCGCGATTATCGCCAAATATCTTTGGCTCAAATATTTTCACATCTGGAATTTCAGTATCAATAACATTCATAAATACATCTCTTAAGAGTAGGCTTTAATATTTTTCAAAGCATCTCTCCAGTCACTCATTTCAATATCAAAGTTTTTTTGTACTTTTTCACAATTCAGCCGTGAATTAACTGGACGCTTTGCCGGGGTCGGATAGTCATCGGTAGATATTTCATTAAGCTGGGGAATATTTTTATTGTAAATTTTTTCCTGCCCTACAACCTCAAATATTGCGCAGGCAAACTCAAACCAACTCACATAGGGGAAACCCGAAAAATGATAGACCCCCCAAGGCAAAGTTTTATTCTTATAGTATTGATTAGCCATTTCAAGCAACACCTTGGCGATATCACCCGCATAGGTAGGGCCACCAAGCTGATCGCCGACAATACCAAGCGCATCCCTGACACGCCCCAGACGAATCATGGTTTTCACAAAGTTATTACCGTGCTCACCAAACACCCATGCAGTGCGCAAAATAATATGCCGCGAGTTTTCTGCCGCAACATCTTGCTCGCCTTTTAGCTTCGACAAGCCATAAGTACTTTGCGGCGAAACAGCATCAGCCTCACAATAAGGCAGCTCGGCATCGCCTGCGAAAACATAGTCAGTAGAGATATGGAAAATAGCCGCATCTACATTATTCGCCGCCTGCGCCAGGTTTTTTGCCCCAGTTGCATTTACAGCAAAGGCTTCATCCTGCTCTGACTCCGCTTTATCCACGGCGGTATAAGCCGCTGCATTTATTATAATATCTGGACAATAATCTGAAACAACGCGATTCACTGCACTGGCATTACCAATATCCAGCTCAGCGCGAGTAAGAGTCAAATAATTCCAGTCAGCTTTTGCCAACAATCGATTCAAACAAAAACCGACTTGACCATTTCCACCAATAAGAAGAATTTTCATAACCTTGCTTACTCTGTTAATTTTAACAGGTATTGGCCATAGCCTGTTTTGGCCAAGGCTCTGCCCTGATCCAGCAAATGATCCTTGGATATCCAACCATTATGGAAAGCAATTTCCTCAAGACAAGCAACCTTTAAACCCTGGCGATGCTCAATAGTTTGGACAAAATGTCCCGCCTCCAAAAGGCTTTCATGAGTACCTGTATCCAACCAGGCGTGGCCACGCCCCAACAATTCAACATTTAAATTGCCCTGATGCAGGTAAGCATTGTTAACACAGGTAATTTCTAACTCTCCACGATCCGATGGATTAATACTCTTGGCAATATTAACAACTTCATTATCGTAGAAATACAAACCAGTAACGGCATAATTCGATTTTGGCTTAAGAGGTTTTTCCTCGATAGATACTGCTCGCATCTGCCCATCAAATTCCACTACACCGAAGCGTTCAGGATCCATAACATGATAGCCAAATATAGTGGCGCCCTTTGTTCGTTGGGCAGCGTTCATTAGCTTCTGTGTTAACCCGTGACCATGGAAGATATTATCACCCAGCACCAGGCATACAGAATCCTTGCCAATAAATGACTCCCCAATAATAAAGGCCTGCGCCAAACCATCTGGAGATTCTTGCACCGCATAGGTAATGCTAATACCAAACTGTGAACCATCGCCTAACAGGCGATTAAAACTTTCTGAGTCCTCAGGCGTAGTGATAATCAATACATCCTTAATTCCTGCCAACATAAGAACAGAAAGCGGATAGTAGACCATGGGCTTATCATAGATGGGTAAAAGCTGCTTTGACACGCCTTTAGTAATTGGATGCAAGCGAGTGCCGCTCCCTCCCGCAAGAATAATACCTTTCATAATTAACCCAATAATTAATTTGTACCCAGACGCTCACGCTGATAACTGCCATCCTGAACTCTATGCGCCCAGTGCAAATTATCCAGATACCACATAACCGTTTTGCGAATGCCTGACTCAAAAGTCTCCTGGGGAACCCAGTTCAACTCTCTGCTTATTTTTGAAGCATCAATTGCATAACGCAAATCATGACCAGGACGATCCTGCACAAAAGTAATCAGCTCTTTATAGGAGGCAAATTTTTCAGACGGTTTCAATTCATCCAGCAGCGCACAAATAGCATAGACAACATCAATATTTTGTTTTTCATTGTGGCCGCCTATGTTGTAGGTTTCACCTACCACACCTTCCGTAACCACTCTATAGAGCGCTCGCGCGTGATCTTCTACATAGAGCCAATCGCGTATCTGATTACCCTTCCCATACACTGGCAGCGGCTTAGCCTCCAATGCATTGAGAATGACCAATGGAATTAATTTTTCAGGAAAGTGAAAAGGCCCATAATTATTCGAGCAATTGGTCACTATAGTGGGCAATCCATAGGTTCTCCGCCAGGCGCGAACCAAGTGATCAGAACTTGCCTTACTGGCCGAATAAGGCGAACTGGGCGCATAGGGAGTGGTTTCGGTGAACAAATCTTCCGGCCCCTCCAAATCGCCATAAACTTCATCGGTAGAGATATGATGGAAGCGAAACGCAGCCTGCCTGGTCTCATCAAGCAGCTTCCAATATTCTTTGGCTACATCCAACAGTATGTAAGTGCCCAGAATATTGGTTTCGATAAAAGCGGCAGGGCCATCAATGGAGCGATCAACGTGGCTCTCTGCGGCCAAATGCATAACGACATCCGGCTGGTAATGCTGAAATACTCGCATCACATCTGCGCGATTACAGATATCGACCTGCTCAAAATGATAACGTTCATTGGCCTGTATAGATTCAAGCGATTCCAAATTTCCAGCGTAAGTCAACTTATCAAGATTAATAATCGTATCGCGAGTATTATTAATAATATGACGGACAACTGCAGATCCAATAAAACCTGCCCCACCAGTAACTAAAATTTTCATAAAATACTTTACACGCCATTACTATAATTGCCATCAACATCCATTGAATGCATTTGATGCGAGATTAAAAAATAAAAAAGAGGGGCAAGTGTAGCAGCTCAATATCACATTGTGAACTTAAAGAGGAGTCTGGAGGCGGATAATTACAGAGAAAATATCTGCAAAACGCCGAGCAAAAATTCGCTCAGCGCAGCGACAAAACAACAGACTTAACTATGGAGAATACTCTCATTAACCCTATCGCGCATTTCCTTGCCAGGCTTAAAGTGCGGCACATACTTCCCCTCAAGCACAACGGATTCGCCAGTCTTGGGATTGCGCCCCGTGCGCGGTGCGCGGTAGTGAAGAGAAAAACTACCAAAACCGCGAATTTCAATTCGCTCACCCGATGCCAATATGTCGGACATATAATCAAGTAGCAGCTTGACCGACAGCTCAACATCTTTGACAGGCAATTGATTTTGTTTTTCAGAGATGAATTCAATAAGTTCAGATTTTGTCATTACCCTTCCCCTAAAATTAGATGGCTAGCAGGCAAAACTCGTGCACTCTTTCCATGACACAAAAACAGTAGAACTCAAAAAAACAGTTTTTAGATCGCTATAAACTCATTTATATTTATGTTGAATTTACAGAGAGTTAAACACTGATAAAACCGATCGACTCAAGGTCGACCGGTTTTATTAATAACAATTACTCTTTGCTTTGCATTTGCGCTTTGATCAAGTCACCCAAAGTAGTGGGGGCAGCTTGTTCAGTTTGCTTGGCACTGTGATCTTTCAATGCTGATTTTTCTTCTTCAACATCTTTAGATTTTACAGAGAGGCTGATGCTGCGGTTCTTGCGATCTACCGCAATGATCTTAGCTTCAACTTCATCGCCAACCTTCAGCACATTGCGCGCATCTTCCACTTTCTCACGGCTCAATTCAGAAGCTTTCAAAGTAGCTTCGATATCGCCCTGCAAAGTAATGATAGCGGCTTTAGCTTCTACTTCTTTAACGATACCTTTAACAACCGCACCTTTATCATTAACAGAAACATATTCTGAGAATGGGTCGGTTTCAAGTTGTTTGATACCCAAAGAAATGCGCTCGCGCTCTGGATCTATTGCCAACACAACAGTTTCCAGCTCATCGCCTTTCTTGTACTTGCGAACAGCCTCTTCGCCAGCTTCATGCCAGGAGATATCTGACAGGTGAACCAGACCATCTATGCCGCCATCGAGACCGATAAAGATACCGAAGTCAGTGATAGATTTGATCTTACCGCTGATCTTGTCACCCTTGGCGCAAGTGCGAGCAAATGCATCCCATGGATTCTCTTGGCATTGTTTCAGGCCGAGAGAGATACGACGACGCTCTTCGTCGATATCCAATACCATAACTTCAATTTCGTCGCCCAGCTGAACAACTTTTGAAGGGTGAATATTCTTGTTGGTCCAATCCATTTCAGAGACGTGGATCAAACCTTCAACGCCCTCTTCCAACTCGGCAAAGCAGCCGTAGTCAGTAAGGTTGGTAACCTTGGCCTTAACCTTGGCACCTTCTGGGTAGCGCTTGGTGATTTGAATCCATGGATCTTCACCGAGCTGCTTCAAGCCCAGAGATACGCGGTTGCGCTCGCGGTCAAATTTCAGGATCTTAACGTCGATTTCATCACCAACGTTTACGATTTCACCTGGATGCTTGATGCGCTTCCAAGCCATATCAGTAATGTGCAGCAAACCATCTACGCCACCCAGGTCAACGAATGCACCGTAGTCGGTAAGATTTTTAACGATACCTTTAACTGCTTGCCCCTCTTGCAGGGTAGCCAGCAATTCATCGCGCTCAGCAGAATTGGTTTGCTCCAATACAGCACGACGAGAAACAACAACGTTATTGCGTTTTTGATCCAACTTGATAACTTTGAATTCAAGCTCTTTACCTTCAAGGTGAGCTGTATCGCGCACTGGGCGAACATCTACCAATGAACCGGGCAAGAAAGCACGAATGCTGGCAACATCAACGGTGAAACCGCCTTTGACCTTACCATTGATAACGCCTTTGATAACTTCTTCAGCAACGTGGGCCGCTTCAAGAATTTTCCAAGCCTCTGCGCGTTTGGCTTTTTCACGAGACAGCTTGGTTTCACCAAAGCCATCTTCTACGCTTTCCAGAGCCACTTGAACTTCGTCGCCGATTTGGAGGTTGATCTCACCCAATTCGTTACGGAATTGTTCAGCAGGAATAACACCTTCTGATTTCAGGCCGGCGTGAACAGTCACCCAGTCCTTATCGATATCGATTACTACACCAGTGATAATGGAGCCTGGCACCATATCAACGGTCTTTAAACTTTCTTCAAATAATTCAGCAAAACTTTGATTTACACTCATGGTATTACCTTTATAAGACAGGGAAAACGACACCTGCCATACCGCGTGGCCTAACATGCGGGTCAATTGATGATTAGCGGAGGCTTCCTCAGGCTGGATGCTAGCCTCCGCTCGTTATTCCGCCAAAAATCAGCCAGACTTTTCAGTAGGAGCGGCACACTAACAGAATGGACCTTATTTATCAAGAGCTTAGAGGAGAGTAAGGAAAAAAGACAGGGAGAAAACACAGGATTGCGGCAACCTGGGGCGACAAACGTCCACTGCCAAGCCAAAATCGCCTCTTTTGACATCAAATACAACAAAAAAGAGGGAGCCGGGGTCATTACAACCCCGGCCGAGGGTCTAGTCAGCCCCTAGGAGCGACCATAACTATCCTCATAGCGAATAATATCGTCTTCCGCTAAATAGGCACCCGACTGCACCTCTACCACCTCCAGGGGAATTTTTCCTGGATTGGTCAGGCGGTGCTTGATACCTATGGGGATAAAAGTGGATTCGTTTTCCGACAACAACATCACTTCATCGCCCTTCTGCACCAGCGCAGTCCCTTTCACCACTATCCAGTGCTCCGCGCGATGGTGGTGCAACTGGAAAGACAGGCTTGCACCAGGCTTCACCTTGATGCGGTTCACCTGGTAGCGATCGCCATTGCCTATGGCATCGGAACAACCCCAGGGGCGATAGATCTCGCGGTGCTGCAAATGCTCATTGCGCTTCTGCTGCTGGATCTGGGTAATAATGGATTTTACCTGCTGGGCCTGGGATTTATCGGCAATCAATACCGCATCGGGCGTATTGATAATAAGCAGGTTGTCGACCCCAAGGGTAGCCACCAGCTTGTCCTGGGAAAAAACCAGTGTATTCGTCGAATCTATATCAATGCTGTCGCCGAGGAAGCTGTTTCCGGATGAATCCTTTTGCGATACATCCCAAAATGATTTCCAGTCGCCCACATCGCTCCAGCCGGCATCCAGTGGTACACAGACAACATTGCTACTTTTTTCCATCAAGGCATAGTCGATGGAAATATTGGGAGCAAGGGCAAAGGCATCTTTGTCAACGCGAGTAAAATCCAAATCGCGCACCGCAAGATTTCTCGACTCTGCCGCCGCAGTCACCACCTCGGGGCTGTAATGTTTCAGTTCATTTAAGAAACTATCCGCCTTGAAAACAAACATGCCGCTATTCCAATAATAGCAACCGGCTGCCAAATATTTTTCAGCTGTTTCCAGGTTAGGTTTTTCAACAAATTGTTCAACGGCAAAACTACCCGCAACATCCGCATCGGTCTTGCTGGTTTTAATATAACCATAACCTGTTTCCGGATGAGTCGGGTGAACGCCGAAGGTGGCCATATGGCCCTTGTCAGCAGCGGCAATAGCAATTTTTACCGCTGCATGAAAGGCAGTAATATCGCGAATCATATGATCTGCCGACAGAACCAGCAGAGTTGCACCCGCATCTATCTCCGCCGCCTGCAGCGCCGCCAGCGCCAGAGCTGGGGCAGTATTTCTGGCGATAGGCTCAAGAATAATAATCGAATTTCCCAAGCCAATTTCACTGAGTTGCTCGGCAACAATAAAGCGATGTTCGACATTGCACACCACTATCGGGGGGGCGACATTATCCAGCCCAGCCAGACGCAGCAGGGTTTGCTGCAGCATGGTTTTATCGCCAAATAATTTCAGCAATTGCTTGGGGTAATGCTGCCTCGACAAAGGCCACAGGCGTGTACCAGACCCACCGGCAAGAATAACGGGAATAATCATAGATGTTTTCCAAACATTTAAATTAACGAATCGAGATAATTTTCAATCAGTGAAAAATAAAGCTCGCGCGCTTATTTGGCATAGCGATCTTTCAGGAATGCTTCGAAGTCAGCGCCTATCGCTCCGTGACGAGCACCGTAAATCACGTTAGCGGTCATATATCCCAATTTGGTTCCGCAATCGTGACTGCGACCAATTAACTGATAGGCCTCTATGGTTTCCAAACCCAGCAATGCATCGAGCGCATCGGTCAACTGGATCTCGCCACCGGCACCCGGCATGGTTTTGCTCAGCAAATCCCACACAGTCTTTGACAGCACATAGCGACCCACTATCGCCATATTGGAAGGCGCTTCATCAATGGGCGGCTTTTCCACCATAGCCTTGACAGGAGCAGTGTCACCTTCGGCTATTTGCACACCCGAACAATCCACGACACCGTATTTATCAACCTGATCATGGGGAACCTCTTCCACCAGGATCTGGCTGTGGCCGCTCACCTCAAAACGTTTTACCATGCCGGCAAGGTTATCCTGTTTCAGGTTGCACTCCACATTGTCCACCAGCACATCGGGCAGCAGCACAACAAAGGGTTCATCGCCTATCACTGAGCGCGCAGACAAGATTGCATGACCCAGCCCCTTGGCCTCCGCCTGACGCACAGAAATAACGGTCAATCCAGGCGGCGTAATCGAGCGCACTTCTTTCAGCAGTGAACGTTTCAGGCGCGCTTCCAACTGCGCCTCCAATTCAAAGCTGGTATCAAAATGGTTTTCAATGGCGTTTTTACTGGCATGAGTCACCAATACAATTTCTTTGATGCCCGCCGCCGCTGCCTCTTCAATCACATACTGAATCAAAGGTTTGTCAACAACCGGCAACATTTCTTTCGGAATGGCTTTGGTTGCTGGCAACATGCGGGTGCCCAAACCGGCAACAGGAATAACGGCTTTTTTAATTTGCATTTTGAATTCCTAAGATAGACATCAATGATGAAAGGTATTGTTATAGTTATGCGGGCGCAGGCCCGCGTGTAAATTGATTCAAAGAACCTTAACTTAGCATCGCCAAAATTTCCTGGGTTTTTACCTCGACCAGGGCTTTGTCTGCACGGCTTTCTACATTCAGGCGAACGACAGGCTCAGTATTGGACATCCTTAAATTAAACCGCCATTCGGGAAATTCAAGGCTGATGCCATCGGTTTTATCGACCGCTATAGAGTCGGCAACATAATGGTTGTAAACCTTGTCAATTGCCGTCTTGGCATCTGCCACATGGCGATTGATTTCACCGGGCGACGGGAATTTCGCGATGCGATCCTGCAACATTTCCGAGAGCGGTTGGCTTTTCCGGCACAGCAATTCGGCAACCAGCAACCAGGGGATCATGCCACTATCGCAGTAAAAGAAATCGCGGAAATAGTGGTGAGCGCTCATCTCGCCACCATAGACAGCATCCTCCAGACGCATGCGCTCTTTGATAAAGGCGTGACCGGTTTTGGATTGGATCGGATTGCCCTTATTGGCGGAAACTATATCCTGTGTATTCCACACCAGGCGCGGATCGTGAATAATATTGGAACCTGGATTTTTCAGCAGGAAAGATTCCGCCAGGAGGCCGACGATATAGTAACCCTCAGTGAACTGACCCTTTTCATCGAACAGGAAGCAGCGATCAAAATCGCCATCCCAGGCAATCCCCATATCCGCCCCGTGCGCTAACACAGCCTCACTGGTGACAGGCTGGTTTTCATGCAGCAGAGGATTGGGAATGCCATTCGGGAAAGTGCCATCCGGCTCGTGGTGTATCTTGATAAATTCGAATGGCAGGTATTTTTCAATAGCATCTATAACATGCCCCGCAGCGCCATTACCGGCGTTGACCACAAGTTTCAGCGGCTTTAATTGGGTTACATCAATATAGCCGAGCAGATGCTGAATATAGGCTTCGAGTGTGCTCACTTGCGTGAGAGTACCGCGCTTTGCCGCATCTACCGGAGCAAATTTATTCTCTTCCGCCAGGCGCTTGATTTCAAACAGGCCTGTATCGCCACTAATGGGCTGCGAACCGGCGCGAACCATTTTCAAACCATTGTAATCAATGGGGTTGTGACTTGCCGTGACCACGCAACCACCATCGGTTTTTAAATGGCTGGTAGCGAAATAAATTTCTTCTGTGCCGCACATGCCTATGTCGATAACATCAGCACCCTCATCGAGCACACCATTGGCAAAGGCCTGCTTGAGTTCGCTGCTGGTCAAGCGCACATCGCCACCCACCACCACCGATTTTGGCTTTAAAAAAGCGGCATAGGCGCGACCGATGCGATAGACAATATCGGCATTCAACTCAGCGCCCAGTTTTCCGCGAATATCATAAGCTTTGAAACAGGTTAAACTCATTTAGAAAATCCTTGACTGAAGTTCAAAAAATTAATTATTGGTATTGCGCAGCAAGCAATTACTGAGCCACACCCAGGGTTTCACTTACCCTGGATAAAATCCTATTCAGCACCTGCTCAATGGTCATCTCGGTACTATCGAGAAACAGCGCATCGGCCGCTGGAACCAGGGGCGATACAGCCCTTTTTGTATCGCGCTCATCGCGGGCCTGGATATCCTTTACCAGCTCCGCCATATTCACATTCGCGCCCTTTTGATGCAACTGCTTGTAGCGGCGCTCCGCCCTGGCCTCTGCACTGGCCGTTAAAAATATTTTCACTGCGGCATCGGGAAACACACTGGTGCCCATATCGCGACCATCGGCAACCAGACCGGGAGCCTGGGCAAAATCTTTCTGCCTTTGCAGGAGCGCGGCCCGCACCTGCGGATAGGCCGCCACCAGAGACGCGTTCATGCCAACCTCTTCCTGGCGAATGGCCGCAGTGACATCCTGTCCCGCCAGCAGGGTAGCTACCTTATCGCCCTCAACCGCAAACCTTACATCCAGTGAAGCCGCTATGGCGGCGACAGCAGCTTCATCATTGAGGTCTGCCGACTGCTTGACTGCCGCCAGCGCCACCAGGCGGTAGAGAGCGCCGCTATCCAGCAGATGGTACCCCAGGCGCTTGGCCAGCAGTTGGCTCAGTGTCCCCTTGCCCGAACCACTGGGGCCATCAATAGCGATTACAACGGTACTATTACTCAAGGATTTGGTACTCAAGGGTTTCGTACTCAAGGATTGCGCCTTATGGTTGAATGGATTGAAGAATGGACTTGCATACGGATACAGGGTCGTTGGCCTTGGTGATAGGCCGGCCGATAACGAGATAACTGCTGCCCGCCAGAATCGCGGCATGGGGAGTCAGGGTGCGCTTCTGGTCATCCTCGGGACTGTTTTCGAGGCGGATACCGGGCGTAACCAGACACAAATTCTTGCCAAAATGACTGCGCAATACACTGGCTTCGCGCGCCGAACAGACTACACCGTCAAGACCTGAGTCTTTGACCATTTTGGTGAGGTGCAAAACATGCTCTTCGGGGCTTTCCGCTATGCCTATCGAATGCAGGTCATGGGCATCAAAACTGGTTAACACAGTGACCCCTATCAGCAAGGGCCTGCGCCCGTGATGGTGATGGGCATGCTGTTCCAGTATATCCCGCGCTGCCACCATCATGCGCTGGCCGCCAGACGCGTGGACATTGACCATCCAGACGCCCATCTGCGCCGCCGCTTTCACTGCCTTGGCCACCGTATTGGGAATATCGTGAAATTTTAGATCCAGGAAAACGTCGAAGCCCAAACGCATCAACTGCTCTACTATTCTCGGGCCGACGGCAGTAAACAGCTCCTTCCCTACCTTTAAACGGCAATGCTGCGGCGACAGGCGCTTGGCCATATACATGCAGTCATCCGCATTATCAAAATCCATTGCCACAAGGATACGTGGGCCTTGAATATCTATCATTTACACCTCGCCGCAAATAAAAAAGCCCGGATCTTGGCGATCCAGGCTGCTATTAAAACAAACTTCGCAGAAGTTCGCAGCACCTTAATGCAGGATACGATTAACAGAAGCTCATAACCCGGGCATTTGTTATCCAATTTCGCCAGCGCCCCTACAAAATGTTTAAAAATCAACCAAAAACAACTCTTTATGCCTTACTGCAAACGCAGCATGGTACGGTTGATCTCGACTGTCTTGCTGCCAATTCCCTTGACCTCAGCCAATTGCTCAAGGGTTTTAAAACTGCCATTGGCATTTCGCCAGGCGACAATCGCCTCGGCCTTCTTCAGGCCCACACCTTTCAGGCGAGTCAGGGTCTGGGCATCGGCGGTGTTAATATTGATTGCCCCCTGCTCCTGCGTGGAAGTGTTGCCACTGGCCACCGCAATCGCAGGCGCGGATTTGCCAGACACATCAGCGGCAAAACCAACAGAGGAAAAAGCAAGCAGACTGCAGATTACAACAAGAATAATACTTTTCATAATCGACTCCATGTCATCAAGTTAAACTGCCTATTGGGTTTACTCGCGGCTTTTTGCCTTGAGCAAGTCCAGATTATGGCAAACCTGGATCGGGAAACAGTGGCAAACCGACAATTCTTGTGTGCGAAAATACCTCTTCCCAGGTACGACAAACTGCTGCGCTTAAAACAAAACAACCTCTAGCCTTGCGGGTAGAGGTTGTTTGCGCATAGTTTTGCGCATTATTTTTTCAATAATTGCGCTAGATCCAACGCACCCCAGTGGGGGAAATGCTTGCGCACCAGGGCGTTTAATTCCAGCTCAAATGCACTGAAGTTGGTTGCTGAGGCAACAGCCTTATCATCCAGGCGCTTGATCACCATACCCGCACCCACGGTGATATTGGTAATGCGATCTATAACAATAAAAGCGCCGGTTGCGCGGTTGTGTTTGTAATCATCCACCACCACTGACTGGGTCAAGAGTACATCTACCACAGCAATATCGTTCAACTGCAATTGCCCAACGGGAGTTTCCTCCTGTGTGTTTACATCGATACGATAATGAATGGCTTCCAGCTGGCCGCTCACCAGCTTGCTGGCAAACTTGAACAGATAATCGGTGTTGGGCTGCAATGCCTTTTCCGTCATCCATACCACATGCGCCTGCAAATGATTGGTCAGGGGAACAGTGTCCTTCGCCAGGGCAATGACATCGCCGCGGCTGATATCAATTTCGTCAGCCAGGGTCAGGGTGACAGACTGGCCGGCAAAGGCCTGCTGCAAATCGCCATCATAGGTCACAATCGATTTGACTGTGCTGGTTTTACCGGAGGGCAAAGCTTTGATTTTATCGCCGACATTCACGACTCCCGAGGCTATATTGCCGCAGAAGCCGCGAAAATTTAAATGGGGACGATTAACATATTGCACCGGCAGGCGGAAATCGGAAAAGTTTTTATCGCCGGCGATGGGTACAGTTTCCAGCATCTCCATCAGCGTCTGGCCTTTGTACCAGGGAGAGCGCTCCGAGCGGTTGACCACATTGTCGCCGTCCAATGCCGAAATCGGAACAAAGAAAATATTTTCCATGCCCAATTTGTTGGCGAAGGCAACGTAGTCGGCCTTGATTTTTTCAAACACAGATTCGCTGAAGTCCAGCAGATCCATTTTATTTACCGCAACCACAATATGCTTGATGCCCAGCAGTGAAGCTATATAGCTGTGGCGGCGAGTCTGGGTAACCACTCCGTAGCGCGCATCGATCAAAATAATCGCCAGGTCGCAGGTGGAAGCCCCTGTAGCCATATTGCGCGTGTACTGCTCGTGCCCGGGGGTATCGGCAATAATGAATTTGCGCTTGGTAGTGGAGAAATAGCGGTAGGCCACATCAATAGTGATGCCCTGCTCGCGCTCGGCCTGCAAGCCATCCACCAATAAGGCCAGGTCAATTTTCTCGCCGGTAGTGCCATGCTTGGCACTGTCTGAGCGCACGGCTTCCAGTTGGTCTTCATAGATCATCTTGGAATCGTGCAGCAGGCGGCCAATCAAGGTACTCTTGCCATCGTCGACACTGCCGCAGGTTAAAAAACGCAGCAATTCTTTTTGTTCGTGTTGCGCGAGGTAGGCATTGATATCCTGCGCAATTAATTCTGACTGGTGACTCATAATAGTCTCTTGTGCTATCGCAATCTTTTAAAAAATTCTTAAAACAAATTCGCCGTTAAAAATTAGAAGTAGCCTTCCTGCTTCTTTTTCTCCATAGAGCCGGAACTATCGTGATCTATCACGCGACCCTGGCGCTCGGAGGTGGTGGTGAGCAGCATTTCCTGGATAATTTCCGGCAAGGTGGTCGCCGTGGATTCAACGGCACCGGTCAATGGGTAGCAACCCAGGGTGCGGAAACGAACCATTTTTTCTTCGATCTTGTCATCGGGACCGATCGGCATGCGATCATCATCCACCATAATCAGGGTGCCGTCGCGCTCCACTACCGGGCGCTTGGCTGCGAAGTACAGCGGCACAATCGGTATATTTTCCAAATGGATATATTGCCAGATATCCAGCTCAGTCCAGTTGGACAGGGGGAATACACGAATGCTCTCACCCTTGTCGACGCGGCCATTGTAGATATTCCAGAGTTCGGGGCGCTGGTTCTTTGGGTCCCAACGATGGTTCTTATCGCGGAAGGAATAGACGCGCTCTTTTGCGCGGGATTTTTCCTCATCGCGGCGCGCACCACCAAAGGCGGCATCAAAACCATACTTGTTCAATGCCTGTTTCAAGCCCTGGGTCTTCATGATATCCGTGTGTTTGGCACTACCGTGAACAAAAGGGCTGATGCCCATATCCACACCTTCCTGGTTGATATGGACAATCAAATCCCAACCCAATTCGGCAATGCGCTGATCGCGGAATTCAATCATCTCGCGAAACTTCCAGGTGGTATCCACGTGCAGCAGCGGGAATGGCGGCTTGCCGGGGTGGAACGCCTTCATGGTCAGGTGCATCATCACCGCAGAGTCTTTACCCACGGAGTAAAGCATCACGGGATTATCAAATTCGGCAGCCACTTCGCGAATAATATGGATACTTTCGGCTTCGAGCTGTTTTAAGTGAGTGAGTTTATAGTCGGACATTCCGCATACTACCGATAACAATGAATAAAAAGGGTGAATAATTACTGGGTACTAGCAATACCATTTCATTTTTTTGGCTTGGCAAAATTAGCCGTAAATTCATCGCGAACATCTTTGGCCCGGCTAAATACCGACAGCAGATACTCGCTATCTTCGCTTTCAATACCCGAACGCAAACGCGTTAAATTGTCGATAAACAAATCCAGCGCATGCAAGACGCTGGTTTTATTTGCACGCATTATGTCATGCCACATAATCGGGTCGCTGGAGGCGATGCGGGTAAAATCGCGAAAACCACCCGCCGCATAGCGAAAGATATTGGGGTTGTTTATGTCGTGCGCAAGGGTATCCACCAGCGAATAGGCAATCACATGGGGCAGATGGCTGGTTGCCCCCAGCACTTCATCGTGCTCCGCCACCGACATGGTCAAGACTTCAGCTCCCAACGCTTGCCACAAATGCGTCACTCGCTCCAAGTGACCTGCATCCGTCGCTGGCAAGGGAGTCAGGATGCAGCGGTGATTTTCATACAGATCGGGATTGGCCGCGGCAACACCGCTTTTTTCCGAGCCGGCAATCGGATGCCCCAGCACCAATTGCGGCGGGACTTCACCATAAACCTGTTCTGCAGCCAGTTGCACATTGCCCTTTACGCTAGCACCATCGGTAATGGTCACTTCGCTGGACACGGAGGCTTTAATTTCTTGCAACACTGCCTGCACCGACAGTGTCGGCACGGAGATAAAAATAACATCACCCGCCGATAATTCTGCTGCAATACTGCTCAGAGAGGTATAGGCGCGGTCGACCACACCCAGGCTCACCGCTTCAACACAAGTCTCCTCACGGCGGGCAATGCCAATCACCTCTTTGCAGGCTCCGCGTTGTTTTAAGCCTTTTGCCAAACTGCCACCGATCAGACCAATACCAATCACCACCAATTTATTGATCAGTAGCTGCGGCTGACTCTGGGCTGGATTAATCTGCGTCATACTCTGCTTACAAAACCGCTTTGGGATAAGAGCCGAGCAATTTCAAATCTGCACAGCGCCCGGCAACGTCCTGCAATACATTGCTGATCAATGCATCGTTGGCGTGGCCGGTAAAATCAATAAAAAACACATAGTTCCAGACACCAGTGCGCGATGGGCGGGTCTCGACACGGGTCAAATCAATATTGTGGCGATGGAAGGGCTCCAGCAGATTGTGCAGGGCTCCCGGCTCATTGCGCATGGCCACCACTATAGAGGTTTTATCGACACCGCTCTGCGGCACAGTCTGCGTACCTATAATTAAAAAGCGCGTGGAATTGTCTGGCTGATCTTCAATTTTTTCGGCGAGCATGGTCAAACCATACAGCTCTGCCGCCATACTGCCGGCGATAGCGGCCGCATTCCACTCACCCTTCAAACGCTTGGCCGCCTCGGCATTACTGCTGACCGCTATGCGCTCGGCGTGGGGGTAATGGGCATCCAGCCATTTGCGACATTGCGCCAATGACTGCGAATGGGAATAGATGCGGCTGATGCTCTTGGTGTTGGTGACATCGGACACCAGTAAATTGTGGTGAATACGCAATTCCACTTCGCCGCAAATTTTCAGGTTGGACCCCATAAAATTATCGAGGGTGTGATTGACCACACCCTCGGTAGAATTCTCTACCGGGACCACACCATAATTCACCGAGCCCGCTTCCACTTCGCGGAACACTTCGTCTATCGCAGAGAAGGGCAAGACCACAGCCGAGTGACCAAAATGTTTTAGCGCAGCCTGTTGGGTAAAAGTGCCTTCGGGCCCCAGATAGGCGACCTTTACCGGGTCCTCAAGGGCCAGGCATGCCGACATGATTTCGCGAAACAGACGCGCCATCTCTTCATTGCTGAGCGGCCCGCTATTGCGCTCCATCGCCTTGCGCAATACCTGTGCCTCGCGCTCGGGGCGATAGAAAAGGAGCTGCTCGCCAGGCGCGAGGTTGGCCTTTTTCACCTCGGCCACCTCCTGCGCACAGCTGGCACGGGCCGAAAGCAATCGGCCAATTTCCTCGTCTATCGCATCAATTTTATCGCGCAATGCGAGGAGCTTTTCTGCTTCATCGTGTTCGGACATTTATTTACTCGTCACTTGCATCGCCGGTAGCTGCCGCATCCCCGCCAAGGCTGTCATCGAGAGCGCCATCATCAATGGCCTCCTCGCCCTCTGCAGACTCTGCCCGCGCCAGTTCGCGCTTGGCATTTTCATCGGCGCTCTCTTCAATGCGCTCGAGCCCCTGCATGGACTCACCTTCCTTCAATATGATCAGGCGCACACCCTGGGTGTTGCGGCTCAATACAGAGACTTCATCGACGCGGGTGCGAACCATGGTGCCCTGATCGGAGATCAGCATAATTTCTTCGCCGTCGAATACCTGCACGGCACCCACCAAGGGGCCATTGCGATCCGTGGTCTGCATGCCTATCACACCTTGCGAGCCGCGACCTTTAGCCGGGAATTCACCCACTTCTGTGCGCTTGCCATAACCGTTTTCACTCACGGTCAAGACCTGGCCATTCTCCATGGGGATAACCATGCCCACTACGCGCTGGCCTTCGCCCAGGCGTATACCGCGCACACCGCGCGAAGTGCGACCACTGGAGCGGACTTGCGCTTCGCGGAAACGCGCCGCCTTGCCCGACGAGGAAAACAGGATAACATCGCAGGTTCCATTGGTAATCGCCGTACCCACCAGGGTATCGCCTTCATCCAATTCAATCGCGCGCAGACCGACACTGCGCTGACGGGCAAATTGACTCAACACCGTTTTCTTCACCGTGCCCTGTGCAGTGGCCATAAAGATAAAGTGATCATCATCGTAAGATTTCACTGGCAATATCGAAGTAATGCATTCGCCCGCTTCCAGCGGCAACAGGTTGATGACCGGGCGACCGCGCGACTGACGGCCCGCCACCGGAATCATATACACCTTGAGCCAGTAAACCTTGCCGGTATTGGTAAACAGCAAAATGGTATCGTGAGTGCTGGCAATCAATAGATGCTGGACATAATCCTCATCTTTCACGGCGGTAGCCGATTTGCCCATACCGCCGCGACGCTGGGCCTGGTAGTCATCCAACGGCTGGCTCTTGGCATAGCCGCCATGGGAGATAGTCACTACGCGATCTTCGACATTGATAAGATCTTCAGTGGTCAGATCCAGTGTCGAGGCAACAATTTCGGTGCGACGGTCATCGCCGTAATCGGCAATCACCTGCTCCATCTCTTCGCGAATCACTTCCATCAAGCGCACAGCATTGCGCAGGATTTCCAGGAATTCGGCAATTTGCGTGAGCTTTTCATCGTATTCGGCGAGCAGTTTATCGTGCTCCATACCGGTCAAGCGGTGCAGGCGCAATTCCAGGATCGCCTGGGCCTGGGCAGCCGATAAATAATACTTGCCATCGCGCATACCAAACTCGGGGCCCAGCTCCTCAGGGCGACAGGCATCTTCGCCGGCGCGCTCCAGGAAGGGCACCATTTCGCGGGCTTCCCAGCCGCGGCTCATCAAGCCGTCTTTAGCATCGGCGGGCGTGGGCGAGCGTTTGATCAATTCGATCACTTCGTCGATATTGGCAATCGCCACTGCCAGACCTTCCAGCATATGGCCGCGCTCGCGTGCCTTGCGCAGCAGGTACACGGTGCGACGTGTGACTACTTCGCGACGGAATTTGACAAACGCCTGCAGCAATTCTTTCAGATTGAGGATTTTTGGCTGGCCATCATCCAGGGCAACAATGTTTACACCGAAAGTGGTTTGCAATTGTGTCTGGGAAAACAGATTGTTCAGCAGCACCTCTGCCGACTCGCTCTTTTTCACCTCGATAACAATGCGCATGCCGTCCTTGTCGGACTCATCGCGCAGTTCGCTGATGCCTTCCACTTTCTTTTCTTTGACCAGTTCAGCAATACGTTCGATCAAACGCGCCTTGTTGAGCTGATAGGGAATTTCGTGAACCAGAATAGTCTCGCGACCGGTTTTTTCATCGCGCTCAATCTCGGTTTTTGCGCGCACGACAATGCTGCCACGGCCGGTGCGATAGGCCTGCACAATGCCGGCGCGACCGTTGATAATGGCCCCTGTGGGGAAATCCGGGCCGGGAATAAACTCCATCAGCTCGTCGATGGTGACATCGGGATTGTCGATCACCGCCAGACAGCCCTGCACCACCTCTTTTAAATTGTGCGGGGGGATATTGGTGGCCATACCCACGGCAATACCTGAAGAACCATTCACCAACAGGTTGGGAATACGGGTTGGCATAACCTCGGGAATCATCTCTGTGCCGTCATAGTTGGGCACAAAATCTACGGTTTCCTTATCCAGATCCGCCAGCAGATCGTGGGCGATCTTGGCCATGCGGATTTCGGTATAACGCATGGCCGCCGCGCGGTCGCCGTCCACCGATCCAAAGTTGCCCTGGCCATCCACCAGCATGTAACGCAGTGAGAAAGGTTGCGCCATACGCACAATCGTATCGTATACCGCTGTATCACCGTGAGGATGGTATTTACCGATTACATCACCCACCACACGGGCAGATTTTTTGTAGGGCTTATTCCAATCGTTTTTCAGTTCGTTCATAGCGTAGAGAACACGCCTGTGCACGGGCTTCAAGCCATCGCGCACATCGGGCAAAGCACGACCCACGATTACGCTCATGGCGTAGTCGAGGTAGGACTTCTTCATTTCATCTTCAATGCTTACGGGTGATATTTCTTTTGCGAATTCGACCATGGGAATACAGCTTTCCTTATTATGGTGATAGCTGATGGATTAACGTAAATAGTGGCTAATTGCACAGCCGACCCGGCCAGACCTATGCCCAGCGGCGGACCACCTGCGAACGCGTTTTTTACAACCGAATTTAAGCCGGCGATACTACCACAAATGTACGGCAGATAGGCACTTTTTAGCTGTTGGCTATTAGGCCTGCAGATAGCTCAAAACTGCATCAACAAAGGCGCAAGGCCGCAGCTCCTGGAAAGTGCTGTGGCAGCGCCCGAAAGCCGCCGCCATTTTTTTGGCAGGCGGCAAGCGCTTGCCATGGTTCTTATCCCCTTTTCTTCTTTTGGCGGCAATATTCCGCCCCGCACCGCGCCTAATCGATTGCAGACCATCTTTCTAGTATTTTGTTTTTATTAGAGTTTTTCTGCTTATAGCCGACTGGCATAGTTTTCGCTTAAGCCCTCCTGACAGAACAATTTTTATTCAGCGTTTGTACAGATATAACAATTGCTGGGCATCATCACTACTTCTCAGGTGCATTTTTATGCGTGACATGACCATGGTTACTGGCCTTCCCTCCTCCTCCATCCGCCAGCTACCCGCCCTGACTCCAGAACAGGAAATGGAAGCGCGGGTAAAACTGATCCAGGCATTGCAAATGACCCTGGAACCCAATGAGGTCTTGAGCATCTTTTTCCTGCACCTGAAAGGCATTCTCCCGGTGGGAGGAATCCAATTCCGTTTTGCCAACGATAAAGACATCACCAAACTAGGCAATGATGCCATACATCACTGCGACTACCGCCTGACTACCGATGAAGGCTATCTGGGTGAAATTATCTTCAATCGCAGCAAGCGCTTTAATGAATCCGAGCAGACTCGCCTGGAGATATTGCTGGGAGCCCTCATCTATCCGCTGCGCAACGCGCTGAAATTCAGGTCGGCCATGCAAATGGCCATGCTCGACCCCCTCACCCGCCTCGGCAACCGCGCAGCCCTGGACAACGCCCTGCACCGCGAGCTGCAATTGGCTGAGCGCCACAAGCATGAGTTATCACTACTGATGATTGATGTCGATCACTTTAAAAAAATCAATGACCAGCACGGCCATGCGCGCGGCGACGAAGTGCTGCAGATCATCGCCCGCACCATCGCCAATGTCTGCCGCGAAAGCGATATCAGCTTCCGTTTCGGCGGCGAGGAATTTGTGGTGCTGCTGTGTAAAACCAATGACTCAGGGGCGGAGATTATTGCCGAACGCATTCGCGCCGAGGTGGGTAAGGTCAGCCTCGGCCAGAATGGCAAGACCATCCAGCCCACGGTCAGCATTGGCATAAGCACGCGTATCGCCGATCAGAAAGAGCACATTGAACAATTGTTCGAGCGCGCCGATAAAGCGCTCTATGAAGCCAAGCAGGCGGGAAGAAATCGCGTCGTCAATAGCTCAAGGTTTTCCATTATTATCTGACCGGGCTGACCTCGGGCACGGGTTTATTTTTCTTAGGGACGGTGGGTAAAACTTGCAGCGCAGGCTGCACCCAACCGCCCATCCTGCCCTATATATCCACCAGCAAAGGTGGTGCCTTTGAGTCAGGCTCCCACAATAGAGCTGATACCAGGAAAGAATCCGAGCCTTGGGGTGCGTGCGTGAACTTACCTCAACCTAAGCGGGGTCGGGCTTTTTGCGCGGCGCAGGCTTAAAGCGCTTGGGCGCAGCCGATGCAGCACGCAATTTCTTCTCGTGGCGAATGCGCTGCATACTTTCATCGCGGGTCGGCGCCATCACCCGGGTATGACCATTCTTATCAAAGCCGGCGGTCAGGCACAAATCGGCAATTTCATTTTCGCCCAGTTCGATCCACTGCCCCACCCGCACATGCGAGGGAATAAAGATATTGGCGTAGCGCACACGCTTCAGGCGGCTGACTTTAACCCCCTGGGATTCCCACAGGCGACGCACTTCGCGATTGCGCCCCTCCATTACCACGCAGTAAAACCAGCTGTTGCGCGATTCGCCAGCGCCATCGACTATATCGGTGAAGCGCGCTACACCATCCTCCAGAAGCACACCGTCGAGCAGGTTTTGCTTCATCTCGTCATCGACCTGGCCCTGGATGCGCACCAGGTATTCGCGGTCTATCACTGAGGACGGATGCATCAGCTTGTTGGCAAACTCGCCGTCATTGGTAAACAGCAGCAGGCCGCTGGTATTAAAATCCAGGCGTCCAACCGAAATCCAGCGCTCACCTTTGAGTGCGGGCAAACTGTCATAGACAGTTCTGCGCCCCTCGGGATCAGAGCGCGAACAGATTTCGCCCTCCGGCTTGTTATATAAAATAACGCGGCGACGGGTGACTTCAGCGCTGGCCAATACCCGCTGGCCGTTGACAAAAATCTTATCGCCCAGCGCAACCCTGTCACCCAGCTTGGCGATGCGGTCATTCACTTTTACCTGGCCAGCCTCAATCACGCGCTCCATCTCGCGGCGCGACCCTATACCGGCACGAGCCAAGACTTTCTGTAACTTTTCATCGCCAGGCGCTGCGGACTTGTTTTCACTTTTTGTATCAGTGTGAGCACCCACGCTTGCCTTGTCAGCGCGCGCAGGTCTGGCGGCAGGCTTTTTGCTCGCCGCGCCCGCCGTTTTTTTCGCGCTGCTGAATTTTTCCGATTTTTCAGTAGTGGCCCGAGCCTGGGCAGACTTACCGGTAACTGCTGGCTTCGCAGCCTTGGCAGGTTTTTCAGCGGGATTTTTACTTGCGCCGAAAGGAGGTTGGTTAGTTTTCTTTACCATAATAATGACAACGCCTAGGCGTTGTTGTGTTCCTCGTCAGTATCTTCTGCTGTCACATCTGCGTCAGCGTCAGTATCCGGCAACGCTTGGTTGCCATTGATTGCCGATATCGGCTCGGCGTCTTCAATGGTTTCGAACGCCTCCTCGCCATCGATAAATTCTTCCATTTCCTGGACTACAGTCTCATCCGCAGCTTCAACAGTGGATTCGCCAGCACTATCACCCGCAGGCACGGGTAGATCATCAGTGTCTTTCTCGCCCAACCCCTCTTCATCGCCGAGATTGAGAACATTGTTCAGTTCATCGAGATCGCGGATTTCACTCAGAGAAGGCAGATCCTCCAGGCTCCTGAGATTGAAATAATCGAGGAACTGGCGAGTGGTGGCGTAGAGCGATGGACGCCCAGGCACATCGCGATGGCCCACAACCTTTACCCAATCGCGCTCCATCAAGGTTTTCATAATATGCGAGCTGACTGCCACACCGCGAATCTCTTCGATATCGCCGCGGGTTATCGGCTGGCGATAGGCGATCAGCGCCAGGGTTTCCAGCAGTGCACGAGAATATTTTTGCGGCTTCTCATCCCAGAGGCGATTGACCCAGGGCGCAAGCTGTTCGCGCACCTGGAAGCGCCAGCCGGAGGCGACCTCTTTCAGTTCATAGCCGCGATCGCTGCAGGCAGCCTGGATATCTTCCAACGCGGCCTGAACCTCCTCCTTCGAGGGTGCGACAGCTTCATCGAATAACTCAAGCAGACGCGCAATGGTCATGGGCTGGCCAGCGGCCAGTATCGCGCCCTCAACCACTTTTTGCAGCATTTCCTTATCCACCGGCTGCTGGGTCACAGCAACGGTTGCCTCCTCCTCGATAACCGCTTCACCGACAATTAATTCATCGGCCAGGTCTTCACCCACCTCAGGGTCAATTATATTTTCGTCTGTCATTGTGTTCTTGCTTTCACGTGAATAGAGCCAAAGGATTCGCTTTGCACGATTTCTACCAGCGACTCTTTAATTAATTCCATCACCGCCAAAAAGGTCACAACTACACCCAGGCGCCCTTCTTCCACGGTAAATAAGCTAACAAAAGGCACAAAATTATTCTGTGCCAGTTTATCCATCACCTGCGCCATGCGCTCGCGCGTAGAGAGCCGCTCTTTGGATACATGGTGACTTTCAAACATATCCGAGCGACGCAAGACTTCTGACAATGCCAGCAACAACTCTTGCAGCTCCACATCGGGATCGGGCCGGGTCAGACTGCGATCCGGTGCCTGGGCGCTGGCCTGGAAGACATTGCGCCCAATCCTCGGCAGGGC
The DNA here is from genome assembly GCA_035565295.1 of Cellvibrio sp. Taxonomy (GTDB): domain Bacteria; phylum Pseudomonadota; class Gammaproteobacteria; order Pseudomonadales; family Cellvibrionaceae; genus Cellvibrio. The sequence continues at coordinate 24,633 of DATMSP010000055.1, read as the reverse complement.
ATCGACATCCTGGGCAGCCTGTTTGAAACGCTCGTATTCCTGCAGGCGGCGGATCAGTGAAGCGCGCGGATCTTCCTCCTCCTCTTCTTCAGTGGTGGAGCGCGGCAGCAGCATACGCGATTTGATCTCGGCCAGCATGGCCGCCATCACCAGGTATTCGGCGGCAAGCTCAAACTGATTGGCATCCATCAGCTCGACATAGGCCATATATTGGCTAGTGATTTCGGACACATTGATATCCAGGATATCAATATTCTGCCGGCGAATAAGATAGAGCAGCAGATCCAGTGGCCCCTCGAAGGCCTCCAGGAAAACCTCCAGGGCATCGGGAGGGATATAGAGATCCTGGGGCAGCTGGGTATAGGCCTTGCCGTGCACCATGGCAAACGGCATTTCGCCCTGCAGGGGTTTGCTCTCCACTTCAGCAGTGACTCCCTCCTCGGCGCTAATCCCCTCAGGGGCAGTCACTGCTGTGGCAATCTCCACTGCGGCAGTCTCGTCCAGCGCGGACTCAGCAGGCAAGGCTGTCAATTCAAAGGATTCATCACACGTGGAAGTCACTACAAAAACCTGTTTTAACCTGAGTCATCGCGGATTGGGCCGCCGCAAATCGGCCATTATAGCCACTTACGCTGGCACGGGACAGCATTAACGCAATCGAGCGGCCCAATCTTACCGCCCCCACCTGTTTGCGGCCTGGATCAGGAGCGCAAAATCTTGGTGGCTATCTCGGCACCGGGAACTCCGGCATCGGCAATCAGCAGGATCATCCCCAGGAAAATCACTGCAACCAGTAGATACCAGGCCAGGGAAAACCAAATACCATAGGTTTTCAGGGGCGTAATATCCTCGGCCAGGGGCACACTCCAACCGGCCACAATATCGAAAACGCCCAGGACAATAAAAAATGCGAGGAATACCAGGCCGAGCTTCCAGGTCAACACCAGACAGGCCGCCGATATAACCAGCAGCAACACCAGCGCCAGATAGTTCCTGCGCGAGAAAACCAGGGCTTTGACCACCCTTCCGCCATCAAGGGGATAGACCGGAAACAGGTTCAGCAAATTCAGGAAGGCACTGGTAGAAGCCACCAGGCCGCAAAAATGGCTGCCGGTGATGGTGTAAATGACAAAGAAAACCGCCGTCATCAGCAGGCCATAGACCGGGCCCATCATGGAAATATACACATCCTGCCACTGGGTACGCGGCTTTTCACCCACAGCCATACCGCCGACAAAGGGAATCAGGTACATGCCCTTGGTGGGAATCCCGAATTTTTTCATTGCCAGCAAATGGCCAAGCTCGTGAAACACCAGCACCCCAACCAGCGCCAGGGCAAACTCAAAGGTAAACAGAATGCTATAGGTGGCTACAGTGGCTGTGGCCAAGGCCACCTTCAGCACCTTGGCGGTCTTCAGCAATTTAATGCCTATACCCAGCCACACCAGGGCGCTGCGCTTGGGCAAGCTGGTATCCTGGGTCGGGGGCAGCACCGCCCCCTGGTCGGACAGCACTGCCGCGGTCTCCTGTTGCAGGTCCAGCAACCCCTGCGCCGCCACATGATTGTTCACCACCAGCATATAGCTCGCCTGCAGCGCGGCGAAATCAAATGAAAAATCCAGGCCTACAGTACCAAGGGTGGGGTGCTTGAATTCATGGATACTGACAACATCCAGCGGTTTTACCGAAACTTCAATCCCATCTACAGCCAGGCGCAAATGCTGATGCGCATCCAGGCTCAGCGCAAACTCATGCTGTTCATGAGCAAAAGACAACAAATCCATAAAGATACCAACAATGTTTTAGCGGCAATATCCAGTGCATAGCCAGACCACAAGCTTTACACTAGCGTTCTGCGAGCAACATTAGATTACGCGAAGGTCAAGCATGTTAAAAATTGGTCAAATAAACCACTTGAAAGTCATCAAGCAAGTGGATTTCGGTATTTTTCTCGATGGCGGAAACTTTGGCAACATATTATTGCCGCGCCGCTATGTCCCCGCCAGCGCAAAAATCGGCGATACCCTTGAAGTATTTATCTATCTCGACTCAGACGACTGCATTATAGCCACCACCCTCACGCCCAAAGTGATGGTCGGCCAGTGTGCGCATCTCGAAGTGAAAGAAGTGAATGCCGTAGGAGCCTTTCTCGATTGGGGTCTGCCGAAAGATCTGCTGGTGCCTTACAGCGAGCAGCAAAAGCCCATGGAAGTTGGCCGCAGCTATGTGGTGAGTGTTTATCTCGACCAGCACACCAGTCGCATTACCGCCTCCTCGCGCCTCAGTCGCCACCTGGAGGAGCGCGCCAGCGGGCTTAAACTGCAGCAGGAAGTCAACCTGTTGATTTGCGGCCGCAGCGAGCTGGGGTTTAAAGCCGTTATCAATCACACGCATTTAGGCCTGATATTTCGCGATGACGCCCCCAGGACCCTGCTCTATGGCGAGCAACTCACCGGCTATATCAAAGATATTCGCCCCGACCGCAAGATTGGCCTGAGCCTGCGCCCCGCCGCCCGCGTAGTTCGCGATGAACTGACCGATATTATACTCGCGCACCTGAAAGAGAATGATGGGGTTTCCACACTCACGGACAAAAGTGAACCGGAGGAAATCTATCGCCAGTATCAAGTGAGCAAGGGTATTTATAAAAATGCCCTGAGCAAACTTTACAAGGAGCGAAAAATTTTAATCAGTAAGGAAAAGATCTCTCTGGTCTGAGCTCAAATAAAATCCATAAAAAAAGCGAATGATTTCTCATTCGCTTTTTTTATGGGCCAACCCCCAAGACAGCCAGCTACGGCCTACTTGATTTCAAGGAAAGCCGCCTCAAATGGAGCCAGAACCAGGTAGTAAACGCCCGCCGTGTTGCTGTAGACCACAGAGGAATTCAGCAGACTGACCAGATCGCCGGATGCACCTATGGCTGAAGCGGCAACACTGATGCGAACCTCGGCATTGGTAGTGTTCAGGGCGTAAAGAATATGGTCATCGCCGCTGTCTTTGCGATCCATATACACACTGGTTCCCGCATAGATATGAGTGCGGCTGCCGTTCCACAAGGCCGGATGGGCTTGGCGCAACTTCATTAATGAAGTCACATAGCTTTTCAGGTCGCGCTGCTTGTCGTTCAGGGTTCCGACAACCCCATCAACTACACCAGAATCGCGTGAAACGTGATCATCGCACTTGCCTTGGCTGGAACAAACGTTATTACTCAGCTTAAGCGAAAAATCCGCAACTTCCTGACCAATTTCATCGCCATAATAAAGCGTTATTGGACCTGAATATGCCGCCATAAAGGAGATGGCTGCTTTGTGGCGCCCCCAATATTGATCATCGGAAGGATTGGCAATATTGCCGCGCTGAAGCAAATCGCCAAAGCGTACCAAGTCATGGTTGGTCAACATCAAATTAGGCATGGCATGGGCCGGATAACCATCTTGAGTTTTATAACCCTCGTTAAGCCTGCTAGCTGGGCTTTTTCCACGCCCCGAACTTGCAAACTCTTCCTCAACGGCAAGTGTCTGCACCAAGCTGTAGCGAACCGGAAAGTCAAATGCGGACAGCAAGCCTGCAGACCCTTCAGAACCGTAGCCTTTAGTTTTGATCACAGTTTCACTATCCCAGATTTCGCCCACCATATAACCTAACGGACGAGCGCTAACACCTGCTAAATCGTAGCTCACTGTAGCCGAGGTATCCTCTACCACTTTGCGGATATCATCCCAATATTCCACTGGAACCTGATAGGCCTGATCCAACCGCCAGCCATCAATTTTGTAGTTGGCGATCCAATAGGCAGCAACCTCTTTAAAGAAATCCAGATTGCCAGGATAGGGAAGCGGATTGGCAGCCCCAATTAACTTTCTCCCGCCAGGAGAAGGAGTAGTGTAATTCGCTGCACCACCCTTCACATGACCAAATACACCATCCAACAATACATAGAGGCCTTCAGCGTGGGCAGCATCAATCAGTTCTTTTAATTTATCTTTCGTACCAAAATATTTATCCACCTCAAAGAAATTGCTGGCGAAATAGCCCGTTGCATCCAATTGACTTGGGTTGCCACCATTGGTGCTGTCAAATATCGGCGTGAGCCAAAGCGTATTGACCCCGAGGGATTTGATATAGCCCAGGCTTTTGATAACGCCCTGCAAATCACCTTTATGGTGACTGGTACCGTAACCGGTGTTCATATTGATGGAGTCATCGCCATTTACAAAAGATTCAACCATGACTTGATACATGCGCAGGTTGCAGGCCTTTTCGCCATTACTCTTATAGCAGGCCAGACGTGAATCCTTGCTGCCCGCAGCGGTTTTTACATCGGCAGCTACATTGGAGGGAACACTGCTCACGCTAGCGGCAGACGAACTGCTTTTCGAGGACAAGCTGCCGGCCGAAGAGCTTGAACCGGCCTGGCCACAGACACTTGAACGCTTGGTTGCGGTAACCTGTTTGGTGGCGGGATCAAAGCTGATGTCATAGCTGAATCCTGCATCCACTGCATAATTTTGTAAAGGATAGGCCTCGGCCCAACCATCATCTGCACTCTCGTTATTGGCTATTTTAAACAGAGCCGGCGCTGCCGCAAAGTTCTGGCAAGTGACAACCAGACTGCCCGAAACCGTCATGGCTGTTTTACCCCAAGTGCTACCCGAAGCGTTGGGAGTACCTCTGAACATCCACTTGCTGGCAATCGCTGAAGAACTGCTGGAGCTTGCGCTGCTGCGCACACTGCTGGAAATAACGCTAGAACTTTGCACGATAGAGCTTGCTGAGCTGCCGACCACAATAAGGGTTGAACTGCTGGACTTCTTGCTGGAGCTAGAGCTGCTGGTGTTCGAACTGGCCACAATGGAACTTGCATTTTCACTTGAGCTGCTGGCAACCGAACTCTCTTCACTGCTTTCACTCGATGCAATGCTTTCACTCGATGCAATACTTGCACTCGATACACCATTGACACTCGACAGCGCTGAACTGCGACTGCTCGGCGCCGGCTCAGGTGCGGGTTTATTATCAACTGTCTTGCTGCCACCACACGCAGAAAGAATTGCGACACTTAAAATTATTGGGAACAGTTTTAAAGAGCTCATTGCCAAGCCTCATGGTTAAACGTAGATATGATCAACATGCAAAAATCCGTTTGTTAGACGTTCAATAACAACCTAGTGCAGGGATAAATTGTATAAAGGGAATTTTGCACTTCTTGACCAGCAAATTTTTATTGGTATAAGAATCCAAAAAGTCTCACTTATAGGTAGGGCGAAGTATCAAGAAAAAGGCGCAGCAAAACTAGGCACCACTCCACATTTTGAAAAAATGCAGTGTTTTTAATGACTTAAGTCACGCATTAGGAACAAAAAAACGGATTTTTGTTACGATGATTCCCAACTTTAAATTTATCATCATCTTCTGGCGTGTAGAAAAGTAGCTCTATGCCCCTGGTTTCTATAGGCTTATTGGCTAATTCCTCACCCCATGAAGCAGGACAGAGCAAACAAAAAAGGCTAATAAGAAATTATTAGCCTTTTCAGGAGTATCACCCAGTGCGGCAAACTCAGGCAAAAGTGACTTGCCAGGCCCCTTAAGCCAGGCTCTTGCTGACCACCTCAAACACATCTTTCGACAAATTTTCCTCGGCCAGAATTCTCTCCAGCTGGGCTTTCATCAGCGCCTGGAGAACGGGATTGTATTTTTTCCATTTGGTGAGCGGCGTCAACAAGCGCGAGGCGATTTGCGGGTTCTGACTGTTGAGCACAATGATTTTATCAGCCAGGAATTCATAGCCCGCCCCGCTCTGCTCATGGAAATTGATCGCGTTGCCATTGCAGAAACCGCCGATAAGCGCGCGAATCTTGTTGGGGTTTTTAGCATCGTAGGCGCTGTGGCTTTCGAGTGCCTTCACCCGCGCCAGGGTGTTCGGCAAACTGCAGCTGGCCTGCACACCCAACCACTGGTTGACCACCAGGGACTCCTGCTGCCAGCGCTGATAGAAATCGGCGAGCGCCTGTGCGGCAAACTCCTGGGCCAGCGCGGTCTCGGCATTGACCAGTTGCGTCAGCGCCGCCATCACATCGGTCATATTGTTGGCGCTGGCATATTGCTGCTGGCAGGCGCGAACCAGGGTTTCATCAGCCAGCAACATCAGATAAGCCAGGGCGACATTCTTCAAGCTGCGCGCAGCGATAGCTTCGGCGCTAGCAGCATAGGTTTGCGCATGATTGTAGCCGCGATAAATTCGCTCAAAATCTGCACGCAATTCGCGTGCAATGATTTTGCGCACAGCCATGCGGCCGTAATGGATAGCCTCCACATCCACCACTTCAGCCAACTCGCTGATATAGGCTTCCGAAGGCAAGCTGAGCATATAGGCCACCATCGCCTGATCGAGACTCTCGTCCTGCAGCACACTGCGGTAGGCACTGATCAGACGATTATCTATGGCCAGACTGGCAATATCTTCACCGCGCTGATAGACCTTGATTACATCACTGATCACCTCCAGCGCAAGCTGCTGGCTGGCATTCCAGCGGTTGAAGCCGTCGCTGTCGCGGCTCATCAACAGCATCAGATCTTCGCGCGCATAATCGTAGTGCAGTTTTACCGGCGCGGAAAAACCGCGCAACAGAGAGGGTACAGGCTTTTCCTGTACCCGGGTGAACACAAAGGTCTGCTCTGCCTGAGTTAACTCCAATACCTTATGGGTATTATCGCTGCTGTCAAAGTCCGGCTGCACGCCCTTCAAGTAGAGCGGCAGATCTCCCGCGCTGCCGAGCAGCCCTACGGCAATGGGAATATGGAATGGCAATTTGTCCTGGCATTCCGGCGTCGCAGGGCAGGTTTGTTTTATATGCAGGGAATACTCTTGCGTCTCTTCATTGTATTGGTCGCTGACCTGCAAGCGCGGGGTGCCCGCCTGGGAATACCAGCGCTTGAACTGACTGAGATCCCTGCCACTGGCATCCGCCAATGCCGCCACAAAATCTTCTGTGGTGACTGCCTGACCATCGTGCCGGGAAAAGTATAGATCTGTGCCCTTGCGGAAATTTTCCCTGCCCAGCAAATTGGCCAGCATGCGAACAATTTCCGCACCCTTTTCATAGATGGTCATGGTGTAAAAGTTGGAAATTTCGATATAGGATTCGGGGCGGATCGGATGTGCCATAGGGCCAGCATCTTCAGCAAATTGCAGTGTGCGCAGCAGGCTCACATCTTCTACACGCTTTACCGTGCGCGAGCCCATATCGGCGGAGAATTCGGAGTCGCGATAGACGGTAAAACCCTCTTTCAAACTCAACTGAAACCAATCGCGGCAGGTAACGCGATTTCCGCTCCAGTTGTGAAAATACTCATGAGCCACCACCCCTTCCACACGCTGGAATCCGCTGTCGGTAGTCGTCTCTGGTTTGGCCAGCACACAGGAGGTATTGAAAATATTCAGGCCTTTGTTTTCCATGGCTCCCATATTGAAATCGTCAACAGCAACAATCATAAAGATATCCAGATCGTATTCGCGACCATAGACCTGCTCGTCCCAGCGCATGGAACTTTTCAGCGAAGTCATGGCGTGCTCGCATTTATCCAAATCCTTTGGCTCAACATAAATTTCCAAGGTCACTTCGCGCCCGGAGCTGGTGACGAATTTATCGCCAATATGCGCCAGATCCCCCGCCACCAGGGCAAACAGGTAGGCGGGCTTTTTAAAGGGGTCGTGCCAGGTGGCAAAATGGCGGTTGTTATCCAGCTCACCGCGACCTATGAGGTTGCCATTGGAGAGCAGTACTGGAAATTTTTTATCGGCAACCACCGTGGTGGTAAATTCGCTCATCACATCGGGACGATCGAGGTAATAGGTAATTTTGCGGAAGCCTTCGGCCTCACACTGAGTGCAATACATGGTGCGCGATTTATACAACCCTTCCAGCGAGGTGTTTTTTTCTGGATAAATCTTGCTGACGCTGGTGAGCAGGAATTGCTCCGGTGTTTTTTTGATAGTCAGGGTTTCTTCGCCAAACTCATAGTCGGCTGGCGCCAGAGCCTTGCCGTTAATTGCAATAGACACCAACTCCAGGTCGCTGCCGTGCAGGGTAAGCTGAGTCACCGCTTTAGCGGCCGCTGGATTTATCCGCAGAGATAAATTCGCTGTCACCAGGGTATAGCCATCGTGGATATCTACATGCAATTCCGTTTTTTGCACTAGGTAATCCGGCACTGTGTAATCTTTTAAATAAATGGCTTGCGGTTGCTGTTCGCTGCTGGACATAGTGAATCCTTGAAATTGAAATGGGCTGGTGTTGTTTCAGGCTGCCATTGCGGTGTTTGCCAATAACTACTCAACCCATTTAAGGGGTTTATCCTGCTGATGATCGTGGTCGTGATCATCCTCGCAATAAGTGTGGGGCTCGGGAGGAATATAACCTGTGTGCTCTTCCGGGGCTAAATGCTTGTGTTCATAGGCGATCACCGCCTGCATGCACAACTGACGCTGCTCGCTGGAAAGTTTTTTGCCATCGGGCCACTTGCCGAGCTCCACAGCACGTTTCAGGTTCTGATAGATATCGGGGGTAATATTATTTAACAACTGTTGCACATTCATAGATCAATCTCTGATTCTTTTCTTAAGCATAGCCACTGAACACAGGGCAAAGAGCATACCAGCCACCAGCCCGCCAACGTGGGCAGCATTGGCCACGCTACCGCCGACAAAGTGATCTATGGCACCTGTGGCGCAGATCACCAGCCAGATTAGCATAAACACCAAAATACCTGGCGCCACGGCGGTGAGCTGATGCGGCACCAGTCTGTGACTGACCAGAATAAACCCCACCAGCGCGTAGACCACACCGGACATTCCACCAAATAGACCCGAGCCCGACCAGAGATACTGGGCAACATTGGAGAAAATGGCGGTCGCCACAAAAAAAATAAAATAGTATTTTCTGCCCAGCAAATACTCCAGACGGCGGCCGAGATCCCATATCCACATGCTGTTGAATAGCACATGGAAAAAACCAAAATGAAGAAATGCCGGCGTGATCAATCGCCAGACCTCGCCCGCCAGCAGTGAATCCACGACCGGAGAAAAGTACAGTGCACCAAATTCGGTTTCAGTAAACTTCTGAAAGCTGAACCAGGGAATAAAACGCTGCGCCTTATCAAACTCCACCAGGCAGCCGCCGAGAATGCTCATCAAAATCAACCAGCCTGTAACAGGGGCAGATTTAATTTGCGCAAGCAGCGAGGGCGCCGCCAGGGATCTCTGCTGCAGGGGTGCGTGTGTTGTCGGAGAAAAACTGACAGTACCCTGCGCGGCCTCATCGAGCATTTGCAACAGCGGCGCGACTATATGGGGATTGGTCACAGCCAATACCTGCTCGCCCTTTTCCTCGTAGACCTGATGGCTGATACCGCGCTCGCGCAAATAGCCAACGACCGCAGAGAGGTCTGTGTCCAGGGGAACTTTTTTTACAATAATCCAATTCACAGCAAGACTCTTTAGTTAGCGATGGAGGTTCAAACCTGCGCAGGTTAGCTCATCAGTATTTTCAGTGGCGACTTAGGGATCGACATACACCCAGACAAAATTTTTCGCATTCAACTGCTGCTCACCATTCATGCGATAGGCCACCAGACGGCCATATTTTACCGCACTGTAGTCCAGGCAGGCGACATTATTGGTAATTGGCTTGGGCTGCCCGCGCAGCCAGTAATGCCCGATAAATAGCGGCGGCTCCTCTGGCGAATAATTGACCATCTGCGAGCGATGGTCCTTGCTGATAGGCTCTTTGGCAATGGCCTTCGGCAGCGGGTCCGGCTGGAACAGCAGTTCGCCATAAGTCTGCGCGCGCGGCGACCAGAATTTGGTGCGGAAACTATTGCGCTCATAACCATCGCTGGATACCAGGCTCATGCCCTGTGGCAGCGGCAGGGCCACGCCGCTGATCAGGCGCTGCTTGGTCTTTGCCGACAACGAATTGGGTTCGGCGGACTCATGGATAAAATCTTCATCAAAATGACCATCACCAAAACGCGCCCGATGCGCCGCGATCAATTCATTGTCCCAACAGGCATGCACCACACGAAAGCGATTGCCGGCGCTGGCATCGCCCAGCTCCATAAACAATGGCTGGGTTTTAAACCATTCAATCAGTTCATTCCACTCTTCCGGGTAATGCGCGAACTGCTCGAGGGTCTCGGCAATCTGGCGAGTATAGCCGGGGGTGTGGGGGCGAAGGTATTCAACAGTCTCCTCCTCTCCAGGCCTGACAATATTTCCCCTGACCCTGGTGCAATAGGTGATCGCATTGAACTCATGATTGCCCAGTACCATCAGTGCACTGCCCTTTTGCACCATACTGTGGGCCAGCAGCAGCGCCTCGCGGATGCGCGGCCCGCGATCAATAATATCGCCGAGAAAAATCACCCGGCGGCGCGGATGCTGGTAGACATTCTGGATCTTGCTGTAACCCAGTTTCTGCAGCAGGCGCTCCAGGGTTGCACCGCAGCCATGCACGTCGCCGATAAGGTCGTAGCCTTCGACAGGTGGCAGGTTCTGGTCGGTGTAATCTATCAGTTGCATGGGTTCATCTACTACTCAGATTGCAGAGACTATTAATTCAGCAGGGTTCCGCCCCAGCCGAGCTTGGTGCGGCAGCGCTCGTAAAAATTATAATCTTCCGGGTGCAATAATTTTAATAAGGACGGCTTTTTGGTGATGTGTATTTCATCGCCCAAACGCATTTCAAAATGGGTCTGGCCATCGCAGGAGACCATCGGCAGCGCACGACTGTGTTCGCCGACGCGAATGGTGATATGGCTATCGCCAGACACCACCATAGGGCGGCTGCTGAGGGTGTGGGGATTCATGGGCACCAGCACCACCGCATCCAGTTTGGGATGCATCAGGGGGCCGCCGCCGCTGAGTGAATAAGCTGTTGAACCTGTGGGCGTGGAGACGATAATGCCATCGGAAGATTGCGTGGTAACAAAATCGCCATCGACATAAATTTCATATTGCAACATCAGGATAAATTGCCCTGGGTGCAATACCACTTCATTCAGCGCTTCACCCGAGGCGATGATCTCCCCCCCGCGCTTGATCGACATATCCAATAAAAAACGCGGTTCGAGCGTATATTTTCCAGACAGTACCTGCCCCACTTTTTCTTCGATGGCTTCGGGCATAATATCGGTCAAAAATCCCAGGCGACCACGGTTGACACCCAGTAGCGGCACTTGATATTTGGCCAGGATACGGGCGCCGCGCAACAGGCTGCCATCGCCGCCCACCACTATGACCAGATCGCACAACTGACCGAGGGATTCTATCTCGACTATCTGGTGTGCGGCCTCGCGCATGGGGTCATTGAGCAATAGTCCCGCCGTCTCCTGCTCCAGAACAAACTTGATATTGCGCGATTGCAAAAAGGTAATGAGGCGCTTCAGGGAATAGGTCGCACGCTCATTGTGCAGATGGCCAATCAGGCCAATAGTGGAAAACGCTGTCATCTCATCTCACAATTTGTTAATTATTCGGAGGCGTTATTTGGATGCTCATGCTAAACAAATAGCCACTATCTGACTATTATAGTCTTAAAGCCGGGATTATAGCCTTAACCCACGCTAACACATCAGGGATATAACCATGAAACGCCGTCTGCTTATACTGAATCTCTGCCTGGCCCTGTGCGGCTGCGGCGACAGCGATAAAAAACAGGCCTGGGGCACACTGGAACGCGACCGGATTGTGCTCAAGGCCACCGCCTCGGAAATCATTACCGCACAGCCCATCCGCGAGGGTACATCCGTTAAACAGGGCGAGCTGCTGGTACAGCTGGATGATACTCAGGCAAAGGCCTCCCTGGCTAGAGCAGAGGCGGCCCTGGCCAGCGCCAAGGCTCTGCAGAGTAAATTGCACAATGGTGCCCGCAGTGAAGATATTGCCGCAACCAGGGCACAGCTCGATCAGGCTGAAGCACAATGGCAGCAGGCGGAAACCACCCTCAAGCGCATAACCACATTGACCCGGCAGAAGCTTGCGGGCCAGGCCGATTACGACAGTGCAAAGACCCTGCGCGACTCCGCACAGGCCGAGGTGAAGCGCACTAAACAGAATCTGCTCCTGCTCACCAACGGCACCCGCGCCGAAGACCTGCAGCAGGCTGCTGCCCAGGTCGCCGAAGCCGAAGCCAATGTCGCTATTGAAAAACACAAATTGCAGCAGTTGAGCATTGTTGCCACCCGCAACGGCTTCCTCGACCGCCTGCCCAAATATGTCGGCGAGCGCACCACCCTGAACGATCCCCTGGCTCTGTTGCTGGCTGGCACGGCCCCCTATGCCAGAGTCTACATCCTGGAGACAGAGCGGGTGAAATTGCGAATAGGGCAAACCTTGAATGTGCATGTCGATGGCTACAAAAAAACCTTCGCCGGCAAACTGCGCTGGATTTCACACGATCCCGCGTTCACACCCTACTACGGACTCAGCTCACAGGATCGCGCACTACTGATGTATTTGGCCGAAATAGATCTGCCGGACACAGCGGTGGAAGTTCCCAGCGGCCTCCCGGCGCAAGTGGATCTGGATGTGGATGTGGATAGCGCGCAATGAACTCCACTATCGCTATTCAGACCCGCGGCCTGACCCATCGCTTCGGCAGTTTTACCGCGGTGGATAATTTGGATTTATCCATTCCGGCAAAAACCATTTACGGCTTTCTCGGCCCCAATGGCTGCGGCAAGTCCACCAGCATGCGCCTGATTACCGGCCTTTTGACCCCCACCACAGGCGATATCCAGGTACTGGGCATGAAGGTGCCCGAGCAGAGTGAAGCCCTGCGCTTGCGCATCGGCTATATGACGCAAAAATTTTCGCTCTACGAAGACCTGAGCGTGATCGAAAATCTGCGCTTTATTGCCCAGATTTATAATTTACCGCATCAAGTCAGCAGGCAGCGCATTGCCGAACAACTGCACGCCTACGGTCTGGATCAACGCAATACGCGGCTGGCGGGCAGCCTCAGCGGCGGTCAGCGCCAGCGGCTCGCGCTCGCCTGTGCCACACTGCACAAACCTGAATTGCTGGTGCTGGATGAGCCCACGTCCGCCGTAGACCCGGAAAATCGCCGCGACTTTTGGGAAAAACTGTTCGACCTCTGCGATCAGGGGACCACCATCCTGGTCTCCACCCACTATATGGATGAAGCCGAGCGCTGCCACGGCATCGCCATTCTGGAGGGCGGCGTAAAGCGCGCGGATGGCTCGCCCACACAACTGATGAAAGACCTGGGGGCACAGGTAGTGGAAATCGACGGCGAAAATCTGCGGCAACTTAAGCAGCAACTTATCACCCACCCGGATATTATTTCCGCCGCACAGCAGGGCATGCATCTGCGTGTGCTGATCAAAGAAAAAATTGCTGAACCCTTGCAGTGGCTGGAGCGCGAATTTGCACAGGCAATGACAGGTCGCCATTTAAATCGGGTGCGTCCCAGCCTCGAAGATGTATTTGTCCACTGTACTGGCGGCGAGGGGCGGCAATAATGTCCTACAGTATTCGCAACAGCCTGCAGAGAATTTATGCCATTGTCATCAAGGAGCTGCGCCAGCTTTCGCGCGATCGCCCCACCTTCGCCATGATAGTGATGATTCCATTAATCCAGCTGCTACTGTTTGGTTTTGCTATCAATACCAATGTGCGGAATCTGCCGGTCGCCCTGGTTGATAACAGTCACAGTGAAATTGCCCGCGCATTAATCGCCGATTTGCATGCGACCCAGGTTGTCCATTTTATCGCCGATTATCAGACCCCCACCCAGGCCGCTGCCGCACTCACCCGCGGCGAAATTCGCGCGGCCCTGGTTATCCCCAAGGATATAGGCCAGCGCCTGGACGACCAGCGCCCCCTGGCACAGTGGCTTATCGATGGCTCTGACACCATGGTCGGCAATGCCCTGCTCGGCCTAAAGAATATGCCACTGACCAGCCTCGAGGCCATGGCATTTTCCGGAAATTTCCAGGGCGGCAGAAACACGTTTGAAATGACCCTGTTTTACAACCCCGAGCGTCGCTCTGCCATCAATATTGTGCCGGGCCTGGTGGGCGTGATCCTCACCATGACCATGGTGCTGTTCACCTCGGCAGCGCTGGTGCGCGAGCGCGAGCGCGGCAATCTCGAGCTGCTGATTACCACACCGGTAAAACCCATGGAGCTGATGATCGGCAAGATTGTCCCCTATGTCTTTGTCGGATTGCTGCAGATGGCTATTATCCTCGGGGTTGGCCATCTGATTTTTGCCGTGCCCATCAATGGCCGTCTCGATCACTTGTTACTGGCCGCACTGGTTTTTATCAGCGCAAGCCTGACTCTGGGTATGTTGATTTCCACTTTGGCCACCACCCAGTTGCAGGCCATGCAACTGACCATGTTTTTGCTGATTCCCTCTATTTTATTGTCGGGATTTATGTTTCCCTATGAGGGCATGCCGACACTGGCGCAGTGGATTGCGGAAGTCTTACCGGCGACGCACTTTATCCGTATGATTCGCGGCATAGTGCTGCGCAGCGCCACCCTGATTGATTTATGGCCAGACCTGCTCTGGCTAGCCTGCTTTACCCTGCTGGGTTTACTGCTCGCCGCCAAGCGCTTTAAAAAGCGTCTCGATTAAATTTGAGCAGAGGATTCGCACATTTATTTTTAACCAGATTAAACACAAGGAACCATTATGAAATACGCCAATATTTTGCAGAGCATAGGCAACACGCCCCATATCCGCATCAATCATTTGTTTCGCAGCGATATCGAAGTCTGGATGAAAGTGGAGCGATTCAATCCTGGCAGCAGCATCAAGGATCGTATCGCACTGGCGATGATCGAAGATGCCGAAGCAAAGGGGCTGATCAATAAAGACACAGTTATTATCGAACCCACCTCCGGCAATACCGGTATAGGCCTGGCCATGGTCTGCGCGGTCAAGGGCTATCGCCTGATCCTCACCATGCCGGAATCCATGTCGATAGAGCGACGCAAAAATATGAAAGCCCTGGGCGCCGAACTGGTATTGACCCCCAAAGAATTGGGCATGGGCGGCTGCATTGCCAAGGCCAATGAACTGCTCGGCGAAAACCCCAACTCCTGGATGCCGCAACAATTCAACAACCCCGCCAACACCGAGATACATCGCACCACCACCGCGCGCGAGATACTCGCCGACTTCCCCGATGGCCTCGACTATTTTATTACCGGCGTGGGCACCGGCGGGCATATCACCGGCTGCAGCGAAGTGCTGAAAAAAGCCTTTCCCAAAATGAAAACCTTTGCCGTCGAGCCGGAAAAATCGCCGGTTATCAGCGGCGGCCAGAAAGGCCTGCACCGTATCCAGGGCATAGGTGCCGGTTTTATTCCGCAAATTCTCAATAAAGAAACTCTCGATGGCACCCTGTTGGTTAGCGAAGAGGCCGCGTTTGATTTCGCTCGTCAAAGCGCATTGAAGGAAGGGATTTTTGTCGGCATATCATCCGGGGGGGTACTCGCCGCCCTGGCGCAAAAGCAGCATGAAATGGCTGCAGGCAGCCGCGTGCTGATATTCAGCTATGACAGCGGCGAGCGCTATCTGTCGATTGAGGATTTGTTTTAAAGCGGAAAATAAAACATGCGACGGAAGAGCTTCTATAATTTTTCTTCCGCTCGCATCACAATTGGACAATAGTTTTGCTTGAGAAGTTATCAGGCGCTTTTCAAATTTTGATTCGCTTCTTCGATATAAACACGCTCGAAGTTTTGCCAATCGTACAATGCCTCGGGGTTGAAATCCTGCCCATCTGGCCACTCAAGATTACCGCCATCATTAAGCCGTACCTGGGCAAAGTATTGCGGATCGGCGAGGTCTTTCATCCAACCCTGACCGACAACAGGAAGAAAGTTTATTTCTTGAACCTTGCCATCGGCAAATACCATTTTGATAGTGTGTTCACCGACAAGATCAAAATCAACAATGCTCATGGTATTCAAGTCAGTCATTTCAATCACCTTTCAACTATACCAAGGGGTCAACTTTAAAAAACGAAGGTGTACCCTCAGCAATATTCAGATTGTTCCAATTCAATTTCAATGGATCTTTTCGCAATTCTATCCAAGCCTCGACAAACTTTCGCTCTCGCCTGGGAAAAGTGCCCTCCATAAGCTCTGCCGTATTGATATTGAAAACGGCTTTAAAACTTCCATGGTGTGCATGTATGTGCGGAAAGTGATGTCGGCCACCTATTTCTCGATACATATAAATCACAATCCCCAAAAAACGGCATAGCTCTGGCATGATAAATTCCTTTTCATTTTGCCCATTTTACACAGCACTCGGCTTATCCATAATCCTTTACTGGTTTCACAAATGCAGGCTAGATGCTTAGCAAGCACCAACAACAATTCAGGCTTAACTCGCGGCTAACATTGTTAAATCACCTTTAGATATTATTACGATGTTAATCGCCAGTCTAGGGATGCGTGCAAAAAATATCCATCAGCAGCCATTTTCAGTGCACAAAAAACTATAACTTGTCAATAAATAGTAACTGTCCTATCCACTGGATAACTGCGAGTAATTACACACTCACACTCTGTGGCTAAGGCTATCTGTCGATTGAGGGCTTGTTTAGGAAGGCAGAGCCAAGGAGCAGCCAATATAGCCTGCTCCCTTGGAATGATCACTTGTGATAGCGGACACGAATACCCAAATCGAAGGATAAGCGTATTTCATCGGCGGAGAGAGCTTCGGGAAAATAGCAGCCGGAGATATGGGCCTGGCAAAAACTGGCCCCTTCAACATTGCTTTTGCGGAAATCAATTCCGCGCAGATCGGCCCCGCGAAAATAGGCATCGCTCAAATCCAGCCCATCGACATTCAACTCGCGCAAATCCAGGCCGCGGAAGTCGCCCCCTTTCAACTGATCGGCACCCACTTGGCCAGCCGCTTTGCGTTTATTAAACTCCTCAACATTTTCAGCGCGCAACAGATCATAAAATGCATTGTGATGAACAATTGGCTTACTCATAAGTCTCCCACCTGAAGGATAAATAAGCGCTGGCTCTATCCAGCTAGCGAACCTCTGAAAAATTACCTGCGTTGTCATCGCCGCGTTAAAAACAGCATTAAAAATGCTCATTTAGTCTGTCTAAACTCCGCTTTTTAATGCTGTTTTTGCCTTGCGCTGACCGCCTCGCCAACATTTTTCGGAGGTTCGCAAGTTTGATTATAGCTGACATATGGGTTTTATCAGGTTTAGGGAAAAGCGTTGCAAGGGAAACCGACTTCGATAAAGAGAAGTGCTTGTTGAGTTATTTGGATTGACTTGGGTCAGGTTGTTTCACCTCACCGGTTTTTGCCTGCATCATCTGAATCAGGGAGGTCTCTGCGCGCGACAGGCCACAGCGGCGGGCAACTTCTTCGGTCTCCAAGCCCATTTGCAGCAGCTGCGCCGCCTGGGAGTAAGGCTGGAAATCTTCGTTATTGTAATAGTCAATTTTTTGTACGGCAGGGGCCTGTGGAGCCTCGGTGTGAACACGTCGCTCCAGCGACAGCAGACGCTGGCCGATACTCACCACACCAGTGGTAGACAGCGAAATTTCCCGCGCAAGCCGCTCCGCCAACTGCTCAGCCTCGCGCTGCCGGCGACGGGATAAAATCAAACTGACTGCAGCAACTACCAGGGCTATCACACTGGTCAGCAGGCTGAGAATAAGCCCAATCTCAAGTGGTGATAATGCCATCTTCTCTCCTCGTGAATTTTTGCTTTTTCGTCCATAGGGGTAGTGATGAGTAAACCGAGCGCTTACAGATCTTCCAGATCCGACCACTCTTCGCTGGTCAGCAATTTATTCAATTCAATCAGGATAAGCAACTCATTGTTTTTATGGCAGACACCCTGGATAAACTTCGCACTCTCTTCATTGCCGACATTGGGGGCCAATTCAATTTCCGATTGCCGCAAATACACCACCTCTGCCACGCTATCCACCAATATGCCTATCACATGGCGATCGGTTTCAATAATCACAATACGGGTGTTATCGGTAATTTCACCACTGGTCAGGTTAAACCTGTGGCGGGTATCAATCACCGTCACCACATTGCCGCGCAGATTGATAATACCCAGCACATAGGAGGGGGCACCGGGGACGGCGGCAATTTCCGAATAGCGCAGGACTTCCTGCACCTGCATAACATTGATGCCGTAGGTCTCGCCGTCCAGGCGAAAGGTAACCCATTGCAGAATGGGATCATTGGAGCTTTTATTTTTTACAGCATCATTAGCCATGTGGGTTTCCCTCAGCGCAATGCCTGTTAGCAGCTATGCAAAATATGGATGGTCAAACATTGCTTATAACTATAGCCGAGGCCTGAGGCTCTGCCAGTGACAAAAGAGATTTTTAGCCGGGGAGTCGCGGAAAGTATCTATAGAGAAAGGGACGCAAGACCAAAGCCTTTGCTTGCAAAGGTAGCCACCCTGCGGCTAAGGACGCACAGAGGCTGCAGCCAGTTTCTTGTCCGAGTCCATCAGCATCTGGCCAATCATGGGAATATCCAGTAGCGCGCACATATGTTCCTTGATGGTTCCCGCCAACCAGGGTCGCTTGCTGCGATCTGTGCGCCATTTGATTTCCTCCGGGTCCAGCCTTATCGGCTGGTTGACGGAATCTACCGCCAGCCCCCAGGGCACATCGTTGATGGATACCAATAATTTGGCATTTTCGATAAAGCTTTCATCGTAGCGCTCGGGCATGACAAACTTTGCCGTATTCACCACACGTATCTGCCCTGCAAGAGTCGGCTGAATGCCGATAAACCATTCGGCCTGGCCGAAGATATGGGTCAGCTCATCGCTGAGCGGCTGGATCTGCCCCAGGGCAATCAGAGGCACAGCCAGTGTGAGACCGGCAACATTGATCAACAACACATCGAATCTGGCCTGGGCCCATTGCGGCCGGCCATTGGCCTGCCACTCAAGGCCGGGCATCTGATAGCCCTGGGGAGCCTCAACCTTCAGCTCGACAACTGGCTCAGCGGCAATCACTGCTGGACTGACCGCAATCTCCCACTCCTGAATTTCGTCGGGATCTGCCTTGAAAGCGACAGGTGCAATCACTTCAACTTTTTCCGCAACCGCCACTTTTTCAGCTACGGCGACAGGAATCTCAACCCTTGCGCTATGCAGCAACTTTTGCAGCTTCTCTTTTCTGGCAATAGCGGGATCGGCAAAGCGCGGCGCGGCTGCTGGCTGGATTTTTTCTTTCTTTACAGGCTCGGGCGGAACGGGGGCGACACTAAGCGCAGGAGATTTTGGCTCAGCTTCAGGTAGGCCTCCACCGAATAACTCATCAAAATAATTCTGCAGACTATCCTCTGGATCTTCCAGAGCATCAGGATCCCTAGGGGCTTGCGGATCTTTGCGGGAGGTCATGATTCCCCTCCGGCCATTGAGCGCCGGTAGTCGCCTTCCAATCTTTGCAGCAGCCATTTAAACAAAGAGGTGTAAGCCTCGACACCGCGCGCCGCACTGTCGAATAAATGTGGCGGCACCCCTGCCCGGCTGGCATCGCGAAAGCGAGTGTCCACAGGGATTTGCGACGGCCAGGCCTCATCGGGATAGGTATTGCGAATGGTGCGCAAACTGACCACCGAAGACTGGGTTCGGCGGTCGTACATCAGTGGCAATATGGTGTAAGGCAGAGCTTTCTTGCGCGAGCGGCTCATCATATTCAGCGTGCTCACCATTCGCTCCAAACCTTTTAGCGCAAGGAATTCTGTCTGCACGGGAATAATCAAATGCTGGCAGGCAGCCAGGGCATTGATCATCAATACCCCAAGTAGTGGCGGCGTATCGATAAAAACAAAATCGTAATCGTTGTAGATTAACCCCAGGGCTTTGGCGAGTACCAGCCCCATGCCATCCTGGCCAATGGCCTGCCGCTCCAGGGTGGCCAGCGCCGTTGCAGAGGGAATCAAATCGAGGTTGGGATAACCTGTATTAACAATAAGGCTGCTTACAGCCTGTGCAGTCAATTCTTTGCGCTGCTGGAAAAGCGTGTAGGTGCTTTGCGCCTGGGCGTCGGGATCCTGGCGAAAGTAGCTGCTCAGGGAACCGTGGGGGTCTATATCCAGCAGCAGCACGCGATACCCCTGGGATGCGGCCAAACCACCCAGTGAAACACTGGTCGTGGTCTTGCCGACTCCACCTTTCTGGTTGGCAACTGTAATAACGCGCACGTGATAATCCTCAAAGCGTCAAGCTGACGTCAGTTTAGGCGCTGATTGCCCATTGGCAAGCGACATACAAGAGGTTTAGCAAGGTTTATGCCCAAAGCCCTTTTTGTCACCCAGACAGCATGCAGCCCTCTGAGTTAAATCTAGACCTTAAATGCGCAGAGATAAGAAGACTTTCTAGTTTATTTTTTTATATAGGGAAAACCCTAAGGCTGGCGCCACCCGACAATGATAATCGCCATACCCAGCAGCGCCACCCCGGCCCCCACCAGATCGTAAAGCGATAACTTTACCCCATCGACAAAATACAGCCACAGCAATGCCGTGGCCACATAGACCCCACCATAAGCGGCATACACCCGGCCACTGGCTGCCGGGTGGAGCGTCAACAGCCAGACAAACAGCGCAAGACTTGCCGCCGACGGCAACAATAGCCAGATTGAACCGCCCTTGCGCAGCCAGAGATACGGCAGGAAGCAGCCTATGATTTCAGCGAGGGCAGTGACAACGAACAGTAAAGTGGTTTTCAGCATGGAGAAGAATTCGACGGAAGTGGGTTTTAAAGACTCAATTTAGTGCCCCGGCCGCTATGTCTATCCCAAGCACCATACCTGCAGAACACCCTCTACATAACAATCTTTTACCGAAGCAATTTACCCCTATACAAGTCTTCAACAGGGAAGATCATTGTGTAATCGTCCCAATTCAGGTTTCCATCTTCAATTCTGAAATTAAGAAAACCTGCTTCAGATTTATAACGATCATAATCAGGATGTCCCACTGAGAAGATGAAGGGCGCAAAATCTATAAGGCGATGCTCCCCATCGGAGAATTCAACGTCAATAATATGAGATTTTACATGCTTTGCACTTTTAACGGATAAAGCTGACATTTTTCACCTTTTGCGTAATGACTTTCGGCACTATTGGTTTTTTCTTAACAAAGTAGTCAACCCATTTTTCTACAATTTCATTGGCATATACCTGAACAAACTCCTCAAACTCTTTCGTTTGTTTGGCTCTAGACCTGAACCTTTGTCTTTTAATACAATTTTGGTGATTTTGCCGTTAAATAAATGGATTTCAGCCTTTGATTCACGGCCTGCGTGCTTCCCATGTATATGGATTGGCTCATGCTCATTACTGTAGAAAAACAAAATTATTCCCAAATATTCGTAAAGTTTTGGCATTTTTAAAACCATCCTTTAGTTGATGGTGAAGCATAGATTTCATAATGAGTCCGCAGAAAAGCCCGACAACCACTATCTCACCTCTCACAGGCCATTGATTCATAACCAATTAGAACTTTGCGCGAATTTTCAGGCTTTCAATCTATCCTACCTAACAAGTATTTTGTGATTTAAAAACGAACTATCCATTTACATCAATCATTTGGTACTTTCGCCTAACCAACGCCTTTGGCTCGCCACACTCTACTTTGGGCTATTCAGACAACCAAAAGGCTTTTTAATCTTTCAAGCCCCCCTGGCAACTAAGCCTGCAATTATTTTATAGCAAAAAACTCGTCACACCAAAAACCAGCTAACACGTTGATTTAAAATAAAAAATCAATCCATTACGGCGCATTATATTGCGTTAGCGTCTCCTCACATGATAATCTAATGATTATTATTATCACTTGAAATCAAATTACAAATAAACTTAGATTTCATAATCAGGAGCCCCCACCCCATGAAGCAACACACCCCTTGGCTGAAAAAAATCCCTAAAACCTATTTGGCTGTCCTTATTGCCAGCAGCCTCTCACCCGCCCAGGCCGCGCAGGAAAAAGCCGGCACGCTGGGCAAGGTGGTAGTCGAAGCGGATGTCATTGAGGAAAATAGCTACATAGGCAAGCAGGCAAGCACCTCGACAAAACTCGATTTGAGCGTAAAAGAAACACCGCAATCGGTTTCCGTTATCACGCGCAAGCAAATCAACGATATGGGCGCAACTAACCTGGGGCAATTGCTGCTGCAAACCACCGGCATCATCCTCACTGGCGACAACTCCGAACGCACCAATTTCTCCATCCGCGGTTTCAACATGGGCGATGGCTGGAACTCCAACCTGATGCAATATGACGGTGTGCCTATCAATGCATCCAACGTGGCCGCATCCAAACCCGATATGGCATTGGTGGAAAGCATTGAAATATTGCGCGGCGCGGCGGGATTGATGCAGGGCTCGGGAGAGCCTTCGGGAACAGTGAATATTATTCGCAAAAAGCCCACCGCCGAATTCCAGGCGAATGGTGCCCTGAGTTATGGCTCATGGGATATGTATCGCGGCGAAGCCGATATCTCCAACGCCCTGAATGAAAGCGGCAGCGTGCGCGGACGCGCGGTAGTCTCCTACCAGGATGCCAACTCCTATATGGATGCAGTGACTCGCGATACCAATCTTGTCTATGGCACCATCAGTGCTGACCTGACCAGCAACACGCTAATGAATATTGGCTACCAACGTCAGGGTGAACATGCCGTAGGCGCCCACAACTTGCCGCGCAACCCATTGACAGGTGCGGACCTGAAACTCAGCCGCGACAACTGCAGCTGTAACTTTTCCGACTACTGGGACAAAGCCAATGCCCAGGGTTTTATCGATGTTGAACATTTCTTCGAGAACGGCTGGTCAGTAAAAGGTTCTTATGTTCGCGCAAAAATAGAAATGGATATGGTGTTCACCAGCCTGGCCAATTCTGTTCAAACACCCTTCAACGCGGAAAACCCAAAGGGCAATCTTAATAAGTACGCTTACAAGTATGTACAGACACTGGATGTCTATGATGTGTTTGCCAAAGGCAATTTTGATTTGCTGGGCAGAAAACACGAATTTTTATTTGGAGCCAACTCGCAGCAAAGCGATATTCCCGGCCGCTGGACAAGTTTTGACACTGTCTTGAATGACTACACCCTATGGGATCGCTCAACACCCACACCGCCGAAGCCGCGACTGGAAGTTGATCTCAATAGCTACAGCCCCTACGACCTGCCCTACCTAGCTCCGAGCTATCATAAGGACGGCGGCCGCTCTTATGAAGACCGCATCCAGACAGGCGTTTATGCAACAGCACGATTCAGTCTCGCCGACCCCCTCAATCTGATAGTGGGAGCAAGACACAGTAAATTTGACTTTGACTACAAATACAAAACCAACTCCACCAACCAGTATGTTGACAGCCGTCGCATCCGCTACGAAAAAGATGATGTCTTGACGCCCTACGTTGGTTTGACTTTTGATATCAATGAAACCTATACCCTCTACACCAGCTTTGCCGATACCTTTGTTGTGCAAAATGTAAAAGGCACAGGTGACCAGCTTCTCGATCCCATCCAGGGGAATGTCTACGAAGTGGGAATAAAGGGCAGCTTTAACGATGACAAGCTGATCGCCTCTCTGGCAACCTTCAGAACCAATCAAATCAACCGCCCCATGCGCGATGAAAGCAGCCAGGGAAAATGTCTGCAAAACAGCGATGGCTATTGCAATGCTGCCTCGGGTGAAGTTATCAGCGAGGGTGTTGAAGCGGAATTCCGCGGCGAAGTGTCACCCGGCCTGAATCTGACTTTCGGCTATACCTACAACACCACCGAATACAAAAAGGATGTGAAAAACCAAGGCCTGGTTTTTAACGAGACCACGCCTGAACACATAGCGCGCTTATTCTCCACCTATGAGTTTGCCAACAAGCTGACCCTTGGCGGCGGCATTGGCTATCAAAGCGAATGGTGGGTTGGTCGCTATACGGCGATATCCGCTAAGCAGGATGACTATATATTGCTAAACCTGATGGCGAGTTATCCGATCAATGATACCCTGACCCTCACCGCCAATGCCGACAATGCCCTGGATGAAAAATATTATTCCTACTTATCGGTACCGTCAAACCGCTATGGCGAACCACGCAATATGAAAGTGACTTTGCGGGCGAAATTTTAATAAAAAACGCGATGCAGCAGGTGTTAAAATCTGCTGCATTATTTATAGCTCCATCATTATTCATAAACCTAAAAGCTGCCCGGCATGCGAATGCATGGACAGCCTGGATAATTTTTATTGGTTTTTCGGTGAGTTTTCGCTGGCATGATCAGCTGGTTCGTCATCTATTTCCTGCCCGCTTCTTTTTGATTTTTTTTCAATAAAAACTTCTGGCTCTTTTACCGCATCAAGATCTATTAACTTATGAGTTACCCCTTCAAAAACCGTACCCCATAACTCAGTGTTATGGCGGCTTTTTCTCAAGTGCTTAATATATAAAAAGCCAACCCAAACCAGCATGAAAAAAAATAAAGTAATACCTAAAAGTACATATTCGTGATGAGTCATATTGAGTTTTTCCCTATTTTTATTTCAATATGGAGACTTTGTGT
>DATMSP010000054.1:0-18446 GCA_035565295.1 Cellvibrio sp. | reverse complement strand
GCTTTTTTTAAAAAAAATCTGATTATCTTTAATATCAATTCTCCAGCTATGTCCAGTTTTTTCCCCCCATAAATATAGTGATCCAAATCCTGATCGTGCAAAAACATGATATTCATCTAGGTCTTGGATTCCTGTTCCCTTAAGCCAAATATTTTTACTCTCATTGAAATCATCTGGGTTGACTAGCCAAATTAAACCATCCAGAAAGCCGCAAAAACCATATTCTTTCCAATATTCCAATAGTCGCTCTGGTAGACGGGAGCGGTATTTTTCAACAATTTTTTCATTGGCAAGTACAATTTTTTGCGGTTGTCCAAATTTTTCAAGGAACCACTCGAAGTCTTCATCTAATACAAAAGCCATAAAATTTACTCCTTATTTGCAACGTTCAAGCAGTTTCCCCAAATTCTTGAGGATGGCGCCCAGGCTGCGCAGCTTGCCCTCATGGCGAATTTTGCTGGCGCCCTGGGCGACATTGCCCATGCCGCCGGTGAACATCAGCAGCAGGGCGGTAAGGACAATTTCAAATAGGCCGCCCCCGGCAAATTCCACCCATTCAACACTGGATTGCGCACCCGCATAGTCTTTACCAAACTGGGTGAGCATGTCTAGCGATTCCGGGTCGTCGGCAATAAACGCGGTGATTTCGTAGGCTTCGGCAAAGAGTGTTTTAAGCTGTTGCAGGCCTTCTTTGGAGAGATATTTGACCTCTATGCCGAGGATGCCCGCTATATCCTTCAGCTCC
The DNA here is from genome assembly GCA_035565295.1 of Cellvibrio sp. GTDB lineage: Bacteria > Pseudomonadota > Gammaproteobacteria > Pseudomonadales > Cellvibrionaceae > Cellvibrio. Next base: position 17,701 of record DATMSP010000054.1, on the reverse strand, counting down.
TCGTCCTTCAGGTTGTCGACCAGGCTCTGCTTCCACTGCGCGGAATTGAAATCGCCTGACTGGTAGCTTTTATAGGTGGCATGCAAGAGATTGTTCAAGCGCTCTATGGGGCTAAGGTACAGCGCTATCTCGGCGGCTTTGACCACAGTATCCTTAGCGAAGGTAACAAAGCCAAGGGGGCTATTAAGAGTGTGTGACAAGTCGGGGAGGAGGCTTACTTCGCCCCGAGCTTGCCACTGTGGCAATGCCAGAGTGCGGTAAAACCAGGTCGCATGGGTGGCCTGCTAAAACCACCTGTTTGTTTGTCTAAATGATGAATAGCTATTTCGCCAAGGCCGCCCAAACGACCTTGGCAAACGATTTAAATATCCACTGTAATGCCGGAATACGGCATGTTCGGCACGCCCCCGAGTTGACGCAAAATGGTGAGGTATGGATCAAGTTTAACTTTCTCCAGATTGTCCAGCATTAAGCGGCCGCCGGCAAATAAGGGTTGTTTAAAGCCATAGACTTCATCGGGTTTTAATTGCCCCAGTTTTTCCAGGGCGCGTAGAAATAATGGTTTTTTATTTTCGTCTTTCATGTCAAAATCTTTTTTTTCTGCACCGGAAAAGAAAAATCCTATGTCATCATCTGGGGTCTCTGACTTTTTTCGGAGTTTATTGTCTCGGGCGACTAGGGCATGCACAGCACAGCATGCAGTGAAATATTGATTATTATTTTGCCCCCACAGATAGAGATTTCCAAAGGCCGTTCTGGCAATTACATGGTATTGGTCAATGGTTGCATAAGGCGTGTCTTCCAGCCATAGGCTGACCAGGTCTTCATAATCTTCAGGATTGACCAGCCAAAATGCTCCATCGGCAAAGCTGCCCCAGCCATATCTTTTCCACATAGTTATAAGAGCATTTGGCAGTATGCCTGTGTATTTTTTATAGGTTTCTTCGCTAATAACCATAGGGTCTTGAATATTGCCAAGTCTCTTTTCGAAAAGAGCCAGGTGTTCCAATGTTCTGTCTCGCATGATGTTTATTTTCCTCTACAGACTTTAAGTTTGACATTCATTTTTTCTTTGTGTGAATTGTTTTGGATTGCTTTATCCACTGCTTGATCTATCCCGCCAATTCTATCTGTTTTATTCCAGCTGGCTCCAATTGAAGAATTGACGTCTTTTCTTCCTATTTTTTGAGTTTCTGGCGTGTGATAGCCGCCAGAAACCATGTCCGGCTCATGCAGAGCAGCCAACTTGCTCATAATATCTTTGGTTTTTTCAGCAGCCTTTGCATCCACTTCTTCAATTGACATGTCAGGGTTATTTTTACTTATTGATTTTTTGATGCTGAAACTTATGTCTTTTTCATATTTTTCCCTAGTTTCTGCCTGCATTGAATCCGCTAATGGATTCCTCTTATTTGCTTTAAATGCATCTCTTGCAGCCTTAAATTCGTCAACGCTCATATTATTAATTGCATCTTGCTGCCGCTGCAATTGTTTTCCATACTCCCTGATGTATTCATCTTGTTGCGCAGGCGTCATAGCCTTGTAATTTGGCTTATCGTAAGGATTGAAACAAACCTTATGCTCTGCCATCCTGTTTATGGGTTTTACAGAAACTTTTTTGTCCGGCGGCAACTCCGCCTTCACCGGCTTTTTCGTATCAACAGGAACTTTGGTTTTCTTATGGAGCTTTTTGCGCTTTAGCAGTTTCCCCAGATTCTTGAAAATAGCGCCCAGGCTTCTTAACTTGCCCGCATGGCGAATTTTGCTGGCGCCCTGGGCGATGTTACCTATGCCGCCGGTAAACATCAGCAGAAGGGCTGAGAGGACAATTTCAAATACGCCGCCGCCGGCAAACTCCGCCCATTCAAGGCTGGATTGCGCACCCGCATAGTCTTTACCAAACTGGGTGAGCATGTCTAGTGATTCCGGGTCGTCGGCAATAAACGCGGTGATTTCGTAGGCTTCGGCAAAGAGTGTTTTAAGCTGTTGCAGTCCTTCTTTTGAGAGATATTTGACTTCTATGCCGAGGATGCCCGCTATATCCTTCAGCTCCTCGTCCTTCAGGTTGTCGACCAGGCTCTGCTTCCACTGCGCGGAATTGAAATCGCCTGAGTGGTAACTTTTATAGGTTGCATGCAGGAGATTGTTCATGCGCTCTATGGGGCTAAGGTATAGGGCTATCTCGGCTGCTTTGACCGCAGTATCCTTGGCAAAGGTAACAAGGCCAAGGGCACCATTCCACACGCCTTGTTTGAATGTCTGGTAGTGGCTGTCCACTTGTTGCAGGGCATTTTGCCTTGCCAGTTTCTGTTCATATTTTGCCGCTTCGGCCCTTTCCTCGACCAAAATCGCATCGAGCACCGCTTTGATCTGGGCCCGGATATGCTTCAGTTCTTCTTCTGTATCGTCCGAAACCAACTCAAATTCAATTGAGCCGGGCGGCATATTGGAGAGGCATGCCTGGCCCTGATCATTGAGTACCCCCGCCCAGGTCAGGCCCTGGCTATCGGTGGCGAGATAGCTGCCCTTGACGGGTTTGCCGTTGCTGTATTTGTATTCCACCTGCGCCCAGTGCGGTCTCTCTGGATCGGCAATGCTGGTGACCGACATTTTTTCGCCCAATTGCGTCATGCGGAAATCCTCTCCGGCAACAGGCACACGGCAGCGCGAAAGGCGTGATCGGAAGAGGCATAGAGCAAGTGCGGGCTGGGTGCCGAGGCCCGCGCATTTTCCCGGCAGGACAGGGCGATCAGGAAGGCCGCACTGGCCGCGCCCAGATCGCCATAGCTGTCGGCGGGGTGCTGGTGCTTGAAGGCGGCTGCGAAGCGCCCGGAGGATCGCGTCAGGGCAACCCCCATTTCCTTTACCCAAAAACTTTCGCCATTGATGCTGCTGTAAATATGGGAAATAAGCTGGCCCTGCGGCAGGGCGCTGAGGGCGCTCTTGAAGGCCTGATCCAGGCCATTGCCCAGGTAAGGCTCTTCTGAATAAAGGTGTCCTGGCTCCCGGGCCAAGGCCGGTGTTGTCAGTGCAAAGCGATACTGGCCATTGTGCAGGGCCTGGTCAGGGTTGGCGGTGAGCAGGATAAAACCGGCTCCTTCGCCGGGAACAAAACTATCCCCCTTGCTTTCCGGCCGCTCGGATTTGATGCGCCCCTGGCGGTCGAGCAGGTTCAGCCACTCGCTGTGCTGGCAGGAATCGGCTCCGCCGATAAGTACAAATTCGCAGGCGCCGCTGCTTAGATAATATTGCGCAAGTTTCAGGGCTTCGAGGGTGCCGGTGCGCCCCATCGCCAGTATCCGGCTCAGTTTTGTGTCAAAGGTTTGCGCTGTCTGGTGTTGCAGGTAGCGCAGGAAATGCGGATTGAGTTGATTGTTGATACCTGCATAATTTTCTGGCCCGGAAAAAATCAGTGGCACAGTCGTGCCTTGGTAAGAGCCCAGAGCCTCGGCTATGGCTACCTGACTCATCCGCAGGATTCGCTCATCGCGAAAGCTTAATACCTCAGCTTCTTCCAGTTCATCCAGCAGGGGCGGCAGGGCGCCATTGGGCACTAGCGAAAGTGTGAGGAGATGATGGTCGTGGGTGAAATAATTGGCGGTGGCATAGCTGTTGATGCCAGCGCGATAAGCGGCGAAGACGCTCTTTGCATTGCCCCCTGTGGCGCTGATCAGGCCCAGGCCTGCGATATAGCTGGTCTTTTCCATTTCCATGCAATCCTTATCTTGCGTTGCGAAATCTTAACGCGAGTCCATAAGAGAAAAAGTTACTTACTGCTCATTTTAATGTGTTGGTTGTTGGTCTAGCGAATATTCAGGTTCAGTTTTTCATTGGCAAAACTCAGGCTTTGCACACCCGCCAGATTCAGCACCAGATCCAGCAATTCGTCCCAGGGTTCGGCATCGCGCATGCCTTTGACCGCTTTATCTATACCGTTGGCTTTGCGCAATAATTGCTGCAACTGTGCGGGTTTTATTCGCTGCAGCGCCGCCCTGAACAGCGGCTGCTTTTTATCCCAGACGCCAGCTTGCCTGGCCGCCATTTCAAAATTTTTACCCTGCGCTGTCAACAGTGAAATCTGCACCAGGCTGCGGATATCGCGGGTCAGCGCCCAGAGAATGGCGATGGCATCTGTGCCTTCGGCCTTGAGGCCGTGCAGGGTTTTCACTGCGGCGCGGGCGTCGCCGTGCAGGGCCTTGTCGGATAGGCCAAATAAATCGTAGCGGGCGCTGTCGGCCACGACCGATGCCATCAGCTCCATGCTGATCACATTGTCGGGCGCGAGCAATTTTAATTTTTCAATTTCCTGTACTGCCGCCAGCAAATTGCCTTCAATGCGCGAGGCGAGCAGATCCACCGCATTGCCATCGGCTTGCAGCCCCGCCAGTTTCAAGCGCTGGCCGATCCAGTGCGGCAGGTTTTCTGCAGTCACAGGCCAGTGCTGAATGTGCGCACCCTGCTGTTCAAGCGCAGTAAACCATTTGGATTTGGCTGCATCCTTGTCCAGCTTTTCGGTGATGATCAATAACAGATTATCGGCAGAGGGCGCTTGCGCATACTCCTGTAAAACCTTGTTGCCTTTATCGCCGGGCTTGGCGTTGGGGATGCGCAGTTCTATCATTTTTTTATCGGCAAACAGCGATAGGCTATTGGCCGAGGCGAGCACCTGGCTCCAGTCAAAATGATTGTCGCAGTGATACAGGTCGCGCTCAATAAAACCGGCCCTACGCGCAGCGGCGCGGATCGCATCGCAACTTTCCTGAATCAGCAAAGGTTCTTCGCCGGTCACTATGTAGATCGGCAACAATCCTTTGTTGAGGGCGGCCGGCAATTGTTCGGGGCGCAGTTTTGCCATAGTCTACTCAGACTTGTTAGCTGAGGGAGTCTGAGGGTGTGTCACTACCGCATTCAGGCGGCGCAACATTTGCTGCACCAGGTCGCGCCGCATTTCGGTAATCAGCAGGGCTTCTTCCTGGGTCGCACTGCTGATGGATGCGGTGTTGTAATTGAAGTTGCGAATACTGATGGCGGTGGCTTTTGCCGGGAGCGGATTGTTCTTGCCGCGAATTTCGTAGTCTGCTTTCAGCGAAAGTTCATAGGCGCTGCTCAAGGCATCGCTGCCGACACCCACGGTGCGTTTATCGCGTTTTTCTTCGCGCAGCGTCAAAATATAATTGGCATTCTGGCTGTCGTCAGTCAGGCCGATATGATTGGCCGTCAATGATTTGCGCAGCTCGGTCACCAGCGGGCTTTTTTCTTCGCTGGTTTCTATATACAAATGCGATAGGTTTTGCGGAATATCGGCGGTGCCGCGCAATTGCCAACCGCATGCGCTGGTAAGTAGGGCGAGCATTACTCCGGCGATAATTTTTTTCATTTCTGTCTCAACTATTTTTAGGCATTTCTGTGAAAGCTATTGGGCTCTGCATGAGAGCCCAATAGCTTTCATTGTTAATTTGCCACAATGCTCACGAGTTTATTGGGCACTACAATCACTTTCCGCACAGTGATTCCCTCCAGGAACTTCTGCACATTCTCCTGGGCGAGGGCCAATTGCTCCAGGGCTTCTTTGCCTGCATCCACGGGGGCATCCAGCTTGCCGCGCACCTTGCCATTGACCTGCACAACCACTTCAATGGTGGAGCGCGCCAGGGCGTTTTCGTCGAGTTTTGGCCAGGGGGCATTAAGCGGTATATCGCTGTGGCCAAGTGCAGCCCACAATGCCTGGGTTATATGCGGAACAATGGGGGCTAACAATAAAATCGCCGTTTCCAATGCTTCACGCTCAACTGCCAGACCCTGCGGGTTGGCGCGGTCAGACAACTTGCTGACATCGTTGAGCAGCTCCATGGTGGCCGCTATGGCGGTGTTGAAGGTCTGCCTGCGGCCATAGTCATCGCTGACCTTGGCAAGGGTTTCATGGGTTTTGCGGCGCAGGTCTTTTTGCGCCTGCGGCAGGCTGGCGCTGTCCAGGGTGCCGGGTGAGCCGGCATTGATATGGCCATCCACTGCTCGCCAGAGGCGGCGCAGGAAGCGGTTTGCGCCTTCCACGCCGGAATCGCTCCATTCCATGCTCTGCTCGGGTGGTGCGGCAAACATCGAGAACAGGCGAACGGTATCGGCGCCGTATTGGTTGATCAGCTCTTCCGGGTCAACGGTATTGCCCTTGGACTTGCTCATCTTAGTGCCGTCTTTCAATACCATGCCCTGGCACAACAGACGCTCGAAAGGTTCGTCGCAGCTGACCAGGCCTTCGTCGCGCATCAGCTTGTGGAAGAATCGCGCGTACAACAGGTGGAGAATGGCGTGTTCTATACCGCCAACATACTGATCCACTGGCAGCCAGTAATCGGCAGCCTCTTTGTCGAGCATGCCACCCTCAAAGCTGGGGCAGGTGTAGCGCGCGTAGTACCAGCTGGATTCCATAAAGGTATCAAAGGTATCGGTTTCGCGTTCCACCGCCTTGCCATCCAGTTCGGCCTTGCGCCATTCGGCATCGGCTTTGATGGGCGACTGTACGCCGTTCATCACTACATCTTCAGGCAGCAGCACAGGCAATTTGTGCGCTGGAACAGGGATTTCACCGCCTTCTGGCAGGTTGAACATGGGAATAGGGGCGCCCCAGTAGCGCTGGCGCGATACGCCCCAGTCGCGTAGGCGATAGTTGGTTTTGACCTGGCCCTTGCCGGCCATTTCGAGGGTACTGGCGATTGCATCGAAGGCGGCGTTAAAGTCGAGGCCGTCGTATTCACCGGAATTGACCAGCTTGCCTTTTTCGGTGAAGGCTGCCTTGGCCAGATCTATGGCCTCGCCATTGGCGGGGGCTATAACCTGGGAAATGGGCAGGCTGTATTTCTTTGCAAATTCGTAATCGCGCTCATCGTGCGCTGGCACTGCCATGACGGCACCTGAACCGTAATCCATCAGCACGTAGTTGGCCACCCACACAGCCACCGGCTCACCAGTGATGGGGTGCAGTGCCTTGATGCCTGTATCCATGCCGCGTTTTTCCATGGTCGCCATATCGGCTTCGGCCACGGATTGCACTTTGCAGTCGGCAATAAATTGTGCGAGGGCAGGGTTGCTGGCCGCTATCAGCTTGGCAATAGGATGCTCTGCCGCCAGACTCACATAGGTCACGCCCATCAAGGTGTCAGGGCGGGTGGTGTAAATATCAAAACCGGTAAACTCGCCTACGGGAGTTGCCAGGTCAAAATGCATTTCCAGGCCGCGGCTTTTGCCGATCCAGTTGCGCTGCATGGTTTTGACCTGCTCCGGCCAGTTGGGCAGCTTATCCAGGTCGTCGATCAACTCTTCGGCATAGGCGGTAATCTTGATAAACCACTGGGGAATTTCCTTGCGCTCAACCAGGGCACCAGAGCGCCAGCCGCGACCATCGATAACCTGCTCGTTGGCCAGTACTGTCTGGTCTACGGGATCCCAATTGACGGTGGACATTTTTTTGTAAACCAGGCCTTTCTCAAACAGGCGGGTGAAGAACCACTGTTCCCATTTGTAGTATTCAGGTTTGCAAGTCGTAACTTCGCGAGACCAGTCAAAGCCGAAGCCAAGCTGCTTGAGCTGGCCGCGCATATGGTCGGTGTTGGAGTAGGTCCAGGCTGCCGGGGCGGTATTGTGCTTGATGGCGGCATTCTCTGCCGGCAGGCCAAAGGCATCCCAACCCATGGGGTGCAATACATTCTTGCCCTGCATACGCTGGTAGCGGGCGATTACGTCGGTGATGGTGTAGTTGCGCACGTGGCCCATATGCAGTTTGCCGCTGGGGTAGGGGAACATCGCCAGGCAGTAGAACTTTTCTTTGGTTCTATCCTCAATGACTTTGAAGCTCTGGTGCTTTTCCCAGTACTGCTGGGCATCGGCTTCGACTTGCGCGGGAATGTATTGCTCGTCCATCGGGGTTCTCTTGTTGCTGTACAGTTAGCCTATACTCAATGTGAATGGTAGAAATTATGCGAATAGCAAAAGGCGGTGATTATAGAGGCTGTTCCGCCTAAGTGGGTATAAATATCTTGTTGCTCTTGTGTATTCCGCTGTGATTGCAGCGAGGAGTGAATGTCATGACGCAAAACCTTAATTCCGATAGCGCCGCCAACCCCATGGCCACCCTCAAACAGGGTTTGGCCTATGAGGTGGATGATATTGTAAAGCTTGAATTGACCGCCGAGCAGATGCTGCAGGATGAGGCTCGCCTGGTATTTGATTATATGGCCAATGATGCCCGGGATTGGTGGGGCGATGTTAAAGGCGGTGTGCGGGGGTGGGAATTAGCCGCTGGCGACCTGCTGCTAAGTGCTGCAGATCCTACCAGTGTGGAATGGCAACTAGGGCAGTGGTGGAGCGAGAAACCTTATCTCTACCATCAGATAAAATAGGATTTGGATGATTTTGCTGGGATCAGGCTTCTTCCCTGTCAATAGAGCCACTCATATGCATTTGCTGGTCAATGGCCAGATAGGGCAGGCCGATTTCCGCCAGCCAGTCGGGCTCATTCTGGCTTTTTAGTAGTGCTATAGTGGTAAATGATCCTGCCACAATACACTGTGGCGCCACCACGCTGGCGGAGGCATAAAAAGGTTGAATGCTCTGCCCAGTAAAAGGGTTCAATAAGTGTGAGTAGCGCACCCCATCGACCATCATAAACCGCTCGTAGTCGCCGCTGGTGGTAATTGCACCCTGAGTGACGGGCACTGTGGCAATAGCGACCTGAGGTAGGCGCGGGTGCTGTATGCCAACTTGCCAGGCAGCGCCATCAGGATGTGGTCCTATCACATGAATATCCCCGCCGAGATTAACCAGGCCATGTTCAACGCCTTGCTCGCGACAGAGATTGGCGGCTGCATCAGCTATATACTCCTTAACATAGCCGCCAAAATCAATTTCCATGCCTGCCTGGGGCAGGCGAATAAAAGGGGCTTGCCACTCGACTAAATGCCAGCCAATAAGGGGTAGCAAAGGGGCCAGTTGCTCGGTTGAGGGAACCTGGCTGGATTTGAAATTCCAGGCTTTGCGCAAAATGCCCGAAGTGATATCAAACAGTCCATCGCTCTGTTGATGCAATACCGCCGCGTAGTCAATCAATCTTGCCGTTTCTTCATCCAGCTCCACCGCTTCCGGCTTGCCTGCGGCAGCGTTGATTCTGGAAGTGATGCTGTCTGCCTGGTAACGGGAATATTTGGCTTCCATCCGCTTAACAAAGTCAATGATCCCTTGCCCTATCTGGCTGGCCCTGTCATCAGGTAGATATAGTTTGAGTTCACACAGGCTGCCCATTGCTTTGAATTGGATGGAGTGTAATTGCACCTGGGCCTCGCGTTTTTTTAGGATAAGGGTGTTGGGCGAGTATATAGGGGTTTGCGCTGGAGAGGAAAAGCCCCCCGCGCCCAAGTTAATTGGGGCGGGGTGTATTGCGGTTAAAACTTGATACTGGTGCCTATGGAGTAGAAGTCGTAACTGACCAGTCCAGGGTTATCGCCGGATGAGTCATAAGTTTCATATGTGAAGCTCAGGTTGAAACGCTCGAAGGCTTTGACTACTTTAAGTTGCGCGCTATTGGCATCGAAGTCCGACAGGCGATAATCATTCGAGTAGTAACCATCTGTACGAGCAGTGTCATAAACCGGGGCGTAAAACTCTGCCTGGGTTTGGGTGTAGGTACGGATGGAGGGGATAATCTGCCAGCCTGCGCCGAGGTTCTGATACCAGGCCAATTCCAATGTATGTGAATCGACATTCCAGGTGCTGCTGTAGAAGCGGTAATCCACATGCAGCGCTCCATTTACACTCGGGAAGAACTCGCGCAGCATCAGGGTGAGGGCGAACTGTTCATTCCAGTAGGGTCTGTTATCCGGGACCAGTTTGTTATTTACGTACACCATTTTGTAAGGATCAGACAAGTAGCCATCCAGCAAGGCATAGCTGAGCGTGGCGCTGACCAGGGTGTTTTTAGTGGCTATGTGGGAAGCCCCTAACATCATACCCAGGCGATTTTTCATTTCATTGGTGGGGCGGGCTGGATATATAGGGACAAATAAATTGGGGTCTGAAGCATCAATATAATCTTTGGAGGTATTCACTCCATATTCCAGTGTAGTCAACTGTTGGTTGACATAAAACACACCGGAAAAACCAAAGCTGAGTGAGCGATAATCATTTTCTTCGGAGTAACCGGCAGACAGCGTATTCTCGGAATTGGTGGTTTTGTTAAAGCTGCGATAAGAGGCGCCAAGCTCTGTTCGTTCCTCATCAATAGTGGCACCGCTCATTACTTGCTCTAGTTTCCCGTCAGCAGTGCGTCTGACGTACCAGGGTGATGCGCCACTCATGGACTCAAATACACCGCTGACGCCTATCTCTGAATCTTCCAGTACGGGTGTTTTAAATTTAAATTGGGTCGCGTTAATAGTATAGCGTTCACGCGCACTCGAACCGCTGAGGCCGGGCAATGCTCCCTCTTCATAAATGGAGTGTTTGGCATCAAAAGTTGTAGCTTGATCCATAGGGTTGGCATCAGCTTTTTTGCTGATCCCAGGCAGGATCATAGCCGCAGTGGTCAAAGCGAGTAGTACCGGGCTGTTCTTAGCATTTATATTTTTTTTCATTGTTAACCTCAATTGCAGCCGCATCCACCACCGGAACCGGCGACAACAGATGATGAGCCCTCTTTACTGTGGTAGATGTGATCCTGGATCTGTCTTGCCAAGGGGTCCGGTGTGAAGCTCATCTCGGGGCGGGCAAGATTGCCGCGCTCCCATGATTTCACCGGTGTACAGGCTGCCGCTGAAAGAAGCGTCAACGAGATCAACAATAATTTGCTGGCACGGTTCATTATTAGTTTTCCAGTAACTGAATATTAGTTGCCAAGTAGCTTAGTGGCTGCGGCTTCAATGGTATCGAGTTCTGTCTTCTCATTAAAGCCGGTAATCACATGCCCTATGGCGCCCTGACGATCAATGATATAGGCGGTAGGTAAACCCTGGACACGATAGGTCTGGGCGATGGTTCCCTTGGGATCTGTGCCTACGGGGAAGGTCACAGGGATTTTTTTCAGGAATTCATTGGCATTGGCCAGGTCTTCATCCATGTTGATGGCGATAACTTCAAAGCCTTTGCTTTTATATTTTGTTCTCAGCTCTTCGAGTTTTGGGAATGAGCGTTTGCAAGGGCCGCACCAGGATGCCCAGAAATCAACATAAACCACTTTGCCTTTGTAGTCGGCCAGATTGATTTTGGCGGCAGTTGCGTTTTTCAGGGCGTCCACTGTGAAAGCCGGCGCCGGGGTGCCGACATCGGCAGCGCTGACTGACATTGAAATCAATAAAGATGAGGCTAAAGCAGCAAAAAACTTCATTCTGTAATTCTCTTTTTGTTTAAGGTAAAAACTTTCGCGCGATACATCAAATTGTAACAAAAACAACTGATACCAATATCGCGCGGTAAACTCTCACGTAGATGACCTAGTGTCAATCCGAACTCAATAACTTAACGCTGGAGACCACCAAATTGTGACCGGTTTGGTATTCAAGCGCTGCTCCTGTTTGTTGGTTGATAATACTAACACTGTTGTTGCCGGTGAGGCCTGTTACTTGAAGCCTGTAGATTTGAGTGTCAGTGTGCTTCACAACCAGATCGACAAAGGTTGTTTGGCCCACTTGAACTCGCATCACTGGCCAGAGTCCGCTTGGGCTCTGCGTCGCTTTGACTGAGATTTCCAGGACATCGTTCCCTGCAAGGTTGGCATTTAAATTTTCTTTTTCATAAATGCGAATGGTCTTGACGTTATTGATTAACGGAGCTCCATTCACCAATGCTGTCTCAGCCGCTGGATTGACCAGTGTCAATCCAATATCGCTCCTATATATAAACTCAGGTGAGCTTAACAGAACATTAATAATATTTTTGATGCCATCTTTTTTGTCGCTGACAAATAGGGGGCGATAGGCTGCGCGCTCTTCTGCAGTCAATGGGCGGCGGAAGACTTTGCAGGCAAAATCGTCAATCAGTTTGTTGTAGCACTCTTCGTTATTGTTATTGCTGCAATCCACTATGCCATTGAAATTCTGACTATAGAGCTGCGCAACAATTTTGCTGGCCGCATTCTGATAGGCGCGTTTGATATCGCTATCAATCACTATGGTTTCATTGTTGTAGAAGGTGCTGATCAGATTGTCGGGTGGCAGGGCATCATAGATGCTTGTGTCGGAATTACCGATTAAATTAATGCCTGTTAAGCGGAGAAGAGTGCTGGCGTATTCCTGTTTGCTAAGGGGGCGCAAATCGTTTTCACTGTAGGCGACAGAGCAACTGGTATCGCTGCTCGCCAGCAGCGAAAATTCACTGCTTGTCGGTGCGGTTTGTTTGAGGAGTTTGAGTGGCTCGGCGGTGGAGGTGGCGCCAAGGTTATTATAAATATAGAGCCCCAATGTTTGTGCGCAGGTTCCGGTGCAGGTGCCTTTATCATGCGAGGGCATGTTGTCTGATATGTATTTGGTCAAGACGGCAAGATCATTGCACCTGCCACAGTTCAATAGTTCACCGCCCATGGTTCCATTGCCCTGTCCATTTGCGCCATGGCATGTGGAGCATAGCAAGGTTGGGCTTGTATAAAGTTGGGCCCCCGTTGGGCCCGACAGCGAGCTGGAACTTAGCGAAGACGACTTCGAGCTGGAGCTTAGCGAAGATGACTTTGAGCTGGAACTCAGCGAAGACGACTGTGAGCTGGCTACCCCAGATGATACTGAAGATCCTGCCAATGAGCTGGTGGAGCTATTAGTCGTGCTGGAGGCCTGGCTGCTTTGCTCACTGGACGTTTGTTCGCTGGAAGTTTGCTCGCTAGAGGTCTGCTCGCTCGAAGACTCCACAGTCTGCCCTGAAGAGCTGGGCTCATTCCCATTAAAAACCAGCGACTGTCCACCACAGGCAGACAAGGTGAATGCTAAAGCGCTTAAAATAAGTGGAGCTAAAGAGGATCTGGTAAGGCTCATAATCTATTGGGCTCGAGTAAAAAATAAATATAAATACCTGGTCTACTGAGGCTACCTAGGGGTAAATAGTCTTGTTGTCTGATTGTAGACGCTCTATCTCTAAAGTTCGATTATTGTTGTTATGACGTTATAATATCGGATCTAGCTATTCGGTAACCAACAGCTATATACAGGAATTAACTCATTGTTATATTCACATATGGTTATATAAATTGGACAACATAGCTATGATGTGGTTCTCATCTTATTGTTTGAACTGCATTATTTCATGGTGGAGGTTTGCTTGTCCGATCTATTCCCTGGTCATCCTTTGCCCATTCGCCTATGGGAAGAGCAGCCTCTGGTAACACCTGACCGTGAGAGAATACAGGATCAGAGGGTCAACTCTGTCGATAACCCTTCTTTAATGCCTTTTTTACCTGCCACCAAAGCAGAAAGGGTTCCCGCTGTATTGATTTTCCCCGGTGGTGGTTATACCCGTCTGGCGGTCAATCATGAGGGGCGGGATATAGCGCACTGGTTTAATGCGCGCGGTATGGCTGCCTTTGTGGTGAAGTATCGCCTGCAGGAGTACGGTTTTCCCGCTGCATTGCTTGATGGTTTGCGCGCCGTGCGGCTGGTGCGCAGCCATGCCGATAGCTGGGGGATTGATCCCGGCAAAGTGGGGGTGGTCGGTTTTTCAGCAGGAGGACATGTGGCTGCCAGTGTGGCCTTGAAGCCTGGCTTTGTTGTCGAGGGTGGCGATCCCCTGGTGGAGGTCGATGCCCGTCCCGACTTCGTCGTTCTCGGTTATCCCGTTATTGATATGGCTGGGGCAAATGCCCATAGCGGTTCGCGCAAGGCCCTGCTGGGAGAGGCTCCCGAGCAAGCCCTGGTCTGTGAGAATTCCCTCCAGCTTCAGGTAAAAGAGGCTGTACCTCCCATGTTTATCTTTCACGGGGTGGCTGATCAGGCGGTTCCCGTAAGTCATAGCCTGGATTTCTTTGCCGAGGTGGCAAAGAGCAATCAGCACTCCGAGCTGCATATCTACCAGAGTCCCATCCACGGGTTGGGGATGATCCAGGGGCAGGGCACCATATCCAGCTGGCCCGGGGCCTTGGAGCTGTGGTTGCGACAGAACCGTTTTTGCGGTGAAGACCCCGTTGATTTGGCATTTGGCGACTAAAGTACAGTTTTCGCTTGCGCAGACAATGGCGCTTGGCATACAATCGCCGCCCCTGAAAACCTGTATACGACGCTAGTCCCAAACGCCCAAGCATGTCGCTAAGCTACTTCGTGTCGTCCAAGTGTTTAATTGGAGCAAAGTATGTACGCAATTTTTGAAAGCGGTGGCAAGCAACATCGCGTAGTGGTAGGTGAAACCCTAAAACTCGAAAAAATCGAATTCGCTACTGGTGGCGTTGTTGAATTCAACAAGGTTTACCTGGTTGCAAACGGCGAAAACATCAGAATTGGTGCTCCCGTTGTTGAAGGCGCAACAGTAACTGCTGAAGTGGTTACTCATGGCCGTGCCGACAAAGTGAAGATCATTAAATTCCGTCGTCGTAAGCACTCCTTGAAGCGTCAAGGTCATCGTCAGTGGTTCACAGAAGTGAAAATCACTGGTATCAACGGTTAATAGCCGCAAGGCTAATGAGGAGTAGAAAATGGCTCACAAGAAAGCTGGCGGTAGTACTCGCAACGGTCGCGATTCCCACGCGAAACGCCTTGGTGTTAAGGCATTCGGCGGCGAATTGATCCCTGCAGGTAGCATTATTGTTCGTCAACGCGGCACCAAGTTTCACGCGGGCGTGAATGTTGGTATCGGTAAAGACCACACCCTGTTCGCCAAGGCTGACGGTCATGTTAAGTTTGAAGTTAAAGGTGCATTCGATCGTCAATATGTAAGCATTGTTCCAGTATCTGCTTAATATTGCTGTTTGGATAAACTAAACTTGCTGTTACAGATGATTGTTGCAGCAGGTGCTAAAAGAACAATAAAAAAGCCCTGTCATTATCGATAGGGCTTTTTTATTGCAGCTGAAATACCATTCAGTGTGTGAATGCTAGTTAAGGTTTAAATTTTTTCCCGGAGAATATTGTGAAATTTGTAGATGAAGCCCCCATTCACGTTGTTGCTGGCAACGGCGGCAATGGCTGCATGAGCTTTCGCCGGGAGAAATTTATCTCTAAAGGCGGACCCGATGGTGGCGATGGCGGCGATGGCGGCAGTGTCTATCTGGTTGCCGATGAAAATTTGAATACGCTGATCGACTACCGCTTCCAGCCCAAGTACCAGGCCGAGCACGGTAAAAAGGGCGGCAGCAAGGACTGCACCGGAGCCAAGGGTTCGGATTTATTTTTGCCTGTCCCTGTCGGCACTACTATTATCGATACAGATACTGAAGAAATCTTTGGTGATCTGACCGAGCATGGGCAAAAATTAAAAGTGGCCCAGGCGGGTTATCACGGCTTGGGCAATACCCGGTTTAAAACCAGTACCAACCGCACTCCGCGCAAAATCTCCTACGGCACAGAGGGCGAGAGCCGCAACCTCAAGCTTGAGCTTAAGGTATTGGCTGATGTCGGCATGCTGGGTTTGCCCAATGCCGGCAAATCCAGCTTTATTCGCGCGGTGAGTTCGGCCAAGCCCAAGGTTGCCGATTATCCTTTTACCACTTTGATTCCCAATTTGGGGGTGGTGAAGGTACAGCAGTATCGCAGCTTTGTGATTGCGGATATTCCGGGGTTGATCGAAGGTGCCTCCGAGGGGGCTGGTCTGGGTGTTCGTTTTCTGAAGCATTTAACGCGCTGCCGACTATTGCTGCACGCGGTGGATATGGCCCCTGTAGATGGTTCAGACCCCGTTGAAAATATTAAAACCATTGCTACCGAGTTGCAAAAATTCAGTCCGACCCTGGCGAGCCGCGATCGCTGGCTGCTGCTGAATAAAATTGATCTGCTCGATCCTGAGGAAGCTGATGCGCGCTGCCAGGCAGTGATTGATGCATTGCAGTGGACGGGCCCCGTATTCCGCATTTCTGCCCTGCATCGCGATGGCACGGCGGCACTTTCCGGTCGCATCATGGATCACCTCGAAGCAATTTGGGAAGAGGAAAGCGAAAATCCAGAAGTGCGCGAGCGCGAACTGGAAGCGCAATCGCAGATGGCGGCAGAGGCGCGCGAGCGCATTGAAGAATTGCGTGAGGCCATGCGTGCGGCGCGACTGGCGCGCGGCGAGGATGACGACTTCAATGATGACGATTACGATGTTGAAGTGGAATATGTAAGATACTGATCGCCAGCTATCGTCTGGTGATTGAGAAAAATAACTAAACGTTTAGCAGCTCCTTATGAGTAAAAGAGACCTAATTCCCCAGGCCAAGCGCTGGGTAGTCAAAATAGGCAGTGCCCTGTTGACCAACGATGGTCGCGGCCTGGATGCCGATGCCATTGCCGGTTGGGTTGCGCAAATGGCAGAACTTCGCCTGCGCGGCATTGAGCTGGTGCTGGTGTCATCGGGCGCGGTGGCGGCTGGCATGCGTCGCCTGGGCTGGAGTTCGCGCCCGACTGAGATTCATCAGTTGCAGGCGGCCGCCGCCGTGGGTCAGATGAGTTTGATCCAAACCTACGAAGTGGAATTCCAGCGTTTTGGTTTGTGCACTGCGCAAGTCCTGCTGGATCACGACGACCTCTCTTCTCGCCAGCGCTATTTGAATGCGCGCTCTACGCTAAAAACCTTGATCAATTTGAAAGCTGTACCTGTTATCAACGAAAACGATACAGTCGTCACCGACGAAATCCGCTTTGGCGATAACGACACCCTCGGCGCACTGGTAGCCAATTTAATTGAAGCCGATTTATTGGTGATACTCACTGATCAAAAAGGCATGTATGACAGCGATCCCCGTGCTAACCCCAATGCGCAACTGCTCAGTGAAATCGCCGCAGATGATACTCGCCTTGAGCAAATGGCCGGCGGCACTGGCGGTGCCCTGGGTCGCGGCGGCATGATCACCAAGGTTCGCGCCGCCCGCGTTGCAGCGCGCTCGGGTGCCGATACGGTGATTGTCGGTGGTCGCATTGAGAATGCATTGCTGAGAATTGCCGCTGGCGAAAATATTGGAACCTTCCTCTGGGCCGACCAGCAACCGCAGGCTGCACGCAAGCGCTGGCTCTCTGGTCAATTGCAAACTCGCGGTACATTAGTATTGGACGATGGTGCCGTGCGCGTTTTGCGTGAGCAGGGCAAAAGTTTATTGCCGGTGGGCGTAAAAGAAGTGCGCGGCGATTTTACCCGCGGCGATATGGTGGTTTGCGCCGATGCCAGCGGTCAGGAAATTGCCCGTGGTCTGGTCAACTACCACGCCGATGAAGCGCGCAAAATTATCGGCAAGCCCTCCAGCCAGATTGCTGAGCTGCTGGGGTATCGCGATGACAATGAGTTGATTCATCGCGATAATCTGGTGTTAAGTTGATCTTTCATACAAAAAAAGCCCGCAAATATGCGGGCTTTTTTTATACAAGGGAAATAGGGGGGTAGCTTTCTCTGCTGAATTATTAAACTGCGAGCATTCGATTTACACTCATATCTCAGTATAAACGAATCCTTCTTCTTGCCTGAATAATAATGTAAACATCCACGGAATTTTATGGAATAATATTGGCGTTGCAGTCAACGCAAATGGTTTTTAGAGGCATACTTGATCTTTAATGCAATT
>DATMSP010000053.1:0-36218 GCA_035565295.1 Cellvibrio sp. | reverse complement strand
ATGATATTTTTAAGACACTTCAGGTGGAAGATTTCTTTACTGGGATTGTTTAGGCGCGCTACCGCCCCCAAAAGCATAAGTGCTGCATCAGGGCAGCCATAGAGAGGATTGGATTGCAAATTCTGGATCACTATTTCAGGGGCTGGATTTTCCCGCAATACCTTTTTATGAATATTGGTTAGAGGATCCTTGTAGAAAAAGCTCACTCCCAGGCAAAAAATATCCAGCGGCAGGCTATAACCTCGGCTGTACAGATAATTAATATGCATTTTCGCCGTGTTGCTATCCAGCAGATACAACAGCCTGATCACTTCCACTTCCAGCAAGCTGAGACATTTTTTAAAGCAGGCAAATAGCTGCTCGTCCTGCTCCTGGGTGGCACGAATATGCGGAAATGTCGCATCGCCATCGTGGTTATAAAAACGATAACGGCGATAATCAGACTCTACTTCGCTGGCAAAGGGCAGCAGGCCTTCGCGCCCACGCTTGCTATAGGCCTGCATGACCTCATCGGGCACTTGCACGCTCACACCTTCCGTGACCATCTTATAATCAACCCGCACAGCCAAAAAGAACTTGCCGGATAACTCATCTAAAGCGAGCTGCTCATTGTCATAGTAGTTTGCGACTGGAATCATAATTTTTCCTTAAATAAAAACTCCTGCAACAACGCGTTAATGCTCAAGCGAAAAAGCAGGCACTGCACCGCCATCCGTTATGTTGGCAGGAATTCCACTGGGTAAGTAATGGTTGTTGGCTTATCGCCACCCGCCTTGAACTTAAAGCCTTTGATACGGCTCAACAGTCGCGCTTCCAATTCGGGGTTATGCAAATCGCTGGAGATAATTTTTACATCTATCACCTCACCCGTTGGCGATATGGTCAACTGAAACACGATTTTTCCCTGCAAGTCGGGTGTAGTACGGCGCTCGCGTTCATAGAGTGAATAGAGGGCGCTTTTATTCCGGTCGAAGACCAGGCTGACATCTTCGCCCGCACTGCCCGCCCTGGCCTTGCCTGCCGCACTGGCCTTGCTCGATTTCTCTATATCGCTGAGCGCAATTTTTTCTGCTTTTCTCGCATCCAGTTGCGTTGCATCCAGTTTGTTGGTGTATTCCGCCTGATTGACGCGACCTCCCGACTGAGCGATACCTGAGGTGAGGGCATTGCCGTCATGCCCCGACGCCTGACCAGCAGTACCTGCACCTGCGATAGAACCCTGTGTCGATAAATTCCTGCCTACCTTTGCCTGAACATCGCTGGTATCGGTCAGATCATTCAGCTCATTGGCCAGGGCCAGCAAACCGCTTTTTTCCGCCACAGAGCGCGCCGCTTTTTGCGATTCGCTCAGGGGTTTGCGCTCGGTATTCCTGTTCTCGATTTTTTCACGGAGCGGCTGCTGGGTTTCAATGGGTTCGGGTGCCTTTTCTTCAGGCTTAGGCTCAGGCTTTTTTTCGACAACCGGTTTAGGCGGGGGAGTGACAATGGGCTTGGGGGGCTCCACCGGCTTTTCCCTGCGCTGGATAAACTCGGCTATGCGATCCGGCACCAGTGCTCGCTCGCGCTTGGGCTGCTCGGGAACTTTGATAATGCTCAGCCAAAACATTAATGCGCAGGCCAGCAGCAGAACCACCAGGGTAATTCTGTGGAAATTGCGCGCGCTTACCGCCGATGGCTGCCAATCCAGCGCCAAATTCTGGTAGGTTACTACTGACATCCTATACCTATAATTATCATATTAAACAAAAGGGCCTCTCCAGATTGCATTGCATAACCCATCAGCTATTCGGCTTGGCTTTTTGCATGGCCGCAAACGCAATTTTTGTGTAGCTGGCTTGCTGGCAGCTGGCCAGAACTTTTCTGATCAGATCATAGGAAATATTTTCATCACCCATAATGGTGATTTTATGTTCTTTTTGCTCGTCATTCACTGCCCTGTGGGACGTTAGCTCCAGCAGCTCGCTTTTCAATGTGGGAATAATATCGTCCGCACTTTTCAGAGCCTCTTCGACTGTTGCAACTACCCTGCCCTGTACCAGAATATCCCTGTTGGTAATTTCAACCACCAGCGTTTCCTCTGGCACAATCCTCGAACTGGACATCGGCAGCTTCATATTTTTCTGATTGGGCATATGCTGGGTGCTGGAGGAGTTAACCAACAGGAAAAACACCAGCAGCGTAAAAATATCCATCAGTGCAATCAGATTGAGGCCTGGTGTTTTTGCCTTTTCATGATGGCGCTCCATCCGGCGCGCACGACGCGACTTGATCATGGCTGAACTCCTTTAGCCGGTTCAGAGGGTTCAACGGGTGCAGCAGCGGGGAGGTTTTCTGCAGTCGGCAATACTTCCACTGACGCATCGCCTATGGAAATGTTGGGAAACAGATCAATCGTCTCCAGAGTGCCGCTGTTGACCACATCGGCGCTGCGCACATGGTCCATGACTGCAATCATGGTCTTGTAGCTCACGCCCGGCTCCAATAGCAGGGTGATATTCTGCTCTTCTGGGAAACGGTATTTGATTTCCAGCAATATTTTCGAGAACAGCGTCCAATCAGTTTTAACCGGATCCCGCTCGATGCGGCGAATCAAGCCGAGGTTTGCATCCTGGATATCGAAGGATTTCTCGCGGATCACCAGCTGCAATGCCAGCTTTATCTCTTGCTGTTCATTGTTTTTGGCATTGAGTGCGGGAAGGTTGAGTTCGACCACGGTCATTTGCGAAAACACAGCGGCAATCAATAAAAACGATATCAGTGCAACCATCAAATCCATGAAGGCAGTGATATTGAGTTCAACAACTTCCTGAAGTCGTTTTTTGCGTCTGAATTTCATTGATTACTCGTCAACCATCAGGTTTGAACATTTTACTGCAGCCATTTCGATGGTATCGATCAGCTTGCTGGCCTTGGTTGCCAGGAAAGAGTGGAGCAGCAGCATGGGAATCGCAGCAGCCAGGCCCAAGGCTGTCGCATTCATCGCGATGGAAATACTCGCCGACAACAATTCCGCCTTGGTGGCGGGATCAGCCGAGGCAACCGCGCTAAAGGCTTCGATCAGACCGGATACAGTACCGAATAGTCCCAACAGAGTTGCCGCGTTGGCCAGGGTCGCGAGATAGTGGGTGCGCTCTTCGATTTCGGAGGTCACTTCCATTACGCCCTCTTCCATGGCGGCTTCAATGCGCTCGCGGGTAACATTGGGCTTTAAGCGCGCAAAACCATAGCTCAATACGCGGGCCAGGGGCGCATTGGAATTGATTACTGTCTGCTCGGCGCGGGAAAAATCGCTGGCCTTCAGCATAGGGTTGATCTGCTTCCAGATTTTGTTGGTCGCATTGGTGGTTTTTGAGAGATAAATAAAACGCTCAATGGCAATAGCCAAACCTATCGCCATCACTATCACGATGGGATACATAAAGAAGCCACCGGTTTGAAAAAACTTAACTAACTCCATACTCTTACCTTTTATACACTTGGATTGCAGATTGATGTTTTTTGTTTACTCACCGCTGGCGACGCCGTTAAAGGCCCGGTCCATATCGCGGATAATTACATTGCGCTTTTGGCGGTATTCCGCCAGGGAAATATGGCGGTGATAATACTCTTGCAACAGCGCCTTGATTAATACCGCATATTTTGTTTCTGTCATGGCAAAATCACCTTGTTGTTAAACCCGGCACAGCTGCCGTTTACTCATTGACTTCGCGCACCAGCCTGAAGCCGGTAATCGCATCCGCCCTGCCGTCGTGGCTGAGCTTGCTGTTGATATCGCACTCTTCCATAGGGGTTTCAAAAGACCCGCCCACTACGGCTACTCCGCCATCGGATTCCACCCACTCGCGCGCATTGCCGAGATAATTGACCAGGCCCCACTCATTTTGCTGGCCTATGGCCACCTTGATCAATGAATTGCCTTTCTGGATACCGCGCGAATTTAATTTGCAATTGCGGTTCTGGTCTACGCGGCCACCGCTGGCGCGCGCTGCATATTGCCATTCCGACAGCGTGGGCAGGCGGTACTTGTGGCTGGATTTTTCGCTCAGCCATTTGGCATAGCCATTGGCAGCCGAGAGCGAAATACCTGTGGCTGGCAAACTGCCCTCTCCGCCAGAATTCACGTCACAGCTTTTAACCTGCTGACAATATTCATTCAACTCATCGCTGGACACTTCAAATTTGCCTATGGCAAAGGTTTTGATATTTCCCTTGCCTGGAATCACCACCATTGCCGGAGCGCGACTGGCACCGCTGAGTTTGTCCTTGCAGCTCGAACCCACACCCCTGGAGCCCAGGCCAGCCAGGGCAGAGCCGCAGGGATCTTTTTGTGCAATCTTGATAGCGGCAATGGTGGGGTTACCGTTAAAGATACGCATGGCTGCCGATTTCGCGACCATGGCACGCTCCGGGAATGCCGTGCCTATATGCTCGATACATTTTGCCAGCAAACTGGTAATACGCGGCTCCTCTTTGAGATAGAGGACAGAGTTCAGCGATTTCAATTTGGTAATGGCAATATCAAAATCTTTCATATCAATATTGCTTTGGCATTCGAGCTGGGTGTTAACGCTGCCGAGGCCGACCTGAAACAAATTATTGCGCTCGGCAACACTGGCAGCATCCTTGTTAGGCGCTTGCGATTGCACTTGCGGCTGCGACGGCAGGTTGGCTTTTTGCTGGCGCTGCAACTCCAGCTGTTCAAGGCGAGCCAACTCCTGGCGTTTTTTCTCCTCAATACCTTTCGCAATCAAGGCCGCAAACTCTTTCAGCTTATCGGTCTGGATCGCATAGCGATAAGCATTGGTCGTCAGGACCTGTGCCCGGTCAAAATCGCTGGCCGCCAGGGTAGTTTCTATCTCCTTCAAATAGCGGGCATAGATGCTGGCTTCCTGTTGCAGCAGCCAGTTATGGTTTTTGCCCAGCAACTGACGCAGTTCCTGCACCTGTGCCCACAGCTGCTCTTCCACTGCCGATGTCCATTGTGCTGCAGCCATCAAATCTGTCAGGGCTTTCATAGTGAGTTCAAGGCGCAATTTCTTTTCGATCTGGCTGCGCACTTCCGCTTCGGAAAGTGTTTTTTGCGCTTCTGGCTTGAACTTGTAATAGCCTGCGCCCGCCGCGCCCAACAGCAATACCAAGGCCAGGGCAATTTTTCCCGCGTGGACATTTTTGCGGGTGAGTTCCCGCCAGAAAACCTCTACCGATTCTGTGCGGTTTTCGCGCTCGAACGCCAGGGCGCGCTCTATGGCCTTCCATTGGTGTTTTGCCAGGCCGGGAATTCTTTTCGGTTTGAGCTTTTGCCGCTTGGCCTCATTGGCGTGCACACGATTAAAGGGATGGACACCGGTATAGAGTTCATAGGCGATACAACCCAGCGCATAGATATCATCGCGGGTGGAAGGGGCGAGGCCTTCGAGCATTTCCAGGCTGGCATAGGCCGGGGTCAGGGCACCCAGCTTGCCGGCATCGAACACGGTGCGATCATCCAGGGTTTCTTCGCGCTGATCGGCTTTTGCCACCGCTCGGGCAATACCGAAATCAAAGACCTTGGCAAAACCCTGGTTGTTGACGAAAATATTTCCAGGCTTGAAATCGGAGTGAATAATATTTTGCGCATGGGCATAGATCAGTGCCGCGCATATGCCTTCGAGGATTTTGAATACTTCATCGCTGGGCAGGCCGATACCGCGATACTGGCTGATCAATTTATCCAGCGGCTTTCCTTCCAGGTATTCCATGGTCATAAAAACCGTGTCGCCATCGCGGTCAAAATCGTATACGTTCACGATGTTGGGATGGGCGATTTTCTGGCTTTTGCGCGATTCCCTCTGCAGGGCAATAAAGGCTTCCGGATGAGTCTTGAACTCGTCGTTCAATACTTTGATGGCAACATAGGGGTCGCGGTCCTGGGCCTCGACCTTTAACAGGTCTTTCGCCTTGTACACAGCTCCCATACCGCCGACGCCGAGCAATTCTTCAAACACAAAACGCTTTTTCAGTATCGGGTATTCGTGCGGCGAGCTGGCCTCTATGCCTGAGGCCAGGGCCGCGTTTTTCGCACTGGGGGAATACTGGGTAATATCGCTTGCGGCTGCCGCCACAGGTCTTTGCGAAGGGTTAAACTGAGTGATATCGCTCGGCGGAGGCGCGACTTTTTTTTCCGCTATCTGGGTTCTATCGGCCGCTGCGGGAGATGCCTGGTGCGCGGGATTAAATTGCGTTCTATCGACATCTGCGGGAGATGCCTGACGCACAGGATTAAATTGCGTTCTATCGGCATCTGCGGGAGATGCCTGGTGCGCGGGATTAAATTGCGTTCTATCGGCATCTGCCCTGCCAGCCTCGCGCGCCGATGGCAGTGGTGGCGCGCCTGCGATGCGTGTTCGGTTGCTATCCGGGGCAGCAGACTGCGATGGCATAGGGCGGGTGGGCACGCCTGCCGCTGGCACTGAAGGGGAGATACGGGTTTTATCTTCAGCCTTGTCGACCTGCTCGCCAGCCTGTGCAAGACGGGTCTTATCTTCATCGCCTGGGACATTCATAATTTAATCACTGTAATCCATTTATTCCTGAGCCAGATCGATGGAGGGCAATTTGCCAGCCCCGCCCTGCACTACTACTACGGAAACATTGTCTGGGGCACCATTGGCCAGGGCTTTATCGACAAGCTGGGAGACCATCAGGTCGGTATCGCGCAGGCACAGGGCTTCATAAAGATCCTGCTCGCCGACCGAATTATACAGGCCATCACTGCACAAGAGAAAGGTATCGCCTATCTGGGTGGTGAACAGGTTGATATCGACAAACAGCTCGTTCTCCACTCCCACCGCGCGAGTAATCACATTTTTATGGGGATAGTCTTCTGCCGACTCGCGCTCAAGCAAACCCAGTTCAATCATTTCTTCAAGCTGGCTGTGATCGCGAGTTACCTGCACCAGTTGTTGGCTGCGCACACGATACAGGCGCGAGTCGCCCACCCACAGGCAGACTCCCACACGCTCTTTGATAATCAACAGCACCAGCGTGGTGCCCATAGTGCCTGAGCCAAATTTACTCTGCGCATACTCAAGCATTTCTTCGTTGACCTTGAGCACTGCATCTTCGAGTGCGTTCACGTACTCACTCAAATCGCTCTGCACTTCCACCGCGTCCAGCGCGCTGATAATTTGCTGGCTGGCGACATCGCCCAGCAGATGGCCTCCCATGCCATCGGCAACCGCCCATAAGCCCTGCTCCGGCTTGGCCAGAACAGCGTCTTCATTGATCTCTCTCACCATACCCACATGGGTGCTGGAAGAGCTGTTCCAAACAATGGGGCGTCTGAATGTTATATCTGTCATGCGTATATCCGGTACTGATCTCAAACGCTTATTGCGGCATTAACTTTAATTGGCAGGGCTGGTTCCAGCCCCACTGCTCCCACCGACCATCCAGCATGGCGGCAACGCCCTGCATGGGCGGAAAACTGCGGGAGTAAAACAGACAGGGTTCAACATACTGCGAACCCTGTGTACTCCAGACGCTATAGCTGGCCAGGTTGTCTTTGAGCAGCGAATTCAGCAGCGGGGCATGGGTCGAGCTCGGTGATTGTTCAGCAAAATCCATTTTCACCACTGTGCCCAACTTGTTTTCCGGCGAGGGTTTGCAGATATAGGCATGCGTTTGATCGAAGGGCTGGGCATTGATTTGCTCAAGCAATTCCTCAATCTGCAACTGGCCGTCGAGCGCCTGCAGGGCCAGGGTTTCCATTGCTTCAAACCACTGGGTCTGGGCAATCAACTCCATAGGGTTCGCGCTGGCAGCGACGGGCATGGCAATCGAAAAGGGAAAGTAGCGCCCCACCCTGTCCACACTGGGCAGTACGATTCCCACCCACACCCGCTCATCAATCACACCATCGGAAAAGGCAAAGCGCCAGATAGGGCTGGTTAAATAAATATCCAGCCAGCTCTCTGCCAGTTGCTCCTGCGAACAGGCTACACAACCTTGCAGCCAGGTATCCCAGGCAGTGATAAAGCTGTTGGACAAATTGCGATAGATAAAATCGCCATGTGCCGGCAGCTTGCCATAGAGTCCCACAGAATTGTTTGTATTCACTTAAAGCGACTCCGGACAGCGGAATGAACTGAGCAGGTCACTCCGGAAAGGGTTGTTGATACTGCTGGCCTTGGCTTCATAGACAATCTTGTGCGGCGCATTGCCATTGGCGGCACCGCCGACGGTAAAGGTAATCAGGTAGCTGTTTTGTCCAGTTGCTTTGACAGAGGCATCATCCATCATGCGGAACCAGGCCCAGGAACCGGAATAAATCTTATCCTGAGAGCGCTCTTGCAGGTCTTCGAAAATAATCCGGATTCTTCTTGAGTCGCTATCGCCAGACCAGGTCAGCGGATTCCAGAATTTCGGGCCGTGGTTATAGGTCAGCTTTTGGCTGCCCATATCCAGGGTGAAGCGCGCATCGCTCTCATCCATGCTCACCGGGCGCATTTCCAGACTGACACTGGGCGATGCGGCATTATCGCGGAAAAAAGTATTGCGAATAGTGATCGCCTTTTGAATTTCGTTGATGGCCGCCGAGGATATGCCGGAGTTTTGCGTATTCACCAGATTGCCACGGGAGTCGACAAAGGGCTTCATGTTTTCTTTCAGGAAGGCATCCAAGGTGCCCTGGGCTTTGAAGAAATTGGCAAAATCCTGCAGGGTGACTTCCTCGCTCGAAGAGCGGTTGAACGGATAGCGGCCCGCAAGCCCCTGCTTGAAGGGTGTACACACCTCAGTGCGCCAGGCAGAGCTGACAAATTGCTGCCCCGATTGGCCCACCGAGCGCGACACCTGATCGGCGATCGACACCAGCCAGCGCTGGATAGGGTCCGGGGTGGACTTGGCATAGCCGCGCAGAGCGGTAATCGGGTTGCCGGAACCGCTCTCGGAGCGGGCCTTGGTAATTTCAAAGGATTTTTTCGCCGGATCCGGAGCCATGCTGATCTCCTGCACATACTCTTTCAATAGCTCCAGCTTTTGCAAGGTGGTATTGATTGGCGGAGCCGAGCGCGATGACTCGTTCAATAGGCTATTGATTTCGCGGAAGCGTTTATCGACTGCCGTGCCCTCAACCGTGCTGGCCAGGTAGTTGACCGCCTGCTCGCCCGCGCCGCCCGGCTTGACTTTATCGGCAAGATTATCCAGCGCCTGAACCTGCAGGGCCAGTTGGGTATTGGTCTTGCCCACTTGCAGCACCGAAAGCATAGGCGAGTAAACTGGGTCCACCATATTGGTCAGGGCATCGCCCAGCTCGCGCATGCTGGAAAAAGTGGTGACATCCAGCGAGTTGTAGACATCGCCCCAGATGCGATTGTAATCGGCAAAATACAGGGCCTTTAACTGCTCGCTGACCTCCTTCGGGTTTTCCGCCACATAGGCCATATTTTTATTGTCGTCGTCCGACATCATCCACTGCTCATTGGTCAGGCTGGCAATCAGCGGCGAGGTTTCCGAGAGGTCGATATTTTTGTAGCCCTGGATGGTGTAAAGCACAGGGATCATTAGCGCGCGGCGGGCGCGCTCATCTATCCGGAAAGTGCTGCGCACAGATTCGCCCATAAAGTTGAGCATGTCCACCGGCTTGCTGTAATCGGAATTGGCTTTGATGTGACTGTAAACACGCTGGGCAATAGGAATTCGCGAGAGTATCGCACGGGTTTGCGATACCACAGTTCCATTCAACTCAGACGCGTGCAGATCGCGGGCAAAGAGCGCATCGAAATGCCCCTGGGCCTCGGCAATTTTATTTGGCTCTGCGCGGTATGTCTGCGCCCAATGGGCTTCAAACCAGGCTCTCACGTTCTCCTTTTCCATATGATCCAGTTTGTTGAACATCATATACACACGGAAAGTGTTGTAGAGATCCTCGTGGGTTTCGCCCTGGCGCAGAGACGTCTCCAGGGATTCCAGCAAGCTGGGCAGGAACAGGGTTTTTAATTTCGCATCATAGGCGCGGTTGGCCTCTATATCGATACGATCATCATAGAGTCCCATGCCCGACAGCCAGGGGTGGCTCTCCTGATTGTAGACAGTGCTGGCCTTGGCCAGTAGATTTAAACTGGGCAGGACTTTACCCACAGTGTTCTTGCCCTGCCCCAGGCGATTTTCTTCCTCTTTGAATTGCTCCAGATAGCCATCCACTTCGGCAATGTAAAGCTTGTTGCGCGCAACACTGCCGCTCCACACCAGCACCACTACCAGCGTGATAAGGGCCAGGCCGGCGTAAATCGCCATTTGGGTCCAGCGGAAAATTTTTTCGTAGCGGGTATTCACCCCCACCAGACCCGCCTCGGGAAATATCACATCGCGAAACAGGCGCGTCATGAAAAAGCTTTTGCCGCGCTGGCTGGGCAACTGCGCCAGATCGCGCGAAAAGCCGAAGTTGGCCGCGACCGAGCTCATCAGGCGATCAATGGGTGTGCCATCCTGAGTACCACTGGTGAAATAAATACCGCGCAAATAGGGTTGGAACTGAAAGCGATTTTGCGCAAAGGTCTGCCTCACAAAAGCTTCCACCAGGCCCTGCAAATTTTCCATCTGCTGGGGGAATCCCTGGATGGAGCCGCTGCGACGGTTGTCGCGCTCGGCGTGCATGCGCCAGAGCACGCGGTCGTACAGGCGACGGCTCAGGTTGCGCAGCCCTTCGTGGAGGAAATCGAAATCGGGGCTTTGGGTGGGCTTGGGCGCATTCGGCAGGGAGATACCCCACACCTGATCGCGCTCCTCTTTGCCCAGGTCTTCAAAGAATTCGCTGAAGCCTGACACCAGGTCGGATTTGGTAAATAACAGATAGACCGGAAAACGTATCTCCAATTTTTGCATGAGTTCATCGAGGCGAGTGCGAATGGTCTTCGCGTGCATAATGCGCTCTTCTTCCGATTGCAGCAGCAGATCGTGCAGGCTGATAGCCACTATGGCCCCATTGATCGGACGGCGGCGGCGATTGCGCTTGAGCAGGTCGAGAAAACCCTCCCAGGCCGAGCTGTCAACCACACGATGACTGTCCTGGGTAGTGTAGCGACCGGCCGTATCTATCAGCACCGCATCATTGGTAAACCACCAATCGCAGTTGCGCGTACCGCCCACGCCTTGCAGTGAGCCCTTGCCGTGCTCATCTGCCAGCGGAAAATCCAGGCCTGAGTTGACCAGCGCCGTGGTTTTGCCCGAACCCGGCGGGCCGACAATAATGTACCAGGGCAGCTCGTAGAGGGCTTTGTTTTTGCCACCCTCTTTGAATTTTAATTTTTTGAGTGTGTCCAGTGCCTGGTTGAAACGCTCGTTGATCTGGTGAATTTCCTCTGCAGCCTGTTCAGAGGTCGCATCCAGTTGGTTGTTGCTCTGCAAGTCCGTAACCAACGATTGATTGCTTTTGCTATTGCGCATTTGAATGCGCAGATTGTTCAGCCCCCACAGCAACACCAACACCATAATGGTTATCAGGCGTGCAATCGGGCTGGCCAGAGGGGCCTTGTTGCCCTCGCCAAATTTCAACAGCGGCCCGGCGTACCACACCAGCAGCGACACCAATAGCAACCCAATAAGGGAAATGACAATTGGGTTTGTAAAAAAACGTCCAACCTTTTTCATAAACAATTGATTCCTTGTATGCCCGGAAGCATTTCAATATTCAATACTGGGTAAATAGTGCGCGCGCGAATTATTTCTTTTCGCCGGTGATATCAATTAACTCTTCGGCCACAGGGGTGGCAGAAATGTACAGCCAATATCTGAAACCCGTATAACTGAAAAACAAAATGGCGGCCGCCAGGCTGATCACCACCCACAGGGGCACATATTCGGTAATGGGGTTGCGGGTATTGCCCAGGCCCATCCAGTGCGGAGCCAACGCGCGTTCATACTCGCCGCGATGACGGCGGATAATGGCAAACAATTCCTCGCGCAGTTGATCCAGCGCATCGCGGCCG
Source organism: Cellvibrio sp. (assembly GCA_035565295.1). Taxonomy (GTDB): domain Bacteria; phylum Pseudomonadota; class Gammaproteobacteria; order Pseudomonadales; family Cellvibrionaceae; genus Cellvibrio. Next base: position 24,252 of record DATMSP010000053.1, on the reverse strand, counting down.
CGGTTCATCAGGCGGTATTTGCCCTCAAAGCCCAAGTTCAGGCAGATATAGAACAACTCCAGAATATCCAGGTTTTCCGCCGGAGACTGACGCATGCGGTCGCAGATTAAAAAGGATTTTTCACCGCCCGATGTCTCGCCGTGAAAAACGCTCAACAGGGTGCGCTGACCCCAGCCACTGTTGGTGCCCCAGGGCGTATTCAACACAGCTTCATCCACTACCGAGCACATTAAGTAGCGCGCGGATAAAATAATTTCCGGCTTGATACCGAGATCGCGGGCGCGCTCTTCAAAGGTTTTGATTTCATTCATCAGTCGCTGATAGAGGCCGCCGACATCGGGATGGCTGACGGCGCGGCGAGTCTGGTCGAACACCGCTATCAGGGTCGAGCAGGCATTCACCAGCGGATTCAGGCCTGAGCCGGTATTGAAATGGTAACTTCCGTTATCTATAGCCGCTGCCCTGGGCGCAGCTTGCGCGCGCCCCGGTTGTGGAATATTGACACTGGTGCGCGGCGAACCGCCCACACCGCGTCCACCGGGCGTAGGTTGCACCAGCGTACGCTCACCGCCGGGGGTGGGCTGCCTGAATACGGTTTTATCTGATTCGTCAGACATTATGTCATCCCTCAAAGTCATTGGGTTGAACCACTGGGTGGTTTATACATTGTTACGGAGCCCTGCATCTCCCGCAGGCTAAAGATCGCAGCGCAAGGCGCTGCCGGAAAAGCGCGCGGCAGCGAATGGCAACGCAAAAAATTATTCGCGGAATTACTGACGTATTGCCCAAAATTCCATTTCAATACCGGGGAAGTCACCGCCCAAATGCAGAGCGAAACCACCGGACTGTTGCAGCTCTTTCCAGAACTCGCTATGACGGTCCAACTCAAAATAGGTATAGCCACTGCGGAAAGGCACCTGGCGCGGCGCCACCGGCAATGGCTTGATGGCAATCCCCGGCATAGCGGCATTGACCAGTTGGCGTATGCGCTCCACCGAGCCAATCTTAATCTGCGCCGGCAGACGGACACGAACCACCTCATCGCTGACATCGGCCCGCACCGCCAGCACGAACATAGCACTGGTCAACAGCGACCTGTCCGCTATGGCCGATACGCGTATGCCGTATTGTTTTTCCACCAGTGTCAGGGCAATAGCAGTCTGCTCGTACACCATCGAGAGGTATTCGCGCAGCGAGTTCATCAAGGGTGTAAAGGTCTGCTGGAGGTTGTCATGCAAATAAGGGGGAAACACCGCTGGGCGTTTATTTTTCGTCACAAAGGTCGCAAGCTCGCCCGCCATCTGCAAGGACTCGGCATAAAGCTCCAGCGGATGCAGGCCTTTTATGGTGGTCAAATGATGGACATAGGGCTCCAGACGATTCACCAACTGCAACAGCATATAGTCGGCAATCTCTGCCGTGCCGCCGCGGCGAGTGTCTGCCAGGCGCCCGGCGATGGACTCGCCGCGATGGCGCAGCAGGCCCTCCAATTCAGCAATAAAGCCCGACAATTTCGGTAGCGCCCTGCAGTCGAGGCTGCTGGCAAGGTAGTTTTCATCGAGCAGAATGTCGCGATCTTCGCGAGCTTCCGCGATACGGGCCAAGCCAATGCAGGCATAGCCACTCAAGTCGTCACTCTCCAGCAAGACTCGCAGGCGCAGCTTTGCCACATCGAGCGCCTGGGTATCGCCGCCTTCGACGGTGACATCGCGAACCTCTGTTTCCGAGGAATAATAACGCGCTAGGCCTTGAACATTCTCTCTCGGCAGCACATCGACTGCCCCTGGGCGCCTGACCGGCACACCGAGGAAAACCTCGGTATTGTGAGTGCCCGCAGGAATCTCAAGCACCGCGGGGGCGTCATCGACACTGGGAAAATTGAAGGGCGTACCATCGGGCAGCACACCCCTGGCGTGCACCAGCGATATCTTGCCCAGCTTCAACAGCTGCTGATCAATCTCAAATTCATGTACACCCCAACCATAAGCTCCATAAGCAGCGCATTTGCTATCGATATAGCGCTCCATATAGCGATCCTGCTGCTGGAAGTGCTGGGGATTCAAAAACATTCCCTCAGACCAAACGACTCTGCTATCTAATGACATACTTAATCTCACCATGCGTTGAACCGTCCACAGGAAGCAGCGGCGCAAACGACAAATTTATTTTTTTACGAAAGAAACTTCGTTTCCGGAAATTTTGATAGTAACTTCATTCTTCACTACGTTATTCAAGGTAACAGGAAATGTTGCCTTGTAAGTCGAACCGCGGTAGCGGGAAAACTCCAGGTAAATACCCACTTGGGTAGCACCGGATTTCAGCACCAGGTTCTCTGTGCGATTCGCACCGGGAGTCAAGGGTTTCAACATTTGCTTATTGAGCAGATCGCCGCCCAGAACTTCCTTATCGCGCTCGTACAAATCAATAAAATCTGCCTTGAGAAATGTCTCCGCCGCCTTCAATTCATACAGCCGCACAAACACCGGCGAGGGGCGCTTGCTTTCGTCGGGATTGATATTGTCATCGACAATAAAATTCAATTTCAAATCGGTATCCAGGTTAAACACCCCACCCACTCGACTTTTCGATGAGCTGCAGCCTGCCAGCGCGGCAATAAGCACAGCCAACAGCAGTATATGGGGAACACGCAAACGGGCTATTAAATGCGACATATCAATCTTAACCTCTACTGATTATTAAATTTATTTCTGCTTTTTTCTCGCCGCGGCCAGCTTGCGCAACTGATCTTCATAGGCATTGACAAAGTCTCCGCCGAACAGATGCTGGAATGACGACTCCATATTGTCGACAAGGCCCGCATAGTGATCTCGATAGCTGTTCCAGTATTTTGCTTTTTGCATACCCGGAATCATGCTGCCACCCTTGCCGTGCTTATTGAAGTTCTGTTCGAGATTATCTGGATCAAAACGGTTCATCATGCGCTCAAACCCGTTGCGGATACCGGCGATAACCGCCACCTGATGCTCACCGACTTCCTGGAATCCCTCGCGGAAAGCATCGACCGGCCGCTTGTAGGCATTGGTTTTTTTGACAAACATATTTTCCAGGGCGTCATCGACAGTCACAGAAAATTTTAACGGATTATTCTCCACCGGCTGAATAGTGGTTACATTCATGCGGAACTCATTTTTAATACTGGTGCGCGAGCGCAGAATTTGCATCATGCCAGTCACAGTCTCGCGCATCAGCTCGCCCACCATATCGCTAATATCGTCGATCTGCTGCTGGCTCAGACGATCCGCCTCCAGTCCCATCGCCCTGATCAGGCGCGTATTAGAGGCAGCCTGCGCGCCATATTCCGGCTGATGCTGGACAGGTTGATGCTGTACTGGCTGATGGTGGACAGGTTGCTGTATCGGCTGATGATGGACTGGTTGCTGTTGCAGCGGCTGATGTTGCGGAGGATACTCCGGCGCCTGATGCAGAGGCTGCGGTTGCAAAGGCTGATGCTGCATTGGCTGGTGATGCATAGGTTGCTGCTGCAAGGGCTGCAACGGTTGATGCTGCTGAGGATACTCCGGCGCCTGGAATGCAGAAGGGTGTGCAGGCTGCTGCGGCTGGTGATAAGCCGGTTGTTGCTGGGCAGGCTGGTATTGGCCATGCGCATGGCCATAAGCGGGCTGACCCATGACTGGGGCGACAGGCGCTATATTGGTCTGCGTCTCGCGGGTCTGGGTCGCCTGCGTGGATGGGTTCGGTATCTGCTGGGGCGACAGCGGTTGCCCTCCGGCAAAGCCCCCCTGATAATCGGGTACAGCACTGCCAAAACCGGCATCAAAGCCAGCGTTGGCCGTAGCGCCCGGATTGATCGGCGGCCTGGTAGCAAAGGGCTGGGCCTGAGGCTGAGACTGAGGTGCCGATGATATAGGATCAGCCAGCAGATCATCCCCCCAATCCTCCGGAATAAGGTTCTCCCGGTTGGCATCTGGCCATTTTATTTCCTGATCAATACCGGGTGAGTGATCGGTTCCTCCTCCCATGTAACTGCCACCCGAAGGTGCTATGGTACCCATTACCGGGTCAAATAATGGCCCGCCAAAATCATCGTTGGACCTGCCGAGCTTACTTTTTCCGCCCAGGACAACCAAGGGATCAAGACTTTGACCGCTGCCCAGCGAAAAATCGTCGGGCACAAAACCCTGGTTGGAAAAAGGATCGGCAAAGGCTGAACCTGAATCGGACAGCCCCCCCGCAAAGATGTCATCCAAATTCGTCTGGGCACCCGTTGCTGGCGTAGCAAACGGCGACGAGCCGGCAAACCCCTGGTCGGCAATCACCTTGACGGCAAAGCGATACTCGCCAATCTCAAAACAATCGCCATCGGTCAGGGGCGACTTGGACCCCTTGCCCAAAGGCTCTGGAGAGCTATTGAAAAACGTACCATTAGTGCTCAGATCAAGCAGATAATAGCTGTTGGCGTCGAACAGAATCTCGCAGTGACAGGAGGATAAAAACTTATCAGGATCAGGCAATACCCATGAATTGGCGTCGCCTCTGCCTAAAGTGCCACCCTGCTTGCTAAAGGTTTGACTGGTTTTAGATAGAGAAACTTTTGCCGGGGTTTTTACCAATGTAATCTGTAGGGCCATTGCTTATCATCCTGGAACAATCCATCTATAGGTGGGATTTATCGCCAAATAATATCATGCCAAGAAATGGATATACTAGATTCCCTTCATGATTTAGGGCTTGCCAGCACTATTTCGCTTATCACTCCTGCACCTGGGATTACCCTAATCAAGGCGGGAGAAGCCTGGCCTGACTGTTCATATAAGTGGCGAGTGGCGTAATTTCAAGCAGAGCCCGCAGAATGGCGACCATTTTTTCACCACACCATCTTGCTACTGATGTAGCTGACCCACTCTTGCTCCCTGCGCCATTAACCCCTGTGCGATTAAAAAAAGAGGGCGAAAAATGATCTCCAGCAGCGACCAGGCGAAAATAGCGCCACCCCCCTAAGATCTATAAGCCAAGGATTAAATTGTAAATTTAATCGTTAGTTGTTAATTTATACGGGAAGTTGTGCTACTTTAGGCTGCGCGAAAAATGAAGCCCCCTTTGAGCTGCGCCTTTCAGAGCACCGAGACAGGGGGGAAAGTAAGCCAGGAGCCTGGCTGAACTCAGACCTTCAGGGAAATTAACCCGCGTTTTAAGCAAAAGATTTATCAGCAAGAATGGAATTGCAACCAGGACGCCCTTAAGCAGATAGCCTGCTTACCAACTCGTTGCCTTCCTCTGACTGAGCAAAAGTCAAACAGCAAAATTGCGAGCCAGCCAGGAGAAAGGCATTTCATTCCACTGGTGCAAACAAATGCATTAACCATATTAAGGATCAGTAACAATGGCTTCACCTGACATTCTCGACTTTGCCGCACTTCTGGCACCCATCAGGGAAGATTTGCCAACCGGCGATGACTTGCGTCAGGACCCTTCGCCACTCTCCAAATACCAAGCCCTGAAGACCGCGCGCTCAGCCGCGCGCGCCGCCGAGCGCCGCAGCATGCACGATGGCGACAGCACTGAAGCCGATGAATACTGGCGCAAAATCCTCACACTGGCTCCCGATATTATTGCCACCCAAAGCAAGGACCTGGATGTAGCCAGCGCACTTGTCGAAGCCCTGCTCAGACGCAATGGTTTTCCGGGGCTGCGCGATGCCTTCAAACTGATTTTGGGATTGATAGAGAATTTTTGGGACGGGCTCTATCCCATGCCGGATGAAGATGGCATGGAAACACGCACCGCCCCCCTGCTGGGACTGAACGGTGTCGACTCTGATGGCGTTTTGATCGCTCCCATCAGGAAAGTGCCCATTACCGAGGGCGGAAGCCAGACCTTCAACTACTGGCAATACAATATGGCACTGGAGACCCAGCGCGGCGCAGACGAGGAAGCGCGAGCCAGCAAAGTGGAAAAGCTCGGCTTCTCACTGGAAGATGTCGAAAAGGCAGTCAGCGGCTCCAGCGTGGAATTTTTTGTCAACCAACTGGATGATATCACCGAGGCGATAAATCTCTACAAGGCCATTGCCCACAAACTCGATGAACTCTGTCCCCGCGATGCAGTTCCCCCTACGCGCACCATCATTTCCATTCTGGAAGAATGCCGCGGCGCCATCAACCATCTTGGCAAGGATAAATTCCCGGTTGAGCCTGCCCCCGAAGCAGCCACCGCCGCTGAGCAGGGCAATAGCGAACTGGCCTTTGCAACCGCCGGCACAGCGACAGCCGCCGCTGCAGGCGTGAACTCGCGCGAATCAGCCCTGGCCAAGCTACAGGAAATTGCCGACTATTTTCGCAAGACAGAACCTCATTCCCCAATCTCCTATATTATTGAAAGGTCAATAAAATGGGGTAGCATGCCGCTCAATGAACTTATAGTTGAGCTAATACCAGATGCTTCAGCTCTCATCCATTTTACGCAACTCACCGGAGTTGCTGCAGATGAAAAAAGCGAGAATTGAAGAGTAAATCCACCACCTAACCAAGAGGATTAGGGATCATGTCCGATAGCATTCACGACAAACTTAAACGAGTTAGAAAGCCAAGGGTTCACATAACCTACGACTTAGAGACAAACGGCTCACTAGTTGAGAAAGAGATTCCGTTTGTAATGGGCGTTATGGGCGACTACTCAGGTGATAACACCGAAGGTAAAAAATCCCTCAAGGATCGTAAATTCTCGCAAATCGACCGCGATAACTTCAATGACGTTTTGGGGAAAATCAACCCACAACTACGTATGAAAGTGGAAAATACCCTTGAAGGCGACAACAGCGAAGTAGCTGTGAATCTCGATTTCAAAAGCATGGAAGATTTCGAGCCGCACAAGATCGTTGAAAAAATTGCACCGCTCAAGCAATTGATGGACACCCGCAATAAGTTGCGCGACCTGCTCACCAAGGCAGACCGCTCGGAAGACCTGGAAAACCTGCTCGAACAAATCCTGAGCAACAATTCCGCGCTCTCCAGCCTGTCCAGCGAACTCGGCACCGATGGCTCTGACAAAGATAAGAAAGGTGAATAACTATGCCCACTAGCGAACAACAACTCGACCCCCAGGCAGCCAGTGCCGAAGCGGCGGAAGTCAGTTTTCTTGAGCAGGCCATCAGCGCCACCAAGCAGACGGCGCGCGACGAAACTGAAGACCTGCTGAGAACCCTCACCACCGAGGCCATGAAAGGCACAGTGAAGTGGGACAAAAACCTCAACGTCACTATCAATGCCGCCATCAGCGCCATTGATGCAGCCCTCTCCAAGCAATTGGCGGCCGTGATGCACAATGATAAATTCCAAAAGCTGGAAGGCTCATGGCGCGGACTGAACCACCTGGTGATGAACTCTGAAACCAGCGCGCAACTGAAAATTCGCGTGCTGAATGTCAGCAAGAACGAACTGCGCAAAGATTTGGAAAAAGCGACTGAATTTGATCAGAGCCAGATCTTCAAGAAAGTTTACGAAAGCGAATTTGGCACCGCAGGCGGCCAGCCTTACGCTGCCATGATTGGCGACTATGAGTTCTCATCTCACCCAGATGATATTTCGCTCCTGTCAAAAATGTCCAACGTTGCCGCAGCCGGCTTCTGCCCATTCATCTCTGCAGCAGGCCCCGAAATGTTCGGTTTTGACAGCTTCACCGAACTCTCCAAGCCGCGCGACCTGGAAAAAATCTTCGAATCGGCTGAATACATTCAGTGGCGCAGCTTCCGCGACAGCGATGACTCACGCTTTGTCACCCTGGCCATGCCACGAGTGCTGGCGCGCCTGCCCTATGGCCAGGCTACCAAGCCTGTCGATAGCTTCAATTACGAAGAGGTTTCCCGTGCAGATGATGGTCGCCACCTGGCAACCGATCATGAAGACTACTGCTGGATGAATGCTGCCTACAGCCTGGGCACCACCCTGACTCACGCCTTTGCCGAATACGGCTGGTGCACCAGCATCCGCGGCGCGGAAGGCGGTGGTAAAGTTGATGGTCTGCCAAGCCATGTATTTGTCAGTGACGACGGCGATACCGATCAAAAATGCCCAACCGAAATCGGCATTACCGATCGTCGCGAAGCGGAGTTGAGCAAGCTTGGCTTCCTGCCACTGTGCCACTATAAAAATACCGACTATGCGGTATTCTTCGGTGCACAAACTACGCAGAAACCGAAAAAATTCGACAACCCTGATGCCACGGCCAACGCCGCTATCTCTGCGCGCCTGCCTTACATCATGGCCACTTCTCGCATAGCTCACTTCCTCAAGATTATGGCGCGCGATAAAGTGGGTTCCTTTATGGAGCCAGAGGACGCCGAAGTGGAACTGAACCGCTGGATCAGCCGCTTCGTCAACGCCTCTCCCGGCGCTAGCGCCGAGATGAAAGCCAGATTCCCCCTGGCAGAAGCGCGCATTGAAGTAAAAGAAGTTCCTGGACAACCCGGTGTTTACAACGCGGTTGCCTGGATGCGCCCATGGCTGCAAATGGAAGAGTTGACTGCTTCTCTGCGCCTTGTAGCCAATATCCCGAAAGCGGGCTAATGGCGATTTAATCTACTCAGTCGATAATAGAGGGGGCAAGCCCCCTCTTTTTTGTTAAGCATATGGATAATTTTGTGGCAGCACCCAATGACTCTATCACCGCTACCGCCGCACAACCTGCGCAACAGTTTGTTTTAGATTCGCTGTACACCCGCCAGGCTTATATCACCAGTCTGCAAAGTTTCCTCGCCGAAACCGATAGCATACGAGCCCTGCTCTACTGGCTCACCGAATTCGAACAACCACAATATCTGTGCTCGACCGATGATATTGTTATCGCCATACATCGCTCCATTTCCGTGATCGATGAAAAAATCAACGACCAGCTCAACTGTATTATTCATCATAAGGCACTGCAAAAACTGGAGGCATCCTGGCGCGGCCTCTGGCATTTGGTAAATCAGGCGGATGGCAACAGGAATATTAAAATCCGCTACCTGGATATCAGTTGGGCGGAAGTGGTTAAAGATATCGAAAGGGCGCTGGATTTTGACCAGAGCCAACTCTTCCAAAAAATTTACAACGATGAATACGGCATAGCGGGGGGCGAACCCTATGGTGCCATCATCGGCGATTATGAAATCAGCCATAAACGCTCCAAGGATCACCCCTACAACGATATAGCGACCCTGAACGGTATCGCCGAAGTGGCAGCGGCGGCCTTTTCGCCCTTTATCGCTTCCGTGTCCAGCGAGATGTTTGGCCTGGATGACTTTTCGACCCTGGGCATGCCGCTCAATCTGGATACTATTTTTTCCCAGGACGAATATATAGCCTGGCGCGCGTTGCGCGATAAAAGCGATAGTCGCTTTGTCGGCTTGACAATGCCACGCACCCTGATGCGCGAACCCTATCGCACCCAGCCCGGAAGTTACAAGGGCCTTTATTTTTACGAAAAAAATGAAGGCCGCGATAACAGCGGCTATCTCTGGGGCAACGCCTGCTATGCCTTTGCCGGAATATTGATTCGCGAGTTTGCCAATGTCGGCTGGTTTGGCCATATTCGCGGTGTGCCCCGCGATCAAATTGGCGGCGGCATTCTCACCAATTTCCCATCGGTCAGTTTTACCACCGAGCGCAAGGATATTATCTATAAACCCATCACCGATGTACTGGTCACCGACACCCTGGAAAGGGAGCTCAGCGACCTGGGATTTATTCCCTTGTGCCAGTGTTACGACACCCCCTATGCCGCTTTCTACAGCAACCAGTCGCTGCAATATCCCAATCGCCTGATGGCACGCGGCTCAGAAATCAATGCGAAATTATCGGCGATGCTGCAGCACGTCTTGTGCGCTTCGCGGGTAGCCCATTATATTAAAGTGATGATCAGGGATAAGATTGGCTCCTTTGTCACACCCGATGAGTGTGAAGCCTTCTTGAGTAAGTGGCTGTTCAAATATACCACCGGCCGCGAAGACCTGGAGTGGGAGGAGCAGGCCAGGTATCCTCTGCGCGAAGCCTCGGTAAAAGTGAGCGAGCACCCGGCTAAGCCGGGGCAGTACCTCTGCGTCATCCACCTGGTGCCGCATTACCAATTGGATAATATGGTTTCAGCGCTGGAACTGGTCACGGAACTGGCACAATCCAGCAAGGCGTAAAACAACATGAGAATGGATAAGAAAAAAGAATTTCGCCCCTCGATCCTGGACAGACTGCTGGACAACGATCCGAGCACAAACATGGAAGCCGATAAAAATCGCCATCATTATACGCGCGATCTGCACAACAGCGTGCGCCGCGATTTGCAAAACCTGCTGAATACCCGCTATAGGATTATTGCCCCACCGGAAGAATTTAAGCAGTTGGAGAACTCGCTGTTAAATTACGGGTTGCCCGATCTGGCCACGATCAACATAACCAATGTTGAAAAGAAGAAGGAGTTTACCCGCTCGCTGGAAAAAATACTGCGCACCTATGAGCCGCGCTTTAAATCGGTGAAAGTGATACTGCTGGATAACAGCGATAAAACCGATAGAACCCTGAAATTCAGAATTGATGCAACCCTGTATGCCGACCCTGCACCTGAAATCATAGTGTTCGATTCAGTGCTGGATCCGGTATCAAGAACGGTTAATGTGGAAGAATCGCGAAATGGCTGATGAGTTACTCCCCTATTATGAAAAAGAGCTGGCCTTTATTCGCCAGATGGGCGCAGAGTTTGCCAAAGAACACCCGAAAATTGCCGGGCGCCTGGGCGTCAGCTCCGAGGCCATTGAAGATCCCCATGTCTCGCGCCTGATCGAAAGCTTCGCCTATCTCAACGCACGCATCCAGCACAAGCTGGACGATGATTTCCCGGAGCTGAGCGATGCCCTGCTGGGGGTATTGTTTCCCCATTACCAGCGCCCGCTTCCCTCCATGTCAATTGTGCAGTTTGTCGCCGACACCGAACAGCTGGAGGCCGGCTACAGCCTGCCCAAGAATACCCTGCTGGAGACCGAGCATTTCCAGGGCGAGAACTGCCGCTTTACGACTATCTATCCCACCGAACTGCTGCCCTTTTCGGTGGCTGATGCCAATCTGCTGGGGCGCCCCTTTGCCACGCCGGGCTCCATGTCGGTGCGCGGCGCCGGTGCTGTACTGCGCTTGAAATTCAAAACCTTCAACAACACCATCCAGTTTTCTGAAATAAAGCCGAATCGCGTGCGCCTCTATTTGAAAGGCCAGTCACAACATATCAATCCGCTCTACGAAATGCTGCTCAACGAGTGCCAAAATGTGGTGCTCGCCACCAGTGAAGGCGATATAGCGCCGGTATTTCTCGGCAAGGATGTTATCAAGCCCGTAGGCTTCGGCAGCGATGAAGGGCTCTTCCCCTACCCGGCCTCTTCTTTTATCGGCTACCGCCTGCTGACCGAGTTCTTTGTCTTCCCTGAAAAATACATGTTCATCGATATTGAGGGATTGGCAGCCCATATTCCGCAGAATGCCAGCAGCGAATTGAATATCTATATCTACCTGAACAAATCCGATGTCGAACTGGAGCACAATATTTCCGCCGACACCTTTGTGATGGGCTGCACTCCCGCTATCAATTTATTTGCGCACAAGGCCGACCCGATTAAAATCGATCACACCCGCCTGGAATACCAGATAGTGGCAGACACCCGCCGCCCGCTGGGCTATGAAGTCTATTCCGTAGATACAGTCGTGGCCTCGACCGCCGCTGGCGAGAAAAAAGAATACCTGCCTTTCTACGGCTTGAAGCATGAACACCTGGATAGCGACAACCACGCCTACTGGTTTGCCTCGCGCCGTCACGCAAAGCTCGGCCCACACTATCGCGATGAGGGTACAGACGTTTATTTAAGCCTGGTCGACCTGCAGTTCAACCCAAATATTCCCGATGATCGCACCCTGGTGATTGATACCGTCTGCAGCAACAGGGACCTGCCAGCCAAACTGCCCTTCAATATGGAGCAGCCCAAATTGCAATGCGTGAATGGCTCGCCCCCCTGCTCGCGCATCCGCTGCCTGACGCAGCCGACAGCGACTGTGCGCCCGCCGCTGCGCGATGGGGCGAGATGGCGATTGGTATCGCATTTGAATCTCAACCATCTCTCGATCACCGGCAGTCACAATGCCACCGAAGCCATCAAGGAAATTCTGCGGCTGTACGATTTCAAGGAGTCCTCGGCCTCGCGCGCACTGATTGCCTCCATAGTATCGCTGAATGCCCGCCCGGTCTGCGCGCCGCTGAATATCAATGGCAGAGCGACCCTGTGCCGCGGTATCGAAGTGGAGATTGTCATTGATGATTCGCAATTCACCGGCAGCAGCAGCTTTTTGTTCGCCTCGGTGCTGGAGCACTTTTTCGGGCTCTATTGCTCAATCAATTCATTCACCCGCGTACTGGTAAAACGTAAAAACAAAGAAGGCTATTTAAAGAAATGTCCTCCCCGAGCTGGCGAAAAAATTCTTCTGTAGTTGAACAGCTGCTGGATAAACCCCACGCCTATTCTTTCTTTCAGGCGGTGAGGATTCTGGAGCGCGCAACCCTATTCAAACCCAACAACCTGACGCTGGGGGAGCGCTCGCTGCGCGCTAAAAACGCCATCGCCGGTTTTGCGCCACCGGGCAGTGAAACCATACGCATCACCACCAGCCAATCCTTCAGCTTTCCCAACGCCGAAATTTATTCCGTGGCGTCCAGCAACAGTAGTGGAACCCCAGTGGGGCAAGCGCCCACCTGGACCATGCGCGTCAACTTTATGGGCTTAACCGGCTGCATGGGGGTTATGCCCTATCACTACACCGAGTTGATTCTGCAGCGACTGAAGCTGAAAGATGAATCCCTGACGCATTTTTTCGATCTGTTTAACCACCGCAGTATCTCGCTGTTCTACCAGGCCAGCACCAAATACCATCTGCCTCTTGAATATGAACGAAAAAAACTCGTCACACATGTAAAGAAATACCAAGATAGGCAGACTCAAGTATTGCTGTCACTGCTCGGCCTGGGAACTCGCGGCCTGGAGAATCGCCAGCAGATCAAAGATGAATCCCTGATATTCTACAGCGGATTGCTGACCCAGCAGGTGCGAACCACCATAGGGCTAAAGCAGATGCTGCAGGATTACTTTGCCATTCCGGTAGCCATTCAGGAGTTTGTCGGACAGTGGCAGGAGTTGATTCCCGATGTGCGCACCCGCATCGCATCGCGCAGCCTGCCCAAAGGGCAAAATGCCCAGCTCGGCAATTCCGCCATGCTCGGTTACAAGGGCTGGTTTGCGCAGAGCAAGGTGCGCATTGAACTGGGGCCGCTCAACCGCGAACAGTTTTATAAATTCGCACCGGGGACAGCCGCGCTGCGCGCACTCAGTGATATGGTGCGAACCTATGTAGGCGTGGAGCACGATTACGATTTCATCATTTCGGTAAAACGCAGGGACCTGCCGCGCAGAATCGCCTTAAACAGCAAGGCGAGTCCCATTATCGGCTGGAATACCTGGCTATCCAGCAGCGAGAAGCTGTTTGAAAGTAATAGTGAACTCTTAAAAATCAGTGTTTCCGCCAAGCGCTTGCAGTGAAACCCCAGACATCTGTGCCAACACCCACAATTTATGGCTCGGAGGCGAATAAAAGCTAGAGCCGGAGCCGTAAAATTGTTAGCCTGTGCAACCTGTCAGCCAAGCTAGTGGAGTGACCCTTTTTAAGCTGTTGCCAATGAACGTTATACAAATGATCAGATTATTACCATAAGGACTCGAACAATGATTACCATCGACTTGAAATCACTCGTCGGCAAGCTCAATGAACCCTGCCGCAATGCCCTCGAAGGTGCAGCCGGACTCTGCCTTTCACGCACCCACTATAATGTGGAAATTGAGCACTGGCTGTTAAAGCTATTGGAAATTCCCGACAGCGATCTGATCGCCGTACTGGACAAGTTTGAAATCAATACCGGTAACCTGGTCAAGCATCTGAACCGCGAACTGGATCAGATCAAATCCGGCAACTCGCGCGCACCGGCGCTCTCCCCCACCATAGTCGATCTGGCCAAGAATGCCTGGATGCTGGCTTCCATCGAATACGGCCACAGTCGCACCACCTCTGCCCACCTGCTGGCGGCCCTGCTGCTGGATGAAGGCCTGCGCCGCTCCACCGATATCGCCAATGGCGAACTGCGCAAGATTGCACCGGAATCCCTGCGCGACCTGGTGCGCGCCATAGTCGGCTCTACCAGTGAATCGAAAAGCAGCAACCTGGGCGATACCGCCAGCAGCGAAGGCGGCAGTGCGCCCATAGGCGCTCCCAGCAAAACCCCCGCGCTGGATAAATTTACCGTCAACCTGACCGAAGCCGCGAAAAAAGGCAAAATCGATGCAGTGCTGGGCCGCGATGAAGAAGTTCGCCAGATTATCGATATCCTGATCCGCCGCCGCCAGAACAACCCAATCCTCACCGGTGAAGCCGGTGTGGGTAAAACCGCCGTGGTGGAAGGCTTTGCCCTGCGCATCGCCTCGGGCGATGTGCCTGACCAATTGAAGAACGTTTCCATCCGCAGCCTGGACCTCGGCCTCTTGCAAGCCGGTGCCAGCGTCAAGGGTGAATTCGAAAATCGCTTGAAATCGGTGATCGCCGAAGTGAAAGCCTCTGCCGAACCCATCATCATGTTTATCGATGAAGCTCACACCTTGATTGGTGCCGGTGGCAAAGAGGGCCAGGGCGATGCCGCCAACCTGCTGAAGCCTGCACTGGCGCGCGGCGAGCTGCGCACCATAGCCGCCACCACCTGGGCCGAGTACAAAAAATATTTCGAGCGCGACCCAGCCTTAACCCGCCGCTTCCAAGTGGTCAAAATTGAAGAACCGAGCGAAGAAAAAGCCATCAATATGATGCGCGCTATTTCCGAAATGCTGCAGAACCATCACCGCGTGCGCATACTCGACGAAGCCATTGTCGACTCTGTGCATCTCTCCAGCCGCTATATTCCCGCGCGCCAGTTGCCCGACAAGTCGGTCAGCCTGCTGGATACCGCCTGCGCGCGCGTGGCTCTGAGCCAGAGTTCAACCCCTGCGTCAATTGAAAATACCCGCCGCCTGATCACCCAGTGCGAAAAAACCATTGCCTCTCTGGGTAAAGAAAATGCCTACCTCGGCAACTACGAAGAGCGCATTGCGCAATTGGTCAGTGAAAAGGCTGAGCTGGAATCACAGCTGATTGTTCAAGAAGGGCAGTGGCAAAAAGAGAAAGAAAAAGTGCAGGAAATCCACGCACTGCAAAAGCAAATTGAAGACGACTACCAAGAGCGCAATCGCAAGGCCGACAAGCCGGAAGATGCGAGCAAACTCTTATCCGCTGAAGCGCTGGCAAACGTAAAATCATCACTCGCCCAACTGCGTGAAGAGCTGAAGCAATTGCAGGGCGAAAACCCCATGATCCAGGGCGACGTCAACAGCCAGGCGATCGCCGAAGTGGTAGCCAACTGGACCGGCATCCCCGTGGGCAAAATGATGTCCAACGAAATCAAAGCCGTGCTCGACCTGAAAAATGCCTTGAGCGAGCGCATTATCGGCCAGCCCCACGCGCTTGAAGCGATTGCCCAGTGCATCCGCACCTCGCGCGCAGGCCTGACCGATCCGCGCAAACCCATTGGTGTGTTCTTTATGGTGGGCTCCAGCGGCGTGGGTAAAACCGAAACTGCCTTGGCTCTGACAGACCTGCTGTATGGCGGTGAGCAAAATATTACCGTTATCAACATGTCTGAATTTAAAGAAGAGCACAAGGTTTCCATGCTGCTGGGTTCACCACCGGGCTATGTCGGCTACGGCGAGGGCGGCGTGCTGACGGAAGCGGTCAGACGCAGACCTTACAGTGTGATTCTGCTCGACGAGATGGAAAAGGCTCACCCAGGTGTGCAGGATATTTTCTACAACCTGTTCGACAAAGGCACCATCAAAGATGGCGAGGGTCGCGATATAGATTTCCGCAACACGGTGATCATCATGACCTCCAACGCCGGTGAAGAGCATATCCGCGCAATGTGCGCAGCCCAGGAAGAATTGCCAGATCCCGAAGTGCTGCTGGAAAATTTCCGCCCGCAACTGCTGCGCTACTTCAAGCCTGCTTTCCTCGGTCGCTCTACCATCATCCCCTACTACCCACTGGGCGATGAAGACCTGATGAAGATCAGTGCGATCAATATGAACCGCATCAAGAAACGTGTAAAAGCCCACTACAATGCGGCCTTTACTTACGATGAAGAAGTGCTTTTGCATATTGTTGCACGCAGCCAGGAAGTGGATACGGGCGCACGCAATATTGAAAATATCCTGACCCGCACCATGCTTCCCGCCATCGCCAGCGAGTGCCTGGCGAAATTGGGCAACAATGAAACCATCAGCAAAATCCATGTGAGTACTGATGAGGAAGGCGGCTTCGTCTATGCGATTTCCTAATCGCTCTTGAACCACCCACTGGCAGCACTAACGGCGAGCTTGAGGCTCGCCGTTAGTGCAAATTCAGGTAGCTCGACCGATGCGCAGAAGCTATCGCCAAACAAGACTATATTGCCGCAATGATTGTTAATTTTTTAACTGCCGGATTAGCCGTGAACACAGAGAATAATCGCCCTGGCCGCCGCGTGGCCGTAGCATCCGCACAGCGACTGCTGCGCACTTGCCTGGCGCTCACCCTGCTCACCGCCGGGCAAAGCTATGCAGCCCAGACAGATTCCTCGCCCGCTCCAACACCGGCCGCAAGCCAGAGCTCTTCACAGAGTGCAGCGCAAGTTGCCGCACAATTGGCTGCCGCACAGCAGCTCGATGATGAATACCAGAAACTGATCAGCTCGGCCTATAGCCAGCTGGCACAAAGCAAGCAATTTACCCTTTCGTCCAGCGACCTCGCAACCCTGCTCACGGAAGTGCGCAGCGCCGATAGCAAAGGACTCCCAGACAGGGTAGCCGGCCTGAGCCTTGCCAATATGGCAACTATTCAGGCTCAGATCAAAAGTAAAGAGATCGCCGAGCTGGCCCGATTGATCCTGGCAAACCACGCCACCGGCATAGCCAAAGATATTCTCGACTACGCGCAAAAAAATGGTGACCGCTTCAGCAGGGCCGGATTAAATTTTGAGTTTGCAAAATACTACGCAAACCAAAACCAGTGGGACAAAGCCATAGCCCACTTGAAAACCTTTGACCTGACCAACGATATCGGCAGCCAGGAGAGCGATGAAGCCTATATTATTGTCGGCGCCGCCCTGCAGGCGAAAAAGAAGCATCGCGAGGCTCTGGAATATTACGGCAAAATAAAACCCGGCTCACCACACTATGTGATAGCCCAGCTCGATAAGGCACTGGTCTACATTCGCCAGGACTGGTGGACAGATGCACAGATCACCATGGAGGACGCCATCAAGGCAGCCGGCAAGGATGATATTGAACTGGTCAACCGCCTCTACACCGTAATGGGATTTTCGCAGCTGCAGCAGGGCTTCTATCGCAATGCCCGCGACAGTTTCCGCAATGTCAAAATCAACAGCGCCTACAGCAACAGAGCATTGCTGGGCATAGGCATGGCCGCACTCAACCAGGAAGACTATACGGGTGCAGTCAATATCTTCGCGAAACTGAAAAGCCAGAATAGCAGTGACAGCCACGATATGTCGGTGGCCCAGGCTTATTTGCTGGAAGCCTTTACCCTGGCCAAGACCCAGCAGCCTGACGCTGCCACCGCAAAATATACCGAGGCCATCAACTACTATGGCAACAAGGTCAATTATTACAGCAACCTGCTCAAATCCCTCAATGAGAATGCCACAGGCAATGCATTCAAACAGGATGAAACTATTCTCAGCGAGCATGGCTACCTCAAAACCCAGGCAGAAAAGCTCGACAGCCTGGCCAGATTATCCGGCTACCCGCTCTCGCCACAAGCACTACAGCAATCAGCCAATCTGTCGGCGCGACTCTATAAAATTTACAGGGAGTTGAGCCAGGAGGCCTTGAACAAAAAGCAGGCCGCCTTCAACAACTACCTGAGCCAATCGAATTTTGGTTTAACCCGACTCTACGATAGCCAATAAACTATGCTAAAAAAATATCCTCTTCTATCCCTCGCCCTGCTCTGCATCAGCGGCTGCAGCAGCCCGCAGCCCCAAGACACCCTGGGTTCGATCGATGTTGTCCAGGAAAAGAAAAAACAGGTTGAAGTCAGCGCTAAGCCCAAACCAGCAGCAAAGTCGGAAGAAGAAATAAAAAACGCCTATTACAATTACATTAACAATGCGCCGAGCAATGACAAGTCGCGCCGGGTCGCCATCAATCGCCTGGCCGAGCTGGAGCTTAGCAGGCTGAACCAGCAGGCGCAAAAAAACAGCGGTCCGACCTCAACGGCTGACACTGAACAGCAGAATACAGAAGCCTTGAAGAAATCCATGGCGCTGTTGCAGACTTCGCTGCGCGAATACCCGGATGCCAAAGATAACGATAGAACCCTCTATCAACTGGCGCGCACCCAGGACCAACTGGGTGAGATGGACGCATCGCTGGAGACCTTGGCCCAGCTCTGTAAAAAATACCCCAACTCCGCCTACTACGCCGAGTCACAGTTTCGCATAGCGGAAAATGCCTTTATCCAGGGCGACTATATCACCGCTGAAGCGGCCTATACCGAGATCACCTTTAACCGCAATGGCGATGCCTACCTTGAGCGCGCACTCTTCAAGCGCGGCTGGACACGCTACAAGCAGGCCATTTACAGTGAAGCGGCAGATGATTACCTGGCGGCCATCGACAGGCATCAATTCGCTGCCGTAGAAACCTTGTCGGCTGCCGAAAAAGACCAATATGATGAATACCTACGCGCGCTGGGCCTGACGCTCTCCAGCCTGCCCAGTGTCCAGGAGATACAGACCTATCTCGCCGACAAAGCCAACGAGAGCAATGCCTACCCGATGTATGAAGCTATCAGCGCTGTGTATCTGGAGCAGGAACGCTACTCGGATGCCGCCGCTGTACTGGATGAGTTTATTACGGCACATGCCAATTCCGCGCAAGTCCCCTTTGCCCACCTCAAGAAAATTGAAGTATGGGCGGAGGGCAAATTTAAAAATCGCTTTATCGAATCGCTGGATACTACCTACGCAAAATACAACGCAAAAAGTGCTTACTGGAACAGCCACAAGAATCCCGCCGAGCAGGACAAACTATTCAACGCCCTGCGCCCGCACGTACTTCGCGCTGCCAACTATGCGCAGGAGGAATACCAGCAAAACCACAGCGCGGCCAGCTTCAGCCAGGCAAACCTTTGGTATAAACGCTATCTGGAGCAGTATACCGCCTACGCGCAGCAGGATAAGGTTTACACTCTCTACGCCGAATTACTGACCGATGCCAACCAGAACCAGGAAGCCATGCGCTATTTCGAACTGGCCGCCTATGATGGCAATATTGTACTGAACAAAGAAGCGGCCTATGCCACTGTGGTGCTATCCAACAAGCTCTACGAGCAGGACAAGAGCAATCGCCAATGGCTGGATAAACATATCCGCTACACCCTGCTCTCGGCACAACTCTACCAGCGCGATACGCGCTACCATACCGCCGCCCTGCACGCGGCCGAACTTGCGCTGAACAATCAGCGCTACGACGATGCCATTACCCTGACCAACAGCCTGTCCAACAATGCCAGCGACAAACTGCAGCAGCAGGCCAATATGATCAAAGGCCTTGCCTATCTGCAAAAAAAATCGCTGGCTGATGCTGAGACAATTTTTTCTGATCTGTTGAAACAGACTCAGGAACCGGCACTGCAAAAGCAAGTTCAGGATAACCTGGCGCTGAGCATTTACCAGCAGGCCGAGAGCGATGTCAGCAACAATCGCGTCGATGCTGCCCTGCAAAACTTTTCACGTATTGCCAAGCGCGCGCCCACATCCGACATAGCGCCCAAAGCGCTTTACGAAGCCATAGCGCTCGCCATGAAGCACGAGCAGTGGACGCCGGCGATTGGCTATATCCAGCAATTCCAAACCCAGTATCCCAAACACGAACTCAATAAGGATGCCACTCGCCAGCTTTCCATCGCCTACCTGAACGCGGGCGACGGAGCCAAGGCAGCGCAAACCTTCGAGCAGATAGCCGCCCAGGAGCAAAACCAGGATGTGAAAATGGCCACGCTCTGGAAAGCTGCCGAGCTTTACGAATCCAAGCACAACAACGATGCAGCCATTCGCTCCTACAGCACCTACGCGGAAAACTATACTCGCCCCTATCCACAATATATGGAGGCTTTGTATAAATTAACCCAGCTGAACAAAGAGATAAAAGACAACGCCAAAGTGGATTTCTGGCAGGGCAAAATCATGCTCGCCGACAGCCAGGCCGCCAAAGCCATTAAAACCGAGCGAACCAATTTTATTGCCGCCAACACCCAATTGGAAATGGCCAAAAAAACCCACACAGCTTTCTCGCAAAAACAATTGGTCGAGCCCCTGGCCGACAATTTGAAAGCCAAGAAAAAGTTGATGCAGGAAGCCATTGCGGCCTACGGCCAGGCATCCACCTACAACAACCCCGGCATCACCACCGAGGCCACCTATGCTATCGGCAATATCTACCAACAGTTCTCCAGCGCGCTACTGAAATCCGAACGCCCGCGCAACCTGAAAGGCGAAGAGCTTGAGCAGTACAATATCCTGATCGAAGACCAGGCCTTCCCCTTCGAGGAAAAAGCCATCGAATTCTATGAAATCAATATGGCCCATATCCAGGAAGGCGTCAGCAGCGCCTGGATCAACCAAAGCTACCAAGAGCTGGGTAAACTTTTCCCAGTGCGTTACAACAGAAAAGGCAAGGCGGATATCTACCAAGATGAAAATCCTTAATCACACCTCAGTCATAGGCCGCGCCTGCGCACTTGGTCTCCTGCTCTTGCTGGTGGGCTGCGCCACTTCGCCATCCTCGCCGCGCGGCGAAAAAACACCGCTCAGCGCCAGCGAAAAAGCCGCCTATCAGGATGCCCTGAATAATATAAAGGCCGGCGAGCAGGACAAAGCCAGCAACAGCCTGAAAAAACTGACCCAGGCCCACCCGGATTTTGTCGGTGGCTGGATCAATCTCGCCACCGCCTACTACCACAGCAAAAAAATGGATGACGCCGGCAGCGCGCTGGAAAATGCGAAAAAACTGAACCCCAACCTCGCCGAAGTTTACAACCTGTCGGGTTTACTGGCCGTAGAAAAAGGGGAATACCAAGCCGCCGAAAAAAATTACCTTTCGGCCATCGCACTGAAAAAAGACTATGCAGCAGCTCACTACAACCTTGCACTGGTGTACGATGTTTTTTATCAGGACATAGCCAAGGCCATCACCCAGTACGAACAGTATCTAGCACTCAGCGGCAACACCGACAAAGCCACCATCAGCTGGGTGAATGAACTAAAAGCAAAACTAAAACGCAAGGCAGGTTAATCATGAAAAAGTTTATTTTTGCAATTGCAGCCTTGGGTTTTGCTTTGTCTGCCGGTGCGGCTGAGGACAACAATATAGAAGTTGATACCACGCGTATCAAAGCCAATAAAGAGCTGCCCAAGGTGCTCTATGTGGTGCCCTGGAAAGAGATGGAAAACAGCAAGAACAATGACCAGAAATTGGTGCTTAATGATTTCTTTGGGGATCTTTATGATCCGGTTTTGCCTTCAGATAAAGCGGTGAGTTATGAACAGGCTAGTAGTCTTCCATCGGGAAAGCTGAAACAATAAAAAAACGTGCGACAAGAACAGGGGAGCGATTCACAAGCCACCTGCGCAGCTATCACAGAGTTAAAAATCGATAACAATCAGAACAGGCCAGAGCTGGCACATTCCACTAAAAATATCTGTGAAAGTGTGGAAAACTCATAGTGATTTAAAAATGATCCGCAAGATAATTACTAAAAAATAAATCACCCAGCCCCCTTGTACTGTTAAATTCAAAACAGACCACTTGCTAAATCTGGAGAAGAGTCTGCCAATTTTTGTGAGTACTCTATGTACACCACTCCACAGCCAGCTATAAATTTTCGGTCATAACCACTGAGCTTTAGTTCGTCCTCCTCAGTCTCAATATCCATTAATATTTGCCCCAAACAAAAAAGGAAAAAATTAGCCTCATGCGCACTGCCCGCACTATAGCAATTTTCCAAGCCGAGTAACAACGCACCACTTGCTACACATACTCGATGAAGATCATATTTAAAAACATCTGGATTTTGTTTGCAAAATTGCTCTATAAGCTGATATGTATCAGATTGGGGATCGATTCTAATCTCATACAGAGGAGAGTATTTAAGTATATATCTTTGTAAAACAGCGTAACCGTTACTCTTTAAGTTGTACTTAGAAAACCAAAAAAAAGCCATTTAGGTTACTCCAACTTGCGTAGCTATGACAATCTAACAGTTTATTAATAGCACCACCTACATAATCAGCAGATCCTAATTCTTATCAGAAATACCAGCTGTCAGTATCTAGATAACTATCTGAATATAAATTTTTATTAAGGGGGCAGCCCACACTAGGCACTTATCGTAAATAAATTATTGTACCGCACACATTTTATTGACATCATGTAATAGTCACATCTAAAGCTTCGGTGAATCATCCCCAACAAGCCACTTAAGGCGTAGGGATCTCACCAGACTGACAAAACCTCATAAAAATTAAGACTAGAGTAAAATCAGCGTTTTTCAAGTTTGCAGTGGTCAAGTAAATTTAGCCACAACTTGAGCGTCATTTTTGAAAATAACTGAATTTTAAGGGGTCGTTTTAAGGGGGCGGAGGATTTTAAAAGTGACCGACATGATCAAAATTAAATCCCTCCGTCACCATTATTTCTTCTGCCACCACTATTCCATCATAGGTTATAAAAATTGCATGGAATACTTGTGAAAAGCTGCCTATTTAATTGGCGTTATTTTGCAAATATTCAGCAATTCTGTGCTTTACGTTTTCTCGAATATTTCCGTAAAACAGCGGAAAATCAATTCCGTGATAGGATTTATCTGGAAGCTTTCCGAGTTTTTCGTAATCAGTACCCGCTTGATCTGCGACATATAAGAATCCATCACGGCACTGCGCCCAAGTATATTGGGGACTTAATTCAGCTTGGCGATTGAACACAATATTTTCCGATCTGTCATCGCCTTCCATTTTTATTGTATAGGCTCCTGATATTGGAGCCGCCCCCAAGTGCTGGCTTGCAGGAGCGCGTACGTCGTTCTCTTGCCAACTGAGCGGATTAATACAGATAGAGGCTTTAGGGCTGGAAAATATTTTTTTGCTGCCGTTCTCTCCGTAGGCATCCCAGTGCACAATGCAGTTAATGCTGTTGGGATATGTACAGGCTGTGAAATGCGCGAGCGAATTGACATAATCTTTATCGAGCGATACAGGACCACTACCAATTAGATAAGCGACAACCACACGGTTTGTTAATGTGGCATCCTTATCAATTTTTTGCAGCAAGCGCATAGCGATATGCGTACCTTGGCTATGGCTTACAATAACAATTGGCCTATCCTGATTATAGTTTTTAATAAAATAATCAAAAGCGCTTGCAATATCATCAAATACTACATCCAGTAAATGATCCCGTTTTTCTGCAGTCAAACCTATATAAGCAAACATCGAGGCTTCGCGGTAGTGAGGTGCGTAGATATTACAGCACCCATTGAAAATACTCGCTTCGTTCGCCAATGAAAATTTGGCATTGTCTTCGGTGGCCGTGTTGGAATTAATAGCGGCAGTCCAACTAGCATTATTCAAATAACCGGTACCATGAATATAAAAGACATCCACAGGAGCTTTGCCATTATTGATAGATTCCTCTACTCCCAGTGGAACGAGATCAGCTTCATCGGTACGAGCGGGTAACGACAACCAATATTTTTCCAATGAATAATCTGGCCTTGATGCCATTTTGCTAGAATCAAAATCATCACTGGGTTGCAACAAATAACCAACGGTTGAAATTATTAATTTTTGGTCGTTTCCTGTTACTTTTAATATGCCGTAAATAATCGATAATGAGATGATCAATGCCACCATGATAAGCATGATTTTTTTAATAAACTTCATGTCCGTGCCTTATGCTAAGTAATGGTGCTTATATTCTGGCATTATTTTGCTTTTCAAGCCTAAAACAAAAATAGTATGCGATTAAGACGGTCTTAATGAGCTTCCCTCATTGTCATGGATAGTGTCAGTGAGAGGAATTTT
>DATMSP010000052.1:0-9620 GCA_035565295.1 Cellvibrio sp. | reverse complement strand
CTAAAAAAAATATATACATTTTTTAAATAAGTAAAAAAATACAAATAGCTGAATACTGGATTAAATGACGAAAAATATAGAAAAGGGACTTTGAGAGGAAAACTTGGAGAAAGAAATTCTAATGAAATGATGGACTTTATCTATCCAGGGGTAGCTGCCTATATATCAAGATACGAAAAAACGGCTTATAAAAAAAATCTTTAATGGGAGCTATAAAAACAACTGAATTCGCAAAACCAGAGATTGTTATAGAGGTGAAATCACCGCATTGCCGCTGTATCAGTGGCAATGCGGGTAAACGCTACTGAACTGATTGCCTTAAGCAATCAAATAATACCGCTTTTCCAAGGTCCCTCAGTCAAAGTTGTTCCCGTCAGTAAACGGGCGATATCGCCATACAATTTATGAGTGCCACTTCCAAGCACTGCACCGCAGTCAATCACCTGCCCCATGGGCAAACCACCACCCACCCCACCCGCAACAACAATACCTCCGTGGCTGAGCTCGTGGTCAGAATTACCTTGATCAGTAACAGTCACTACCAGGGTCTCATCCAGGATGCCCGCGCTTTTCAGTTTTTCAAGGGCATAGCCCAACAGCGAAAAGTGCCAGCGCACCTGCCCTTGAAAAGAACAACCATTGCTAGCAGAATGCATGGCGGCCACACTGCTATGCTCACTGTAATAACGGTTAGGCAAATAAGTACCCGCCTGCCTGTCGCGGGCCAATAACATCATATTCCAGCATTCCTCAAAGCTGTAATTGACCCTGCCACTATTCTCATCGCCTATGGATAATTGCAAGGTGGCAACCCTGTACAATTTATTAGCGAAAGCAGCTACCGCATTATCAATATGCGCTTTAGCCAGGGCAGGAAACTGCTCGATCAATTCTTGACGATCTGGCCTGGACCCGATCCCCTCATTCAAAGCCAGAGTCTCTTTAACATCGAAATTAAAGGGAACACGTAGAGAACCGCCTTCCCGTTTATCCTTTAAATATTTCAATGCATTTTCATGCTGCTTGATTTTCCCCTGGCGCGACTCATTTAATTGAGCTTTGGGCAATGAGCCCATATCAGCAAGATTTGCAGCATAGATCTTATCCTGCAGCGGGCTGCCCGGCTCGGGCGCCAGCCTGGCGCTAAGTTTTGTGGCCACATCGTAAGGATTATTGTTGGGAACGACACGTACAATACCGGAACCCCGTGGACGGGATATCGCCATAGCCCCGTCAGAAAAGGCATTGTTTCCCGTGCGCACGCCCAAATTTAACACCCCCTGATTTCCCAGTTTTTCCGCTATAAGGTGATCAATACTGGGAGAATCGCTGTTAAAATCACCCGTGAGGCACCCCATCATGGAATTTCGGTGTCCGCCACCATCACCATAACCATCGACCGCAACATCGATAGCAATATTTTTAAACACAATCATATTATTATGGTATTGCTTCAATGCACCCAGGCCAAAGCTTAACTCTTCCGAGGTATTGATACGCCCGGTAAAGGTGGGGCTCCAATACTTGGGGTCATTACCATTGGGATGATAGATAAAGAGTACATTTTTATATCCCAAACCTGCCGCAAATGCATTTGCCCCCAGCAAACTCCCCGCAAACGGCAGCATAGCTCCCGCTGTGGCCATATTCTTTAGAAATCTGCGACGCGATTGCCTATTCATATCTGTCATTTATGATTACTCCTTTTAAATTAGCGACGCAGAATAAAACTGGGATGGATTGCCAAGTCGGTCAGCATCTCCAACATTCCCCCACCCGCTCTCAGCTTGGCGCTGTAGAGAGGGATAATGCTTTCATCGGCCGCGTCTTCGTCGCGGCCAACAATGTAGCGATAGTACTGGCGCGAATAGCAGGCCGATGCCAGCTTGCTATCGGCAATAAGCCCTGCCAGCTCAGCCACCGAGGCGAAAGCAACCTCTCGACCGAGAGGATCGAGCTGGGTCTCGGCCGAATCGAGGCCTTTGATCCAACCCGAAGCATCAATAGTTTGCAACTGACCATTGCCCAGCTTTTCCTGGGTGCGATATAGCGCATTGCTGCCAAACCGATCGAGACCAAAACCTATGCCATTAATTAACTGGTGGCAGCTACTGCAGGCGGGATCAGCGGTGTGACGGGTAATGGCAGCGCGATGAGTTTCATTGGGCTGAGGAGCAACGGCTATAAACCCATGTCCAGATATTTTCTGACACAGCAACTGCTCGCGCACAAACTTGCCGCGCTGGGCAGGTGATGGATTATCCGAGTCGCTGCCACGCGCAGCGAGGAAGCTGGCATGACCGAGAATGCCTGTACCGCGCCGCGAGTCACCATCGGCGAATGTGCTTTGCGCCCAGCCACTGCTCACCGGAGAGCTGCCATAAAACAGAGCCAACTCAGCGTTGGCATAGGTATACTCCGCCTTCAGCAGACTATTGAAGGGCTTGTCCGCCTTGATCATTTCCATGGTAAAGCGAATCGTCTCTTCATCAAAGGCAGAGGCCAATGACCAGCCGGGTACCGAACTGTAACCGCGATTGCCCACCAGCAACCACCCTCTCACAAAGCGACGCAGGCCGCGCTCTGCGCGCGGATCTGCCAGCATGCGCTTCACTTGCTGTTTGATGTCGAAATTTTCCTGGGCGGCAGCACTCAATAATTGTGAATCGGGTGTGCTCGCCCAAAAACTGTAAGAGAGCAAGGTGGCAATCTCATAATTATCGAGACGATACACCCCTGAACCTGGGCTAGTCTCTACACCCATTTCCGAGCGATACAAAAAGTGAGGCGAAGTTAACAATGCTTGCAGTACCGCCTTGCCGGCATCGGCAGCATCATAAAGAGCCGCGTAGCGATCAGCCTCACCTACAGTGAGTGGACGGCGAAATATAGTTTTACCTATAAGCCCCACCTGACACACTATATCTACCTGCCGACAGGTATGTATTAAATCCCACAGGTTGCCGGCAGCCAGCACTTGTTTCGCAATGGATTCGGCGGCCATTTGATAGCCCAAGGTGCGCTCATTATCCAGGGCGAGTGAGGATTCGCTGGCAAAATTGAAATAGCTGGGATCAGCAGGCACATAAGCGATTACTGAAGCATCTATAGTCACCGAGGGAAAAAGATCGCGGACACTGTTGAGGTACTCCTCGCGGGTGAGCAGACGCAAATTGCGATTATCCAGGCTAACCTTCTTCTCGGGCTGCGAACTGGTCGAGCTGGGAGCAGATGAAGAGGCGATTGCAAGGGAGGAAAAACTGCTTTGTGAAACAGTGGCAAGGCTGGATACACTAGACCCGCCCCCACACCCGCCAATGGCGGTGCAAACCACTGCGCTCGCCGAGCTCACAGCGGCGCTTACCGAACTCACAGCAACACCTGCCGAACTTACAGCGATCACCTCAGAGCTGGCCGCCCTGCTGCTGGATATCACCACCAGAGAAGAGGAGACGCTTGTCAGCGACTCCGCACTGGAAGAGCTGACAGAGGCTGAGCTGGAAGGCGTTTCCACCGTCGTTCCCTGGCTGACTGCAACAGAGGATGTCTGTACAGGCTTGTCGCGATCTTTACTTCCACCACAAGCGCTCAACAATAGTGCGCTGGCAAGAGTCAAAATGGCCAGCGTTGGGCGCTGGAAACAATATGACGTTGAGCCAACCCGAGGTTGACACAATAGCAGTTTTTCCATAAATATCTCCTTTAAAGCTCAGTGACAAGAGGTAAATTATTATTTGTGTGGAGGTCCAGCTATTCCCCCGCAAAAATGGTCATTATTATTTTTTCCGAATCCTAGCACAACTTTAAAATAAGGTTGTCTATGGAGTCACAACTTCTGGCAAAAGCAGGGATAGCAAAAAAGAAGATAAATAAAAAATTATTTACCCCTACATTTTGTTACGAAAAATCACAGAACCGAAGGCGACGTTCAACGATGATACGATGTAGGCTTGCCCCCATCAAAATCAAAGAATTTATCAGGAATGTAAAGTAGAAAAAGCTGTAAAGATAGAGCATCTATCAACCCAACTGCAAACCTTTACTGCAAATGATTTTTCCTCCCTAAAAAATAAATGGCACAATAAGAAGCTGGGGTTTCTTGAGCATCCTCTGCCAGAAAAGCGAAATAGCTCACCAGAGGAAATCTGGGTGGATATAACAGCACCGGACAGGAGGGAAGTAAAAAGCGGTTAGTTTTGATATTCGATAACCTCTTGCAGAAACAAAAGGCAGAGAAAATCTGAACAATGAAAAATCATCAATAGACAGTATTTTTACCTGCGCAACGCTTATCTTGCTCAAAACAAGCTAAAATCGGCATCACATATTGCAAACCTGTTTTTGAATGTAGCCTTAGCGCGACTGCATTGCTACCAGTACACTAGCAATGCAGATGAACCTGCCCGCAGGCACCGCGCTTAAGCAATCAAATAATACCGCCTTTCCACGGCCCCTCGGCTAAATTGGCTCCCGTCAACAGCCTGGCAATATCACCATACAATTTATGAGTACCACCTCCTGGAACTGAGCCGCAGTCAATCACCTGCCCCATGGGCAAGCCACCGCCCGCACCACCCGCGACTACAATACCTCCGCGACTAGGCTCATGATCAGCATCACCCATATCTGTCACAGTCACCACCAGGGTTTCATCCAGAATCCCCGCACTTTTCAGTTTTTCCAGGGCGTAGCCCACCAGCGAAAAGTGCCAGCGAACTTGCGCCTGAAAAGAACAACTGCTGGTCGAATGATAAGCGTGGTTATTGTTGTGGGCGGGATTTTTTCGATCAGCGCCACGCTCAGCAAGATAGTCACCGACCTTCCTGTCGTGCGCCAACACTGCCATATCCCAACACTCCTCAAAACTATAATTCACCCTGCCACCATTGTCATCACTGACGGATAATTGCAAGGTGGCAACCCTATGTAGTTTATTGGCAAACGCAGCCACTGCATTATCGATCTGCGCTTTGCAGAGAGCCGGAAACTGCTCAATAAGCGCTACGCTATTTGGCATGGCCATTACTGATTCATTCAGAGACACAGTTTCCTTAACATTAAAATTGAAAGGAACAGTCGCACTACCCTCCATGCGGCGATTTTTTAGTTGTGTCAAAGCATCTTCGTGCTGCGTGATTTTCCCTCGACGCGCCTCAAGCAACTGCGCTTTTGGCAGGGATTTAATATCGGCGAGGTTGGCCTCATAGATTTTTCTTTTCAGCGTTCCCTCTGGTTCGGGCATCAGCCTGGCACTGAGCTTGGTCGCCACATCAAAAGGATTATTATTGGGGATGGGGCGCGAGAAATTATCGACACCACGAGGCTTGGATACGACTAAAGGCTTACCCTCAGACAGTGTGTTGCCTGTGCGCACGCCCAGGCTCAACACCCCCTGACTACCCAGCTTTTCAGCGATAAGATGGTCAACGCTGGGAACGGAATCGCTATGTTTATCTCCAGTGAGACAACCCCACAAATAGTCACTGTGCGCCGCCCCACCCATTCCACCATCAGGTTCGGTATCAATATGAATATTTTTAAACACTATCATATTTTTATGATGCTGCTTCAACGCACCCAAACCAAAACTCAATTCCTCAGAGGTATTGATGGGTCCCGTGAAGCTAGGGTGCCAATATTTAGCATGAGAGCCATTGGGGTGGTAGATAAAAAGCACATTTTTGTATCCTGTCGCAGCAAAGGCATTTTCGCCCAGCATGCTTCCCGCAAAGGGTAGGATGGCTCCAACCTTGGCCATATTTTTTATAAATCTGCGACGTGATTGTGCATTGATCTCGATCATTTGTAATTGCTCCTTTAATTAACGACGCAGAATAAAACTGGGGTGGGTTGTCAGGTCGGAAAGCATCTCCAGCATACCGCCGCCCGCTCTCAGTTTGGCACTGTAAAGAGGAATAATGCTTTCATCGATCGCCTCTTCATTGCGACCTACAATGTAGCGATAGTACTGCCGCGAATAGCAGGCCGATGCCAGCTTGCTGTTGGCAATAAGCTCGGCAAGCTCAGAAACTCTTGTGAAGGCAATACTCTGGCCGAGAAAGTCAAGTTTTGTTTCAGCCGAATCAAGCCCGCTGATCCAGCCACTGGCATCAATGTTTTGCAACTGGCCATTGCCCAGTCGTTCCTGGGTGCGATATTTTGCATTACTGCCAAATACTTCAAAGCCAAAACCTATGCCATCAATTGATTGGTGGCAGCTGTTGCAGGTTGGGTCAGCGGTGAGCCTGACCAACGCAGTGCGATTAGTCTCATCCGACTGACGAGCTGGAGACATAAATGTATGTCCTGCTATTGTCTGACATAGCAACTGCTCTCGCACAAATTTTCCTCGCTGGGTAGGTGAGGTATGACCGGCATCACTGATACGACTGGCAAGGAAGCTGCCATGGGCGAGAATCCCTGTGCTGTGCCGCGGATCATTGTCAGCGAAGGTGCTTTGCGCCCAGCCGCTTACTGGTGAGCTGCCGTAATACTGAGCCAGCTCAGTATTCGCATAGGTGTAATTCGCTGTTAAAAGACTACGGTAAGGCTGGTCTGCTTTAATCATTTCCGTCACGAAGCGAATGCTCTCTTCCTCAAAGGCAGCCGCCAATGTCGGGCTCTCTACAGCGCTGTAGCCGCGATTATCCGCCAACAGCCATCCTTTTACAAAACGGCGCAGGCCGCGCTCTGCGCGCGGATCGGCCAGCATGCGTTTCACCTGGGCTTTAATGTCTAAATTTCCGGCCCTCGCACTTGAGAGCAATGAAACATCAGGCGTGCTGGCCCAAAGACTGTAGGACAACAAGCTGGCTATTTCGTAATTAGTGAGGCGATACAATCCTGAACCAGGGCTCGTTTCCTCCCCCATCTCCGAGCGATATAGAAAATGAGGCGATGTCAAGAGACCTTGAATTACTGCCTTGCCGCCATCTGCCGCATCATAAAGCGCGGCGTAGCGAGTAGCTTCATCTGAAGAAAGTGGACGGCGAAATACAACCTCGCCCAAGAGCCCCACCTGACATAGAATATCTAGCTGCCGGCAGGCATGTATTAAATCGAATAAACTATTTGTCGAAGCCATCACCTGCTTGGCAATAGCTTCGGCAGCCATTTGGTAGCCCAGTGCGCGATCATAATCCAAGGCCAGGGTGGATGCGGTAGCAAAATTAAAATTGTTTCCATCTGCAGGCACAGAGTCCATGACGGAACCATCTATAGTCACAGAGGGAAAAAGATCGCGAACACTGTTGAGATATTCTTCGCGGGTGAGCAAACGCAGGTTGCGATGATCCAGGCTGGCCTGTTTAGGTATCGAACTTGCCGAGCTGCTGCTCGACCAGGATGAGGTTGAGAGAGAAGCTACACTGCTTTGTGAAAAAGAAGAAACACTGGATGCACTCGATACTATCACACACCCGCCAATGGTGAGACAAACTGGCTGACTGGATAATGCCCCCGCCGAACTCACCGAGGCGCTGCTTGAACTTACAGCGACAATCTCTGAACTGGCCGCCCTGCTGCTCGATAGCACTGCCAGAGAGGAAGAGACACTTGTCAGCGGCTCCGCACTGGAAGAAGTGACTGAGGCTGAGCTGGAAGGCGCTTCCACCGCCCCCTGGCTGGCTGTAACAGAGGATGCCTGTACAGGCTTGTCGCGATCTTTGCTTCCACCACAAGCGCTCAACAAGGATGCACTGGCAAGAATAATAATAGCCAGCTTTGCGCGGGGGTAAGACTTTAACCTTGAACCAGCTCGGAGGTGGGCCAATAGCAGTTTATCCATGAGTATTTCCTTTGTATTTCACGCCACAAAAAATTATTCGCGTACAAGACCAACCTATATCCTTAGCGGAAAGAACGGTCATTTTTATTTTTTCAACACCATAGCATTACCATAAAACAAGGGCGTGTGCGAAATCACAACTTTTATGAAAACAGCTCGCAAAGCTCTTTTGCAATACAACTAGCATGTAAAAAGTATTGTGAGTTGCAGCGGGAAAGAGCAGAGTTATTCATTAACGAATACAATAAAAACATGCAACAACAAAATAGAATAATAAATATTTAAACCATGTTTACAGCAATGCGTCATCCGAAACTGATACCTACACCGAACTTACAACCCCTCTGAGGCACGATGATCTATTGCGAAATATTTATGTTCCCAATTTTGATTTTAGGATGTACATGGCAAGATTAATGTGTCTGTATAAGGCTTGCATTTGCAAGCCTTATCGCCAATATTGGTTGAAAAAATACAAATCCTCAGCTGGTACTTTCTGAAGTGGTATCATTTTAAGGATTAAATAATTCCAGATTTCCAGGGGCCTTCTGTTGTTTGAGCACCCGCCCAGCGAGCCACATCACCAAACAATTTATGGGTACCATTACCCTTGCTTGAGCCGCAGTCAATCACACGCCCCATGGACAAGCCAGCCCCCGCACCACCGCCAACAACAATTCCTCCAAACTGTAAATCGTGGTTGTTGTCCCCCTCTTCAGAGAAAAGCACCACCAGGGTTTCATCGAGAATACCCGCTGCTTTTAACTGCTGCATGGCATAGGCCATCATCGAACTGTGCCAGCGGGTTTGCCCTTGGAAAGAACAACTATCAAGCTTGTGGGAAGGACCATGACTCATATGATCCCCTTCATTGCCTTTATCAGCCAAATAACTACCGACGTTTTGACTTTTCGCCAACTGCGACATAGTCCAGCATTCTTCAAAGTTATAAACGACACGACCCATATTTTCATTGCCAGTGGACATCTGCAAGGTAGCAACGCGATAAAGGCCATTGGCGAAAGAAGCCACCACATTATTGATCTGCGCTTTACACAATTCAGGGAATTGCGCAATTAATTCCAGCTTGTTTGCCTTGGAAGAAAACGATTCAGTCAAACCCAGGGTTTCTTTTTGGCTGAAGTCAAAATTAACATTCAGCGTACCTTCCTGCTGCTGGTCTTTGAGTTTCGCCAATGCCGCCTGATGCTGGTCAATTTTCAATTGGCGCGCGTCGGCCAGCTTGGTGCCAGAAAGTGCCGTCATATCTGCCGCCGCTGCCGCAAATACTTTCGCCTGCAGTGGATTCGGCGGCGTAGGGGTCACGCGCGACTTCAATTTGGTTGCCACATCAAAGGGATTGTTGTTGGGAATAGGACGGTTACTATTGCCCACATTGCGTGGCTTGGAGACCATCAAAGACTTACCAGCCTCCATACCATTACCTGTGCGGACTCCCACGCTGAGCACCCCCTTATTGCCAAGCTTCTCTGCAATCATATGATCGATACTGGGAATAGCTTCATCATAATGATTTCCCGTCAGACAACCCAACTGGGCATTGGTATGACCACCACCGTCGCCACCGCCGCCACCTTCAATATCAATATAGATATTTTTCAGCACTATGATGTTGTTATGCCAATCTTTCAGCGAACCCAACCCAAAGCTCAGCTCATTGGATGAGCTGATCTTACCGGTGAAATTGGGATTCCAGTGCGTTGGATGTACACCATTAGGGGCATACATAAACAACACATTCTTGTAGCCTCCCGCGGCGAAGGCATTCTGGCCTATCATCTGCGCAGCAAAGGGCAGCGCCACTCCGGCTTTG
>DATMSP010000051.1:0-149738 GCA_035565295.1 Cellvibrio sp. | reverse complement strand
CTGAGCAGGGTTAATTCTCTCGCGATGGCTCTAAGCCGCCATCTTTTCTCTTAGAAACAAAATCTGAAAACTGTCGTTTGAACAAAACTAAATAGTATTATGCATAATAATAATCTATGCTTATTATATGTGTATTATATTTTAGGTGATGCTTATGAATAGTGAAAATCGTCCGGTCATCAATATGATCCCTGAGCGGGAGAGTTTGGGCTTTTTGCTGGCTGATACCACACGCTTGATTCGTCGTGTCTATGCCAGGCATCTGGACGAGCACAAGATGACGGTCGCGCAAATGCGGGCGTTGGTTTACCTGGCGCGCAATCAGGGGCTTAGGCAAATAGACCTGGCGGATATACTTGAGGTGCAACCTATCACCCTGGCGCGCCTGATCGACCAGTTGGCGGAGGCTGGCTGGGTTGAGCGTCGTGCAGATCCCAGTGACAGAAGAGCATTCCAGCTTTATTTGACCGCCGCCGCTGCGCCCTTGATCGAAGAGATCAGCCAGCGCTCGGCGAGCTTTCAAAAGCAGGTTCTGGAGGGCTTGACTGCAGTGCAGGTGGAGTCGCTGTTTGCCGGTTTAAACAGGGTGCGCGACAACCTCGTGACTTTGCTTCGTTAATTCTATTGTCTGTAAATTTGTTGTCGAAGAGGAGTTGAGTGTTATGAGTGGTTTAGCGGATGTCCCAGTGCAGCCATCGTCATCAACGAAAATAGGCAGGCGCTTGCTGCGGTTGCTCCTGCTTGTAGTTCTGCCATTGCTGGGAGGGGCGATTGGCCTAGTGATTTATCTCAAGGGGGGACGTTATGTCTCCACTGAAAACGCTTATGTCAAAGCGGATGTGATTGCTATCAGCAGCCAGGTTGCCGGTGTGGTTGTCGCGCGTGCCGTGCAGGAGAATGATCATGTTGGCAAAGGACAATTATTGTTTAGCCTGGATGATCAATCCTACCGCTTGGCGATGGCCAAGGCTGAAGCTAACTTGGCTGAGGTGCGGGCCAACTTGGCATCCTTGAAGGCTTCCTATCGCGGGCGGCAGTCGGATCTACAGGTGGCACAGAGCAATTCTGATTTTGCAAGGCAGGAGCAGAAACGCCAGGCCAATCTTGCCAGTCGGCATTTGCTTGCACAGGTCACCTACGATGCAATCAGCCACGATAGCCAGATTGCCGCGCAGCAAAAGGTCAGTGTTGAGCAGGATTTGCAGCGTATTGCCGAGTCGCTGGGCGGCAAGGTGGATGCAGAGATCGAAAATCATCCCAGCTATCTGGCTGCCGTGGCTGAGTTGCAGCAGGCCCGCCTCAATCTCGCTCACACCCAAATCTATGCAACGGAAAATGGCGTAGTG
The DNA here is from genome assembly GCA_035565295.1 of Cellvibrio sp. Taxonomy (GTDB): domain Bacteria; phylum Pseudomonadota; class Gammaproteobacteria; order Pseudomonadales; family Cellvibrionaceae; genus Cellvibrio. Next base: position 148,392 of record DATMSP010000051.1, on the reverse strand, counting down.
ACCAAGCCGCCTGCGATTGGGGAGTTTATCGCAGTGGGTGCAACCGCTATGGTGTTGGTGGCCAGCGATAATCTCTGGGTTGCCGCCAATTTTGTCGAGACGGATTTGACTCATGTGCTGCCCGGGCAAAAAGTACAGGTCTCTATAGATACCTACCCCGGCGTTAAGTGGGAGGGCGAAGTGCAAAGCCTGAGTCCGGCGACGGGTTCTGAGTTTTCGGTGATACCCGCGCAAAATGCCACTGGTAACTGGGTCAAGATTGCCCAGCGGGTTCCCGTCAGGATCAGCCTCAAGCCTAACCCCCAAATGCCGGCACTGCAGGCCGGGTTGAGTTCGGAAATTCAAATTGATACGGGCTACCAGCGCAGTTTGTGGGGCTTGGTGCTTTAACCTGGAAATATTTTGTCCTGTTGTTCACACTTATTTTGTAATGGGTTTTATCCATGGCTGAATCCACCGCTGTTTCAGAGTCACCAGCCGGTCATAAGAAATTTGTCACCCTTGCGGTAATGCTGGCGACGATTATGCAAGCGCTGGATACCACCATTGCCAATGTGGCCCTGCCACATATGCAAGGCAGTATGTCAGCCACTCAGGATCAGATTTCCTGGGTGCTGACTTCCTACATAGTTGCAGCAGCTATATGTCTGCCGCTGATTGGCTTTCTCTCTGACAAGTTTGGTCGCAAGCGTCTGTTTGTCTGGTCGGTGGTGGGGTTTACCCTGGCTTCCATGCTTTGTGGCGCTGCGCAAAATTTGCCACAAATCGTTTTATTCCGCCTCTTGCAAGGTATTTTTGGAGCGGCGCTGGTGCCGTTGTCGCAATCGGTTCTACTGGATACCTATCCCAAGGAGCAGCACGCTTCCGCTATGGCGCTCTGGGGGTTCGGCGTGATGCTCGGCCCCATCCTCGGCCCAACCTTGGGTGGCTGGCTGACGGAGTATTACAATTGGCGCTGGGTGTTCTATATCAATTTGCCTTTCGGCATAGTAGCGCTGCTCGGTATTATGGCATTTGTCAAAGAGACGCCGCTGAAAAAGGATCGCCAATTTGATCTGCTGGGTTTTGCTTTTTTAAGCCTGGCGCTGGGCGCCCTACAGATGATGCTGGATCGCGGCGAAAGCCTGGATTGGTTTCACAGCCGCGAAATTGTGATTGAGGCTGTGCTCTCGCTTTTGGGTTTCTATTGGTTTATCGCCCATATTTTCACCTCGCGGCAACCCTTTATAGAACCGGCTATTTTCAAGAACCGCAACTTTGCGGTGGGCATAGTATTTATTTTTATCGTGGGCATTATTTTATTGGCAACCATGGCGCTGCTGCCACCTTTCCTGCAAAGCCTGTTGGGTTATCCTGTGATAGATGTTGGCTTGGTAATGGCACCGCGAGGCTTGGGGGTGATGATTGCCATGCTGATCGTAGGGCGGTTGGCAGGGCGGGTGGATGCGCGATTGCAGGTGGGAATTGGCTTGTTGTTGACGGCATTTTCGCTCTGGCAGATGGCCCAATTCAATACAGAGGTTGGCTACGGAGCCATTATCAGCAGCAGTATTATCCAGGGCTTTGGCTTGGGTTGCGTGTTTGTGCCCCTGTCCACCATGAGTTTTTCCACTCTGGATGCGCGCTATCGCAATGAGGGTACGGCGCTCTATAGCCTGTCGCGCAATATCGGCAGCAGCATTGGTATTTCGGTGGTGATCAGCCAGTTGCAGCAGCATACGCAGAAGAACCATGCGGTATTTGCCGAGTATATAACGCCGTTCAATGTGCCTCTGAAGCAGGTGATGGAGCAGGGGGTATGGAATATCCAGAATACGCAGGGGTTGGCGGCTTTGAACAGTGAAGTGTCCCGCCAGGCTGCCAGCCTGGCCTATCTCCAGGATTTCCGCTTGATGATGTGGATTGCGCTGGCTGCTTTGCCCCTGATACTCTACCTGAAAGTGGCAAAAAAATAGGCGCAAAAAACGCGCACCAGCGCGTGACTTGTCCCCAGTTGTGGTATTCTGCGCGCCTTTTTTGGCTATAGCCTTGCCACACATTTGCACTATTTAAGAGATTCTTATGGCAGTAAAACCTGTTTATCGCGTGATCTTCCTCAATCAGGCCCAAGTCTATGAGCTGTTTGCCTGTGCCATCTATCAAAGTGAGATGTATGGTTTTATTGAGGTTGAGGAATTTGTATTTGGCGAGCGCAGCCAGCTATTGATAGACCCTGCCGAAGAGAAACTCAAAAATGAATTTGCCGGCGTCAAGCGCTCCTACATTCCCATGCATGCCATAGTGCGTATTGATGAGGTGGAGAAGGAGGGGCCCGCGAAGATCAGTGAAGTCAAAGGGGGCAGCGATAAGATAGCCCAGTTTCCCTATGGCGGGTTTATTCCTAACCCCAATTTGGGGGAGTAAAAAATCAAGCGGCTCAGGCCGCTTTTTTTATGCAGTTTATTTGCTCTCAGCTGCAGGTAAATGGAGCCCCCCGCGTTTCCTGCTCTTCGTTGGTATATTATCAATGTGGTAAACAATATTTGCTAAGCTGAGAAGATAGCGGCAGAGAATAAAAATTATGAATCCATCGTTGATACTTGCCATTGATCAGGGCGGCCAGAGTTCGCGTGTTGCTATTTACTCTGAGACTGGCGAACAGCTCTGTTGTTTTTCTGCCGAATGCACAACTCAGGTTTTCGCTGACGCTGCTACGGGGAAAAACTTTATCCAGCAAGACCCGGAAGATATTCGCGGAGGTGTTATCAGTTGCCTGCAAAAAATCCAGCAGGTACTGGGCGATGATGTGCAATATATTCGCGCAGCCGGTTTTGCCGGCCAGGGCTCCTCTTTGCTGTGCTGGCATAAACAGAGCGGCGAAGCTTTGACTCCCGTGCTCAGCTGGCAGGATATTCGCGGCGAAGACTATTTGCAAAATTTCCCTTTCTCCCCGATGCAGGTGCAACAGCTGACCGGCCTGCGCATTTCGCCGCACTATGGTGCGAGCAAAATGCGCTGGTGTCTCGATCACTACCCAAAAGTTGCTGAGGCATTAGCGGGCAATCAACTGAGCATTGGCCCTATAGTCAGTTATATTTTTCGGCATTTGCTACAGATGGAAAGCCTGGTCGATCCGGGCCACGCACAGCGCACCTTGCTGTGGAATCTTGCAGAAAATGCCTGGCATCAGCCTCTGCTGGATGCGTTTAACATTCCCATTGACGTATTGCCGCGTTGCCTTCACCACAACAGCTTTTTTGGTCACTTGCCACTGGGCAGTCGCTCGGTGCCTTTTACTGCGAGTGCTCGCGACCAGGGCGCCTCTTTGTTTGCGCGCGGGCTGCCGGAGAGGAATACCTGTTATATCAATATTGGCACAGGTGCCTTTATCCAATGCCTGAGTGAAAGTCTGCAGGCGCCTGAAGGATTGCTGGTGAGCCCGTTGTGGCTGCCCGAAAAATCCTCGCAGCAAAACTTTTATGCATGGGAAGCGACCGTCAATGGCGCAGCCTCGGCGATTCAGTATTTGCAAGAGGAAACCGGCCTGGCGATAACGCCGGCGCAGATCAATGAAGCTCTGCTGCTGAATCCTGAGAGCAGCTGCTATATGTTAAATGCGATTGGCGGTTTGAGCGCACCCTACTGGCGAACCGATTTGCAGACGCAGTTCTGTGCGGGTTTGACACCAGAGCAAAAAATTCTTGCGTGGCTTGAGAGTATAGTCTTTCAAATTCTGGTCAATGTGCGGTTGATGGTCGGGCAGGGAGAGGGGCAGAAAATTTTTATCAGCGGAGGCTTGAGCAATGCCGATGGACTCTGTCAGAAAATTGCCGATCTGAGCAATATGCCTGTGCATCGCAGCGATAACAGCGATGCTACCCTGCAGGGTATAGCTTGTATGGCGGCGGGGCTTCCCAGCCACTGGCAGTCTCCCAGCAATGACGAAATATTTAGGCCACAGGCTAACTTTAAATTACATGAGAGGTATTTTTTGTGGAAGGGGAAAATTAAAGAGTGGTTAGCTTAGCCGAACATTTATGGTTTGAAGCTAACAAACATAATCTACTTATGATACTTTCTCCAATTAAGCAATAGTGCCGAGGAATCGGCTATTGTTCCATAGGTGGTAAATCTTATGGATCTTTTATTTGCCTGTGGAGTGGGTATGGAGCCGTCCAAAATAGAGCAACGTTACCATTTTATTGAGCTTATTGCTTGGTGGGAGGGGGGCATAAATACTACCTATCTTGCTGAACAGTTTGGTTTGTCCCGGCAACAGTGTAGTGCTGATTTGAACTCCTACATCCAGCAGTTTGCCGGTAATCTGGTTTACAACTCCTCTCTCAAAGCCTACCAGGCGACTGAAAGTTTCAGCTACGTGTATATCAGTGGGGATGTCTCTGAATATCTGTATTGGATTCATTCTGGTCACACCATTCCCCATGCCTCCAAAAAGTTAGCTTTGGCAAACATTGCTCTAACCTTACCCGCACGCCAGGTATCTGCTCACATAATGCGCGGACTGATTGCCGCCATTCGCCAACAGCGGCGAGTAGAAGTAGATTATGTTTCTTTGAATAATCCCGATCACCAGGGGCGAATTATAGCCCCCCATAGCTTTATCAATACGGGTTTGCGCTGGCATCTGCGCGCCTGGTGTGAAAAAAGCCAGGAATTCCGCGATTTTGTCTTGAGCCGCTTTCGCGGCAGGCCAGATTTGCTGGATAAATCTGGCCATACTCAGGATCAGGATAAAGCCTGGAATACTCAGGTCATCATTAAGCTGCAACCCGACCCGCGCTTATCACCCGCCAAACGCGAAGTGCTGGAAAATGACTATCAAATGCAAAATGGGCAGTTACATATCGCCACAAAAGGCTGCCTGGTGAATTACTTGCTTCGCGAAATGCAAATCAATACCAAAATGCTGGACGGCAATCCGGATGCCCAGCAGTTGGTACTCGTAAACCCGCATGACATAAAGCCCTGGTTATTTGAGGGGTAAGACCCTGTAATTGCCAAGAACCTATCAAGTAGGGTTACCTGTGTTTATGGTCAGGGTTGTGGTGTATGGCAAAACCGATAAAGTTGCCCAATGCTTACAAAATGTATGTTGAGGAAATCAGTGGAAAGCTATTTTCAGTATTGGGGCAAGGCCAAGAAAGATTCACAGGCTTCCGGGCCAGATTATCATTTATTGCCTTATCATTGTTTGGATGTAGCGGCGGTAGGCTATTTGCTGCTCGACCCTAAAAAGCCGCTTTGCCAGCAATTGGCTGGGCGGCTAAAGGTAGATTCCAGTTGGTTGCGAGATTGGTTTTGTTTTTGTTTGATGTTGCATGATATAGGTAAGTTTTTTAGAGCATTCCAAAATCTTGCTCCCAATCTGTCGCCATTGTTAGTAAGCTTTGAGATTGGATGTATCTATAACACGAGACATGACACTCTTGGTTTTGCATTGTGGGCTCATTGCCTAAGAAAAAAATTAGTCCAGATAATTCCTTCGGAATACGCTAGCATTTTTGAGGGTTGGTTGGAAATTGTCTGTGGGCACCACGGAAAACCACCCGAAAATCTGCGCGTTATTAAGCCATACTTAATGGAGAGTGATGAGCTGGCTGCTGAGCAATATGTGGTTGATGTTGCAGAGGAGTGGTTGCCGGATTTAGCACCCTTGAAGGCAATGGATAAAAAAAATTTCAATCGTATTTCATGGCAATTGGCTGGGATTGCAGTATTGTCTGATTGGTTGGGCTCCAATCAAAAAATATTTCAATATTGTGTTGAGCCAATGCCACTTAAGGACTACTGGGTTAATGTAGCTTTGCTAAAAGCGGTCGATGCCATACAGCTTGCGAATATAGCTGAGAGGGCAGTCAATCCTTTTCGCTCAATATCTCAGCAGTTCAATTTCATCAAAAATCCCACACCTTTGCAGCTTTATGCTCAAACAGTTGAGTTTGACCAATCACCACAGCTATTTATACTTGAGGATGTGACAGGAGCCGGCAAAACTGAAGCGGCTATGGTGCTTGTACATCGTTTAATGGCGGCCGGCTTGGCTAATGGCCTATATGTGGGTTTGCCTACCATGGCAACGGCAAATGCCATGTATAAACGAATGGCAGAAAGTTATAGGGGCTTGTATGTAGGGCAGCAGTTGCCATCTCTGGTGTTGGCACACGGTGCTAGCCAGCTCTCCCAGTCTTTCAGTGATTCAGTCGTTTTATCAAAGCAGCTTGACGATAAAAATTACGAGCCCAATGAGTTATCTGCAAGCGCTTATTGCAATTATTGGCTAGCTGATAGTCGTAAAAAAGCGTTATTGGCTGATGTTGGTGTGGGAACAATTGATCAGGCTTTATTGGGGGTATTGCCTGCTCGCCACCAATCGCTACGTTTATTGGGATTAACCAATAAAGTTCTTTTGGTGGATGAAGTTCATGCCTTTGATCCCTATATGCGCAGTCTATTGGCTGCGCTGTTGCAGGCTCATGCCGCACAGGGAGGTAGCGTGATTTTACTGTCGGCAACATTGCCTTATAGCTTTCGCTGCGAATTAAGCAATGCCTTTGCTCGGGGGTGCGCTTTGCCAGCTCCGACGTTACATGAAACTGCGAAATATCCTTGGGTAACACAACTGAATGCTGAAAATTTTCTGGAAGCGCCCATCGCTACTCGTAAAAGCGTGGAGAGGCGAGTAGTTGTGCAACGACTGGGCAATGAAACTGAAGCGTTTTCATTAATAAAGCAGACGGTTGAGCAGGGTCAATGTGTATGTTGGATTCGCAATACCGTGAACGATGCGCGCAATGCTTATCAGCAATTACAAAATCAAATCTGGGTTGACTCTGAAAACCTCACATTATTTCACAGTCGCTACACAATGATTGATCGTCAATCTCTCGAGGCCGATGTATTGCAGCGTTTTGGCAAGACATCACAGTCTGCTGAGCGTACAGGCCAGATACTTATAGCCACCCAGGTTGTCGAGCAAAGTCTCGATTTGGATTTTGATGTGATGATAAGTGACTTGGCCCCTGTTGATTTGCTGATTCAGCGAGCTGGTAGGTTGCAACGTCATATAAGAACGGCAAAGGGCGAGCCTTTAGTCGATGAGGATGTAAAGGATCAGCGTGATTTACCGTGTTTTTGGCTCCTCGCGCCCGATCCTGCACAAGTTATCGATGGACAATGGTTGCGTGAATTGTTGCCAGGCACCCAAGCTGTTTATCCCAATGTTGGCCAGCTCTGGTTAACGGTAAAGGCGCTTTTGAAAAATAATGGATTTGGCATGCCACAGGACGCCCGGGATTTAATTGAGGGGGTGTATGGTAAAACGGCGCAGAGTCAAATACCGTCTGCGTTAGAAGCGGCGAGCAATGATGCTTTGGCTAAGCAGCGCGCAGAGTCGGGAATGGGTAGTTTCAATTTGCTGAAATTGGAAAAGGGGTACACCCAAAATAGTGCAAGTCATAATGGAGGTTGGAGTGAAGAGGTAAATATCCCCACTCGTTTGAGCGGCGATACAGTGACTTGTGTGTTGGTAAGGCAATTGGATGGAGAGTGGGTGGCCTATGCAGGCAATGTTCCGCACAGGTGGGCGCTGAGCCAATTGAGTTTACCAAAAAAGGAGTGGGAACAGGTTAGCCGCTTAATCTCAAAAGATCTGCAGAAGTCGCTGGAGCAGCTCAAATTGCGAGAACCGGCATTGCGATGGTTGGAGTTAATGCCACTAACAGGTAACACAATTTACCCTTATGATTCTAAAGGTGGGTGGTTTTTTGAAAAATAAAATAAGGGAGAAAATATCCAATGAATTTAATTAACGATCCATGGATACCTGTTATCCGCGCGGATGGTCAACGCTGTAAAATTGCCCCCTGGCAAATCACTGAAGTGGCGAATCCAGTAGTGGATATTGTTGCCCCTCGGCCAGATTTTCAGGGTGCTTTGTACCAATTCCTCATCGGCCTTTTGCAGACAACCTTTGCGCCTGAGGAAGAGGATCAATGGTTGGCCTACTGGCAAAATCCGCCCAGCAGTGAACAGTTAAAAGAAGTGCTAACTCCGTTCGCCAGTGCATTCGAATTAATTAATTCCGAGGGTGCAGCTTTCTTGCAGGACTTCACCGTTTTAGATGATGAGCCAAAAGAATTAGCGGCGCTGTTAATTGATGCTCCGGGTGGTAAAACCCGTAAAGATCATCTTGATCACTTCGTTAAGGGGGGGGTTATTTCCGGTGCTTGCGCTTCTTGTACCGCCAGCGCTTTGTTTGCTTTGCAAACCAATGCCCCCTCGGGAGGGGTAGGTCATCGTGTCGGTTTGCGTGGTGGCGGGCCGCTGACGAGTTTACTTTTGCCAGAAAATCCCCAGGCTACTTTATGGCAAAAACTTTGGCTGAATGTGTTGACTGAAGATGAACTGATACAAAAAGCTCAGGGGCCAGATCCAGCTATTTTTCCATGGCTGGCGCCAACCAGGCTTTCTGACAAAACTGGTGGACCAACTTTGCCTGGGGATGTTCACGATCTGCAAATGTATTGGGGTATGCCCAGGCGAATTCGTCTTGAATCAAGCCAAGAGGCTGGTGCCTGCGATTTGTGCGGTGAAACCTCTGTAGAATTTTTTTCACACTTTCGCACTAAAAATTATGGAGTGAATTATGAAGGCCCTTGGATTCATTCATTAACCCCCTATCGTTTTGACATTAAAAATGAACAGCCGCCCCTTAGCCTTAAGGGGCAGCCAGGTGGTTTGGGATATAGGCATTGGTTGGGCTTGGTTTGGGCTGATCTGAATAATGGTGATAAATCTGCACGAATTATTAAAGGTTTTTATCACAGCAAAGTACGTGTATTGGATTCAAGCGATACTGTGAAATTATGGAGCTTTGGTTATGACATGGACAATATGAAGGCGCGTTGTTGGTATGAACAGACCATGCCCGTTATTGCCCTGGCCAGCGAATATCGAGAACTATTTTTTCGGTTGGTTGCCGATCTTCTGAATGCAGCCAGGGATGTTATAAAAGAGCTTCGTTCGCAGGTAAAGGCAGGTTGGTTTAGTCGTCCCAAAGAGGTCAAAGGCGATACCAGTATGATTGACCAGTCTTTTTGGCAGGCGACAGAGCCAGATTTTTATAAGCAGTTGAATGTGTTGGCCGAGCAGCCGGAGACAACGCGCCATATGCCCGCTAAGGTTGCGAACGCCTGGCGGAAATTATTAATAAAACAGGCAATAGATTTATTTGATTATTGGGTGTTGGAAGGGGATGCCGAGGATATGGATATGAAAAGAATTACCGCTGCACGGCGCTTTTTAATAATGAATCTTACCAAGCTCAAAAGCTTGCAATATTTGGCGCAGCTATCTACAGCAGAGGAGGTCGCGTGATGGCCCAATTAAAGAAACTTAATGAAGAGGATGTAAGCAGTTTGCGAAGGTGGTGGCTTGCATTGGATGATAATCGCGGTGATCGCGCGCAGTTGCGCCGTGCGGCAAATGCGGATGACATTTTGCTCGCTCCTGCCTTCGCACATTTTTTACAGGCAATGCCTCACTCTTGGGTAAATGGGAAAACAAGCAAAGGTGTATTCCTCTCCATTTCGGATATGGCGATCATTGCTGCTGTTTTGGCGCGAGTGAAAAGCGAGCCGCAAAAGGCTGATATGACCTTTGCTAAATCGCTTGCAGCCCCAAAAGAATCCGGAGGTAAAGCGAGTATGAGTGAGTTGCGTTTTCAGCAATTACAGAAAAGCCGCACCCCCGAAGATTTTTTTACCCGTATTTGCCGTGCTGTAAATCTACTCGGAGGTAAAGCGAATATAGCCTCGCTTGCTGATGATATTGTGCATTGGCTAATAGAATTTCGCCATGGCCCTGCCAGTAAACCAGAAGATCGCTTGGCTGTGCGTTGGGCTAGCGACTACTATGCTGTATTTAATGACTAACTTTAACTTAACAAGGAATAATAGCATGAGCCGTTTTTTGCAATTACATCTACTCACTTCCTATCCTCCAGCTAATTTGAATCGCGATGATCTGGGGCGTCCTAAAACAGCAAAAATGGGCGGGGTGGATCGCCTGCGTGTATCATCGCAAAGTCTGAAGCGTACTTGGCGCACATCAGATGTATTTGCTGCCTCGCTCAATGAGCCTTTGGGTGAGCGAACCAAGTTGTTTGGTACACAAATTTTTCTTCATCTTATTAAAGGTGGAGTGCCCTTTAATAAGGCGGTTGAGACTGCAAAGCAAATTTCAGGGATATTTGGTAAGAATGAATCTTCGTCAGATTTAAAAAAGATGAAGGATGAAGACAGAGGTAAATATTCTTCCAAGTTGCAGAAAAAATGGGCTGCCAGAGACAAAGAAAATATGGGTATTGCTGATTATTCCGTGGAACAGCTTAATGAGTTGGAAGTATTGGATATATCCCAATTGGCTTTTGTCAGCATTGAGGAAAAACAAGCTGCTTATGCGTTGGCCAATAAGGTTATTCAGGGAGATGAGATAAAAGATAATCTGACTGTGTTACGTGATACCACATCGAATGTAGACATAGCGCTATTTGGCCGTATGCTGGCGGATACTCCTTCAAAAAATATTGAGGCGGCGTGTCAGGTTGCGCATGCCATTTCGGTGCATGGTGTGGTGATTGAAGATGATTATTTTACTGCTGTAGATGATTTAAATGATAACAGCAATGATGCCGGTGCCGCCCATATTGGGGAAACTGGTTTCGCGGCAGGTTTATTTTATTCATATATTTGTATCAATAGAGAATTGTTAATTGAAAATTTAAATGGCGATAAAGCACTTGCCGATAAAGCGATTCAAGCATTGACTGAAGCTGCAGTCAAGGTTGCACCGGCAGGCAAGCAGAATAGTTTTGGCAGCCATGCCTACGCCTCCTATGTGCGTGCAGAGTTGGGAAATCAACAGCCACGCTCATTATCTGTAGCATTTTTAAAACCTCTTGGTAAAAATGTAGAAGATTATGCGGCTGATGCCATTGCTGTATTAGAAAAGCAGGCTGCTAATTTTGATAAGGTGTATGGAGCTTGCTATGAAAAACCCTATACGCTAAATGCGATAGCGGCGGAAGGCAGCATAAATGAGTTGCTTGAATTTGTAACTCAGTAGAGGGTGATGGTATGGATTACTTGGTTTTCCGTCTTTATGGTGCAATGGCCAGTTGGGGTGAGATTGCTGTCGGAGAGGCGCGGCATAGTGCAGCTTACCCGAGCAAATCCGCAATTACGGGTTTGTTGGCCGCCGCCTTAGGGGTTCGTCGAGAAGAGGATGAAATACACAGCCAATTAACCGCAGGTTATTGGCAGGCAGTTAAGTTGTTAAAAATGGGACAAATTTTAAAGGATTATCATACAGCACAAGCGCCAGATTCGGTCGGCAAGTTTCGTTACCGCACTCGTCGTGACGAACTTGTGCATGGCAAGGATCGTTTGGGAACTGTACTCTCTAGTCGTGAGTATCGCACCGATACCCAAGCTATAGTGGCAATTCAAGGTTTAGATGGTATGCCCTATAGCTTGAAAACATTGCAATATGCTTTACGGTCACCGAAGTTTCATTTGTATTTGGGGCGAAAATCCTGTCCTCTGTCTGCCCCGCTGGATGCACAAATAATCGCAGCAGAAAATTTTCGCCAAGCATTGGATGGTTACACTGTTAAGAATTTATTAATGGATCGATATGAGTGGGATGATGATGAGCTTTGGCTTCCGAATGATTCTCTGGCTCACTATTACTGGGAGGGCGACATACAAAACTTCTCACTGGAGGATCAGATTTTTAGTTTTCAGAAAATACAAAAACTTTCTCGCCACGACAGACCCTTATCGCGTTACCGTTGGCAATTCGAGGGTCGCTCTGAATACCTGTGGTTGCATAGCAATAAGGAGGTAAGTTAATGTATTTATCCCGTATTGAATTAACAGAGGCAATTGCTGGACAGTCGCAGCTTGGCTTGCTGTTGCAAGATCGAAGTTATGGCATGCATAGATTGTTGTGGGATTTATTTGCGTCCGATGAACGATTTCTGTTTCGCGAAGAGAGCGCCGGGGAGCAATTGGGCCGCGCAAGGAATTTGCCGCTCTATTATGTTCTCTCAGCAGAAAAGCCTGTTACTAGCTCTCCCATTTTTAATATTAGTTCAAAGGCTTTTCAACCTAAGTTGGTGGTAGGCGAAAAACTGGCTTTTAAGTTGAGGGCCAATCCAACTATATCTCGTCATGAAGAAGGCAAAAAAAATTCCAAACGTCATGATGTTATTATGGACGCGCAATACCAGTTTTTAACGGCTGCATGCAAAGTTCGAGGTTTACCTAATTCGTTTAAAAAGAGCGAATTGCGTAAATTTTTATTCTCTCATCCTGATTTTAATGAAGAAAAAAATCGTAAAGAATTTATTCTTTCATTAAATAATGCAGTTGAGACTGCTGCAATCGAATGGATTAAAAAACGTGGCGATAATCATGGTTATCTTGTAGATAGTGCTCAAGCAACGGGTTATCGCTGGAATGCATTGCCAGAAAAAGATCGCCATGCTGGCTTTAGTTCCATGGATTATGAGGGGGTTCTGACCGTCACGAATCCTGAAATATTTATACCAATGCTTACATCTGGGCTTGGGCCTTCAAAAGCTTTTGGTTGCGGATTGATGCTTATTCGTCGGACGAATGGCTGAGTACATAGGGGAAACGGCATTCATGTCTCTGATCAAAAATACAAACATCCATGGCAGGATAGACATAGAGTGCATCTATAATCCCAGTATTGCTTGGTTTGAAACTCTTTATGCAGCGAGAGCTTTTTAAGCTCTTGGGCAGCTGTTTTTTCTTATCCGCCTTGCCAAAGGTTGATGTGCTTGAAAAACAATCAATATCGGTTCAAAATGTGCCTACACTTGTAGGTACATATCACGCCGTTTTGTCAATTGGTTGCAATAGGCTGTCACCGAATAAGCGGCTTTTTAGAGGTTTTCATGGAAACATTTACCATAAGAGACCTGCGTAATCGCACTGGCGACTTAATCCGTGAGGCGGAGCAGGGGCATTTATCACTTATCACTAAGCACGGTCAGCCGGTTTTTGTGGCGGTTCCATTTGATGAAGTATTACTTCAGTCGGGTGTCAGGGTGTCTATGGCCATACATCTATTTGCCGAAAATAAGGTAAGTTTGGTGCAAGCGGCGCGGTTAGCCGGGCTGTCTCCTTCGGAGATGATGGATAAACTGGCAGAGCAAAAAGTTCCCATTGTTAACTACACCAAGGATGAACTAGTGAATGAGCTGGAGCAATTTAACCAATGATCAACTGCTGGTAGCGGATACCGGCCCGCTTTTGGCCTTAGCGCGGGTCGATTTTTTAGAGCACCTTTCTAGGCTGTTTGACTCGGTATTTATAACTCAGAGTGTATTGAGTGAGTGTTTGGTTAAACCTGAGCGTTTAGATGCAAAACTTATTCAAGAAGCGTTGGAGTCTGGTTGGTTTATTGCTGTTCCTGATCCACTCATTAGTCCATCTTTAAACTTGTTGGATTGTGGTGAGCAAACAGTATTGGAGTTTGCGCTGCAGAACAATGCAGTAGTATTGATCGATGAAAAGTTGGGAAGGAAAGTGGCCAAAGAACATGGGTTAAAAATAATTGGTGTACTAGGTATTTTACTATTGGCGAAGAGAAAAGGACTTATTTCAGCAATTAAGCCATCACTTAGTAAGCTAATATCATCCGGGTATTTTCTAAGTGAAAGTTTGGTCATCACTATTTTGGAGTTAGCGAATGAGTGAAACTCCAACCCTCCCATTAAAACCTTTACCAATGAAAGACCGCATCTCAATGGTTTTTATTCAATATGGACAAATTGATGTTGTAGATGGAGCCTTTGTGGTGATTGATCAAACGGGCATTAGAACGCATATCCCTGTTGGTTCAGTGGCCTGCTTGATGTTGGAGCCGGGGACACGTGTTTCTCATGCAGCTGTAAAGCTGGCCAGTATCGTGGGAACGTTGTTGGTATGGGTTGGTGAGGCAGGAGTGCGCTTATATGCATCGGGTCAACCTGGAGGTGCACGTGCAGATCGCTTGTTGTATCAGGCCAAACTTGCATTGGATGATGATTTACGCTTAAAGGTTGTACGAAAAATGTACGAGCTGCGTTTTGGCGAGGTACCGCCTCAAAGGCGTAGTGTTGAGCAGCTTAGGGGTATCGAGGGCGTACGCGTTCGAGAAACATACAAGTTGCTTGCTAAACAATACAGCGTGAATTGGAACGGCCGCAGGTACGATGTAAAAGATTGGGAAAAAGGTGATATGGCTAACAAATGCTTATCGGCCGCAACATCTTGTTTGTATGGCATCACGGAAGCCGCCGTATTGGCTGCGGGCTATGCACCTGCTGTTGGCTTTATACACACCGGAAAACCGCTCTCTTTTGTCTACGATATTGCCGATATTTTTAAATTTGATGCTGTTGTTCCTCTCGCATTTCGTATTGCAGCAAAAAAGCCTACAAACCCTGATAGAGAGGTGAGGTTGGCCTGTCGTGATGTATTTCGCAACAGTCGTATTCTGGAAAAAATCATTCCTACCATTGAGGAGGTATTGGCTGCTGGAGAAATAAAACCACCAGAAGCTCCCTCTGAATCTGTGGCCCCTGCAATACCTAGCCCCGAAATCATGGGTGATGAGGGGCATCGGACAAAATGAGCATGCTCGTTGTTGTTACAGAAAATGTCCCACCTCGCTTGCGCGGGCGTTTGGCGGTATGGCTGCTAGAGGTGCGTGCTGGTGTGTATGTAGGTGATGTAACTCGACGTGTTCGAGAAATGATCTGGCAGCAATGTGAGCAAATGCGAGAGGATGGTAATCTTGTTATAGCTTGGGCTACAAATACAGAATCTGGCTTTGATTTTCAAACTATAGGAAATAACCGGCGCATTCCTGTGGAGTTTGATGGGCTGCGTTTAGTTTCCTTCCTTCCCCTGAGTGAGTAAAGCTGAAATATTTAGTATTACTTAGCTATAGCGCTGAATGGTATATTTTGCTCTTTAAAAATTGGTAGAATTGCCCCACCCCTTTTTCTTTTGGTAGATCAAGGGGTTGCATTAAGTGTGTTCCCCACGAACGTGGGGATGAACCGCATTCAGAATTTTCGTCTGCATAGTGGGTTATGTGTTCCCCACGAACGTGGGGATGAACCGCTGCAGCTCTTTGTCGCTGTATACGCAGCTATGTGTTCCCCACGAACGTGGGGATGAACCGCTTTTCCCTCTCTGCGGTATTCAGATCCCGATGTGTTCCCCACGAACGTGGGGATGAACCGCAACTTTTGCTGCTTGCTCTTTGGTTCTATATGTGTTCCCCACGAACGTGGGGATGAACCGCTGGGCCAACGGTGTCTTCGACCAGCCAGAATGTGTTCCCCACGAACGTGGGGATGAACCGCCCGGCGAAACCCGCCTGGCAGATGCCGCGGAGTGTTCCCCACGAACGTGGGGATGAACCGCCAGTGAATCACCACTGGATGACGACATTTTGGTGTTCCCCACGAACGTGGGGATGAACCGTGCGCAGATTCACGCGGTACTGCGCGCGACCCGTGTTCCCCACGAACGTGGGGATGAACCGCGCATCATCGAGGCGTTTGCCAGGGGCGAAATGTGTTCCCCACGAACGTGGGGATGAACCGGCAGTGCGAGCACGACCCGAATCTCAACAAAAGTGTTCCCCACGAACGTGGGGATGAACCGCATTCAGCCTGTCAGCAATATGCCCATGCTCAGTGTTCCCCACGAACGTGGGGATGAACCGCTCTTGGAAATCGACACAGGCGAAGAAACGGAGTGTTCCCCACGAACGTGGGGATGAACCGCGGCAGGTGGCTGTGTGACCGTCATCGGTTTCGTGTTCCCCACGAACGTGGGGATGAACCGCTGAGCGTGCCACTCAGGCTGCGCTGGCGAACGTGTTCCCCACGAACGTGGGGATGAACCGCAGGCTTGTAAGGCTCACAGAAGCCGTATAATGTGTTCCCCACGAACGTGGGGATGAACCGCCAAAAAATCAAAGATTACTGACTGGAACGAAGTGTTCCCCACGAACGTGGGGATGAACCGTCTCTACTGCACGGAACTGCATTGGGCGCTGGGTGTTCCCCACGAACGTGGGGATGAACCGCTCCGACTCAGTAATCGGATCTGCTGTGGGTGGTGTTCCCCACGAACGTGGGGATGAACCGCCATTTCTCATCCATTTGGGTCTATCGTCTTGGTGTTCCCCACGAACGTGGGGATGAACCGCGCGCTGTAGCTTGACCCCTGATTTATTCCAGGTGTTCCCCACGAACGTGGGGATGAACCGATGGCAAATTTACTGAACACTATGGCCGACACGTGTTCCCCACGAACGTGGGGATGAACCGTAGAACCGCGACGAGTTTCCAGTAGTGCCTTCGTGTTCCCCACGAACGTGGGGATGAACCGTTCGGTCATAGTTCGGTCATCTTCGGACATTGGTGTTCCCCACGAACGTGGGGATGAACCGGGCAGCTGTTGAAGGGTAGTGGCTCAGGCTTGGTGTTCCCCACGAACGTGGGGATGAACCGCTGACGGCTTTTGTACCCTCTAATCGAATCACGTGTTCCCCACGAACGTGGGGATGAACCGATCGTTCGCAATCGAAATTCCTGCTTGGCTGGGTGTTCCCCACGAACGTGGGGATGAACCGTCGCGACTAAACTCCGACAATTTCCGCTCGAAGTGTTCCCCACGAACGTGGGGATGAACCGGTATTTCTTCATGTTTAGTTGGATCTTTATAGGTGTTCCCCACGAACGTGGGGATGAACCGCACTTAACAGGTAAAAAACCATGTCCGAAATAGTGTTCCCCACGAACGTGGGGATGAACCGCCAACCTTAGACGTCATCATCAGCCTCTACATGTGTTCCCCACGAACGTGGGGATGAACCGCGCGGCAAATTAATCCCCCGCGATTTTGTCGAGTGTTCCCCACGAACGTGGGGATGAACCGCCCGGCATGTCCAGAGTCTCATTGATGATCTGGTGTTCCCCACGAACGTGGGGATGAACCGTTACTTGCGTACATCAACCAACTCACCGTTGAGTGTTCCCCACGAACGTGGGGATGAACCGCCCTCGCGCGGGTAGGAGGTCTAGGCCTGCTGGTGTTCCCCACGAACGTGGGGATGAACCGTGCTGGTGATGGAGCGCGGGTATCTTGGTGACGTGTTCCCCACGAACGTGGGGATGAACCGACCATTATCGATCAGATGTTGGCAGATATCGCGTGTTCCCCACGAACGTGGGGATGAACCGCTCGATCACCTTATACAATCTTCGGATGCAAAGTGTTCCCCACGAACGTGGGGATGAACCGCACTTGATCTCAATAAGCGGGTTCTTTTCCACGTGTTCCCCACGAACGTGGGGATGAACCGATCTTCAGGGCGCTTCACAAAGCCAAGCTCAAGTGTTCCCCACGAACGTGGGGATGAACCGTAATCGAACTCAAAAAGACTGCCAGCCGTGATGTGTTCCCCACGAACGTGGGGATGAACCGCCTGTAATCCAGCCTTTGTCCCAATGTGCGTACGTGTTCCCCACGAACGTGGGGATGAACCGACTTTATTGAGAAATCACACCTTGGCGCTTCTGTGTTCCCCACGAACGTGGGGATGAACCGATCGAGTCAATCTACTCATTCCGTTTACCGGAGTGTTCCCCACGAACGTGGGGATGAACCGGCTTGCAGCAAATATCCCAGCGCTTGATTGGAGTGTTCCCCACGAACGTGGGGATGAACCGCAGCGATGTGCTTTTTTCTGAGGTGGCTGAGCGTGTTCCCCACGAACGTGGGGATGAACCGCCTGATCAATTTACCTGGGACTGCGATGGCATGTGTTCCCCACGAACGTGGGGATGAACCGGCCGATCCCGTGTAATTGCGTACACGCTGCCAGTGTTCCCCACGAACGTGGGGATGAACCGCCTCTTTAGTGGGCAGGCCACATGCACGATAAGTGTTCCCCACGAACGTGGGGATGAACCGAACTGGATGGCCTTTTTAAACTCGCACAAATAGTGTTCCCCACGAACGTGGGGATGAACCGCTCTTCATAGGCAGGCTTCAAGTGCTTCTCAAGTGTTCCCCACGAACGTGGGGATGAACCGCACTCCAGCATGCCAAGGTTGCTGTTATCATCGTGTTCCCCACGAACGTGGGGATGAACCGACACCGCTGTTTGGTGCGTCTTCTTCTACTGCGTGTTCCCCACGAACGTGGGGATGAACCGTAGTCTGCACCCCTTTCATTAAATTTACTTCAGTGTTCCCCACGAACGTGGGGATGAACCGCTGGTGTTATACCTGAATCACAGTGGACAGATGTGTTCCCCACGAACGTGGGGATGAACCGCGACTTCGTATGTTGCTCCGAAACTTCCCTCAGTGTTCCCCACGAACGTGGGGATGAACCGTTCGGCATTCGCCTTCGCAAGCAACTGCTTAGGTGTTCCCCACGAACGTGGGGATGAACCGCGCGTGAGATAGTCATTGTAGTTTCCCCTCGCGTGTTCCCCACGAACGTGGGGATGAACCGAAGGGGTTAAATCCGTTTTTGGCGATACCTATGTGTTCCCCACGAATGTGGGGATGAACCGTTCTGCATACTTATCCATGTGTTACTCGGTGTAGTGTTCCCCACGAACGTGGGGATGAACCGGATTATAAAGGGGCGCGCGCATACATTAAGGAGTGTTCCCCACGAACGTGGGGATGAACCGGTTTCCGTGATCGAGGTTCGCGGATCGAAGCTGTGTTCCCCACGAACGTGGGGATGAACCGCCGCCTGGAACTGGGGTAGCCAGCGCTATGCAGTGTTCCCCACAACGTGGGGATGAACCGCAGTATCTAATTCCGTCATCTTCAACAACGCCGTGTTCCCCACGAATGTGGGGATGAACCGTCAACTGCAATACTAGCGCTAGCAGTTGTCTTGTGTTCCCCACGAACGTGGGGGTGAACCGGCCAGACGGATTGTGTTGCGGGTAGTAGAGATGTGTTCCCCACTAACGTGGGGATAAACCGTCAACTACAATGGCCCATTGTCTTATCCAAGCGTGTTTCCCACGAGCCTGGATATGAGCACAAAAATCGTCCGGTGGCTCCTTTGGTATCAACTTGCTTCCTTATTAGCATAGCAAAAAGAATAATCATGGATGGCTATGCTTCTTGGTTTTTGAGTATGTCGATAATGTTATATATTTAAATGCGTGTAGTTCAATCTGGGCTGTCGCTCTATACTGGATAAATAGTCCTCTTGGATATCAATAATGAAATACGATCTGGTTGTGGTAGGTGCAGGTATTCAGGGTGCCGGTGTTGCCCAGGCGGCAGCGGCGGCGGGTTATTCGGTGCTGGTGTTGGAACAGACTGCCATAGCGGCGGGAACCTCCAGTAAATCTTCCAAGCTGATCCACGGCGGCCTGCGGTATCTGGAGAGTGCACAGTTTGGACTGGTGCGAGAAAGCCTGCAGGAGCGCGCGCTCTTGTTAAAGCTAGCGCCGGAGTTGGTAAAGCTGCAATCCCTGCATATACCGGTTTATAAGGAGGGCAAGCGCAGTCCCTTGACTATTCGCACGGGTCTCAGCCTCTATGCGCTCCTGTCCGGCCTGGATAGCAATGCCTTTTTCCAGTCGCTGCCCAAAAGTCAGTGGAGTGGCCTGGATGGAATCCAGCAGCACAACCTGCGCGCAGTCTTTCGCTATCAGGAGGCGCAGACGGACGATGCGGCCCTCACCCGAGCAGTACTCCAGTCCGCGCAATCTCTCGGTGCAGAGCTGCAGATGCCCGCGCGTTTTATTTCCGCTGAGCGCCACTCAGAAGGCTGCAATCTGGATTATGAGTATGACGGTCAACAGCATAGTCTGAGCTGCCGCGTATTGATCAATTGTGCTGGTCCCTGGGCGCGAGAGCTATTGCAACGTGTAACCCCCCCCTTGCATCTACCGGAAATTGAGTTGGTGCAGGGCAGTCATTTATTGTTACCGCCGCTGTTAAGCCAATACTATTACCTGGAGGCGCCGCAGGATAAGCGCGCGGTCTTTGCGCTCCCCTGGAAAGGCAAATTATTGTTGGGCACCACTGAGCGCATCCACAGGGGGGCGCCGGAGGACTCCCGCTGTACCCAGGAGGAGCAGGATTACTTGCTGGCCACCTTGCACTATTATTTCCCGCACCTTCAGCTGGACCCCGCCCAAGTGGAGAGTTTTGCCGGCCTGCGGGTGCTGCCGCGCAGCGATAAAACGGCCTTTTCCCGTCCTCGCGAAGTCTTGTTTGAGGTGGATAATGAGGCCCAGCCTCGGCTGCTGTCGGTGATGGGCGGCAAACTGACTACCTACAGGGCCACAGCGCAAATGGCACTGGAGCGGGTGAGGGCAGGTTTGCCTCTGAGGCAGGGTCGCGCCGACACAAGGCAATTGCCCTTGTCGCCCGTTGATTAGCGCTCTGAGCGGGCTGGCTCAAGCCAATTCACTGGCAGGGGTGGGAGATAGAGCGACCCGGATGAAATTCCTGTGAAAAATCATTTGTGCTTCGCGCATCAGCCGTTAAAATGCCACCATTTCTTGCCCTCTCACTTTTGCTGGCGGTTCCCGCTGAGGACTCTTTGTGAACTTTACTGGTGCGCACATTCTCTCCATTAAACAATTTGAACGCGCCGACATCCAGCGCATTTTTGATGTGGCCGACACCATGGAGCCCTATGCCCTGCGCCGCAAAATGACGCGCGTGCTGGAGGGGGCGATCCTCGGCAATATGTTTTTTGAGCCCAGCACCCGCACCCGGGTCAGCTTTGGTGCCGCCTTTAATTTGCTAGGCGGCAATGTGCGCGAAACCACGGGTTTTGAAAGCTCTTCCATTACCAAGGGTGAGTCCCTCTATGATACTGCGCGAGTGCTCTCGGGCTACAGCGATGTAATCTGCATGCGTCACCCACAGTCCGGTTCTGTTGCAGAATTTGCCGAAGCCAGTCGTGTGCCAGTGATCAACGGTGGCGATGGTGCCAATGAACATCCCAGTCAGGCACTCTTGGATCTCTATACCATCCGCAAGGAATTGAGTTCGCAAGGGCGCGGTATTGACGGCTTGCGCATTGCCATGATCGGCGATTTAAAGCATGGTCGCACAGTGCATTCGCTTTGCAAGCTTCTGTGTTTATTTAACAAGGTGCAGGTAGTGCTGGTATCGCCCAAGGAATTGGCGATGCCCGAAGCGATTGTAGAAGTGCTGCGCGAGGCGGGTCACTTGGTCACGGTTACCGACGACCTGCCACACAGCATCGCGAATGTTGATATAGTTTACTCAACCCGCATTCAGGAAGAGCGCTTCAATAGTAAAGAAGAGGCCGATAGCTATCGTGGCCGTTTCCGTTTGAACCAGGCTATTTACACCCAGTACTGCGAACCTAACACGGTTATCATGCACCCTCTGCCACGCGATTCGCGCGCAGATGCCAATGAACTGGATAACGATTTGAATCAAAACCCCAACCTTGCTATTTTCCGCCAGGCCGATAATGGTGTGCTGGTGCGCATGGCGTTGTTTGCCCTGGTCTTGAATGTGGCTGATGATGTTGATAAGCATGCTCGCGAAGTGAGTTGGTATAACTCTCTGCGTTCAAACTAGTGGGCGTGTGGCGGGCTGTCCGCCATTGCTTATTTATCCGATGATGCATCCTCTGCAAAACAGTGGTTACCCCTGATTGCATTTGTGTCACTCCGCCTGGGTTGTGAGGCAGGGTAAGTAAGGATTTCGCCAGATTGCGTCTCTTTGTTACAATGCGTTGGTTTTTCAAACATGGATCTGTTTTGGGTATCACACACACTGAGTCTTTTGTTGCCCTGGGATCTGACCTGTCATTAGTAGGTAGCGTCATTCTTGAGTCTGGGGCGCAGCGATTGAAAAACAAAAAATAAGGTCCTGCAACTATGCTTAAACAAAAAAAATACTCCCATTTTTCTTCCTCTTTATCGTTTTTCGGCTTCTGTCTGTCGCTATCTGCTCAATCTGTATTGGCCGATACGGAGGCTTCTGATGTTCGAGAAGAAGTTGTAGTGACGGCAGCAAAGCGTGAGCAGTCCCTGAAAGATTTCCCAGGTTCCATTTCTGTTGTGAAGACGGACTCCTTAAATCCTGGTGCTTCCCTGGCTGATGTTGCCAATCAGGTTCCGGGTTTATCGATTATTGACAATGGACCGCGCAATTCAACCGCTATTGTTATACGCGGCCTGCGCACAGACACAATTGACAGCGATGATTTTAGTGGCGACGGCAGTCTGGTGGCGAGCTATGTGGACAATATTCCGCTGCAAGGTTTTTTTGTACCGCCAGCATTCAGTTTAAAAGATCTGCAGCAGATCGAAGTATTGCGCGGCCCGCAGGGGACTCTTTATGGCAATGCCTCTATTGGGGGACTGATCCGCTATATTACCAATAAGCCAGATATCGAAAAGGCTGCCGCCAAAGTAACAGCCAGCCTGTCGCAGACAGATGAAAGTCATGGCTTGAATTATGATACGGATGTAGTCGTCAATACGCCTTTGATTGCTGATGAATTGGCTGTGCGTGTTTTGCTGGGCAAAAAGGAAAACCAGGGGTTTATTGATAATCAGTATTTGCTGAGTGGTGGTAAAAAAGACATAAATTCTGATGAAGCCGATCAGCTGCGCACCAGTATTTTATGGCAGCCCACAGATGAGTTTTCGTTGAGCAGCAGCTATGATTATCAAAAAGTTCGGGTTGACGATCGCCAGGCTAGCAATAAAACCATCACCGGTGATGACTATGGATCATCGAGCCGCTACCGACAACCTATGGATGGCCAATTGCGCCTGGCCAGTGTCGATGCCAATTATCAGTTTGATTGGGCAAGTTTGACAGCCAGCCTTAATCGTTACGATTATCTCGCCAGCACCAGGTCTGATCAGACAGATTATCTACTGACTAATTATGGTGAGGATTATTTTGATTTATACCCGCAATTTTCAGGTTACACGAAAAGCAGGGCCGATGTTGTAAAAGACAGTGCTGAGGTCAGGCTGGTATCGCCCGGTGATCAATCCTTGCGTTGGTTGGTGGGGCTGTTTGCCAGCAATGATGATCTCGATTTTGTTGTCGCTGATCGTGTTCCCGGTGCTGCTGCCTTTTTTTCCGAGGAGCGCCGTGATGATCTAGATTATCTCGCTACTCAGGCGGAAACCCTGCGTGAGCAATCGCTGTATGGGGAGCTTGCCTACGACATATTGCCAAAGTTGGAACTGGCTATAGGCGCGCGCTATTTCCGCTATGAAGATAATCTGGATTCTTGTTCAGAGTATTTCTCGGGGCAGGACAACCAGTATTATCAAGGTTGTGTTGTCGGCGATGATGTACAAAAAGATACTCAAGGGAAATTTAGCAGTAAATATAAATTTAACGATAAGCAGTCGGTGTATTTTGCTGTAGCACAGGGTTTTCGCCGCGGCGGTGCCAATTTGCTGCCGGTGGGAGCCGAAAGTGATCTCAGGTATGAGCCAGATACCAATATCAATTATGAAGTGGGCACGCACAGCGAATTTTTAAATGGAAAAATCCAGTTAAGCTCGGCTATATTTTATATGTATTGGAAGCATATCCAGTTTAAAACCTACGGTGAGTTGGGGTATGAGATTGTCGCCAATGCCGGCGATGCTCGCGCAAAAGGTTTTGAGCTGGAGTCGAGGTTGGAGTTGACGGCGGCGCTATCGGCCATTGTCGGTTATTCCTATGCGCATGCTGAAATTTCCGAGAATGTCGTTAATATTAATGGTGAGGGGGGCAATGTCTATATTGGCGATCGTCTGCCTGGATCTCCACAAGACCAGGTTAATCTTGGTTTGGACTACAAGCATAAGTTTGGCGGCGCAAGCTGGGATACATCATTAAGTTATGCCTACTCTGGCGATAGCACTACGGCAGCGAACAAAGACTTTCCTGATTATTTAACATTGGATGGCTATGGTTTAATCCATATTCGCTCAACAGTAGTTTTTAGCAATTGGTCAATAGGAGCTTATATCAATAATTTGAACAATACTCGGGCCGTGACCAATACCCGCACCTCGCGCTGGTATGGTGAGCGAGGCCGGTTTGAATATATCACTCGTCCGCGTACTATAGGTCTAGCTTTTCAATATAAGTTTTAAATGCTGTTGAAAAATAGCTGTTTGTGAAAGCCATGCTTTGTAGTGTGGCTTTTTTTTGAGGAAAATCATTGTAATTCCACTGATTGCAGTTTTTTCAGGGAGTAATGGCTGAGCGCTGCAATGTATTCATGGAGGATTTTATCGTTTTTAATAGCGATTATGGTTTTCAGTAGTATTGGTAATATCCTGTAGTTGATTTTTATATGTTGCAATGCTAGCAGGAGTGTTTCATCCCTGGTTTTTGCCAGGGAGAAATATATAACCAGCTTAAATCCTATCGAGATTTCACTAAACGATAAGTTCTAAATTTAATTGGGCGAAATACTTGAAGAATTTTTTTTTCTGCTAATCTTCAATGTGGGCGGATAAAGCGACAGCGGTAAATGTTTTATCCGGGCCTGGTGTCGGTTGAGTGGTAGCTTTTAAGGACTAGGGTGGCCTGCACAACAAGTGTTAAGCAATCTCTGGTTGTGCAAACAAATTCATTGGAACTCTATCGTTTTTTATAGGATGTAAATTATGGCGGCTTCAAATGGTAATACTACAGCATTGGTTATTGATGTTCCCCAGGGGGGACAGGTTATTCGCACCTTTAACCTGACACCCAGTCAACCGGCAAATGGTAAAGCTGGCGATTGGTTGTGGGTTGACTCAGCTACGCCAGGAACCGCACTGGCCAAGGTTAATGTGAAATTTAATGTTAAATCCTCTGCGCTTGAGCAAGAATTTGAGCGTGCAGTTCTTGTGATAAATCTCCAGCAAAACCCTGAGGAAAGTGGCTATTGGCGCTTTGCTATGAATGGTGTAGCCATCAATCCTAAATTTAAGGATGTCTACCATAATGTGGATTTTGAGGTGGTGGATGATGGTGAGACTCTAATTGCCTATGTCCAGGTTATCGGCATGACGCAGGAAGATATTCAGTTTGGCTTTGTGGCTTCTTATACTGATGCAGTATCTGGAGCGGTTGCCATTTATGAATCTGCAGATCCCGGCATTCAGCCTGGTCGTCCTTAAAGCGATTGCGGGGCGCATCGGTTGAGCGCCCCGTATTTTTCCAGGATGGCTGGGAATTGCTGGTTTGTGCACAAGCTGTCAAACCAGGAAAAGCTAAACCATATATTATTCATTCCATTTTTGAGTGTGATTTCAGTGTTTAATATCGCCGAGGCGTTATTTTTCGCTAGAGTATGTACAAGTGCCGCGGTATAGGTGGTTTCAATGTTTTGTGGATCCATTTTTTCAAGTTGCTGTAAGCTTGTCAGCGCCTGTGAAAATTGACCCAGATGCGCGTAAGCCTGGGCCTGGTTGCGCAAGCTTGAACTGTTGACAGTCTCTCCTTTGATTAGCTCAAGTGCTGCCACATATAAGATTTCCGCTTCTTTGGATTCCCCTGATAAATTCTTCGCATCAGCCTTGTTTAATAAATAGAGGCTGTCGTGTGGGGCTAGCTCTGCTGCCTGGTTGAATAACTCAAAGGCTCGCGTGTAGTTTTTTTGAAGCAGGTGGCAAAGCGCCAGGCTGTTCATATTGGTAATTTCATCGGGCATGTTGTTGTAGACTTGCTGGAAGGATGCTATTGCCTGGTCTATATTGCCGTCCACCAAGGCAATAAGCCCGAGCAGGGTGTGCGCTTTGTAGAAATCGGGAGATAAGGATAGAGATTCTGTAATGTAATTTTTTGCAGTAGCTGTATTGCCTGAATACCAATGGGCTTTTGCCATAAGTAACAGGTTGTTTGCAGTGGCTTTTGAATGAATTGCCTTGCTGTAGAACTTTATTGCCTCGGTATAATTTTTTTCGGCAATCATTTTGTAGGCTTGCAGTTCATAAATGGATGCGTTGCTGATATTCAACTGTTTTAGCTTTTCGATGGATTGGCTGGCATCATCCATATTGTTTTGTGCAATCTGCAGGTAGTAAATATTGTAGAGGTGGCTCGCTTCATTACTTTTTGTCGGAACTGCAGTTACATTTTTTTCCACGCTGTGGAGGAAAGCAGGATCTTTTGTTGAGTTGTGAAGATCCAGGGCAATATCTGTATATAAAGTTTGCACGGCAGGAAGGCTTTTGGTTGGGCCTTGAAGCTTATCGAGAGTATCCAATAAGTTTTTGCTTGCACCTTTTTGCCGGTAAATGGTGTTGGTCGATAAAAAAGTTGCGTAGTCCTGTTCGTCAATTTTTTCAAGGATATTGCTAAGCTTTTCTGAATACAATCTGCCAATGTTGTTTTGTACAGTGGTTGCTACAGATAGATAATTGTCGGTGAGTACATCCACTTTTCTTGTGTCCTGCACCCGCAAGCGGTTTTCATGCTCTCCCTGGGGGGTCAGGCGTGAGATAGTAATGTTGCAGGATTCTATTTTGCATTGAATCTGGGTTGTGATTAACTCATCAGCTGCTGTGGCGCGGCGCACGCTTTCCAGGCTATCTTTATCGTCATAAAAATCACTGATTTCATTTTGTGGTATTAAATAATAGCCATCGAGCTGTAAAGCGCTTTGTTGAATTGCATCGTAAACTGCATCTTTTATCAGGGTTTGTTGTGCCCCTGGCATTTCTTGACTATTGATGTTGGGTGGCAATACCGCTATGTAGCGGGGCGGTTTGGGTTGAAATTGCCAATAGGCAATGCCGGCACTTAATAGGATGAGTGCACAGCCCGCACTGAGCTGAACTCTATACTGCCCTATATAGTTGCGCATTCTTTGTGTTACAGGTGCTTTCTCAAAGCGCGTGTCAAAGGTGGCATGCTCCCGCGTACTACCTGTGTAGTGCCTGCGAATGCCGGAAAGGCTTCCTCCGGTGTGGTCGCCGGTGGTATAGCTTGTTAAGCTTTCACCTGAATGCAAAAGCGCGGGAGTATCGTCTGACTCAAATGCGCTGGCCAGCACCAACAGACTCAATTTTTCACATTGCGCAGCTAGCCAGTGAGTGTTGGCGGGGCGCTTATTTGGATCTTTGGATAATAGCTGCCCCAGCAAATCGCTGATCTCCGCTGGCAGATCGGGATTGTGTTTGCTGGGCGAAGTCGGTGGTTGGGAAATAATCCGCTGCAGTAGCTGCATTTTATTGTCGGTATCGCCAAAGGGATGAGCACCGCACAATAATTGATAGGCGAGTATGCCGAAAGAAAATAAATCGCTGCGAAAATCCAGTTTATTGCCCAGCGCCTGCTCCGGGGACATGGAGGCATAGCTGCCGGTGACATGTTCGGTCAGGGTTAAATTGGAATCCAGGGATTTGGCGATGCCGAGGTCGGAGATCTTGGCTTCGCCGCGTTTATTGATCAGGATATTTTCCGCTTTCAAATCGCGGTGGATAATGCCGGCATCGTGGGCAACCGCCAACCCCTGGGCAATCTGGGTGAGCCATTGCATGCGCTGGCTGAAGGGCGCTATCTGTTCGCGCAGATAGCGCTGCAGGTTTTGCCCCTCGACAAACTCCATCACCAGGCCGAGCTGCTCGGGGGTTTCAATAAAATCGTAAATCTGAACTATATAGGGATGATTGAGCTTGGCCAGCAACAGAGCCTCGCGTTTGAATCGCTCGCGATAGAGGGGTTCAAATAGTTCGCTGCGCAGGCATTTTATGGCTACCAGTCGGTCCAGCCTGGTATCACGCGCTAAATAGACCAGGCCCATACCGCCGCGACCAATAGAGTCGAGTATGTCATAGTGTCCTATATGCGTGAGTTCCCGCGAGGGAGGTGCTGACTGGTTCATGCGCGTGCTGGTCTATGCGTTGGAGAGGGGCTCCGACTCCGTTGTGAGCTTAGCGCCCTTGTATATTTTGTAATTATTGCAGCCGAAGCGGATTTTACCACCCCGCCTCTCAAGTAAATACTGCATATTCAAGGTGTTGGGCAAACTATCCGAAAATTGTTTGCGCAGTCGAAAGATATGGATATTCAGGTGGGTGGTATCCAGCCCCAGTTCGTCGGCGAGCTGGTCGGTATATATCCATCCCCGGCTTTTTTCATCGAGACCGCGCGCCGCGTCTGCGGCATGGTGGCGAATAAGTTGCACCAGCAGGTAATGATGGCTGCGGACACCGAGGTCTATGGTGTTTTGACCCTGCTGCAGCTCCAGCAGGGTAGTCTCTTCATCCAGGCTAAGATTGAAAACAAAGGTCATGTCGGTCAATTTTTGTACCGTATGAAGGTGTACCTCTGTGGGGCCATAGACATTGGCGCGGATGAATTTCCAGCTCTGCTGATCAATTTGCAGTAGGTCCCCATCTTCCAGTGGGTGCTGCTGAGGCTCCGAGCCCTGGGCAATGGTCTCCGTATGCCAGGTTTGGGTTTGCTCATCCAGGTAAACCGCCAGTTCAGGTGTCTGGCTGTCGGGCAGCAGATGGTAGCGAGACAGGTAGATAGGCTGAATTGACTTGCCAACCTGGCTATCCAATGGCCAAAGCATGTCGGTTGGCGGGGCCAGGTCGATAATCTGGAAGCCAGGGTCGGTTAATTTGGCGAAGTGAAGAACATCATCGACAGCCAGGGTGGTATTTTCGTTTTCCTGGAGAGACTTACCATTGAGCCAGCTGCCATTCAGCCCAAGGTTTTTGACGCGCCATTGGCTGCCGTTCCATTCAATGGAGGCATGTAATTTGGAAACATAGGGTTTGCCAACATAAGTGTCTACTGCGCTGGCGAGCCTGCCAAAGGTATGGTGGGCGGCAAGCGGGATGTAAGTGTGTGTTTCAAGATCCAAAATGTACGACATAAAGTAAGTACGCAATGCATAGGCGGTGTGCTGTCTATTTAATTCCTTTGATTTCCTGTCCTGATCATTATACAAGCTGCCGATTTTCGCGCGTTGGCGCCCGGCGCAATCCTGCTTTCTCTTCAGAAGTGTAGCTATAAGCCATTGGCTAATCTATAAATTTTTTCCTGATTTGCGGTTGTAATCCGGTGTAATGGGCAATCAATAAAAGAAAGCATAGAGTGCCACAGTATAGACAAGGTTTCACGCATTTTTAGCCTTATCTTTGTCGCTGTGGAGTTAGCTGTATGGTCACCCTGTTTCAACCCTCCAGAAATTATAAGCCTCTGGCGAAAGCTGTGCATGTGTTCGATGAAGCTTCAGACGCGAAATGGGTGCCTTTGAATAAAAGTTTTACTACCCTGGTAAAAATTGTACTGCGGGCGGCAGCTGATCGTCTTCATGTGGCCAATATTGCCATCACTTTCCGTTGTATTACCCATCAGGGGTATCACCATTTGCTGCTGGCGGGCGAAGAGTATAACGATACCATCAGCGCCCTGGGAGCGGTGGAAGAGTTTATTATCTCGAATGAACCGGCCTCCGACGATGAACTTGGCGATGGATTGTCAGTTTCCATCGATTATCAAGGCAAGTGCCTGGGCTATATAACTCCCAGGTTATTTGCCCAGGGCGAACGCAAGGTACAGGTTAATAGCCAGCAGTTAGAGCGGGGGTTGGAGGATGTAGCCAGAGACATAGTCTCTATTATCAAGCGCTACCAGACTCGCTACCGCGCAATTTTTATTTATGGCGATCAATATTATTGGATAGGAAGCAGTCCGGCGCTGCATCAGTTGGGGCAAAATATTGAGCAGCTTGAGTGCGAGCGCAAGCCGATTTTAATTCGCGGCAACAAGGGTACCGGTAAGAATATAGCGGCTCGCAGTCTGCACAGTTTGCGCTACAAAAGTATTCTGCCTTTTATAGAATCCTCTTGCCACGAGTGGCAGGACGGGGCCGCCAGCAGCATTTTGCAGGCGCTCTATGCTTATGCCAAGGGTGGGACTTTGTATCTGCGCAATGTGGATCGTCTGTCTGAAAGTAATTTCAAGGCCCTGCAACAGTTTTGGCTGGATTCGAACAATGTCGGGGAATATTACGGCGATGCAGAGAGTGTCGGGATAGTGTTCAGTGTCAGTCGCTACCACTATGCCGCCCTGCCAGAGTTAACAGAGTGGCTTGGGCTGCACACCCGCGAACTGCTATTGCCAGACCTTAAGGCGCGCAGGGTAGATCTCCAGGATTTGGTGCGTTTTTATGTTCGCGAGTATGCGCGTTCAATGGAATTCGATTTCAGCGAAGCGGCCTGGCAGTTGATGCAGGATTTTGACTGGAAGGAAAATGTCGATCAGTTGAGAGGTGTAATTCAAAAGATTGCACTGCGAGTTGAGGAGCCGTTGGTACAGGTAAGTTTATTGGAGTCAATTTTAAAGGAATAAATTTAAAGGAGTAAATTTAAAGGAGTAAACAAAAAGGGATGTGTAAGGGAGTTGATGGGAAGTGAAAACGCCATAGCTGAAAAGGTATGGCGTTTTTTTATGTGCGCGACAAAGTGCTATTCGGTTACGGTGATTCCCGGCTCTCTGGCGATGGCTTTCATGATGACCAGAGAAATACCGCTGAGTACCAGGAAGCCGGTCACTACAGGTATCAGGCTATTGTTATAGAGCTGTCCGATAAACGTGCCTATGCAGAGGGATATAACCGAGGAGATTGCCCCAATAATGGCAGAGGCGATACCGGCAACATGGCCCATGGATTCCATTGCCATAGCATTGATATTGCCAAAGATAAGGCCAAAGCTAAAGAACAGCAGAGACGCATAGCAGAGGAACATCCACAGATTGATCGGCATAAAGGCGTGCATTGCCAGGAACACTGCGGATGAAATAATAATGGCCATGATGGCGTAGTCACAGATCAATTTCATGCCCAGCTTTTCCACCAGCTGAGCGTTGACCAGGGAGGCTGCACCAAACACCAGGGCGAGTATGCCAAAGTAGAGGGTGAAGAGTTTGCCAGTTTCAAACTGTATCTGAAAAATCTGCTGCGATGAATTCAGATAGCCGACAAAGCTGCCAAAAAACAGGCCTATGCAGATGGTGTAGCCCATAGTGGCACGGTTGCTGAGCACCTCCTTGAAACCATCGACAAAACCTTGGGTGCTAAAGGGGATACGCTTTTCTTTTGGCAGTGTCTCTTCCAGGCGCAATACAATCCAGAGGCAAATGAAAATCGCATAGACAATATAGAACGCAAAAATATAGCGCCAGGAAGCAAACAGCAAGATAGCCTGGCCGAGGCTGGGAGCTACGGCGGGCACCATAATAAAAATCAACATCACAAAGGACATAACCTTCGCCATTTGGTTGCCGCTGAATTGGTCGCGCACTATGGAGACTGCCGATACATAGGGGCCGGACACTCCCAGGCCCTGGATAAACCGGCCCAACAGCATGGTGTTCAAATCCTGGGCGTAAAAGCAGATCAGACTGCCGAGCAAAAATAGCAACACGCCCAGGTAGAGGACTTTCTTGCGGCCGGTGGCATCGGAGAAGGGGCCGCAAATAAGTTGTCCTATGGCCATGCCGAGGAACAGGGCGCTGATAATGTACTGCCCCTGGTTGGCGTATTGCAGGTGAATATCGCGGCTGATAACGCCCAGCGCCGGAAGTATGGCATCAATAGAGATGGCGACAATCGACATAAGGCTGGCAATGAGCGCAATAAACTCTTTGCTGGAAATGGTGTAGGTGCGATTTTCGCTTTGGAATGGCATAGTAAAACTCACAATGTCTAATTTGGTCGATACTGCTGGCCGCTATCAGCGAGCTTTGTTTGCACTCGCATCCGGGTTGGGATGGGGAATCGTAATTTTATGCTCGTCAAAAACCAGTTTGATTTTTTCGTTGAGCGAAAAGCGAACATCCCAGTAATGCTCTGAATGGGTCCAGGGTCGCGCGACAAAGCTGACACCATTGGCCGCGAGCTCGCCTACGGCCACTTGCGGGGCTGGCTCTTTGAGGATGCGTTCATCGCTCTGGATAACCTGCTGGATAAGATCCTTGGCAAGGCGAATATCATCTTTGTAACTTACCAGAAATGTCATATCTATGCGGCGGGTCTTGCGCGCTGAATAGTTGACAATATTGCCGCTGTAGATAGCGCCGTTGGGAATAATCACTTCTTTGTTGTCGCCGGTGTAGAGCTTGGTGGAAAAAATGCCTATGGAGTCGATCATGCCCGAGGTTCCCGCCGCCTCGACAAAGTCGCCAGCCTTAAAGGGGCGGAAAATCAGCAGCATAAAACCTGCGGCAAAATTCTGCAGTGAGCTTTGCAAGGCGAGGCCTATTGCCAAACCGGCAGCGCCCAACATGGCAATCAATGAATTGGTATTGACACCAAGCTGATCCAGTGCGGCAACCAGCACCACAACTAGTAGTAATGCCCTGACTACAGAGCGCAAAAACTCAATCAGGATTTTGTCGAGTTTGGTATGGCCCAGGACTTTGGCCATAGCCTTGCTGACTAAATTGGCAAAAAATTGTCCGATAAAAAAAACGATCAGAGCCAGGCCAATTTTTAATGACCATGGGGTGACATGAACTTCTACGAATTTTACTAACTGGTCTTGTTCGAACATGGAATCTCGCAACTCTATAAAATAAATGCCGATATTAAACGGGATAAGAAAACACTCTGAAACATCACACTATATGGCCGGTGGTACGCACACGCTTGCTGCCTTTGATTAGGGGCTGCAGCGCAGTATTTTTGTCCGTCCTCTCTTTTAAATACTGATCGATATAGTTTTTGCCGGCCATTAAAAAACCCACCACTATAAAGGCCCCAGGCGGCAGGAGCGCAAGGATAACACCAGGGTAGTTATCTCCCAAGACATTGATTTTCCAATTTGCCGCAAAATCGCCAAACAGCAGTTGCATATTGCTGAACAGGGTTCCGCTGCCGAGGATTTCGCGCACCGCGCCGACACAGACCAATACCAGGGTAAAACCCAGTCCCATCATAAAACCATCCAGACCTGCGGGAATAATACTGGTTTTGCTGGCGAAGGCCTCTGCGCGACCCAATACCGCGCAGTTGGTCACTATCAGGGGAATAAAAATGCCTAGAATTTGATAGAGCTCATAGGTATAGGCTTTCATCAGCAGCTCTATGCAGCTGACCAGCGAGGCGATAATAATCACAAACGCGGGCAGGCGAATGGTATCGCTAATCTGGTTGCGGATTAATGACACCGCCATATTTGACGAAGTGAGCACTAACAAAGTTGCCAGTCCAAGCCCCAGGGCATTGACCACAGAAGCACTGACTGCCAGCAGCGGGCAAAGGCCCAGCACCTGGACCAGGGCGGGGTTGTTGCTCCACAGGCCTTTGCGGCAAATATCTTGATAGTCGTCAGGCTGGCTCATGTCGGCTTTCTCGTTGGAGCTGGTTTTCACTGTAAATTGGAGTTGCGGCATTCTACCTGAACTTGGCGATAGAGTATTTTGATGGTTATCACCCTTCGCCAAATTGACTGTCCCGTGCCTGAGTTCATTTATGGCGATGCGGGTTTGCTGTCTGGCGATGCCTTCTTCTGAAACAGCTCATCCCTGTGGCTGTCGACAAATTCCAGCACCTTGCGAACCTGGTTGACAATCGCCCGGGGGGTGATGGTCGCCCCGGCAAACTGATCAAAATCGCCCCCGTCTTTCCTGACTTTCCAGTGTTCTGGTTCGGGTGACTGGATTGACTTGCCGTTGAAGGCCAGTATCCAGGAGTCCTTTTTCAGTTCTATCTTATCGCCGAGCCCGGGGGTTTCGTGGTGATCTATAACCCTCACTCCGGCGATACTGCCATCGGCATTGATACCGACCAGCATACGGATATCGCCACTGTAACCGTCGGGTGCCACCGCCGGAATAATGACCGCAATGGTTTCATCGAGATGACGGGCTACCTGGATATCGCCACCACTTTTCAAGCCCAGCCCAGCCCAGGCCTCAGCGGGCACCGCAATAGTATCCACCAGCATGTCGTTGTCGTGGTGCGCGCGCGGGACTATCTCGAACAGGGCTTTTTGCTGGGCTTCGCGCTCTGCTTTGGCAATAGGCTGCTGGGTAAGTTCAGCGGTGAGGGCGAGCAGGGCTGTGGTGACCAGGGCAAAGGCTCCCAGCAGCAGGCTGTTTTTGCTAATTGATCCCGCCAGCATTTAAGGCTCCTTGTCGAGGGCGCTGCGCGCTTTAGTGTGGCCATAGGTGCGCGGGCTGGTGTAGTAATCGATAAAGGGTGCGGCAAGATTCAAAAACAGCACGGCGAAGGCCACTCCATCGGGATAACCTTTTCCCCATACGCGGATGATATACACCAGCACACCTATAGCCGCGCCGTAAATAATGCGCCCTTTGTTGCTGACTGCCGAGGTCACAGGGTCGGTCACAATAAAAAAGGCCCCCAGCATGGTCGCACCGGAAAGCAGGTGAAACAGCGGCGATCCACCACTGTTGGAGCTGCCGTTGTCATAAAATATTATCGCCATCGCACAGAGCGCGAGCAGCATACTGATAGGGGCATGCCAGGTGAAGATGCGCTTATAGAGCAGGAAGAGCCCGCCCGCTAAAAATGCGAGATTGACCCACTCCCAGCCCGCACCGGCCAGCAGGCCTGAGGTCAGTTGTGGCTCTTTTTGATAGAGGTCATTGAGGGTGAGACTGGAGTTTTGTTTCATCACATCCAGCAGGGTGGCCGAGCTGTAGCCATCGATCTGCTGGTTGAAAAATATTTTATCCAGTGCCTGGCTGATACCTATCACATGGTTGGCATCGGGCGTTGCCCACTGGGTCATGGGCAGGGGAAAGGACACCAGTAACATCACATAGGCCACCATGGCCGGGTTGAATGGATTCAAACCCATACCGCCGTAAAGTTGTTTGGCCAGCACAATCGCGCAAAAACTCCCACTCACGACTATCCACCAGGGGCAGTAGGGCGGCAGCGACAGACCCAGCAAAAATGCTGTCACCAGGGCACTGCAGTCGCGCAGATAAAATAATATCGAGCGCCGCCGCAATTTAACCACCAGTGCTTCGAAGAACAGGCAGCTGATGCTTGCCAGCAATAAGTTCACAAATACACCCGGGCCAAAAAAATAGGCCAGCGCAAAGGCACCTGGCAGGGTGGCGTAGATCACCAGTCGCATTATCTGGCCAGTGGACAGCGCCCTCTGGGTGTGTGGCGATGTAATAGTTAATAGAGCCATATCTCTTCTCGTTATTGTGGCGCTGGCCGCGCCCTTATAGCGCTGCGATTTTTTCTTCCAGTTTGCTGACGGCTATGCGGAGGGCTTCTATATTGGGAGCATTTTCCCTCTCTGCGTCTTGCAAACGCTCGCGAGCTTTTTGCAGGCGGCTTTGCAGTGCCCGCAATTGTTCAGCCTGTTTTTCCTGGTCGCTCATGCCGGTCAGCGTTGCGGCTTTGGCTCGGGCTTTTGCCATCGCCTGCTGTGCCGCATTTTCCTCGACGGGTGTAACACTCGCAACAATCACTTCACTGGTCGCCAAGGCTGCCAACTCCGCTTCTGTTTCGGCAATTTTTTGCTGCATTTTTTCCAGACTTTTTTGCAGCGCGTCGGCGGCGGGGCTGCCATCGGCTGTTGCCTGCTGGGCTTTTTCCTGGGCCTTGGCAAAGCGCGATTGCATCAATTCAAGATTGGTTCGCAGTTTTTCATCGGCGGGTTGCGCCATTTTTTCTTTTGCGCGAGCCATGGCGGCGGCGACTGGGTCTTCGCCGCTGGCGCTGGCAGCGCCCGCCTGCTGCGCATCAAAATCGGCCAGTCGTTTTTCTGCTTCGACCAGTTTGAGTTCCATTTGCTTGATGCGCGATTGCTGTTGCACCAACTGTACTTCGGTAATGGGGAACTCAGGGTTGCGCGCTACCAGTGGCGCACGGGCGCTGGCCAGCCCGTTTCTGGCCGTCTGCAGCATGCGTTCCAGTTTGACGCGCTGCTCTGCGGGTGTTGCCTGGACCTGGCTAGCTTTGCTAAGGGCGGTGGCCAGCATATCAGGCTGCTGTTCAGTCGGGGCTCCACTCTTGCGATTGGCTAATTGTTGCTTGGCTTCTTCGGCCGCTTTTTTCCGCGCTGCGCGTTTAGCTTCTTTTTCTGCTTCTTCTTTTTCGATACGCAATTTTCTAAATTCAAAACGCTGGCGCGAACGGTCAGCCTTTTCCTTTTCTGCCGTCTGCTGGCGAATCATGCCTTTGCCTGCGCGGTAGTACTGCACCAGCGGGATCTTGCTGGGGCAGACATAGGAGCAGGCGCCGCACTCGATGCAGTCGAAAATATTGTGCGCCTGCAAGCGCTGACTATCTTCTGCCTGGGCATACCAGAACAACTGCTGCGGCAAGAGGCTGGCAGGGCAGGCCTCTGCGCAAATACCGCAGCGAATGCAGGCCTGTGCCGGTGGTGGCGGTGGCAATTCTTTTTTGCTGGCGGCCAGCAGGCAGTTAGTGGTCTTGATCACGGGAGCGCTC
Source organism: Cellvibrio sp. (assembly GCA_035565295.1). Lineage (GTDB taxonomy): Bacteria > Pseudomonadota > Gammaproteobacteria > Pseudomonadales > Cellvibrionaceae > Cellvibrio. The sequence continues at coordinate 111,847 of DATMSP010000051.1, read as the reverse complement.
AGATCGGGCAAGGTAAAGCCCATCATCGAGCCGCCCATCACCACGCGCAGGGCTTTGTCGGCCGCGAACCCATGCTGGGTCAACACATACTCAATAGGGGTGCCGAGCAGGACTTCTATATTGCGCTGAATCTTCAGGGCTTCGCCGGTAACCGTAGTGATGCGCGAAATCAGTGGCTCGCCAAAACGCACGGCTCGCCATGCCGCAGCGGTGGTGGCGACATTGACACAGATCGCCCCTATATCGGCGGAGTGATGGCCATGGGGAATTTCGCGGCCAGTCAGTATCTGGACAAGTTGTCTGGCGCCGCCCGAGGGATAGAGGGTGGGAATGGCGAGCACTTCAATAGCGGCATCCTGCGCGGATTTTTCACCCGTGTAATTTTTTGCGGCCAGTTGCAGTGCGGCAATGGCTTTGGGTTTATTGTCTTCAACCGCGATAATCAGGCGAGCGGGGTGATGCAAGATATGGCTTAGCAGGAGGGTGCCGGCAATAATTTCCTCTGCGCGAACCTGCATCAGCATATCGTCAGCGGTGATATAGGGTTCGCACTCAGCGCCGTTGATTACCAGGGTATCAATCTGCTGGGTGGATTTGGTGTAGAGTTTAACGGCGGTGGGGAAGCCTGCGCCGCCCAGTCCCGCGACCCCGGCGGCGCGAATTTTTTCCAGCAGCGCGAGGCGGTCCAGGGTGAGATAGTCCTGGCAATCCTGCAGTGGTGCCCACTGGTGACTGCCATCTGTGTTTATCACTATGGCCTGGCCGTGCATCCCCGAGGGATGTGGCAGGGCATAATCGCCAATTGCGCTGACTGTGCCGGAGCTGGAAGCATGGATATTTGCGCTGAAGGTGCCGTCGGCGGTGGCGATCAGTTGCCCTGCCAATACCTGTTCACCCACTGTCACAATGGCTTTGGCTGGAGCACCTATATGCTGATTGAGCGGAATAAACAGTTGCGGCGGTATGGGTACAGTGCCAAGCGGCAACTGCATGGATTGCTGCTTGTGCTCGGGGGGGTGAATGCCTCCCGGCATGGGCCAAAGTTTTATTGCGCGAGTCATAATGGTTTACGCTGCTCTGCCGGCAGGCAAAGTCTGTCTGTCGCTGGCAATAAGTTGAAGGGGCGCGGGTAAGTCCCAGTGCCAGTGGTCCAGGCTGGTATTGACCGGAATCATATCAATGCAATCGACCGGGCAGGGTTCAATACAGAGATCGCAGCCGGTGCATTCATCGGCGATTACTGTGTGCATATGTTTTGCCGCTCCGAGAATGGCATCCATAGGGCAGGCCTGGATGCATTTGGTACAGCCAATGCACTCGGCCTCGCGAATAAATGCCACCTTTTTAATGTCGGATGCTTCGCCGTGTTCGGCATCCAGGGTCGAGGCCTGTATATCCAGCATATCGGCGAGGGCGTTGATAGTGGCCTGGCCACCGGGTGGACATTTGTTGATGGCATCGCCATGGCTGATCGCTTCGGCATAGGGGCGGCAGCCGGGATAGCCGCATTGGCCACACTGGGTTTGCGGCAGGATTTTATCGATGCGCTCGACCAGTGGATTGCCCTCCACCTTATAGCGCACAGCGGCAAAACCGAGTATGCCCCCGAAGACCAGCGAAAGCCCTATAAGGGCAATCAGCGCCGCCGCTATGGGATTGTGCAGTATGGCTTCAAGCATAAGGAGTCAGTATCAATTCAGTTTATTGGCTGATTCCGCTCTATTCTTCATCAAGCCGAGAATAGAGTGATGGAAATCGTTGAGGACAATATTGCCCCAGGTATTGCCATAGGCTTGCAGCTGCGATTTATTGAGATAGCGCGTCGACAGCGTCAATTGGGTTTTGCCATCGGCGGTTGGCTCCAGGTCGTAGCCGCCGTTTAACACGGTAAAGTATTCTCCGCCCAATTCCACATGGCGATCCAATGCCTCGCGCGGAATTGAGTTGGGCGGTATATTGAAATTGTAATGCAATTTATGGGGCCTCTCCCAGACACTGATCTCCTCTTTAAAGCTCACGCCTTTTTCCCAGCGAGAGGTGCGGACTGCGCCTACGCCCTGGCCATTCATGGCGGCTTCTACGGGTCGCGGCAAGCCAATCAAATGCATAAAGGAAAATCCCAGCTCATCCGGTTGAATATCCTTAACCGCAGCCAATTGATCAAAAACCTGCGCTGGAGATGCGTCGATAATAATCGAGGTGGAAACCAGATTTGCCTGGGACGCCGGCGGCAACTGAGCTTCAATGGGGCCCAGCAGCAGGGGCAGGAGGGCAATGCCATACAGGGGAGGTTTGGGCTTGCGCAGGTATTTGATAACCAGGCCCGCACTCAGGCCGCCGATAATGGCGGCCATAAAAAAAACCGGCACAATCAATACAATGCATATCAGTCCCTCCAGCAAAAAGGCAAACATGGCCAGCAGGAAAAACAGCATGGCAGAGGAGGCTACAGCGACTTGTTGCCTTATTGTCAATTGCTCTGCTTTCGAGGCTACGAAAACCGCCACAGCTCCCACCGCAAACGGTGCGCCGACTAAAAAGGCAGTGGAAACAATTTGCAGGAAGTTGCGCAACTGCTCGAACTCGAAGCCCAGGCGCATCAGCAATCCATAGCTGCCACCGGCCAATACGCCGATACCAATGTTTTTTCTCAGGTGACTCTGGGTTTTCTCGGTCATGGTAACAAGGAAATATAAAATAAAAAAATGTGTTGTAGTTAGGGTGCCACTTAGAAATCAGTTGCCCAGTCCGCTAAAACCCATAAAGGCCAGTGACATCAAACCGGCGGTAATCATGCCTATGGCCGCACCCTTGAAGGGCAGGGGCACATCGGCGGCGGCCAGGCGCTCGCGCATGGCGGCAAATAAAATCAGCACCAGGGAAAACCCCACCGCGCCGCCGAAACCATAGAGCGCCGATTCAAAAAAATTGTGGGCCTTCTGCGTGTTCAGCAAGGCAACACCCAATACTGCACAATTCACCGTAATCAGGGGCAGGAAAACCCCCAGCATGCGATACAGCAGCGGGCTGGTTTTTTCCATAAACATTTTTACAAACTGCACCACCGCGGCTATCACCAGGATAAAGGCGATGGTGCGCATATAGCCCAGCCCCAGGGGCGAGAGTATCCAGTGGTCGATTAGATAGCTGCAGATAGAGGCGAGGGTCATCACAAAGGTGGTGGCGCCGCCCATGCCTATGGCGGATTCCAGTTTGTTGGAAACCCCCATAAACGGGCAGAGGCCGAGAAATTGCACCAACACAAAATTATTGACGAACACTGTGCTGAGCAAAATTAAAAATAATTCGTTGATCGACATAATTTCTCACTTTGGCCCTGCTGGTGTTGCTTCGGCATTATGCGGTTGGCAACTTGCCGCGAATTACATTACCCGTTGGCCGGGCTTGGCTCCCGCGTTTGGTTCCAGCAGATAAATTTCTTTTTCGCCGGGGCCCGCCGCCAATACCATACCTTCGCTCATACCGAATTTCATTTTGCGCGGTTTCAGGTTGGCGACCATCACGGTTAACTTGCCGATCAGGTCGGCGGGAGCGTAAGCGCTTTTGATCCCGGAGAACACATTGCGGGTTTCGCCACCCAGGTCCAGGGTCAAGCGCAGTAACTTGTCTGAGCCTTCGACATGTTCGGCATTGGCGATCAGGGCAATGCGCAGATCGACCTTGGCAAAATCATTGAAGTTGATTTCCGCTGCAATAGGTTCATCTACCAGTGGGCCTGTGGCTTTCGGAGCTGCTGCAGCCAGGGCTTGTTTAGTTGCTTCGAGCATTGCATCTACCTTATCTTTTTCCACGCGGGTCAGCAGGGGTTTGAATTCATTGATCTGGTTGCCGCCGCGGAATTGCACCGGGGTATTCCAGTTGAGGGTTTCGCCGAGGAAGGCTTCCGCATCGGCCGTCAGCGCCGGTACTACAGGCTTCAAATAAGTGAGTATCGCGCGGAACATATTGATGCCGAGTGTACAGACCGCCTGGGTCTGGGCTTCGGCACCGGCCTGCTTGGCGAGCTTCCAGGGTTCCTGGCTGGCAATATATTCGTTGGCCAGATCCGCCAGCGCCATAATTTCGCGCATGGCTTTGCTGAAATCGCGCGCTTCATAGTGGGCCGCAATCACTTCGCTGGCCTCGACAAATTTCTGCCATAGCGCAGCATCGGCAATCTCGCTGGCCAAGGTGCCGCCGGCATTGTTGATAAATTTGGCGGTGCGGCTGGCGATATTGACAACCTTGCCCACCAGATCGCTGTTGACCCGCTGAATAAAATCTTCCAGGTTCAGATCTATATCGTCCACGGCGCTGGTCAGTTTTGCGGCGAAATAGTAGCGCAGGTATTCCGGGTTTAAATGATCCAGGTAAGTATGGGCATTGATAAAGGTGCCGCGTGACTTACTCATCTTGGTTCCATTGACAGTGACAAAGCCATGCACACAGATTTTGCTCGGTGTGCGCAATTTGGCTGAGTGCAGCATCGCCGGCCAGAAGAGCGCGTGGAAGTTGACTATATCCTTGCCGATAAAGTGATAGACCTCTGTGTCGGAGTTTTCTTTCCAATAGTCCAGCCAATCTATGCCCTGGGCATCGCCGTAATGTTTCAGGCTGGCGATATAGCCTATGGGCGCATCCAGCCAGACATAGAAAAACTTATCGGGATGGCCGGGAATTTCAAAGCCAAAGTAGGGCGCATCGCGGGAGATATCCCACTCCTGCAGGCCGCCTTCGAGCCACTCGGCCATTTTGTTGGCAACTTCGTCCTGCAGGTGGCCAGCGCGTGTCCAGCTTTTCAGGAAATCGCTGAAAGCGGGCAGGGTAAAGAAGAAGTGCTCGGAATCCTTGGCCACGGGGGTAGCGCCAGAGATGGCGGATTTGGGGTTGATCAAATCCATTGGCGAATAGGTTGCACCGCATTTTTCGCAGTTATCGCCGTACTGGTCTTCGCTTTTGCACTTGGGGCAGGTGCCCTTGATATAGCGATCGGCAAGGAACAATTGCTTTTCCGGGTCGTAGGCCTGGGTGATCTTGCGGGTGGCAATATGGCCATTGGCTCGCAGGCGCTCGTAAATCATATACGACAGCTCGCGGTTTTCTTCGCTGTGAGTGCTGTGGAAATTGGCAAAATTGATATGGAATCCCGCCGAGACAGCCTCGTGATCCTTTTTGATATTGGCTATGTGCTCTTCTGCCGTAATTCCCTTTTCTTCCGCTTTGAGCATGATGGCCGTGCCGTGGGCATCGTCCGCACAAAAGTAGAGGCAGTCGTTGCCGCGCAGGGTCTGGAAACGCACCCAGATATCGGTCTGGATTTGCTCAAGCATATGGCCCAGGTGCAGATCGCTATTGGCATAGGGAAGGGCACTGGTGACAAGGATTTTACGAGGATGGCTTTTTAGCGTTTGGGTCATAGGTTTGCAACTTATTCGTGGTGGCCTCGTGGGCAGACGTAGCCAGCAGGGCAATGGCCTGGTGGCTCTGTTAAACGGCGCGCACTATACCATTTATCACCTCAGGTTTCAGGTCAAAGTTAAAGGTATTACTGACAGCACAGGATGTTCTGTATAAAAAACACACAGCTTGATTTTTGCCAAATGCTTTAATTTGGTGCGCTATTTCGGGGTTTAAGCGCAGTCGTAGTCTGTTGGTGCAATTGACGCTTGAAACCCTTTAAAAAGCCCCTTTTTCTTGGCACGTATTTCGCTCCAATAAACTTACCAATAATAAGCTGTTAAGGGTATGCGAATGTCTAAACCCGTTTTTTATGATGAGATGTTTTCCGGAGCTGAGACACATCGTTCCCACTATGAAAAATATGGGGACTGGTTAAAAACACTGCCCGCTGAAAGGCTGGCAAGAAAAAAAGCGGAGGCTGATTTAACGTTTCATCGCATGGGCATTACCTTTGCCGTCTATGGTGAGGAAGAGGGTACTGAGCGGTTGATCCCCTTCGATTTGATTCCCCGTATTATTCCCGCCGACGAATGGAGTTTGATGGAGAAGGGGCTGGCACAGCGAGTGCGCGCACTCAATGCCTTTGTCCACGATATCTATCACTCGCAGGAAATTCTTCGCGCGGGTTTGATTCCCGCCGATCAAGTGTTGCGAAATGCACAGTACCGCCCCGAAATGCAGGGTGTCGATGTTCCCAATCAAATCTATGCACACATTGCCGGTATCGATATGGTGCGCGCCGGGGCCGGTGAGTTCTACGTGCTGGAAGATAATTTGCGGGTGCCTTCCGGTGTGTCCTACATGCTGGAAAACCGCAAGATGATGATGCGGCTTTTTCCCGAATTATTTTCCAAGCACGCGGTGGCGCCGGTGGAGCACTACCCCGATATGCTGCTCGACAATCTGCGCTTGTGCGCTCCCCAGGGCATAGACAATCCCACAGTAGTGGTGCTCACACCGGGCAGTTTCAACTCGGCCTATTTTGAGCACGCGTTTTTGGCCCAGCAGATGGGTGTCGAGCTGGTGGAGGGCCGCGATTTATTTGTGCGCGACGAGTCGGTTTATATGCGCACCACCCAGGGGCCGCAGCGGGTGGATGTTATCTATCGCCGTCTCGACGATGACTTTCTGGATCCGCTGGCTTTCCGCCAGGATTCGCTACTGGGGGTGGCCGGTCTGCTGTCGGTGTATCGCGCGGGTCGCGTGACCCTGGCCAATGCCATAGGCACGGGTGTGGCTGACGATAAATCGATTTATCCCTATGTGCCGGAGATGGTGCGTTTTTATCTGGGTGAGAAACCTATTCTCAATAATGTGCCCACGCATCTCTGTCGCAAGCCGGAAGATCTCGCCTATGTACTGGACAATTTAGCTGAGCTGGTAGTGAAAGAAACTCATGGTGCTGGCGGTTACGGCATGCTGGTGGGGCCTGCCGCAACCAAAGCGGAAATCGAAACTTTCCGCGCGCATCTGATTGCCAATCCCGCGAAATATATTGCCCAGCCGACCCTGGCATTGTCGACCTGTCCGATCTTTGTCGAGTCGGGCATTGCCCCGCGCCATATCGACCTGCGTCCGTTTGTATTGTCGGGCAAGGAGATTCGCATGGTGCCCGGCGGTTTGACGCGAGTGGCGCTGCGCGAGGGTTCGCTGGTAGTGAATTCGTCGCAGGGCGGCGGTACCAAAGATACCTGGATACTGGAGAAGTAATATGTTGTCGCGCACTGCAGATCATTTGTTTTGGCTGGCCCGCTATACCGAGCGCGCAGAAAATCTTGCGCGGCTGCTGGATATTACCTGGCAGGCTTCACTGGTGCCGCAAAAGGCCGACAACCTGCGGCAGAACTGGCAGGCGGCGCTCTCCTGCCACGATCAGTTGTCACTTTATCTGCAGACCTATGAAGAGGTGACTGCGGAAAATGTGCTGGCTTTCATGATGTTCGAGCCCAGCAATCCCTCGTCGATCTATTCCTGCTTGAAGAGCGCCCGCGAAAATGCCCACGCGGTGCGCGGCACGCTCACCAAGGAGATGTGGGAGACCATGAATGAGACCTGGCTGGCGCTGCTGAAATTCAGCAAGCGCAATCTGCGCGATGAAGAACTTACGGATTTTTTCGAGTGGGTAAAGACCCGCTCATCGCTTTCGCGCGGTGTGACCTTCGGCACCATGCTGCACGATGAAGCTTTTTATTTTATTCGCCTGGGCACCTACCTCGAACGCGCCGATAGCACTGCGCGCTTGCTGGATGTGAAATATTACATGATCTCCGAGGGGGAAACCCTGGGGGCGGCAGCGGATTACTACCAGTGGGGAGCGCTACTGCGCTCGGTGTCGGCGTTTGAGATTTATCGCCGCGGCTATCGCGGTTCAATAGTGCCGAGCCAAGTGGCAGACCTGCTGATCACCCGCGTGGATATGCCGCGCTCGCTGAACGCCTGCATGATCGAAGTGGAGGCGATGCTGGATAAGTTGGCCAACCGTCATTCGCGCGAAACCCAGCGTCTCGCCGGCAAGCTGAGCGCGCAATTGCGCTATGCCGATATTGAAGAAATTCTGGAGCAGGGACTGCATCCCTATCTGGAAAATTTTCAGTCCTGTGTTTACGAATTAGGTGTGCGTATCAGCCATGATTTTTTATTGCCCATGCGCGCAGCTTAATATTGAGATTAATAATGAAAGGGGAAACTTATGTTACTGAATATCCAACATGAAACCGTTTATCGTTATTCTTCACCCGTGGATTACACGATTCAGCATTTGCGTATGACACCGCGCAATGAAGTGCAGCAGCAGACCTTGAACTGGAAAATTGAAGCACCGGGAACCTATCACAAGCACAGGGATGCCTATGGCAATGTCGGCCATATTCTGGTGCTCGACCAGCCTCACGATGAGATACGTATTACCGTCACCGGTCAGGTAAAAATTGCCAAGGAGAACGCGCACTTGCCCTCGGATTGTGGCGAGGTGCCGCTGCTGGCCTTCTTGCAGCCCACCAGTCTCACCACCGCCGATGAGGCCATATTGGAGCTGGCCAGCACCGCCTATCATGCAAAATTGGGTAAGTCCAAGGTGGGGTCGGTAGATGCGATGTTTATGCTGGTCAATCAGATCCAGCGCGCCGTGGCGCATTTGCCCGGCACCAGCCAGGGTTATAATACCGCTGCTGAGGTGTTGGACGAGGGCGCTGGCGTCTGCCAGGATCATGCCCATATTTTTATTGCCTGCTGCCGTGCGCTGGATTTGCCAGCGCGCTATGTCAGCGGCTATATTCACCCGGGTGCGACCGATCACGCCGCCAGCCACGCCTGGGCCGATGTCTGGCTGGAGGGGATGGGCTGGGTCAGCTTTGATGTCACCAATGCCAATTTTGCCGCGTCCGAACACTGCCGCCTAGCGGTGGGACGAGACTACTTCGATGCTTGCCCGGTGCGCGGTGTGCGTCACGGTGGCGGTGTGGAGGCGATGGAAGTGGTGGTGCGCGTTCACCCCGAAACCCATGGTGTACTGCTCCAGTCCATGGTGATTGAAAAACCCATTGCACGCGATTATCTCAAACTCGTGCAGCAATAAATTTACCGCTCTGGGTGCTTTCGCCGCAGAGCGATTCTGAGGCGATTACCCGAGTTATTGTTATGACCTATTGTGTGGGACTCCAGCTGGATGCTGGCCTGGTATTTTTATCCGATTCGCGCACCAATGCCGGTGTTGACCATATCAGCACCTTTCGCAAAATGACCCTGTTTGCCGAGCCGGGCTCGCGCATTATGGTGCTGCTCAGCTCGGGCAACCTGGCCATCAGCCAGGCGGTACTGCACGAGTTGCAGCAGGGCGAAAGCAACCCCTTGAGCGCAGTAAAAAATATGGTGGACGCGGCCCGTGTGGTCGGCGATGCGCTGCGCAAAGTCTATGTGCGCGATAATGAAGCCTTCAAGGAATTTGGTTTGGAATTTGCCGCAAGTTTTATTTTCGGAGGGCAGATAGGCCAGGAGTCGCCCAAGCTGTTCCAGATTTATGCCGCCGGCAATTTTATCGAAGCAACCCAGGAAACCCCTTATTTTCAGGTGGGCGAATCGAAATATGGCAAGCCTATCCTCGACCGGGTGATCAAGCCTTCCACCTCGTTAAAAGATGCAGCCAAGTGTGCACTTATCTCCATGGACTCCACTATTCGCTCGAATTTGTCGGTGGGTATGCCGCTGGATCTATTGATATATGAAAGCGATAGTCTGACAGTGAAAACCCATGTCAGCATAGGTGCGGATGACCCCTATTATGTGCAGTTGCGCAGCCAGTGGGGCGAGCGCCTGCGCGCAGCCTTTGATGATATGCTGGATATTGTTTACTGATATTTTTTTGAAAGCCTCCCAGGCACTGTCCCGCCTAGCAAAACCTCATCCCGCTGAGTCACGGTGTTGTTGGCGGGATGGTTGTGTTGGGGGCGGCTTGCCGCGCAAGCCTTACCGCCAGCACAGTACCGACATAATCCCGCTATCTATCTTCCTCCTTTGGGCTTTTTTGTGATGCACGCATCATTTTTGGGCGGTTTGATCAGTGGTATAGAGGGCGAAGTCCTCTATTTCGCTTAGTTCATCTTTTTTGATTTGAGTACCGATAATTTAACCTTTGGAATAAGATGACATTTGTGAATTTTGATAGTGCTTGTTCTTATGACACAATCGCCGATTATAATTTTTTATCTCTATCTCCTTACTTGGGTGGTTTTCGACAATGAGTAAAAACAAAGCAATAATCATCTCCATTCTCTTGCTTGTGGGGATTTTCCTGGTGCTGTTCGCTATTAAAGGCACTCAGATTTTTGCCATGATTCAGGCCGGCAAACAATTTGTTCCGCCACCGGAATCCATAGGCGTATTCACGGCGGAAACCCAGGCCTGGCCCAATACCTTTTCAGCGGTGGGCACAGTTGAGGCGGATGAGGGGATTACTATCTCTGCCCAGGTTGCCGGCAAGGTTCAGAAAATCCTGTTCAAGTCCGGTGAGCGCGTCAAGGCGGGCACGGTTATTTTGACCCAGGAAACGGATAATGAAGCCGCTACCTTGAGTGCGGCCTCGGCGCGTCTGCGTCTGGCGCAAGCCAACTATGAGCGCATGTTGCAACTGCGTAAAAAGAATACAGTTTCGCAAAACGAATTGGATTCAGCGCTGCAGCAAAAAGAATCGGCCCAGGGCGAAGTGGACAATTTGCATGCGACCCTCGAGAAAAAAGTGGTCAAGGCTCCCTTTGATGGTCGCCTGGGAATTCGCAAGGTGGATCTGGGGCAGGATCTGCAAGTGGGCACTGCCATAGTGACCCTGCAGGCGACCAATCGCGTGCGCATCAATTTCCCGGTTCCGCAGCACTGGCTGGTACAAATGACCAAGGGCTTACCGGTATCCGTGCAGCTGGGCGATGGCTCCAACAATATTATCAGCGGTGAAATTACCGCTATAGGTGCAGAGATAGATCCAGTAACCCGCAATGCCACCGTGCAATCCTCACTGGAAAATAACGCTGGGCAATTGATTCCCGGTATGGCTGTTAAAACCGAAGTGACTTTGTCCAAGCCTCATCAGGTGTTGGCGGTGCCGAGCACAGCCGTGATTTTTGCCACCTACGGGGATACCTTGTTTGTGATCGAAAATAACAAAGAAAAGAGTGACCAGTCTTTGAAGGCGCGCCAGCAATTTGTTCGTCTGGGTAAATCGCGCGGCGATTACATTGAGATTGTCGATGGCCTGAAAGCGGGAGAGCAGGTGGCCAGTGCCGGTGCCTTTAAATTATTCAATGGTCAGTCGGTGGTGATCAGCAAAACGCCAGCGCCCGAGTTTAAAACGGAATCTACGCCTGTAGATAACTGATCCAGGAAGCTTTTGGAATACATCGGCGGACAGCAGCGCAAGTGCAGCTGTGCGGATGTTTCACTCAAACGATATTGAGTTAATTTTATGAAATTTACTGATATTTTTATCAAGCGGCCGGTACTTGCCCTGGTGGTAAGTCTGCTTATTCTGATTGTCGGCATTCAGGCAGTCAGTTCCCTGTCGGTGCGCCAGTATCCGCGCAGTGATATTGCTGTTATCAACATCAACACCGTTTACGTTGGTGCTAACGCCGAGTTGATTCGCGGTTTTATCACTGCACCTATTGAGCGCGCGATTGCCTCTGCGGGCGGTATAGATTATATCGAGTCCAGCAGTGCCATGGGCCTGTCAACGGTTCGAGTGCACCTGCATTTGAATTACGACCCGCTCAAAGCCATGACGGAGATCTCCGCTAAGGTCAACCAGGTGCGCGGCGATTTGCCGCCGGAGGCTGAGGTGCCCTCCATTGTGGTCGAGGCAGCTGATAGTCAATTTGCCTCTGCCTATCTCACCTTCAATTCAAAGATTCTCGAGCAAAATCAAATCACCGATTTCCTGACACGCTCCGTGCAGCCGCGTCTGACCGCTATTGCCGGGGTGCAGAGGGCTGAAGTGTTGGGGGGGCGCACCTTTGCCATGCGTGTCTGGTTAAAGTCAGAGAGATTGGCTTCGCTCAATATTTCGCCCACCGAGGTTCGCCAGGCGCTGGCGGCCAACAATGTCCAGGCGGCCATAGGCCAAACCCGCGGCAGCTATACCCAGGTTAACCTGCGCGCTGATACCGATTTGAAAACGGTTGAGGATTTCAAGCGGCTGGTGGTTCGCCACAGTGCCGATGGCACCATTCGCCTGGAAGATGTAGCGGATGTGGTGCTGGGAGCCGAGGATTACAATACCGAGGTCAACTACTCCGGTGATACGGCCGTATTTATGGGCGTGTGGGTTGCCCCCAATGCCAATTCGCTGGAAGTGATCCGCAATGTAACCAAAGAAATGGCGGCGATACAAGCCGATTTACCTTCGGGATTGAGTGGTGGCGTGGCCTATGATGGTACTAAATATATTGAGTCGGCGATTCACGAGGTTATCAAAACCTTAACCGAAACCCTGGTTATTATTGTGATTGTGATTTTCCTGTTCCTGGGTTGGAGCCGCTCGGTCATTATCCCGGTATTGGCGATTCCCCTATCGCTGATCGGTGCCCTGTTTATTATGCAGCTGTGCGGTTTCTCGCTCAATTTGCTCACCCTGCTATCCATAGTACTCTGTGTCGGCCTGGTGGTGGATGATGCCATTGTGATGGTGGAAAATATTGAGCGGCATATCCAGGAGGGGCTGTCTCCGTTCAATGCTTCCATTGTGGCCGCGCGTGAATTGGCTGGGCCTATTTTGGCCATGACCGTCACCCTGGTTTCCGTTTACGTTCCCATAGGCCTGCAGGGCGGTTTGACGGGAACACTATTCCGCGAGTTTGCAATTACCCTCGCGGGTGCAGTGACCATCTCCGCGATTGTTGCTATTACCCTGTCGCCGATGCTGGGCTCGCGGCTGTTGAAGTCGCACAAAAAAATGGATGCGCCTTTAGAGAATATCTTTAATCGCTTTCAAAGCTACTACAGTAAAAAATTGCAGTTCACCTTGGAGCACCGCACGGCAGTCTACGTATTTTGGGTGTTTATAGCGCTGCTCTGCTTTCCCCTGTACAGCATGTCATCCAAAGAGCTGGCGCCGGTGGAAGATCAGGGTGTTATCTTTGGTATAGTGGACGCTCAGGCCAACTCCACCATCGACCAATCCTCGCACTATGGAAAAATTGTCAATAAGGTGTTTTCAGATATACCCGAGACAGATTTTACCTTTCAGGTGACCTTTCCCACCGGAGGTTTCTCCGGCATGGTGCTCAAGCCCTGGGATGAGCGCGATCGCACGGTGTTCGAGATAATGCCCGAAGTGCAAAAAAATCTTGCGGAAATTTCCGGCGTGCGCATTCTGCCGATTACACCACCGGCTCTGCCGGGTGGTGGGCAGTTCCCTGTAGAGTTTGTGATTGCATCCACTGCAGATTCAAAAGAGATTTATGAGTACGCGCTCAAGCTGCAGCAAAAAATGAATGCCAGCGGTAAGTTTTTCTTCAATGTGCTGGATATGAAGGTCGATCAGCCGGATTACCAACTGAGCATAGACCGCGAAAAAGTGGCCGATCTCGGTTTGGATATGCAAACGGTTATCAATGACTTGGGAACCCTGTTGGGCGGTGGTTATGTCAACCGTTTTAATATGGCGGGACAGAGTTACAAAGTGATTCCCCAGGTTAAGCGCAGCGAGCGTTTGACACCGGAGGATTTGACCAAGCTGTATATCACCGGGCCGGAAAATAAATTGATTCGCCTGGACCAGATTGCCAGCTTGAACCACACCACGGCGCCGCGCAGTATCAGCCGTATGCAGCAATTGAACTCGGTGAAAATCAGCGGCGTCAGCGGCGAGCCTCTGGCCAGCGTACTGGCCTGGCTCGACAATGAGGCCAAGCAGATGTTGCCGAAAACCTACAGCATAGATTACACCGGTGAGTCGCGGCAGTTGAAACGCGAGGGCAATACCTTCCTGCCGGCATTCCTGATGGCGATCACGATGATCTTCCTGGTGCTGGCGGCGCAGTACAACAGTTTCCGCGATCCGATTGTGATTCTGGCGGGCTCTGTACCTCTGGCGATGTTTGGTGCATTGGTGTTTACCTTTATCAAAATGCCCAATCCCAATATGCCCTGGTTTACCGACTCTATCTCAAGCACCTTGAATATCTATTCGCAGGTGGGTCTGGTGACCTTGATGGGACTGATTGCGCGCAATGGTATTCTGGTGGTGGAATTTGCCAACCGCCTGCAGGAGGAGGGGGTGGCCAAGCTTGATGCCATCCGCCAGGCGGCGGTCATACGTCTGCGTCCCGTACTTATGACCAGTATCGCCACGGTTGCGGGCCATGTGCCGCTGATTTTTGCCTCGGGTGCGGGCGCCCATGCGCGCAATTCCATTGGTGTGGTGCTGGTTTTCGGTATTGCCATTGGTACTGTGTTCACCTTGTTTGTTTTGCCTTCGGTCTACGCCCTGCTGGCGAAGGATCATCATCGCGATCGCGAAGAACTGGCAGAGTTGGAACACAGTTAATGGTTTAACTGGTACAATGAATCTATATCGCTAGGGCACCTCAGGGTGCCCTTTTTTCACCCTGATTTTAGGGTTGGCCGATTCTGGCCAATGTCTGTGTTGAGGTTTATATGTCCGTAATTACCCATTCTCTCGTTGAGCAGGCCTTGCAACAGGTGCTGGACCCGACCACCGGGCGAAATTTGCTCAGCCTTGGTGCTGTCTCGGATATAAAGATCAATGGCGGCAGACTGGATGTCACACTGTTGTTGGGCTATCCGGCCAACAGTGTGCATCAAGGTATAGCTCTGGCCGTCAATCAGGCCCTGGAAAAAATTCCTGGGGTCGAGCAGGTGGGCCTGGATATTGGCTGGACCGTCTACGCCAACCCGGCGGCAAACTCCCAGCAGTCCCTGCCGGATGTGAAGAATATTATCGCGGTGGCTTCGGGCAAGGGCGGGGTGGGCAAGTCCACGACTACGGCCAACCTCGCTCTGGCGCTGGCCGCCGAAGGGGCGCGGGTCGCGGTGCTGGATGCCGACATCTACGGCCCCAGCCAGCCGCAAATGCTGGGCGCGCCCGAGCGGCCTCCACAGGTGGTCAAGCACAACGAGCAACAGTTTATGGTGCCGGTTGAAGCCCATGGGCTTCAGGTGAATTCCATGGGGTTTATGATCACTGAGAATACCCCCATGATGTGGCGCGGCCCTATGGTCAGCGGTGCCCTGCAGCAACTGCTCAGCCAGACCTACTGGCAGGATGTCGACTATCTCCTGATAGATATGCCGCCTGGCACTGGCGATATCCAGATTACCCTTGCGCAGAAGGTGCCTGTAACCGGCGCTGTGATAGTGACCACACCCCAGGATATAGCCCTGCTCGATGCCAAGAAGGGCATAGAGATGTTCCGCAAGGTGAATGTGCCGGTATTGGGTGTGGTGGAAAATATGGCCATCCATATCTGCACTCAGTGCGGCCATAAAGAACATATCTTTGGTTCAGGCGGTGGCGAGCGGATCGCCAGGGATTACCAGAGTGAGCTGCTGGGAGCGTTGCCCCTGAGTTTATCTATTCGCGAAGATGCTGACAGAGGCAAACCCTCGGTGGTCGCTGACCCGGATTCGGCCATCAGCCAGATCTATCGCAGTATTGCGCGCAAGCTCTCTGCCAATCTATGGTTGCAAAACCTCGACGCGGTCAATGTTCCCGAAATAGAAATATCGGATGATTAAACTATACTGACAGTCGCTATGTGGTGCTATTGGGGTCTGTTAACTGACCCTTGGAAAGGTATTTCTGCAAAAACTCCTTGGACGATTCCCGCTATGGCTGCCGCTGTGCTGCGGCCAGAAATTAACGAGATAAGCAGTACGATTTGGGGTTATTATAGTGTTGGTTCGTTTTTTCTTTTTCCTGTTGCTGTTGTGCAGCTGCTCCTGCTTTGCTGAGCAGAAGCGCTATGTCGTGGAAGCGCGGATTGCCGAAAATCACTATATCAGCGAATTGCTGCTGCTGATATTGGAAGCAAGCAAGGCGCCCGATGAAGTGATCGACCTCAGATACAACCGCCTCTATGACCTCCACTTGACGCAAACCCGCCGGATCGCCGAGTTTTCCCGGCAAAAGGCCAATGCGGTTATGTGGACAGTCACCAGCAAAGAGCGCGAGGATTTTCTGCGCGCGATTCGCGTCCCCATCTATAAAGGGCTATTTGGCTATCGCTGCCTGGTGATTCGCAAGGAGGACCAGGAGAAGTTTGCCCAGATTAAAACCCGGGCGCAGTTGGCTAAATTGATGGCGGGGCAGGGCGAGCAGTGGCCGGATACCAATGTGCTGCGGGCCAATGATTTTCCGGTAATGACCGGCGGGCTGGTAAAAAGCCTGTACCAGATGCTGGCGGCAAAGCGCTTTGATTATTTCCCGCGAGGCCTGGTGGAGGTTGAGCCTGAATTGGATCTGATCAAAAAATACAACCTGATGATCGAGCCCAACCTGGTGCTGCAATATCCCAATCCCCTGTATTTCTTTGTGCAAAAGGATAACATCGAATTGGCTGGCCGCCTGGAGCGCGGCTGGAAGATCATCCTCAGCAATGGCAGTTTCGATAAATTATTCTATCGCCAGGAGAGGGTAAAGAAGGCGCTGAATGAGGTGATTGTGCACCCCAAATATATCGCCCGCATGCACGCACCTGAATTCCCCGAGGGCTCGCCTATGGATAGTTCGCAGTACTTCCACTCCCAGTTTGAAGTGGAAAACCTTCCACAATAATCCTGTTTTGCCGCTATTTTTTGCCATTCTGCGCCCTTCGCGGCGCTGGATGGCTGTAAATTTGCCGCAATTAGAGTTTTTAAGCTGCCTGAAAACCGCTATGATGCCGGCCTTGATTACCCAGACGCGAGAGCAAGCATGAGCATCAAATCCGATAAGTGGATGCGCCGCATGGCGGAGCAGCACGGCATGATTGAACCCTTTGAACCCGGCCAGGTGCGCCACGATGCCGAGGGTTCGCGCATTATCTCCTATGGTACTTCCAGCTATGGCTACGATGTGCGCTGTGCCGATGAATTCAAAATCTTTACCAATGTGCACTCCACAGTCGTGGATCCGAAAAACTTCGATGAAAAAAGTTTTGTCGATATCAAAAGCGATGTTTGCATTATTCCTCCCAATTCCTTTGCCTTGGCGCGCACCGTGGAATACTTCCGTATCCCGCGCTCTATCCTGACTGTATGCCTGGGCAAATCCACCTACGCGCGCTGCGGCATTATCGTTAACGTCACGCCGCTGGAACCCGAGTGGGAAGGGCATGTAACCCTGGAGTTTTCCAATACCACACCCCTGCCGGCAAAAATTTACGCAAACGAAGGTGTTGCGCAGATGCTGTTTTTTGAATCCGATGAAATCTGTGAGACTTCCTATAAGGATCGCGGCGGCAAGTATCAGGGGCAGCGCGGTGTAACCCTGCCAAAGACTTAATGGCCAGCACAGTCCCCCTTAACATCCAGCCGCAAGGCTGGAGAACCAGATAGTAAACATGACTCTGCCGCAAAAAATTCCCGTTGTCATTATTGGCGCTGGCGCTGCAGGCCTGATGTGCGCCGCTGCAGCGGGTGCGCGTGGGCGCGGTGTTGCACTGCTCGATCACGCCAATAAGGTGGGTAAAAAAATCCTTATGTCCGGCGGTGGCCGCTGCAATTTCACCAATATGGATGTGTTGCCGAAAAACTATCTCTCGGCCAACGAGCACTTTTGCAAATCGGCACTTGCGCGTTTTACCCAGTGGGATTTTATTGGTCTGGTGCTTAAACACGGCATTCCCTATCACGAAAAAAAATTGGGCCAATTGTTCTGCGATAACAAGGCCCAGGATATCCTGGATATGCTGCTGGCTGAGTGCAAAGAGGTTGGTGCCGATATTTACACCCACTGCGAGATAGTGTCGGTGCAGCCGCTGCCGGAAGCGGACTTACCCTATCGCTATCAGCTGGAAACCCGCCTGGGCAGGATTCAATGTGAATCGCTGGTGATTGCCACCGGCGGCCTTTCGATTCCCACCCTGGGAGCCTCCGGGTTTGGCTATCAATTGGCAGAGCAGTTCGGCTTGCCGCTAAAACCGCGCAGCGCAGGCCTGGTGCCCTTCACCCTGAGTCCTGCACAACTGCAACAATTTTCTGCTTGTATTGGCAATGCGGTGGAAGTGAGGGTCAGTTGCGGCGAGTACAGCTTTACCGAGAACCTGTTGTTTACCCATCGCGGTTTAAGCGGGCCAGCTATATTGCAGATTTCCTCCTACTGGCAGCCCGGGCAGAGCCTTAGAATCAATTTGTTGCCGCAGATGGATTTACTGGATTATTTGATAGCACAACAGCAACAGCGTCCCAAGGTGTTGTTGACTACACTTATGGCAGAGCTGCTGACCCGCAATATCGCCCAGTGTTTCTGTGAAAGCTATTGCCGCGATGCTGGTGGCGAGATACGCCCGCTCAATCAATACAATGCAAAGGAGCTGGAGGCGGTTGCCAGGGTATTTGACTGCTGGGAGATTATGCCTGCTGGCACCGAGGGCTATCGCACCGCTGAAGTGACTTTGGGGGGCGTTGATGTGGATTACCTATCGTCCAAAACCATGGAAGTCAAGCAGCAGCCCGGTTTGTTTTTTATTGGGGAAGTGGTGGATGTCACCGGGCATCTGGGCGGATTTAATTTTCAGTGGGCCTGGGCCTCGGGTTATGCAGCGGCACAGTTTGTATAACCCGCCTGAAATCAATTTATATTTTGCAACGATCTGTTAACGATTACCTATGAAGAAGTATCAAGTTTTTTTGAGTGGAATACTGTTGAGTCTCACCCTGTTGGCAGGCTGTGCCAGCAAGGCGCCAAAAGAGGAACACTGGCCGGCAGATATGCCCTCGCGCGCATTCTTTATGGCTGCTTACGAATCCGATCCAGAAAATAAACAGGGGCAGGATGTCGAAGAGTACCTGCTCTGGGTGATACGCTTTTACAAGGGTTGGGAACTCTACCGGAATGGCTGGACCCAGGTCACCTCCGATTCATTGATCGGCGTGAAAGACCCGCGCAATATGGTGGAAATAAAAACCAAGATGGATCTGCTGGGCAGCGGCATAGCTTCTGAGTGGGCCAAGAACAAAAATGACCGCCGCGTGCTGACTCGCCATGTGGTCATCTGGGGCAATGCGCTGGTCGAATCCATCAAGCGCGGTGAGCCTGAAGAGGTCAAATTGATCAACCGGGTATTGAATGATTTGAATGGCCTGCTGGAAAAGCGAATTGACCTGGATGAAGTTAAGGCTGATCGCTATTATCCCAAGGACAAGGACGATGTGTTTGGTTAGCGCTTGAGGTAAAAAGGCTGGGGATTCCTGGTCCTTTAGCTCTATGGATGATTTTTATCATCCAGTAAATCCTCCAGCATCCTTTTGCTCATCGTCTGCAGATGGCTGCGCAATTCCTTTTCCATTGCGGGCAATAATTTTTCTACCATCTCATCGACCAACTGTTGTTGACTGCCGCTTGTTTTAGGTTGTGTGGCTGTTGCAGTTAAAGCAGTGCGCGAGCTATTTTTCGCAGAATTTTCACCGCTCAATAATGCTGGATTATTGCCTTGCAGACGCGCGCGTATATGCTCAGGCAAGAAAGGGTTTTGCCCAGAGGCTTTTTGCGGTGTGGGCCTGGTACTGCCGGTTTTGATATTGGCCGGGGCGCTGCTTGCTTCACTATGTGGAGATGTATTTTCTGTGAGTGGTTCCTGGTCAAGCGACTGCGGAAAAAAATCTTGTTGCTGTTCTTCGCGATAGTGAGTTGGAGAAGTTTCAAGGGGAATAGCAAGAGAGGGTGACTCAGTGTTTTGGGAGGAGATCTCCTCGGGAATAATAATGAAGTTGCCTGTTTCACGATTGACTGTCAGAGAGGGTTCCGCGAGCGGAGTCTGCTGCTGGACAACCACAATTCTTTGTTGGGGAGTGTCTTGGTTGCGTGCTTGAGTGTCCCCCTTATCTTCATTGGCGGATGCTGTATCCAGAAGTTCTACCTCTCCAACACAGGGCTCCTTAACACCGGGCTCCGGGTTGGTGACGAGCGGTTGCACCACTTCCTGCAAAATCGGTATGTTGTCCGCTTCGATCAGGAGGTCCTTGATGGACTCAAGCTCGAGTAACATCGCTGTTTTGGTTTTGCCTGTCTGATTCTGCTGCATGATCGACCTTCAACCCTAAGGACTCTAGCGCTTGTGTTGGGTTATAGGATAACCCCGCTGCTTGTAAAATTTGTAGTGCTCGCGGGTACTTTCTAGGATTTTTGGTTCCTGAATCACAATTTCACTCAAGCGCGCAAAGCGGCTGAAATACTCGGGTATGCGGCTGCTCAGGTTGACCAATACCTGGTGGTGGTCGCCCGCCTCCTGGGTGAAGGTGATCTCAACCGGGCTCTCATTATCGCCACCGATAATCTGATGGGGGATAAAACTCTCCGGCTTAAAGCTCCACAGCAGGTCATCCAGTGTTTGTGCCTCTTCCTCGCTATCCACGGCGACCAGAATCGAGTGGCCGAGACCGGCCACTTTTTCGATCAGACGGCAACTGTAGAGCCAGCGCGCTTCAACGCTGGCATCGGGCAATATATGGAAATCAACCTGGGTCATAGATGCTGTCTACTTGAGTAAGGTTTATTACTGGTTATCCAGTAAATACTGTACCAACAGGGATACGGGGCGGCCCGTTGCACCCTTGGCGCCGCCGGAGAGCCATGCGGTGCCTGCGATATCCAGGTGTGCCCAGGGAAACTTCTTGGCAAAGCGCGACAGGAAGCAGGCGGCGGTTACGCTGCCTGCCTCGCGGCCACCGATATTGGCGATATCGGCAAAGTTGCTGTCCAGTTGCTTTTGGTAGTCGTCCCACAGCGGCATGGGCCAGGCGCGGTCGTGGGCGGCCTGGCCGGCTTTCAGCAGAGCCTGGGCCAATTCTTCATTGTTGCTGAACAAGCCGCTGGCATGGTTGCCGAGGGCAATCACACAGGCGCCGGTGAGAGTGGCTATATCGATCACGGCCTTGGGTTTGAAGCGCTCGGTATAGGTGAGGGCATCACACAACACCAGACGGCCTTCGGCATCGGTATTGAGGATCTCAATGGTCAGGCCGGACATGGAAGTGACAATATCGCCCGGCTTGGTGGCTTTGCCATTGGGCATATTTTCGCTGGCGGCAATCACGCCCACCACATTGATCGGCAGTTGCAGTTCGAGCAGGGTTTTGAAGGTGCCCAATACGCTGGCCGCACCGCACATATCGAATTTCATTTCATCCATGCCCGGTCCCGGCTTGAGGCTGATGCCGCCGGTGTCGAAGGTAATGCCCTTGCCGACCAGGGCGATAGGCGCTGCCTTTTTCGAGCCATTGTTGTATTCCAGCACAATCAGCTTGGCGGGCTGGTCGCTGCCCGCTGCCACTGAGAGCAGTGAGCCCATGCCCAGCTCCTGCATGGCTTTTTCTTCGAGAACTTTTATGCTCAGATTTGTCTGACCCCGTGCCAGACGTTTCGCCTCCTGGGCGAGATAGCTGGGTGTACAGATATTGCCCGGCAGGTTGCCGAGTTCGCGTGCGAAATTGACACCATTGGCTATGGCCTGGCCGAGTTTGATACCTTTGCCCGCCGCGGCTAGTTGTGCCTTGGCAAAGCCCAGGATTATTTTTTTCGGGGCGAAGCTCACCTCGGCGGGTTTGCTTTTCAAACCGTCGCTGCGATGCTGGCTGGCGATAATGATTTCGCTCAGCTGGCGCGCCTGCCACTCGGAATCGGCACCGCTGACACTGATATCGCCCAGGCTCACTGTGAACTCCTTGCAGGGCGTTGGCTTGAGCGCTTCGGGAATTTTTTGCAGGGCTTTGCGGAAATTCTCCTGGCTCACGCTGTTGCTCTTGTCGAGTTCGCCAAAGCCTATCACCAGCAGCCGCTCGGCGCTGATGCCCTGGGGCGCGAGCAGCAACAGGCTCTGGCCGGCCTTGCCGGTGAATGCCTCGCGCTGCAACAGTGTCTGCAGTTGGCGGGCATCGGCTGAGTTTATCGCGTTGGCCGCGCTGGACAAGGTGAGTCCTTCAAAGCAGGCAACTACCAGGCATTGGCTGGGGTGGCTAATGACATCAATGGTTTTGGCAATGATTTGCATGGGAGTCCTCGGCGCAGGGCGCCATAAAGTCAGTGTTTGTACAATATTTGTCCTGGGCTTGCCGCTGTGGTTGCCGAACCCGGCAAAAGCAGCAAGAAGATTCAAGACAAACGTTCACAGGTACGTGATAATGCCATATTTTTTGCGCCCGCGTGCCGTGTCTGCGGGTGAGAAAACCAAAGATTTTCAATGCGGTTATTTTTTAGGCGGGCAGTGAGTGGGTTTTCACTTTATTTGCCGCGCTCTTTGTTTGTTGGAGATGTAGCCAGTGATTATTTTACGCTATCTCAGCAGGGATATTCTGATCAATGCCTTTGCGGTCAGCCTGGTGCTGTTGCTGATTATACTGAGCGGTCGCTTTGTCGGCCTGCTCGCGGATGCGGCAGCGGGCAAGTATGCGGTCGATGTGCTCTTCACCATGATCGGCTATCGCATGCCCGGCCTGTTGCAGGTTATCTTGCCGCTGGGATTTTTTATTGCCGTGCTGCTGGCCTATGGCCGACTCTATATTGAAAGCGAAATGGTCGTGCTGTTCGCCTGTGGTATCAGCCAGCGTCAACTCATGGCCATTACTTTATTACCGGCATTGCTGATGGCGGTGCTGGTGGCGCTGTTCAGTTTTTGGCTGGGCCCGGTGGGTGCGCAGCAGTATGCCAAGGTGCTGGATGAGCAGCGCAATCGCAGTGAATTCGAAACCCTGAATGCGGGGCGCTTCCAGGCCCTGGGGCAGGGGCAGACCATGACTTATATCGACGATATCACCAATAAAAGAAAGCGCCTCGAAGGTGTGTTCATCGCCCATGAAGGCAGCGACAAATATCATTTGATGGTGGCTGTGGCCAAGTATGGCGAGCAGGTCCAGCACCCGGAATACGAGCAGCGCTACCTGATGTTGCACGAGGGGGACAGGTATGAGGGTATGCCCGGTTCCGCTGAATTTCGCGTGACTCATTTTTCCACTTATGGTCAATACATGCCGCCGGCTGAAACCCTGGGTGATTACACGCGCGAAACAGATGCCAAGCCGACTTCGGATTTATTTTCTTCTGCAGACAGAGAGCTGCAGACCGCCTTGCAGTGGCGACTGTCTATGCCGATGCTGGTTTTTATCGGAGCCTTGCTGGCAGTTCCCCTGAGCCGTTCCAACCCCCGTCAGGGTCGTTTTTTGAAAATGTTGCCAGCGCTGTTGCTGTATATTTTTTATTTTACGTTCCTCGGCAATGTGCGCAGCGCTATGGAGAGTGGCAAGTGGCCGCTGTTCCCTGGCCTCTGGGCGGTTCACGGCGCGTTTGCGCTCTTGGCCCTGCTGCTGTTCAACTGGGAGAAAGTCAGCCTGTGGCAGAGCCGTCGCGCGGCGGAAAAACGTCTGGCTGCGGAGAAGGCAGGGGAGAAAAATACGCATGCGTAAACTTAATCGCTATATTTTTACCGTAGTGTTCGGGGCGATTGGTCTCACACTCCTGGTATTTATGTCTCTCGATTTTATTTTCAGTTTGATTAACCAGTTGGATGCCGTCAGGGGTAATTACACCTCGATGGAGGCACTGCTGTATCTGCTGCTGACCCTGCCGCGCCGCCTCTACAGTTTTATGCCCTTCGCCTGCCTGATCGGCTGCCTTGCCGGGGTGGGGATTCTCGCCAGCTCAAGTGAATTGGTGATTATGCGCGCAGCGGGCGTTTCCACTGCGCGCATCGTCTGGATGGCACTGCGCCCGGCACTGGTGTTTATTTTTATTGCGCTGCTGATCGGCGAATATGTCACCCCCTATACCGAGCAGCTGGCCACCAATCGCCGCGCCATAGCCATAGGTGAAAGTGTCAAACCCTCGCAGCAGCAGACCTGGAATCGCGAGGGCAATGAGTTTATCCATTTTGATGCGGTGCTGCCCAATGGCATTATGTATGGAGTCAGCCGCTACCAGTTCAATGACGAGCACAAACTGGTTTCGGCGAGCCGCACCAACCAGGCGATCTATCAAAACGGCTTCTGGCAGGAGGAGGATATTGCCATCACTCATCTCGAGGGCAATGCCACCCGCGTCGAAAAGCTGGCGACGCGACGCTGGGATACCAGGCTCACCCCCGATCTGTTAAATATTCTGGTGCTGGAGCCCAAGGATCTGTCGATTCGCAACCTGCATTACTACATCAATTATCTCGATTCGCAAAATATCAAGAGCGATGATTACGCGCTGTCATTCTGGCAAAAAATATTGGGCCCGCTGGCGACTGTCAGCCTGGTGCTGATTGCGATTTCATTTATCTTTGGCCCGCTGCGCAGCGTCACCACCGGGCAGCGGATTTTTATCGGTGTGCTGCTGGGGGTTTCCTTTGAAATCCTGCAGCGCCTGCTGGGTCCATCGAGCCTGGTCTTTGGTTTTTCGCCATTGTTTGCGGTCTTGGTGCCGATTCTGCTCTGCATAGGGATAGGCGTTTATCTGCTGCGCCAGGCGCGCTAGGCGCCTTAGCAATGGCTGATATACAGCCATTGCTCTCCCTGCTTTCTGAACAGGGATATTTCGTGGTGCTGCTGGATTTTTCCCCGCTGACTATAGCTTGCAATAAAGGCAACAATACCTTCGCTGTCTCCCTCCCGGCCCGCTTGGGTCGATAAGATACTCAGGCTCAGCCATTGGCAGGAGCTTGCCCAATCGAGTATTTCCTGGCGGGAAGAGTTGCGCCGCTGGCTGTCATCCCAGGTC
The DNA here is from genome assembly GCA_035565295.1 of Cellvibrio sp. Taxonomy (GTDB): domain Bacteria; phylum Pseudomonadota; class Gammaproteobacteria; order Pseudomonadales; family Cellvibrionaceae; genus Cellvibrio. Next base: position 86,991 of record DATMSP010000051.1, on the reverse strand, counting down.
TCCCAAAGATAATCAATCTCTGCCAGCACATGGGCGCTGTAGCGCGAGCGCATCAGCGCCTCGGCAGTCGGTGCTGGTTTTTGGCGTCTGATATAAGGCAGGCAGCAGTCGGCCAGCGTGTTGGCTGTGCCGCAAGGGCAGGGGGATTGTGGATTAACTGTGTTTGCCGGTGGCATTTTCGCCCTCTTTTCGGTATGTTGTGCAACTATTTTTGCCGCTGTGCCTGTCGCTATGCCATGCAAGCCTGCGCCAGCCCATTTTCTGTCTGTTAGTGTGTAGATAACTGTTAGTGTGTAGATAACAATGACTCAATTTGACGATGTTCGCCCCTACTATGATTCTGAAGTTCGCCCCACCCTCGATCGCCTGCTGGCTGATCGGGAGTTTACCCATGCTGTGACCAATTTGAAATTCCCGCGTCTTGCCAAATATGCTGGCTGGCTGTTGCAGCCCCTGGTAGAGCGCAAACTTAAGGAGCAGTTGGGCCAGGTAGATTCAGTGCTCGGTTTCCAGCAGGTGGTGGAAAAATATATGGCGGCCATGATCGCCGATGCCACCACCGCTGTGACCATTTCCGGGCTGGACAAGCTGGACCCGCAGCAGGCCTATCTGTTTATCAGCAACCATCGCGATATTGCCATGGACCCCGCTTTTGTAAACTGGAGTCTGTATCACAACGACTGCAATACCCTGCGCATTGCCATTGGCGACAATTTGCTGACCAAACCCTATGTGTCGGATTTAATGCGCTTGAATAAATCCTTTATCGTCAATCGCTCTGCCAAGGCGCCGCGCGAAAAACTAAAGGCGGCCAAGCATCTGTCGGCCTATATCCATCACTCCATAGTCAACGAGAAAAGCAGTATCTGGATTGCCCAGCGCGAAGGTCGCGCGAAAGACGGCTGCGATAAAACCAATTCTGCGGTATTGGGAATGATCACCCTGAATAAACCCAAGGAAGAAGCCTACAGCGATTACGTTAGGCAGCTGCACATAGTGCCTGTCTCCATCTCCTATGAACTGGACCCCTGCGATGCAGCGAAAACCCGAGAGCTCTATCATCAGCGCACCCAAGGTGGCTACCAGAAGGAAGAGCACGAGGATGTGAAAAGCATTGCCCTGGGGATCGCCGGCAACAAAGGTCATGTCCATATCGCCTTTGGCGATGAATTGAATGGCGACTATGAGGGTGCCGATGAGTTGGTTGCCGATATAGATCGCCAGATTCTCGGCCGTTATGTATTGCACGCGACCAATTGTATCGCCTATGAAATGCTGCACGGCAAGGTGCCCAGGGTAAACTACACCGATAAGCATATTGCCTATGATCCCAGCGCGCTGGCCGATAAAAAGGCTGCCTTTGCTGCACGTATCAATAGTATTCCCAAAGAGCAGCGCGATATTGCGCTGGCCATCTATGCCAATCCGGTTGAAAACAAACTAGCAACCGGCTTTTAGTTGTCCCTTGTCAGCGCGCCTGTTCAGTCGCGCTGCACCTTGTCGTTGTCATTCGCCATAAAGGCAATCAGAAACCATAGATGTTAAACGATAAACTCAAAAAACAGATCCAGGGCGCCTACAGTAAATTTTTAGAAAATAAAAATTTAAAGTCGCGCTATGGACAAAAGCTGATGATTGCCGAGATCGCAAAGACCCTCGGCAATATAGCGCTGGATGAGGAAAATGTGCGGGAGGGCGACGGTCATATCTGCGTGGTGGAAGCGGGCACAGGCACAGGTAAAACCATTGCCTATCTATTGCCCTCGATTGCCATTGCCAAGGCCATGGGAAAAAAGCTGGTGGTCTCCACAGCGACTGTGGCGCTGCAGGAGCAGATTGTCAGCAAGGATTTGCCGGAATTGCATCGCCACAGCGATCTCTCTTTTTCCTTTGCCCTGGCCAAGGGGCGCGGTCGCTACCTGTGCCTGAGCAAGCTGGATAATCTGCTGGCCGAATATGAGAGCGGCATCAATCCCACCCGCGCACTCTATGAAGATGAATTGCCGAGCGTCACCGCCCAGGGTATCAAGCTCTACCAGTCCATGGTGGATGCCATGGCCTCCAATCAATGGAACGGCGAACGCGATACCTGGCCGCAGGCACTGGAGCAGAATGAGTGGCAAATCATTACTACCGATCATCGCCAGTGCACCGGGCGCCGCTGCTCGAATGTCTCTGCCTGCAGCTTCTTTAAAGCGCGCGACTCCCTGCACAGTGTCGATGTGATTGTCACCAACCACGATCTGGTGCTTGCTGATCTCGCGCTGGGTGGCGGTGCCATATTGCCCGATCCTGCCGAAGCCATTTATATATTCGATGAAGGGCACCACCTTCCGCAGAAAGCCCTCAGTCACTTTGCCCACCACAGCCGCCTGTTATCCACCAGCAAATGGCTGGAGCAGTGCAATAAGGGGCTGGGAGCCATACTCGGCCAGATCAGCGGTGCCGGGAATGTCGACCGCTATGCCGAGCAGTTGCCTGCGGCCTTTATAGATTGCAAACAGCGCCTCGACCAAATCTATCCCCTGTGCGATGAGCTGGTGCAGACTATTGCCCTGGAAGAGCGCCAATCCAACTATCGCTTCAAGGATGGTGTGGTACCCCAGGCATTGCTATTGCCAGCGGTGGAGTTGCAGCGCAGTTTCGATCGCCTCAGCGATCTGCTGAGCAAGATCTGCGACGAATTGAATGAAGCAATGGAAGATGCCCATTGCCCTGTGCCGAAAATTGATCTGGAAAATAATTACCCGGTGATGGGTACCTGGCAATCGCGCGCTGAAGCCAACCGCGAGTTGTGGGCCAGCTATGCGGTGCCGGAAACGGCCGGTTCAGTGCCCAAGGCGCGCTGGCTGACCCCGGTCGATAACTCAGGCTCTATGGATATAGAGGTCTGTTCCAGCCCGATACTCGCGGCAAGAACCCTGGAGTACAGTCTCTGGGATAAATGCTGCGGGGCGGTAGTCACTTCGGCCACCCTGACCGCACTGGGTAACTACCAGCGCTTCCAGATGCGCGCCGGCACCCCTATGAACAGCAACTACCAGGTGGTGCCCAGCCCCTTTGATTTTGCCCAGGCGACCCTGGAAATTCCCGCGTTTGCGGTGGATGCCAGCCATGCCGATGTGCATACCTTATCGCTGATACAGCATTTGCCCACACTGCTGGATAAGCGCGAGGGCAGCCTGGTGCTGTTCTCCTCGCGCAAGCAGATGCTGGATGTCTTTGATGAGCTGCCCGATAGCCTGCGCGATTTGATTTTGCTGCAGGGCGATAATTCAAAACAGGAAATGCTCAGCCAGCACAAGCGCAAAATTGATCAGGGGCAGGGCAGTGTACTGTTTGGCCTGGCGAGCTTTGCCGAGGGTGTGGATTTGCCGGGCGACTATTGTCGCCATGTGATTATTGCCAAACTGCCCTTCGCGGTACCCGATGATCCCATAGAGTCGGCGCTGTCGGAGTGGGTCGAGGCCAGGGGCGGCAATCCCTTTATGGATATCACCGTGCCCGATGCCTCATTGAAACTGGTGCAGGCCTGTGGACGCCTGCTGCGCACGGAGAGCGACAGCGGAAAAATCAGTCTGCTGGACCGCCGCGTACTGACCAAGCGCTATGGCAAGGCCATTTTAAATTCGCTGCCGCCCTTTACCCAGGTTGTGCATAAATAGCTCGGCGTTTTGTCTGAGTCCTATGTTGGTCGGGAGCAAAACCATGAACGCCAAAGCCCTAGCCCTCGCTGAAATCCTGATGGATATTGAAAAAGAATTGCGCGAACTGCGACTGTGGGATGCTGTGGCACCCTCTGCGGAAGCCTTATCCAGCAGTCAGCCCTTTGCTGTTGATACCCTGACTTTCCCCCAGTGGCTGCAGTTTATTTTCCTCCCGCGACTCTATTTCCTGCTGGAGCAACAGGCGGCCCTGCCAACCCAGTGCGGCGTTGCGCCCATGGCGGAAGAGTATTTCCAGGTACTGCAGCTGCACAGCGCCCCCATCATTGCCCACCTGCATAAAATTGATCATCTTTTGTCGGAAAACTGATTGCTATGTCTGAACACACCTATTCGATTGACGACCTTTTGTACCTGATGGCGCGCCTGCGTGACCCGCACACGGGCTGCCCCTGGGATATCAAACAGGACTATGCCAGCATCGCCCCTTCAACGCTGGAAGAGGCCTATGAAGTGGTCGATGCCATTGAGAAGCAGGACTTTGTCCACCTTAAGGAAGAGCTGGGAGATCTGCTGTTCCAGGTTATTTTTTACAGCCAACTGGGCAGCGAGCAGCAGCGCTTTGATTTTGCTTCTGTGGTATCCGGCCTGGTGGAAAAACTGGTGCGCCGCCATCCCCATGTATTTCCCGATGGCACATTGCAAAGCCAGATAGACAATCGTCACACCTTGCCGGGAGATATCAAGGCGCGCTGGGAGGTCATCAAACAGCAGGAGCGCGAAGCCAAAGGCGCCCGCAGTCTGCTGGCCGATGTACCATTGAATTTGCCGGCCCTGAGCCGCGCCGCGAAATTGCAAAAGCGTGCCGCTGGGGTGGGATTTGACTGGCAGGATGTCTCGGGCCCCATTGCCAAGGTGAGGGAAGAGCTGCAGGAAGTGGAGGAGGCTTTGCACGGCAAGGATAGCCAGGCGCTAGAGGAGGAGTTGGGAGACCTGCTGTTTTCCGTGGTCAATATCAGCCGCTACCTGAAAATAGACCCGGAGCAGGCGCTGCGCAAAGCCAATCACAAGTTTGAACAGAGATTCTCCTATATTGAGGCACATATTGTCCCCAGTCTCGCAGCAGCGGGTATCGAGGAGATGAATCGCCTGTGGGATGAGGCTAAGAAGACAATCCCGGGCAAGTCCGAATAAGCGCCGATCGGAATTTAATCTCCGAAATGGCGCGCTCCTAAAAAGGGCGGTATTATGGCGCATTATTTGTCATCAAACTCTCTATTTTGTGACGTAATGCGCCAATTTAGCCCTGGTTATTGCAATATGGCGTCTATAATAAAATCAATGGTGCCTATTTTGGCAGGCCAATGCACCTAAAATGCGAAAAGCTATCATTCTTGCTCTATAAAAATCCACAAAGCGTGAGATACTATACCGATTAGCCTATGTAGTTTTTAGCGTTAATTCTGCGAGGAAATTTTGGATAATAACAACCTGCGCTCTGGGTATATAAAATCTGCGGAGCAGACAGTAAAAATTCATATATCTGAATTAAAAATAGGTATGTTTGTCTCCAAGCTGGATAGACCTTGGTTGGAAACGCCGTTTTTAATGCAGGGCTTTGTTATTGAAACTCTGGATGATATCGATGCAGTAGCCCAGTACTCGCAACATGTCTGGATAGATGCGGTGCAGCAGACCTGGGTTCCCCCGGAAGAGCTGGCCACCATCAAGGCGCTCCCCAATAAAACCATCTATATCAATAAGCTGGAAGCCAAGGCTGAGCACGCCGCGGTGGCCAATGTGTATCGCGAGGCAAGGCGCATTACCCGCAGTATGATGGATGATATTCGCATGGGCGGGGTGATAAATACCGAACAGGCAAAGTCGACCGTCAAGCACTGTGTCGACAGTATTCTCAGCAACTCGGATGCCCTTATCTGGATGTCCAAGATCCGCTCCCAGGATCAGTACACCTCAGAGCACTGTTTGAATGTCTGTATTCTGGCCATTGCCTTTGGTCGTCACCTGGGCATGAATGAAGCTGACCTGGAGAGGCTGGGACTGTGCGGATTGTTGCACGATGTCGGTAAAATGCGTGTGCCCCTGGATATTTTGAACAAGCCGGCCAAACTGAGCGAAAAAGAATTCAATATAGTCAAAGCCCACACAGTGCACGGCCGCAATTTATTGATGGCCTCGCCAGGGATTCCCAATAGCGTGATCGATGTGGCCTACAGTCACCATGAAAAGGTGAACGGGCAGGGCTATCCCCGCCAGTTGCCGCAGAGTGGTATCTCTGAGTTTTCGCGCATCATTGCCCTGGTCGATGCCTATGACGCAATGACGGCAGAGCGCTGCTATTCGGAAGGTATGGCTTCCACTGAAGCCCTGAAGGTTATTTTCAAAGATCGCGGCAGTCATTTTGACGAGCGCCTTGCCCTGGAATTTATCAAATGCATTGGCCTCTACCCACCGGGCACCATGGTGGAGCTGGTCAATGGCCTGATTTGCATAGTACTGGAAACCAACCCCAAATACCGTCACCTGCCCAAAGTGATTGCAATCAAGAAGCAGGATGAGATGCTGGACAAGCTTTTCCAAATCGATCTGGCTGAATTGGAAAAGGGCACTCTGGATAAATCATTTTTAATCAAGCGCGCGCTCAAGGACGGTTCTTTTGCTATCTCTATCAAAGACTATTGGGATGCTGGGATGCTGGGATGATGTAGCTCTTGATGTGCAGGTTGAGTTACTCTTTCCCATCGGTCATTTCATCTATCTTATTTAAATTCTTTTCCTGGGTTTCCTGCAGTAGCTTATCAACCTGCCTGGCTTTTTCCAGTGTCTCTTTTTGTGCGTGAGTCAGTACGCCCTGCGGCTGGCTTTGGGATTTTGCGGTTGTTACCTCAGGTGTATCTGCAGCAGTTTCAGAGTGTTTGGCTGAACAGCCAAGCAGCGCCAGCAGGCTGATTGCCAGCAAAAAACGGATGGAGTGCATAATCTGTATCTCAGTTGTTACATGGCTGAATGACGATCCAGTTTAAGCATAGCCTATTACCGCTCCTGAGCTTGAAATTGCAGCAAACTTTCACTCTAAGGAATTTTTGAGATGGGCGAAAGGGCAGACATTAAAAAATAACTCTCTGTAAAAAGACCGCCAATCGACTTGCCTCTTTCATAAAATAATATGCCAATAAGTACATCCCGGCCGAGAGCGCAGACAAGATAAAAAAAGCAGTCAATCTATTTTCACCCAGGTGCTCGCTCAGCAGCGCTGCAATGGCATAGCTGCCATAACAAAACGCCAGGGTGTAGGCCCCGAGCGTGGTGAGTACTATGCCCCACAATATCATCCTGTAGTAATGACAGCGGTGTTGGAAGCTGGGAACCAGTTGTTGCACAAGATCGCTGTTGCTGGATTCGGAGTAGATATCATGGCGAATGGAGCCAATAATATTTTTAAAGGGAGGCAGCCATCGCAGTGACCAGAGAGCCACTATCAGCAGCGCCAGCCAGGAGATGAGATCAAACACACCGGTGAAGGAAGCCTGCTGAGCTGCCTCTAGCGTGAGGGCGGGATTATCAAAACCTAAAAACGCTTTAAATTTTTCCATAGTTATTTCTCTCGTATTTTTCAGGCTTCAGGCCATAGGGTTCTATAGTGAATTGGCACGGCGGGCCAGCAGAGGCGATCTATCCCGGTGATAGCGCAGGGAGTGGGTGACAACGCCCTCGATGGTGAAGCTGGCCAGATCGTTTAATGGAATCGCCGCTGAGGAGTCATTGCCGGACAGCAGGCGATGAAAATGCAAATCCAGCACCTTGCACAGTTTCTCGCCATCCAGAGAGACAATCACCAGATCGCCGTGGGTCGCCTCAAGCAGGGTGTTCACCACCAGCAAATCGCCCTCGTAAATACCCAGCTGGATCATGGAGTCGCCCCTTGCGCTCATATACCAGGTCTCTGCGGGCGGCTGGGTAATATGCGCATCCAGATCCAGAAGTGCAGCCGGGGCTTTATAAAATGGCGGTTCGCCTTTAGTCTGGTCTGGATCAAGGGAATGAATGCTGCTTTTCATAAAGGCTCCTGCTTTCTGTATGCATGTACAGTATAATCATAGAGCCGGGAGGGGCGTCAAGGCAAATGCCAAAAATTAATTTATTCATTTATTCCGGAGATGGTATTGTCAGGATTTTTGGGCCAATATGGATAGATGCCAGCGGGTTCCGCGATAAGGGAGTAGGGCATGCGCCCATAGGTCTTTCTCTTGCACCATAAAGTTTTTAATAAAAATGAGGGTGATGCGATGAAAAAAGTCAACGATATTCTCAGCTCCAAGTTTGATCCTGAAAGCTACAGCATTGCCCCCAGTGCCCTGGTGTGGGATGCGATCAAGTTGATGTCGGAGAAGGCGGTGGGTGCGCTCCTGGTTATGGAGGATGAGAGGCTGGTAGGCATTGTCAGTGAGCGGGATTACCTGCGCAAGGTTGCCCTTATGGGGCGCTCTTCGCAGACCACGGCAGTCAAGGACATAATGACAGCCGATCCGATCAGTGTCAGTCCGGAACAGAGCATGGAGCTTTGCATGGAGCTAATGACCGAGAAGCGTATTCGTCATTTGCCAGTGGTCAATAATGAGAAAGTGCTCGGCATGCTTTCCATTCGCGATTTGCTGGAAAATATTATGGAGGAGCAGAAACATTTGATCCAGCAGCTCGAACAATATATTCGCGGAGAGAGTTACTAGGAGGGCTGCCACTATTGCAACAGCGGAGACAACAACAGCTTGCCTGCTCTTGTCTCCCCTGCCAAGTCTGCTATGACCCGGCTGGGCTAGCCGTAATGATACTGCTGCAGTTCGGCCTGGTATTTCAGTGCTTCCAGATCCAGCAGGGCTTTTAGCTGCGCATCTTCCTCCTGGGTCATCAGGGTTATATGGAAGTTGAACAGCGTCACCCCATATTCGCCGACAATGATGAGGTTGATTTGATTGACCTGGAGTGCATGCTTGAATTGCAGCGGCAAACTGCGTCCGAGGGTCTCGCTGATTTCATTCCATCGCTGTACGACCTTTTGCGCTCCCTGATTGGTACAGTAGTAGGAAAAATGCGGGCCGTAATCGTGTCGGCCATTTCTGTTGACGTGGGTGATTCGCAGTACACCCTTTTCTGCCTGCAAGGCAAAATCGCCATTGTTATGTTCAGTAAACCGGTCGTAAGCGCCGATCAATGCATCGCACATATCCTCAACACCGAGTAGGGGCATTTGTTATCTCCTGTTATAGTGGTTTTGCCTGAATGGATTTGTCTTTCTTCCTTTACCCATTCAATATAGAGATTATTTGCCAATATTGTTTCGGGTGGTATGAATTCATCTATATTTAAATACAATAAAAATAAAATATTTTACTTCCATCTGTGGCGGCTATGCCGGCGACAGCCCGATGAGTATTTTGCTGGTATGAGTTTTTGAAAAGATTTGTCGCCCAATCGCCTGTCTGCTTATACTGAAATAACAGATGCCAGTCCTGGCAAAGGAAAATAACCGTTTTTTATATTTATTCACCGAGGCTTGACTCAATCAGGTTGAATTCAATGAGGCCAGATTTAAGCAGGAATGCCAATTATTTTATTATTTTCTCAGTCCTCTTTACGGCCCGGGCATATTATCCGGTGCTGGCAATTCTATTTCTAGATCTCGGTCTCAGCCTCGATCAGTTTGTTTTCCTCAATTTGATTTGGGCTGCAACTATTTTTTTATTTGAGGTTCCCACTGGAGCCTTGGCTGATACTGTCGGCAGGCGCACATTGCTCATTATGGCCTCCTTGTTAATGATAGTGGAGATGCTCTGTCTGTTGCTCGCTCCGCGCTATGGCGGTGGCCTGCTGTTGGCTCTATGCGTTGTCAACCGTGTTTGTTCTGGCCTTTCCGAGGCCTGCGCCAGCGGCGCGGATGAAGCCCTGGCTTACGATTCCCTACCGGAAGAAGGGCGCACGGCTGCCTGGGATCATCTGCTGGCCAGGGCAATGCGCTGGCGCGCACTGGGTTTTGTTGTGGCGATGATTATAGGTGGTCTGCTCTATGACTCGAGAGTGATTAACTATTGTTTGCCTGATGATTGGCAACTGGCGGAGAGCCTGGTGCATAGTCTGCCTGTGGCATTGGTATTTTGCCAGGCATTGGTCTGCCTGTTGTTTGCTTTCAGAATGGTTGAGCCTGCTCATCCCACCCGTGGCTCGCCGTTGGGTGAAGTAGTTCGACTGACTTTGGCTACCGCGCGCTGGGCCTTGGGCAATCCCAGAATTGTGTCGACGCTATTAATCGGTGTGGCCATTGATTCCATAGTTCGCAATTTCGCAACCATCAACAGTAGCTATTTCCGGTTGATAGAATTACCCGAGTGGAGCTATGGTTTTATAGGTGCAGGGATGGGGGTGTTGGGTTGGTTTGTTCCCGGCGCTGCCAAAAAATTAAATGCGCATTTTGGTTTGTTGACCAATCTGGGGCTGATTGCTCTGTGTACTCTGGCGGGACTGGCCGCGTTGCTTCCTGCCTGGCCGGTGTGGGGTGTTTTGCCTGCAGCCTTCTTGATGGCGATGATGGGATTCCTGGCCTTTACTGTCAGCCGGGTATTGCACCAGGAGGCGGACTCTTCGCGGCGCGCCACTGTGCTTTCTTTAAAAGGGCTGGTATTTAATCTTGGCTACGGTATTTTCAGTCTGGGTTTTTCAGGGCTTTTGGCGAGTTTTTCCGATACCCCTGCCGGTGCGTCCCTGCGCAACGCACTTGTGTGGCAGCTGGTGTTTTTTGCAGGGCTGATATTGGGGTTGTTCGTCTGGGCAGCTATCTATTTGCGGCGCAAGTCTATGATTGAGGATGCTTGAACTCGATGGCCTGCAGCGCTTCCTGGCGGCACTGGGTCTACTGCTTTTGTGTGCTTGGCGAAAATCAAAATATCATATTATTCTCATTCGCAATAGAAAATTATTTAAAAAATAATGAAAGAAAATAATGTTATTTGCTGGACGGAAAAGCTAATATGTAATTGTCCAGATAGCCTTGGTCAAGTGTATTTATTCAGGTGCATGTCTGGATTCGCTTGGTGATATGACTAACAGGCTTGCTAAATGGGAGATTGGTGAAAATGATTAGAGTCAGATTGAAAGAAAAACGAATTCACAACAGGTCAGCTTTTTTTGCGAGCGTCACTGTGTTGGTGATCGCATTTATGTCTGCAAAAATGCTGGGGCTTAGCATAACAGATATTACTCAGGGAGGATTTTTCGGTCCTTTCATTTATTTTGGATCATTTGCGGTATTTGTGGGTTTTCCCGCGTATTTTATTTTCTATTACCTTGCCCATGCGGGTAAGAATTAATGCTTTTCCCGTCGTGCTCGGCGGGGGTGGCTGGCAGCTGTCCAGCGTGATGCAGCTTGCCCGCCGCTAAGATTTGTCAGATAGTCTGGGGTATCTTTATTAGGGGGATATATCCCGAACTTGCTTTGTTGGGGCTAATCAGGATTAATCCGTTTCTGCTGTAATCAAGAAAGGCGCAGAAAGTTTGACGCTGCAGTCTGAGACTACATCAGCTTGATAAGATTGCAGTTAGGACAGTGACCTTGTTCTATTGAATCTATGTCTGTGCAGATCCGCTGTTTTGAATAATAACTCTCTTATAATAATTCATCCCTATTGTGTTTACTGCTGGCTATTCTCTTTTCAGGCTGAAAGTTTTTGTGAGTTATCTTGCTGCTCTGGACAATCTATTTATGTCTGTCTGCCCGCCGGGCAAGCCCTAATCCTATCAGGCCCAACCCTAGAAAAATCAAGGTGCCGGGTGGTTTATTATCTGTAGTGTCACCTGTCTCTGGTGTTGACTGGTTAAGGGGGGATTGCACCTCCACAGTCTGTCTTTCTGTGGCAGTTACATCAAAGCGGCTGGCGATAATATTTTCCGGCAGGCTGGTACTGCTGTCTATAGCCACCAGGCTTGCCGTTCTCCAGGCCATGTCGAGGGTTGAGTTGAGATCTGTTTTTGCATTGGAATCTATCTGAAATCTATCAGCCAGTGTATCGGGGCTATTGTGCGGTTGCGATTGTATTTTGTGGTTAAGAGGGGCCGCCTTATCACTCTTCCAGGTTTTTATTTGATGTTGCAGATTGCTGGAAGAAAGTTGCGCAAGACTGGTTGCCGCAGTAATGTTTACAGTGGGTATGCTGGGATTGAGCAGTGTTGCCCAGGCAGATGAAGCGCTGCAGAGGCTTGTGGTCACCAGACCAATAACCATAACAAAAAAAATGCCTGCGTTGATATGTTTCATGCTGAAGGCTTTCCTGTAGATCGGAAATCTATTTCTGCTTTGGCTGTAAAATGCTAAAGCCCTATTGTTGCAAATGTATTGCGTTTTTGTTGATTGCAGTGGAAGCCTGTTGACGGGTTTTCGTTGATCTCTTGCGGCCAGTTGGGCTGGCGATGCCTGGGTAAAACAAGCTCCCACAATGGAAGGGCAGTATAGAAAGGCCTCAAGCTTGCATCAGTTCGCTGGCGAACTTAGACGATAGGGAGACAGGATACAGATGGACTCGATTGGATTTATTGTGCAGGAGTCTGGTTTTCTTTGATTTGTGCAGCCATATGGGGCGGTCTCGCCGGTCGATAAAAATCAAAAAAGTTTTCGCGGGGTACAATGGGTTGTGACCCTATGAGCCTGCAGGCGCTCTCTTTTGAAATAGAATTGCTATGACTGGGATGCAGCAGCAATCTCTGTTAATGTGCCGTTATAATCCCAATAACACAATTCGGAGAGGGAGCTGTGCATGCATGTTTTTATAAAAATAATAAAATGGGCCAGTGTGCTCATTATTTTGCTTGTGGCGTTGATTGTGGGTGCCGGTTTATTGCCTCCTGGCCCTCTGCCTGAGCGGCACGGGCAGGTGAGCAGCGAGCTTTTTGTTGGCCCGAACAGCCATCAGCCGCTGATTGTAGGGCTGGGTGGTTCCGAGGGCGGCAATCCTTGGGCAGGCAGTCATTGGCAGGCTCAGCGCGAAAAATTTATCGCTCAGGGGTATGCCTTTCTCGCCATTGGTTACTTTGCCACCAAGGAGAGTCCTGCACAATTGGATCGCATAGCGCTGGAGGGAGTGCATAGGGCTGTGATGGCTGCGATCCAGGATCCTCACATAGACAAGCAGCGTATTGTCCTGCTGGGGGGCTCCAAGGGGGCAGAGCTTGCGCTGACCCTTGCCAGTTACTACAAGGACTACACGGGGGTTATTGCTATAGTGCCGGGCAGCGCTGTGTTTCCAGCGTTAACCTTTTCCATGAATTCATCCTCCTTTAGCTATCAGGATAAAGAGCTCAACTTTGTTCCCGTACCCTGGAGTGCGACCCCGGCGCTACTCAAGCGGGAGCTGCGCACGGCATTTGCAAAGATGATGGAGAATACCGAGGCAATGGCTGATGCCGCTATCAAGGTAGAAGATATTCAGGGACCCATACTGTTTTTATCTGCAACCCGGGATGAAATGTGGCCATCGACAGAAATGTCTGAAATGATGATGCAGCGTTTGAAAGATAAACAATTTCGCTATGCAACCCAGCATATTGCCATTGAAGGTGGACACACTGAGCCGCTCAAGCACTTTGCTACCATAGAAGCCTTCCTGGCCTCGCAAGTTAGGGGAGAGTGATAGGCATCGGGATGGAATAGTCCGTTAATATGAATCGCAAAACCCGTCGCATTGTCCAAGCTGTTCTGTATGAGTTTTTTGCCGTGGTCTTTGTCGGGCCGGCGTTGAGCTTTATTTTTGCTGAGCCCGCTGGATCGGCTATCACCTTGGCTATTGTTATGTCTGCCGTGGCTCTGGTTTGGAATTATATTTTCAATTCGCTGTTTGAGCGCTGGGAGTCACGGCGACCAACCAAAGGGCGCCCGCTGTCTTATCGTCTGCTCCATGGTCTGGGATTTGAGGGTGGTTTGGTTGTCATCCTGGTTCCCCTTATGGCTTGCTGGCTGCAGATATCCTTGCTTCAGGCATTGCTGGCCGACCTGGGCGTACTGGTTTTCTTCTTTATTTATGCGATTGTGTTCAACTGGATTTTTGATGCTGTCTTTGGCTTGCCGGAGTCCGCGCGAAATTGATTGTTGCGGGTTCTGATCCAGGAGGCATGGAGAAATGACTTGTGTTACTGCGGATCACTGCTAGTGATAAGCCTTGCATTCACACCCATTTTTTGCCCTGGTCGCCTCGTCGGCATTTTCCAGGAGCTTAGGTGCATTATGTCTTGTTCAAAAAAGCCAGGCACAAATGCAATTGTGCCTGGCTTTTGTTTTTTAGATTGAAGCAGTTAACACCGATTAATTGGCTGCTGCTCCACAATTCGCCGGTAAGTTTTGCTGCACGGAAATAGCTTTGCTAATGCTGTTGAAGCTGACTTTTACCCAACCCGCAGATACCGTAAAATCGGCAGCGGGTATGGCATCGCCCCAGGCCCCATTGGGGTCGATTTTAAAGCGTGGCCCGCCCTTGCTATCGCCAGCAACAAAATTCACACAGTATTCATAAGTATCTGTGTTGCCCACACGATTGAGCAGGGTGCCTTCCAGCCAGCTGTTAAAGGTGCCGCGCAGGTGATAAATGCTTGCGGGAGCGCTAGAAGCTGCAGAACTCTGAGCTACTGAACTCTGGGCTGCGGAGCTTGAAGTTGCAGCACAGTTAGCGGGTAAATTTTGTTGAACTGAAATGGCTTTGCTGGTGCTGTTAAAATTGATTCTCACCCAGCCGGCTGATACGACAAAATCGGCGGCAGGAATGGCATCGCCCCAGGCCCCATTGGGATCGATTTTAAAGCGTGGACCGCCGTTGGTATCGCCAGCAACAAAATTTACGCAGTAGTCATAGTTGTCAGTATTGCCCACGCGATTCAACAAAGTACCTTCCTGCCAGCTGTTAAAGGTACCGCGCACATGATAAATACTGGCAGGTGCACTCGATGCAACAGCAGAGCTGATGGCTGAGGATTTAACGGAAGAGCTTGTGGCAACAGAGCTTGTAGCAACAGAGCTTGATGCGATGGCGCAACTGGCAGACAAATTTTGCTGGACCGAAATGGCTTTGCTGGTGCTGTTAAAACTGATTCTTACCCAACCGGCGGAGACTGCAAAGTCGGCAGCAGGTATGGCATCGCCCCAGGCACCGTTGGGATCGATTTTAAAGCGCGGACCGCCATTGGTATCGCCGCCAACAAAATTCACGCAATAGTCATAGTTATCAGTATTGCCCACGCGATTCAGCAATGTACCTTCCTGCCAGCTGTTAAAGGTGCCGCGCAGGTGATAAATGCTGGCAGCTGTGCTCGATGCAACAGAAGAAGAGCTGATGACTGAGGATTTAACGGAAGAGCTTGTGGCAACCGAGCTGATGGCAACAGAGCTTGATGCGATGGCGCAACTGGTAGACAAATTTTGCTGGACGGAAATGGCTTTGCTGGTGCTGTTAAAACTGATTCTTAACCAACCTGCGGAGACTGTAAAGTCGGCAGCGGGTATGGCATCGCCCCAGGCGCCGTTGGGATCAATTTTAAAGCGCGGACCACCATTGGTATCGCCGCCAACAAAATTCACGCAGTAGTCATAGTTGTCAGTATTGCCAACGCGATTCAGCAGGGTACCTTCCTGCCAACTGTTAAAAGTGCCACGCAGGTGGTAGATGCTTGCTGGCGCACTTGAAGCAGTGGATGAGCTGATTGCTGAAGATTGCACTGAGGAGCTCACGGCAACCGAGCTTGAGGCTATGACGCAGTTGGCTGGTAAATTCTGCTGTACAGAAATGGCTTTGCTGATGCTGTTGAAAGTAACTTTCACCCAGCCGGCAGCAACTACAAAGTCTGCGGAGGGAATGGCATCGCCCCAACCGCCATTGGGATCGATTTTAAAGCGGGGGCCGCCGTTTGTATCGCCGCCAACAAAGTTCACGCAGTATTCATAGTTGTCGGTATTGCCCACACGATTCAGTCGCGTGCCTTCTTGCCAACTGTTAAAAGTGCCGCGCAGATGATAAATGCTTGCTGCTGTACTGGAGGCTGCAGATGAGCTGATTAGCGAAGAGGATGCCGCCAGTGAAGAGGAGGTGGCCAGCGAAGATGAGCTGATTTGAGCTGCACTGATATTCCAGTTTTTGGTATCGGTGAAAAACTTGATATCCCAGTTGCCTGCGGCAACGGGAACATCTGTACCACTCCTGCCGCCCACACCATAGTTTTCACTCCAGTCGCCAAAGCGGTCGAATTTAATACTGCCTGCTGTTGCAAATGCTACACCTTTCAGTTGCACTGTATTGGTGCCTGCGCCCGCAGACTCCATTGGCGTAGCCTCCCAGGAGTTTTGGGTACCGCGTAAGAACCACTCTGCATTCGCGTTAGTGCAGAGGAAAACAAAAGCAATCAACAAATATTTGTATCTCATAACCACTATTTCCTTAATTAAATTTGAAGGTAAACAACTTTTGCATAGCTGAGTTCTCTGCCTACGCAATGCGACTATAAACTACAATTCGCTATAAAAAAACAAAAAACAATTGGAAAATGGAATAGACGACAAATAAAAATTGAGAAGCAGTTCTCTTGCACATTTTTTATACTCACACCCTTGTTTTTCAGTCAAAAAGACCGGAAAAACCTTCTCAGTTGCTGTTTCCAGCCATTTTTAAGCGGATTATCGAACAGATGGAAATCCTCGGGAGCATTACTATCGACCTATTAATACCGGGCTAACCTTGGAGGAAATATGGAGTTAATAGTGCGCACCGGGCAGTCTCCCGCAAAGCTGGGGCGGGAGGAATTTCATCGCCAGTTCCAGCAGTCTTTTGCGGATCCGGCATTTATCGAGGTTAAGGATGCTCTGGCTGAGGTTGAAGAAGTGGCCTGGAATAATTACCAGCAGAGCCATAAAGCCCCCAAAACTGAAGAGGCCGGTGAAGGATTTTCTGAGCCTTCCTACCAACTCTCCACTGAATGGAAGACGACCCGGCGACGCCTTGCGGCAGCAGAAAGGCAGCAAAAAGATGTGCAGACTCAGTCTCGAGTGCTATTGATCTGCGGCTCGGCACGCAATGATGGTAGCTGTGCAGGTGAGAACTCCAAGACCTGGCGGCTCAGCCGGATCGCGCAGGAGATCCTGATGGATGAAAATATTGAGGTGGATCTTCTCGATCTGAGCCTTCTCACCTCCAGTTACGACAAGCATATTCACCCCTGCAAAGCCTGTGCTTCCACCGCAATGCCACTGTGCCACTGGCCCTGCAGCTGTTATCCCAATCACGCTTATCGCCAAACCAATGACTGGATGGCGGAGATCTATGAAAAATGGGTGGCGGCCCATGGAGTTATTATCCTCACCCCCGTGTATTGGTATCAGGCACCGAGCGTCTTGAAGTTGATGATAGATCGAATGGTGTGTGCCGACGGTGGCAATCCCGATCCCACCAGTACCCATGGCAAAAATACAGCTGAGGCAAAAGCGCTTGAACTGGCCGGTTGGAATTATCCCAAGCACCTTGCGGGTCGCGCCTATGGTCTGGTAGTGCATGGCGATGTGGCGGGGATCGAAGGAGTGAGGCGCGGCCTTTCCGACTGGCTCGACTGGATGGGTTTGATCCGCGCAGGGACAAGCTCATGCCTGGATAGGTATATTGGCTATTACGAATCCTATGCAGAAAGTCACCAGGTGCTGGATCGGGATTGCTCGCTCCAGGAAGAGGTGCGCAATGTTGCCAGGGCTGTGGCCAGATCGGTATTCGAGATGCGCCACGGTATTTTGTTTCAACCGGATAGCCATTTAAAAAAACCGCGCCCAAAATAGTGGGGAGCGAGGTTATGGCAGTAGCCAGACAAAATTGTCACTGCTGCTCCTGCAGGGAAGCAACGATTTTTCCCAGCAGCGCTATGGCATTTTCAGTCTGCGCGTTCCAAACGTGGCCATAGTTCAATCTCACACAATTCTCAAAGCGTTTGCTCGCCGAAAATATGGGGCCCGGTGCAATGCTGATGCCCTGTGCCAGGGCCAGGGAAAACAACTGCAAGCTGTTCACTTTCTCGGGTAGTTCCAGCCATAAAAAATAACCGCCGTTAGGCAGGGTAACGCGCGTATCGCTGGGGAAATACCTGGCGATGGCCCCGAGCATGGCGTGCTGCTGCAACTCCAATGTCGAGCGCAATTTGCGCAGGTGCCGCTCGTAGCCGCCGCTCTGCAAATAATCGGCGATAGCGGCCTGTGCGGGCACTGAAGGGGAAATGGTGGTCATAAGTTTCAGGCGGTTGATGGCTTCACTGTATCTGCCGCCGGAAACCCAGCCGACCCTGTAACCGGGTGCGAGGTGTTTGGAAAAAGATCCGCAGTGCATTACCAGCCCACTGCGATCAAAGCTTTTTACCGAGGTGCGCGGCTGGTTGCCAAAATAGAGTTCTGCATAGACATCATCCTCAATCAGGGGAACCTGGCAGCGCTCCAGCAATTGATACAGGGCCTGTTTTTTTTCGCTGCTCATGGAAGCGCCCAGGGGGTTGTGAAAGCTGCTCATAAACCAGCAGGCTTTGATCGGCAGGCGCTGCAAACTGTCTTCGAGGGTGGCAAGGTGAATGCCCTCGCTGGGGTGAACCGGAATTTCCACAGCCTTTAATTTCAGCCGCTCAAGAATTTGCAGGGCGGCGTAAAAAGTAGGGGACTCAATCGCGATCAGATCACCGGGTTGAGTAGTGACTTGCAGACAGAGGTTGAGCGCTTCCAGTGCGCCATTGGTAATCACCAGCTCATCGCTTTCCAGCATGGTGCCGCTGAGCATATAGCGCAGGGCAATCTGGCGGCGCAGGCTGGGGTTGCCGGAAGTCATATCGGCCACAATCGCATGGGAAGACAGAGAGTGCAGTGCTCTGCCCATGGAGCGTGCCAGTGAACCCAGCGGAAATAGAGTGGGGCTGGGGAATGCCGAGCCAAAAGGAATGGTGTCCGGGTCTTTGATGGAATCCAGCACCGAAAATACCAGCTCGCTGACATCTACATCGGTGCTATCGGTTATTTTTTCGCTGATCTGCGGCTCTGCCAGCAGGTGCTTCACCTGGGGGCGGACAAAATAGCCGGATCTTGCGCGGGCTTGCAACAAACCGCGATTTTCCAACAGGTAATAGGCCTGGAAAACCGTTGCCTGGCTGACGCCATAGGTGCGGCTGGCGCTGCGCACCGAGGGCGCTTTCTGGTTGGGTGCGAGAACCCCGGTGCGGATCAGCTGGGCAATCTGCTCAGCGAATTTTTCGTAAAGTTTCATGGCCAGACCGGTTGGGGAATTTTGTGCAAAGGCGACGCGCCGACTGCAATTAATATTTTGGGTAAATAAATACAGCTTTCTTTTGCGTAACGGGTTCTGACTGATGCTCTGCAATTAAACTGAACAAAAATTGCCTTGTCCCGGCGCTATCTGTTTTTCCCTGCAGGGTTACGGAAACCGGGAGATCATAAATTTCCCCCGGCTCCAGGGTTATCTTATGGCTGCGTGTCAGCATCAGGGATTTATCTCCGGCAAAATTATTGTCGGCCAGCGCTAAATGATAGTAGCCAGTTTGCTGGGTTTTGTTGGTAATTTTCAAGCGATAGACATTGACCACCTGGCCCTGACTGTTGATGCGGTAGGCGGTGCGGTCTTTGGCTACCCCTATATCGGCCAGCTCGCGATTGTACAGCGTGAAGGCCATAAACCCCAGCAGCAGTACAGCAGCCCCCATATAGGCGAGAAATTGCGGACGCTTGAGCAGGGGTTGGGATTGTTGCCCCTGCTGCTGGTTTTCCGAGGTATAGCTGATCAGGCCGCGCGGGTAGGCCATCTTGTCCATCACTGTATCGCAGACATCAATGCAGGCGGCGCAGCCTATGCAATCCATCTGCAGTCCATCGCGTATATCAATACCCGTAGGGCAGACTTGTACGCACAGCGAACAGTCCACGCAATCGCCGAGACCCAGTGCATGTTTGTCATCTTCTCTTTTGCGCGAGCCGCGATTTTCACCGCGCGCAGGATTATAGGCAATCACCCGCGTATTTTTGTCCAGCATGGCGCTCTGGATGCGCGAGTAGGGACACATATGCGAGCAGACTTTTTCGCGTAGCCAGCCGGCATTGATATAGGTCAGGCTGGCAATCACTGCCACCCAAAAGACTGACTGGCAAAACCAATCGCCCAGCAGAATGCTTTGCGTGAGTTCGCGCACGGGTACAAAGTAACCGATAAAGGCAATGCCGGTGGCGAGGCTGATCAGCAGCCATAGGCTGTGCTTGGCAGCGCGCTTTACTATTTTTTTGCCAGACCAGGGGGCAGCGGCAAGTTTGATGCGCTGGTTCCTGTCGCCCTCGCTGATTTTTTCCACCCACATAAAGGCCCAGGTCCAGATGCTTTGCGGGCAACTGTAGCCGCACCAGACGCGCCCCGCAAATACTGTGGCTGCACAGAGCAGAAATGCACTGAAAATCATTATTTCCGAGAGAAAGGTTAAATCCTGTGGCCAGAAGGTCGCGTTGAAAATATAAAAGCGGCTCTGTTCCAAATCCCACCACACCGCCTGGCGACCATTCCAGTTAAGCCAGGAGGTGACGAAGAACAGCAGGGCGAGGGCACTGGCGACTAATATGCGAATATTGCGGTAACGACCCTTGAAGCTGCGGGTATAAATGGTTCCAGTGTTTGCGATGGCTCCCCGGCGCGGCACTTCTTTGAAGTTGTAAGTGGGAATCAGTGCATCGGATTGGGGGTTAGCCATGGTGTTGCTCCAGAGAGTAAGTCTACAGGGCTAATACTGCTCTCTGGGCTGTACTAATAACAGCTGCAGAATATAAATAAAATACCAGTGCAGATGGGGTGTGTCAGTAGGGGTGGCGGCAAGCAATAGCAGAATAGTTGCCGCAATCCAGTTAGCGTTTTTCTGCTATTTTGGCTATCTGCATTGGTTTTTGCTGCTAGATCTGAATCTGTTTAATACAGTTGGCTTCAGCCACACTGCACAGGTGTTTTTCAACTCTGCGGTGAGGTTCCTATGTATGTTTATGATGAATATGACCAGGTACTTGTGCTGGAGCGCGTTGCCCAGTTTCGCGATCAGGTGCAGCGTCGGCTCAGCGGTGAATTGAGCGAGGAGGAATTCCTGCCTCTGCGTTTGCAGAATGGTCTCTACAGCCAGAAGCACGCCTATATGCTGCGTGTTGCTATCCCCTACGGCACCTTATCGAGCAGGCAACTGCGCACCCTGGCGGATATTGCGCGGCGCTATGATCGCGGCTATGGCCATTTCACCACCCGGCAAAATATTCAATTCAATTGGATTCAATTGCAGCAGGTGCCCGACATACTGGCGCACTTGGCTGAGGTGGAGATGCATGCGATCCAGACCTCTGGCAATTGTGTGCGCAATGTCACCACGGAAGCGTTTGCGGG
This sequence comes from Cellvibrio sp., assembly GCA_035565295.1. Classification (GTDB taxonomy): domain Bacteria; phylum Pseudomonadota; class Gammaproteobacteria; order Pseudomonadales; family Cellvibrionaceae; genus Cellvibrio. The sequence goes on along the minus strand of DATMSP010000051.1, from coordinate 65,852 downwards.
GGTTGCGGCTGATGAATGGATTGATCCGCGTCCTCTGGCGGAAATATTGCGGCAGTGGTCGACGGTGAATCCTGAATTTTTATTTTTACCGCGAAAATTTAAAATAGCAATTTCCGCCGCAGCGGAAGATCGTGCGGCTGGCGAAGTGCACGATATAGGTTTGTTTCTCTACCCCTCCGAGTCGGGTGACATGCTGCTGCGGGTGATGGTGGGGGGCGGATTGGGTCGCACACCAATCATAGGTTTGCCGATTCGCGAAGCCTTGCCCTGGCAGCATTTGCTCTCTTATGTCGAGGCGATCTTGCGAGTCTATAACCGCTATGGGCGCCGCGATAATAAATACAAGGCGAGAATTAAAATTCTAGTGAAGTCGCTCGGCATAGAGGCTTTTGCGACGGAAGTGGAGCAGGAGTGGCAGCAGATAAAGGGCGGCCCTGCGGAGTTGACTCGCGAGGAATATCAGCGAGTTGCCGCAGGTTTTACTCCTCCAGACTATGAAGCTCTGGCAGCACAGGATCTGGATTACCATTCACAGCTTTTTTCCAATACAGAATTTTCACGCTGGGCATCGCGCAATGTTTTTCCACATAAAATTGCCGGTTATGCAGCGGTTATTCTCTCCACCAAGCCCGGTATCAGCATGCCACCGGGAGATGTCACTGCCGTGCAGATGGAGGCGGTAGCGCAGTTGGCCGACACTTATAGCTATGGCGAGATACGTATCGCCCATGAACAGAATCTGGTGCTGCCCGATGTGCGCAAGCGCGATTTGTATGCGCTTTGGCAGCAGCTGAAAAGCTTGGGACTGGCAACGCCCAATATAGGCCTGCTGACCGATATTATCGCCTGTCCTGGTGGCGACTACTGCTCCCTCGCCAATGCCAAATCCATCTCCATTGCCCAGGCGATTCAGCAGCGTTTTGCCGACCTGGATTATCTTCACGATCTCGGCAATATCAGTTTGAATATTTCCGGCTGCATGAATGCCTGCGGCCATCACCATATAGGCAATATAGGTATTCTCGGTGTGGATAAAAACGGCACCGAGTTCTATCAGATAACCCTGGGCGGTAACCAGGGTAAGCAGAGCGCGCTAGGCAAAGTGATTGGCCCTTCTTTTTCGGCGGAGGCCATGCCCGATACCATCGAGAAAATTATCCAGACCTATTGCACGTATCGCGAGCTGGACGAATCTTTTATCGCCACGGTACAGCGGATTGGTATCGAGCCATTTAAAGAAAAAATTTATGCAGAGCCGCAGAGGGTGGTGCAATGAAGCAATTGATTTGTTTACAGGATGGTGTGCCGTGTATTGTCCAGGATGACCCCTGGGTACTGATTGAAAGCGAGCAGGCCTTATCTGCTGCGGAGCCGCAGGCAAAATTAATGTTGCCTTTAGCGCTCTGGCTGGCGCGACAGCCACAGCGAGTGCTGGAAGGGCTGGGCAGCAGCGAGGACTCTGTCTGGTTATCAGCAGAGGACGATCCTGAATCTCTGCATCCCTGGCTTGCTGTGCTGCCTCTGATAGCTTTGCACTTTGATAGCTTTCGCGATGGCCGACCTTACACCCAGGCCTATATCCTGCGCAGCCGATTGGGATGGGCTGGCGAGCTGCGCGCCTTTGGCGATGTTTTACGCGATCAGCTCAGCCATATGCGGCACTGCGGTATGGATAGTTTTGCGATCCGCGCAGATAAATCACCTGAGGATGCCATAAAGGGACTCTCCGGCCTCAGCGTCTTGTATGGCCGCTCAGCCATAGAGCCGAAACCCTTATTCAGAAGGCGATAGAGAAGGCTGATACAGAAGGAGATAGGTGGCTCTTTGTCGCCCATCCGGGTTGGTTGGGATGGGCTTTATTAATATTTTGTTATGTTATAACATAATTAAAACTATGGCCATCCTTCTATCTGGGGTGGCCTTACCCTTGAGTCATTACTATCCAGAGTGAAATCCCTATGCAGCCTCTTCCCGTCACCGTTCTCTCCGGCTTTTTGGGCGCCGGCAAAACTACCTTGCTCAGTCATATCCTGAATAATCGCGAACAATTGCGGGTGGCCGTTATTGTGAATGATATGAGCGAAGTCAATATAGACGCTGACCTGGTGCGTCAGGAGGTTGAACTCAATCGCGCCGAAGAAAAATTGGTGGAGATGAGCAATGGCTGTATCTGCTGCACGCTGCGCGAGGATCTCTTACTGGAGATCAATCGTCTTGCCGCCGAAGGGCGGTTCGACTATCTGGTGATAGAGTCCACTGGTATATCCGAGCCATTGCCGATAGCGGAAACTTTTACCTTTACGGATCAGGACGGCAACAGTCTATCTCAGGTGGCTCGCCTCGACACCCTGGTCACAGTCGTCGATGGAGTCAACTTTCTTGCAGATTTGCAGGATGCTTTTTCACTGCAGGAAATCGGCGAATCGCTGGGCGAAGAGGATGAGCGCAATATTGCCGACCTGCTGATCGACCAGATTGAATTTTGCAATCTCTTGCTGATCAGTAAAGCCGATTTAATCAGTGCGGAAAAACTCAGTGAAATAACAGCGGCGCTGCGGCAGCTTAATCCAGAGGCCGAAATTATCGCTATGGCCCAGGGCCATGTCCCCCTGGCCAAGGTGTTAAACACACAAAAATTCAATTTTGAAAAAGCCCAGCAGGCGCCCGGTTGGTTAAAGCAGCTGCGTGGTGAACACATAGCAGAAACGGAGGAGTATGGTATCAGCAGTTTTGTCTATCGAGCGCGCCGTCCATTTCATCCGCAGAAAATCTACAATTTTTTTTCTGCCCCCAGCCTAGTGGGGAAACTGCTGCGTTCAAAAGGGTTTTTCTGGCTTGCCAGCCGGCCTGAATATGCTGGCCAATGGAGCCAGGCGGGTGGCGTTGCCCAGCATGGTATGGGCGGAACCTTTTGGAAGGCCGTTGACCTCCAGCACTGGCCGGAGGATGAAGAGCAGGTGAGATTTATTATGGATAAATGGGTGGAGCCCTTTGGCGATATGCGTCAGGAGCTGGTTTTTATTGGTCGCAATCTGGATAGGGAGGAATTTGTTGCGCAACTGGACGGCTGTCTGCTCAATGATGCCGAATTGGTGGCGGGTGAGGATTATTGGAAGGCCTTGCCGGATCCTTTTCCTCTCTGGGATGAATCGCCTGACGAGGGCTAGGCCTGCAGGGAGATTATTTATTTTCATTGACAAGTATTATGCCTGCGTTTGTTCGGGACAATATGGAGGTCTGACGGCAGTTTGGTGTCTCTGGTGTATGGGTATTGGTTTTGCAGTCAGTTTCCTAGAGGGGCACTTTATGCAATTTCAGCGGCCTGCCGGATATCAATCGATTGTCAATGTAGGGAAGTCTCAGTGGGATATAAAAAATATGCGCAGTATTTTATTTTGTCGCTCTCTTTGGTTTTTTCGGGGTGTGCAACCAGAATAGATCCGTTTTCCAATACCCCGATAACTGATGGCTATGCGGTTGGTTTATTGATTGTCGATTCTGAGGTTGAGATAGCTTCACTGGCCAATTCAGTTCTTGGGACCAATGTTTATAGTTATCCTATCGATGGAACCAAGAGCGTAATGGCCTATCGCTTGCTGGTGGGCTCTTCCTTCAAGGTCAATCGCGTGCAAACGCTTGATGGCAGGTATGCGAATCTCCCGGAAGTCAATTTCAAAATTGAAAAGTCCGGTATTTATTATCTGGGAACGCTGATGTCCAATCAGCGGTCGGTATTGCTGGTCAATCGACCTGTAGATGTCTATTTAAACCTTGCAAAACGCAAATACGCACAATTGCTAGCAAACTTACAGCCCGTCAATTTCGCCTGGCCAAAACAAAATCCATTACAGGCAGATCCGACAATCAGCTACGCCAACTCTAATGCGATCCAACAGTGGTTGGCTAAGGCGGTTGGTCGAGGCTTGAATATCGGAGAGATTCAGCCTGTGCACGCTTTCCACAGCAAATGTGGAGTGTTGGAGCAGAGGAAGATTGATGCTCCAGATTTCCTTTCCTTTGAAGATTACATTCGCCTTTCACTAATTTCAGAATTGAAGGCTTCGGCCAAGCTGGACCCAAAGGGCGAAATGATTACTGGAAAAATAACTGAACTTGAATTTTCAATCGCCACCGGCTCTGCGCATTGGCTTATAGGTCTGGAATTCAGTATTGGCAATCAGCCGTTAGCTTATGTTCAGAGTAAATATCCGGTCAAGACCAGCGCCTTTATTGCCTGTCGGCAGATAGAGGAAGCCTTCCCGGCTGCAGTGCAGAATGCACTTGAGGAAGCACTGAAAACTCCTGGGTTTATGAGCTATCTTGGCAAGTGAGTAAGTCCCTTTTCTTTTGCTTGGCCAATGCTTGAGGATTTTATGATTAAAAAGTTATGCCTTTTATGGGTGTTTTGTTTGAGTGTTTCGGCATGCACTTCTCCTCCTGCAAATGTTGCGGATGCCAGTGGTAATGGCTATAGCTATGAGTCCTACACCAGGCGGTTGGCAGAGCGCGGCGATGCCAATGCCCAGTTTAGTCTCGGCAGCATGTACGATGAGGGCAGGAGTCCTGGCGTTGGGCAAGACCATCAGCTAGCCCGATTTTGGTATGGCAAAGCCGCCGAGCAGGGCAATGCCAAGGCGCAATTTAACCTGGGTATCATGCATTATTCCGGTAAGGGTATGGATAGGGATTTGGTCCAGGCAAAACACTGGTGGGAAAAAGCGGCCGAGCAGGGCGATGCCAATGCCCAGTTTAATCTCGCGCTTATGTATGCCAGGGGCGATGGTGCACCGAAAGATAATGCAGTATCAATGGCTTTATATAAAAAGGCCGCCGAGCAAGGTCAAGTGATGGCGCAATATAATCTTGCGTTTATGTATTATGAAGTGCAGCATGATTATAAACAGAGTTTTTATTGGTACGAAAAGGCCGCAGAGCAGGGACATGCCATGGCACAAAATAGTCTTGGCTCACTCTATAGCCTTGGTCAGGGAGTGCCGCAGGATCATAAGCAGGCGATCTACTGGTGGAGCAGGGCGGGCGAGCAGAGGATTGCCAGGGCTCAATATTATCTCGCTATCCTCTATGAAAAAGATGCAAGGGTGCAGCCTGACCTTGTGCTCGCCTATGCCTTATATGATCGCGCCTTGTTTAATAGTTATTTAAATCTGAATAAAAAGTTACCTGTTGAAGGGGCAGAAATAGCGCGCGATTCTATAGCAAAAAAAATGACTCGGGAGCAAATTGCGGCGGGCGATAAATTGATTGCGGAAATGGCCATACCGAATAATTTTAAAGATGCTTTCGATGCTTATCTGGCGAGGAATACATCGGGGATTAACGCAGGAAAGTAATTTTTCAGAGACGGCTCTCAGGGTGTTTTAACAAAAAACTGGCTTTTGCCAGCTATAAATGGTGTCTTGAAATAATAAGCGGGGCAGTTGCTGCATTAGTCTGTTGCTTCCCACTTCAAGTTTCTCCTCAGCTCAACGTTATTTTTGATCCACTGAAAGGCTCATCAGGGTTGCAGTGTGGGTAGTGCTTCAGGCATTATCCCAAGCAGGCTTACCTCATGCTATTATCCAAATTGGTAGCCCCCTTGTATTGCCTGTTACTTTTCAAGAGGTAGGTGACCTTGTTGCTCCCCAGGCAATTTTTATAAATCGGTCAATGATAATAGGTGAGATATGGAATCCCTCGACAAAGCGATAGAAGCAGCGTATCAGGCAGAAATCAGCAATTTGTACAAAGCCTTCTCTGAGGGAATGCTGGCTGCTAAAGATAATGAGTTGATGATCAAGGGCGCAAAGGAACGTTTTAAGGTGGGCCTTGAGCGGGCCGCCCATATCCACAATACTGCATTGTCTCTAATCAAGTAGCTTATTAAGCTACTGTGACTCTCGAATATTGCTGGGGGCTATTCTTATTGCATAAATATTTTCAGCTATCACCGTCTAAACGCAGCGAAAAACACAAGATTGTTCTCCTATGAAAACTCCCTTAATTACCCGTGAGGGCTATGAAGCCTTGAAGGCCGAGCTGGATCAGCTGTGGCGAATCGAGCGGCCAGAGGTCACGCAAAAAGTAACCTGGGCAGCGAGTCTCGGTGATCGCAGTGAAAACGCCGATTATCAGTACAATAAAAAACGTCTGCGCGAAATTGATCGCAGGGTCAGGTATTTGCGCAAATGCATCGAAGATCTCAAGATAGTCGATTATTCCGCTGTTCAGGAAGGCAAAGTATTCTTTGGAGCCTGGGTGGAAATTGAGAATGACGAGGGAGAGACAAAACGCTTTCGCATCGTCGGCTACGACGAAATCTTCAATACCAAGGATTATATTTCGATTGACTCGCCTATGGCGCGGGCGCTGTTGAAAAAAGAAGTGGATGATGAGGCGGTTGTGAAAACGGAGGCGGGGGAGTTTAGCTGGTATATCACGTCTATTTCCTACCAGAAAAATCTCTGATCATTTTGATCTGCTGATGGGATAGCAAAATCCCATCAGCAGGTAGCCCTATGGAGCAGCTTTAAAAACAGATTGGTAGAACTCTAATTCTGCCTCAATCGCCCGTTTAATATTCTCCGCCTGCCGAAACCCATGCCCTTCTTCCGTAAAGCTGACATAGTCTGCACGGATTCCCTTTTCTCGCAGGGCGCGCACCATCGATTCTGCCTGCTGCGGCGGCACCACTTTATCCTTTAGCCCCTGCAGAAAAATTACCGGGCAGTCGAGCTGTTCAATATGGTGAATGGGCGAGCGCGCAATATAAGTGGCTTTCTGTTCTGGGTAAGGCCCTACCAGGCTATCAAGGTAACGGGCTTCAAATTTATGGGTGTCGCGGGCCAGGGTTTCCAGGTCGCCTATGCCGTAAAGGCTGGCGCCGGCTTTGAAAGTATTGCTAAAGGTGAGGGCGGCCAGCACAGTATAGCCGCCGGCACTGCCGCCGCGAATTGCCACTTTATCTCTGTCAACTAAACCCTGTTGCACCAGATAATCCACACCGCTGCAGACATCTATTACATCGGTAATGCCCCAGTTGTTTTTCAATCGGTCGCGATAGTGCCGGCCATAGCCGGTGCTGCCGCGATAGTTTACGTCCAGTACGGCAAAGCCGCGGCTGCTCCAGAATTGGGTTTTCAAATTAAGAGATGTTTCAGTAGCGCCTGTGGGGCCGCCGTGGCAGATTACCAGCAATGGCGGCAGACCATCCTCCGCGGGGATAACATTTTTATTTTTCGGTGGATAGAAAAAGCCATAGGCTGTCTCGCCATCGCTGGTGGGAAAACTTATTGCCTGCGGCTGGGAGATATCTTCTTCTGTCAGTGTTGGGGGGCTGGTGGACTGTACCAGCACTTTTATATTCTTGTCTTGGATACAAATTAACTGGTTACTATGGGTGGCACTGGCAGCCAGGCAATAGGCGCGCTGCTGGTGACAGCAAACACCGGAAATATCTTTAAATTCAGAGGGTATTTCATTCAGCTTTTTTTCTTTAATGGCAATGATGCCCATCTGCCATTGGCCATTGCGGCTGAAGCAGCAGAAAATGTTTTCACTATCTAAAAAGCCATAGCTGCTCATGCCGAATACCCATTGCGGCGTGGCAAATTCAGCGGCTGACTCGCATATGATTTCACTTTCTCTGTGCGCGAAATCAAAGCGATAAATATTCCACCAGTCATTGCGGTCGGAGACAAAAAAGAGCTGGTCGTCTGGCGACCACTGCGGCTGAAAAATGGATTCATGGCTGCTGCCGGCAATCCATTGGCTGGCCTGTATATCACCTGCGGGGTTTAGCTCTGCGCAGTAGCACTCAGTGCCATCCCAGGGCATCTGCGGATGATTCCAGCAGAGGTAACTGAGCTGGCTGCCGCTGGAGTTCAAGCGCGGGTTGCTGTAAAAATCTGCCCCTTCGACTAAAACGCTGATGGAGTAGGGAGGCTCCAGGGCAATGGCGACAATTGCGCTTTGGGGATGATGTTCATCCGCGCTGTAGTCTTCGCGTATCGCAATCACTCGCCCGCGAGTCTTGTCCCAGCAGAAATCGGCAAAGCGATAGCGATTGCCCTGCTCGGGGTTTTCTTCCGAGATTGCTGTCAGGCTGCCATTGCTGCGATTGAAATAATGGATACGCTGGTCGGCATCCAGCACGCAAAGAATAAACTCCTCGGTTGCCAGATAGCTGCCCCCGCCATACTCATGGGCGCGGCTGCGAATGCTGTGGGGTTGCGGCAATATATCCAGGCGCCCGCCGCTGGCTGATAGCTGCACCAGTGCATTGCGTCCTTTTTCCGCCGGCCGCGATTCCAGCCAGAATACCGAGTCGCCGCAGGCTTGGGGTTCACTCAAGCGCAGGTTTTGCGCGGTTAATAAATCCGCTGTCACGGGCGATGGCCAACTGCCGTAGGGATAGGAGGTATTCATGCAAGGGTTTCCCGATATTGTATGGGTGGCTGGCCATTGTGGCTTTTTGGCAATTGGCTTTACCGCTGAGTGGCCGAAGTGGTTTTTATTTGTGCTGAATTCCGTTTAAATAGCAGCTTGTTTTTCAGTGTACGCAAACCATGACCTTTTCACCAGCCAGTCTCAAGCCCTACCTGCCTTCACTTGCCGAGGTTTCCCCTGCTGCCACCTGGTGGGTGGGGCTGTCTGGTGGCCTGGATTCCTGTGTGCTGCTGCATGCTTTGCGGGCACTGCAACTGCCGGTGCGATTGCAGGCGCTGCATATCAACCACCAGATCTCTGTCAATGCCGATACCTGGCAGGCTCAGTGCGCAGACTTTTGTGCGCACCTGCAGGTGGCTTTCTGTGCGGTAAAGGTCTCGGTAAAGAATAGTGGGCGCGGTCTGGAGGATGCGGCTCGCGAGGCCCGCTATAGGGTGTTTGAAGAGGCTATCAAGCCGGGCGATATTCTCTTTACAGCCCATCACGCCGACGATCAGAGTGAAACCCTGCTATTGCGCCTGCTGCGCGGTACGGGTCCGCGCGGCCTGGCGGCCATGGCCCGTGTGCGGCCTCTGGCCGAGGGTTTTCTCTATCGCCCGCTATTGGATTTCAGCCGCGCTGAGTTGGAGACCTATGCTCGTGCCCAGGGGTTGAGCTGGGTTGACGACGAGAGCAATGCCGACGATCACTACGATCGCAATTATCTGCGCAATCAGGTGCTGCCCCTGCTGCGCGAGCGCTGGCCAGCTTTCGCCGGCAAATGGCAGCAGACCGCCGAACTCTGCGCAAGCAATGAAGCCCTGATTGAAGAGCTGGCGCTACAGGATCTGCAATTGGCGGATTTCCAGGCGGCCTTTATCGGCACCAGCATCAGCCTGACTTACCTGCAGTCGCTGTCGCCAGTGCGCCGCCATAACCTGTTGCGACTGTGGCTGCGCGAGCAGAAGTTGGCCACCCCCGAGCAGGCGCATTTGCAGCAGATCGAACGGCAGGTTATTGCTGGTCGCCAGGATGCCGAAGTGCAGGTCGGCTGGGGCGATGTGTCGCTGCGGGTCTATCGTCAGCGGGTATTTGCCCTGCCGGTGGCGGAATTGCCGGTTGCGGAATCGGCGGGCCTTGCTGTGTCTATTGAGCAGCCCCAGGGTTCAATTGGGCTTGCCAATGGCCTGCAACTTAAGTTTGAGTGGTGCGAGGCTGGGGTGGGACATCTCTTGCGGCCCAATCTCGATCATCTTCACATTCGCTTTCGCCAGGGAGGGGAGCGCTGCCGTCCTGCTGGGCGCGCGCATTCGCAGACCCTCAAGCGCCTGCTGCAAGATTGCGGGCTGGAGCCCTGGCTGCGCGATAGCCTGCCGCTGCTCTACAGCGGCGAGCAGTTGGTGGCGGTAGCTGATCTCTGGGTCTGCGAGGGCTATGCGGTGAGAGAGGGCGGCTATAGTCTGAAATATGAGCGAAAGCCAAATCCCTAGCCAGGCAGGGCCTGGGTTTGCGAGAAATACGCCAGCTTTTCGCCGGGTTTGGTCAGCTTTTCATTGAGCCTTGGGGGAGCTTTCTGTTACTCTAGCGCCCCGTCCTAATAGATAAACCGCTGGCCTCGCAAAGAGGGCAGTCTTAGGTGTTTATCTCACATCTGCTTTGCTTAATCACAGATTTTTTACTGCAGCTTTTTTGCAGTGCTATTTTTTTACAGAGCCCTTGAGGGGCTTTTAGACAGGTACTAGGTTTTTCAATGACACGATATATATTCGTTACTGGCGGTGTTGTTTCTTCTCTGGGCAAGGGCATTGCTTCCGCCTCTCTGGCAGCGATCCTTGAAGCTCGCGGTCTTAAAGTGACCATTATGAAGCTCGACCCCTACATCAACGTTGACCCTGGCACCATGAGTCCCTTCCAGCACGGCGAAGTGTTTGTGACTGAGGACGGCGCAGAGACAGATCTGGATCTGGGCCACTACGAGCGCTTTATCCGCACCAAAATGACCCGCCGCAATAACTTCACTACCGGTCGTGTCTATGAAACCGTGCTGCGCAAAGAGCGCCGCGGTGATTATCTCGGCGGCACTGTGCAGGTGATTCCGCATATCACCGATGAAATAAAACGCCGCATCCTTGAAGGTGGCCGCGATGTCGATGTAGCCCTGGTAGAAATTGGCGGTACGGTGGGTGATATTGAATCGCAGCCTTTCCTTGAAGCTGTGCGCCAGTTAAAAGTCGAGATGGGTTCGCGCGCACTGCTGATGCACCTGACCCTGGTTCCCTATATAGCCACGGCCGGTGAAACCAAAACCAAGCCCACCCAGCACTCGGTGAAAGAGTTGCGATCCATTGGCCTGCAGCCGGATATTCTCCTGTGCCGCTCCGAGCGCGTTGTCGACGAAGATTCTCGCCGTAAAATATCGCTGTTCACCAACGTGGCTGAGCGCGCAGTGGTGCCTCTGCCAGATGCAGATACCATTTATTCCATCCCGCGCCTGCTGCAAAGTTTTGGCCTCGATCAAATCGTGGTGGAGCTGCTGAAGCTGGAATGTCCCGAAGCCGATCTCAGCGAGTGGGATAAGGTTGTCGAGGGCAAACTCAACCCGCAGCAGACAGTGACCATTTCCATGGTCGGCAAGTATATGGAATTGCTCGATGCCTACAAATCCCTGATTGAAGCCCTGACTCACGCGGGTATTCACACTCACACCAAAGTGAATATCAATTACATAGATGCCGAGCGCGTTGAAAATGAAGGTGTCGAGATTTTGAGAGATGCCGATGCTATCCTGGTTCCCGGTGGATTCGGCGAGCGCGGTGTTGAAGGTAAATTGATGGCGGTGCAGTATGCCCGCGAAAACAAGGTGCCTTATCTCGGTATCTGCCTGGGCATGCAATCGGTAGTCATTGAATTTGCCCGCAATGTGCTGGGCTTGAAAGGTGCAAATTCCACCGAGTTTGATAAGAGTTCTCCGCATCCAGTGATTGGTTTGATCACCGAATGGATCACCGCAGACGGCGAAGTCGAAAAGCGCGATGAATCATCAGACCTGGGCGGCACCATGCGCTTGGGTGCGCAGGAGTGCCGACTGGTTGCGGATGCCAAGGCACGGCAAATCTACGGTGCCGATGTCATAGTCGAGCGCCATCGCCATCGCTACGAAGTCAACAACAATTATGTCGATCAACTGCAGAAGGCCGGTCTGAAAATTGGCGGCTGGTCGGCGGACGACACCCTGGTTGAAATGGTTGAGTTGCAGGATCATCCCTGGTTTGTGGCCTGTCAATTCCACCCGGAGTTTACCTCCACGCCGCGCGATGGCCACCCATTGTTTACCAGCTTTGTCAAAGCGGCACTCAGCAATAAAAAATAAATACAAGGCGCCGCACAGCATGCGGCGCCTTTTTCTTGCGTAAGGAATCAATGTGTCTCAACAAATTGTAAAAGTGGGCAATCTCAGTGTTGGCAATGCGCTGCCGTTTGTTTTGTTCGGCGGCATGAATGTGCTTGAATCCCGCGATATGGCTATGCAGGTTGCCGAAGCCTATGTGAAAGTTACGCAAAAGCTGGGTATTCCCTATGTCTTCAAGGCCTCGTTTGACAAGGCCAACCGTTCGTCAATCCATTCTTACCGTGGTCCCGGTATGGAAGAGGGATTGAAAATATTCCAGGAAATTAAAAATGCCTTTAACATTCCTGTGATTACTGATGTTCACGAAATAGATCAGTGCGCACCCATGGCTGAGGTAGCCGATGTGCTTCAGTTACCGGCATTCCTCGCGCGCCAGACCGACCTGGTGGTGGCCATGGCCAAAACCGGTGCGGTGATCAATATCAAAAAGCCGCAGTTTTTGAGCCCCGGGCAAATGAAAAATATTGTTGAGAAGTTTGCCGAGTGCGGCAACGATAAAATCATTCTCTGCGATCGCGGCACCAACTTTGGCTACGACAACCTGGTGGTGGATATGCTCGGCTTCCGCACCATGCGCGAAGTCAGTGGCAACGCCCCGGTTATTTTCGATGTAACTCATTCGCTGCAATTCCGCGAATCCAAAGACAGCGCCTCAGGCGGCCGCCGTCATCAGGTGGCAGAGCTTGCTCGTGCGGGGATGGCGGTGGGCCTGGCCGGTTTATTCCTGGAAGCCCATCCAGATCCCGATAAAGCCAAATGCGATGGCCCAAGCGCGCTGCCACTGGATAAGCTGGAGCCGTTTTTGTTGCAAATGAAAACCATAGACGACTTAATTAAAAGTTTTCCTGTATTGGATATTAAGTAAATTTTAAAAAACACCTGGAGTAGACCATGAGTAAGATTGTTGATATCAAAGCCTTTGAAATTTTGGACAGCCGCGGCAACCCAACCGTAATGGCAGAAGTGATTCTTGCCGACGGTTCAGTGGGTTCGGCAACTGCACCTTCTGGTGCTTCTACTGGTTCGCGCGAAGCTCTGGAGCTGCGCGACGGCGACAAGTCGCGCTACCTGGGCAAGGGCGTTTTGAAAGCTGTGAACAATATCAACACTACTATCAAAAACCTGGTGGTAGGTTTTGATGCGTTGGATCAACGCGCATTGGACAATGCCATGATCAAGGCCGATGGCACAGACAACAAAAATGTGTTGGGTGCTAATGCTATTCTTGCAGTTTCTCTCGCCAACGCAAAAGCGGCAGCTATCTCCAAGAAAGTTCCTCTTTACGCTCACATTGCCGACCTGAATGGCACTTCCGGTCAATACTCCATGCCAGTGCCCATGATGAATATCATCAACGGCGGCGAGCACGCCGACAACAATGTCGATATTCAGGAGTTTATGGTTCAGCCAGTAGGCGCAAAAACCTTTGCTGAAGCCTTGCGTGTTGGTGCAGAAATTTTCCACACCCTGAAAAAAATCCTGCACGATAAAGGCCTGAGCACTTCAGTGGGCGATGAAGGTGGCTTTGCTCCCAACCTGCCATCTAACGAAGATGCCTTGAAAGTGATTTCTGTGGCTGTAGAGAAAGCTGGATACAAGCTCGGTGAAAATGTAACCCTGGCTCTGGATTGTGCTTCTACTGAGTTCTACAAAGACGGCAAATACGATCTGGCCGGCGAAGGCAAGGTTTTCTCTTCCAACGAATTCTCCGATTACCTGGCTGACCTGGCTGCACGCTACCCAATCATCTCTATCGAAGATGGTAAGGACGAGAGCGACTGGGCGGGTTGGGCTGACCTGACCAACAAGATCGGTCACAAGATCCAATTGGTGGGCGACGACCTGTTTGTAACCAACACCAAGATTTTGAAAGAGGGTATCGATAAAAAAATCGCCAACTCTATCCTGATCAAGTTCAACCAAATCGGTTCTCTGTCAGAAACTCTGGATGCCATTAAAATGGCACAGGATGCAGGTTACACTGCCGTTATCTCTCACCGCTCTGGCGAAACCGAAGATACCACTATCGCCGATTTGGCGGTGGCGACTCGCGCAGGTCAAATCAAAACCGGTTCTCTGTGCCGTTCAGACCGCGTATCCAAGTACAATCGCCTGCTGCGCATTGAAGCTGAATTGGGCGCTGCGGCACCTTATAAAGGCCGCGCGGAATTTAAAGCCTAATTGGCTGCGACACAATAAGGCCGAGCTTGTTCGGCCTTATTTTTTTCATGCAATCCTCGAATAGATAATGCTATGAAATGGCTTTTTGCAGTGTTGATTGTTTTGCTTGCCGCCCTCCAGTATCGCCTTTGGCAGGGGGAGGGCAGCCTTGCCCATATCAACAAATTAGAGCGCGATATAAAGCAGCAGCAGGCTGAAAATGATCGCATGCGCGAGCGCAATCGCATTCTCGATGTGGAAGTGAGCGATTTGAAGAGCGGCGCCGACAGCCTTGAAGAGCGGGCGCGCAACGATATTGGCATGATCAAAAAAGATGAGACGTTTTTTATGATCCCCGCCAAGAAAAAGCCGGAATAAAAATAGCAAGATCGTTTTAGCCTCAATGCGTTAATCCTATGAATCCAACTTCAGCGAACACTGTCTCTGCAAAACAATACTGGGTTGTGGTACCTGCCGCCGGTATGGGCGCGCGCATGGGCTCGGATATTCCCAAGCAGTATTTGCGGTTGGGTGCAAAAACCATTATCGAGCAGACGCTTGAGCGCCTGCTGAAAATTCCGTCGCTGTGCGGCATTGTTGTAACCGTTGCAGCGACTGACTTGCGTTGGCGCGAACTCCCTGTCAGCAGGCATCCCCTGATCCACACTGTTGCAGGTGGCAGTGAACGCGCCCACTCTGTCCTGAATGGCCTGGAATATTTGCAAAAAGAATTGCAGCCGGAGGATTGGGTGCTGGTGCACGACGCAGCGCGACCCTGTATCACTTTAGCCAATATTGCATCCCTCTGCGGGCAACTGGAAAATGATCCGGTGGGCGGTATACTGGCGATTCAGGTCAAAGATACCTTGAAGCAGGTTGAGACTGGCAAGGATATAGCCAGGACACTGGACCGGCGTGGTCTCTGGCATGCGCAGACCCCACAATTATTTCGCTATCAATTATTGCGCGATTGCCTGCAGCAAACACTTGCACGCAATGAAAATATTACCGATGAAGCTTCAGCCCTTGAGCTGTGCGGCTATAGGCCGAAAGTGATCGAGGGGCGCGAGGACAATATAAAAATCACGCGTCCAGAGGATTTACTCCTGGCCGACTTTATTTTGCAGCATCAGGAAAAGTAACCTATGAGAATTGGCCATGGCTATGATGTCCACGCGTTTGGCGCTGGCGATAAAATTGTTATTGGCGGCGCGGTTATTCCCCACACCCGTGGCTTGATTGCCCACTCTGATGGCGATGTATTGCTGCACGCTCTCTGCGATGCCCTGCTGGGCGCCGCTGCACTGGGCGATATAGGCAAGCATTTTCCCGATACCGATATGCAATACCGCAATGCCGATAGCCGCTCGCTGCTGCGGATGGTCTACGGTAAGGTCAAGGCCAAGGGCTGGCTGTTGGAAAATGCCGATATGACCATCGTCGCCCAGGCGCCGCGCATGGCAAATTATATTGCCCATATGGTTGAGAATATCGCTGCAGATTTACAATCGCAAACGGATCAAGTCAACGTTAAGGCAACCACCACCGAGCGCCTGGGATTTACCGGCCGAGAGGAAGGCATCGCAGCCTATGCAGTGGTTTTATTAAAGGCGGCCTGATTAATTTAGGCTATCCTATATTCTTTAATGTTTGCAGGCGCTGTTGGATTTATGCAAGTTACCTTTCCTTTGGATTTCCCCTTTGCTTACGGAGAGCCGCAAGCCAGTGCCGATTTCCGCGCTGAACCAGAAGATTTTCAGGTCTATGAGCACTTGGGGTTTGAACCCTCTGGTCAGGGCGAGCATGTGTATTTACATGTGCAAAAACGCGGCGAAAATACCGCCTGGGTCGCACAAAAAATTGCTGAGCTTGCCGGTGTTGCGACGATGGATATCGGCTATTGCGGGCGAAAGGACCGTCATGCGCTCACCAGGCAATGGTTCAGTGTGTATCTGCCCAGGTTCGATAGCGAGCCTGATTGGACGGCATTGAACTCTGAGTCCATTCAGCTTTTGCAGGCGGCTCGCCATCAACATAAATTGCGCAGGGGCGACCACCAATCCAATCGCTTTGTCATTCGCCTGCGCAATCTAACCTGTGCGAATAAACCCGCCTTTGAATTACTGCTGGAGCGGGTGCTGGCGGGCGGTGTTCCCAACTACTTTGGCGAGCAGCGCTTTGGTCGCCACGGAAATAATTTAGTAGAAGCCCATTCGCTTCTGGTTGAAGGCAGGCGTATTCGCGACAAACAAAAACGCGGATTATTTTTATCGGCAGCGCGCTCTTATCTTTTCAACCAGGTAGTGGCTGCGCGGGTTCGTGCCGGCAATTGGCAAACCTTATTGGCGGGTGAGTCGGAGTCGTTTCCCTCAGCCCCGCTGTGGGGCAGGGGGCGTTCGGCGGCGGCTGGCGAAGCTGCTGAGCTGGAGCTGTCCGCGATCAATGCCTGGTCCGAATGGTGCAATGGCCTGGAGCATGCCGGTCTGCTGCAAGAGCGTCGACCCCTGGTATTAACGCCGGAGCATGCCTCCTGGCGCTGGCTCGACAATGATATTGAATTAAGTTTTTCCCTGGGCAGCGGCGAGTTTGCCACCACCTTGTTGCGCGAGCTGGCTGTTTTGCACTCGGCAATAGAAACCCCTGACCCTGGGGTGTGATATAGTGGCGCCGTTTTTCCTGGATATTTACCTACTGCTTGATGCCACGAGGAGGCCAATACAATGAGTTTGATATTGCAAGGTGTCGGCATGACCTCGGCGCGAACGCGCGATCGTTTGATCGAACGCCTGGCAGAGCAGGGGGTGACCAATAGGCGGGTCCTGGATGTTATGCGTAACACTCCGCGCCATATTTTCCTGGATGAGGCGCTCGCCCATCGCGCCTACGAAGACACAGCCCTGCCGATTGGTCACGGCCAAACGCTGTCCCAGCCTTACATAGTGGCGCGCATGACTGAGCTATTGCTAGGGGCTGCAGGCAAGCTGGACAAGGTGCTTGAGGTGGGTACAGGGTCTGGCTATCAGACCACCATACTTGCGCAATTGGCACCCCAGGTATACAGCGTCGAGCGCATTAAGCCCTTGCAGGACAAGGCCCGCGAAAGATTGCGTCAATTAGGGTTGCGCAATGTGCAGCTGCGCCACGCCGACGGCGGTTTTGGCTGGCCAGAAATGGGCCCTTATGACGCCATACTGAGCACAGCAGCACCCCATGCGGTGCCGGATGAACTGTTGAAGCAGTTGGCCCCTTCTGGGGTGCTGGTCATTCCCCTGGGGGGGCGCGAACAGCATCTGCACTTAATTATGCGCGATGGCGAGAGTGAAAACTTTGTTACACGCGTTATTGAGCCTGTCAAATTTGTGCCTTTGGTGTCTGGCACGCTTCGCTAAACCCCTATCACTTCCTCCAAATATTTCTTATTTTTGCGGTCTTCCTGGTGCGAAAAAAAGTAACAAAATGTCGAAAAGTAACCACTTTTTGATCCTCCGTTCAGTTTTGGTTCATTTTTATATAAACATATTAGATAATTTTCAAATAAATTTTTAATATTTAGATCAAAAGAATATAATTGTGATTAATTAATGATCTGAATGAGGCTGGTATGTAAGTGATCATTAACAAATAATTTTTTTGCCAACTACTTCACAGACGTTCAGTATTTATATCGTTTTTATGTTGTGCGGTATTTTCATTTTTTGTTTTTATTGTGCTTTTTCTAGCTTTATTTTTTTGTATTATTCGCTTTATTCAAGCTCGAAAACCCATCCTATTTGTTGTTAATACTGAACGTTTTTTATCATTCTGGCATTTAAAAATCCTTTTTGTTTGGCTCTGGCGGTGTGCAATCCTGGGATTGGCGAGGTGGTTTTGCACTAATCAAGAGCCATTTGTGGCTTTTTGCGGGGTATTGATCTTAATGCGAAATTGAGTGAGTCTGTAATTGCTGCTGCGTTTGTACGCCTGCATTCAACGGGTGGACCCTGCTAGCATCACGGCAATTTCCCTGTAGTTTACGCTTCTACACTTTTTTGTTTTTTAACCGTTCCCGTTAAATTGGCGGGGGATTGAAAAATTTGTTAAAGCTGGATTGGAAGCTGCCGATATGGATTCGAAAGGTACTGATAGAGTTGGGCTTTTAGATGTAGATTCGTAGCAAAGGTAAGTGCGTAGTTGTCTGCCTAAGCGCTGAGAGAGTAAAACATACAATAAGCAAATATAAGTGGAATCTTCAAAGCGACTCAAACCCTTACCCGAAACAATGAACAAGGTTAAATGGATTCTACCGCCTACGTGAGTTGGTTTCACCAGCTAAACATAATGAATTAAGGGGCAGAAAAATGACTTTACAAAATAGGGATTCAGGCATATTCGAACGCGATGATGTGTTTATTGTGTCAGATATCGACTTTGATGAAAGTGATGAATTGCTTGCGGAAGATGCAATCGAGAGCCAGAAGGCGGTAAAACCGGACAGTGCCAAAGAGCGTATCCTGGATGAAAAATTCAATAAAACTCTCGATGCAACGCAAATTTACCTTAATGAAATCGGTTTTTCTCCCCTGTTGAGCGCTGAAGAAGAAGTGTTCTTTGCACGTAAGGCGCTGAAGGGTGAAGAGGCTGCACGCAAGCGCATGATTGAAAGCAACCTTCGCCTGGTGGTAAAAATTTCCCGTCGCTATGTCAATCGTGGCCTGGCGCTGCTGGATCTGATTGAAGAGGGCAACCTGGGCTTGATTCGCGCGGTTGAAAAGTTTGACCCTGAGCGCGGCTTCCGCTTCTCAACCTACGCCACCTGGTGGATTCGCCAGACCATTGAGCGCGCCATCATGAATCAGACGCGCACGATTCGCCTGCCTATCCATGTAGTCAAAGAGCTGAATATTTATCTCCGCGCCGCCCGCGAACTTTCGCAAAAGCTGGATCACGAACCCTCTCCCGAAGAAATCGCCCAGTTGCTGGAAAAGCCTGTTGCCGATGTCGAGCGCATGCTGAGTCTGAATGAGCGTGTAACCTCAATCGATACACCTGTAGGGCCATCCTCCGACAGGGCTATTGTCGATACTATTGCCGATACGCGCGTCTCTGATCCTGCCACTATTCTGCAGGATAATAATTTGACCATGAGCCTGGACAGCTGGCTGGATGAGCTGACTGAAAAGCAGCGCGAAGTTCTCTCTCGCCGCTTTGGCTTGCGTGGCCATGAAGTCAGCACCCTTGAAGAGGTGGGCCATGAGATAGGCCTGACTCGTGAGCGCGTGCGTCAGATCCAGGTGGAGGCGTTAAAGCGTCTGCGCGATATTATGGAAAAGCAAGGTTTGAATGGTGAAGCTTTGTTTAGTGCGTAATTGCTACCGGGTTTGAATGGGGGCAGCTCAGGCTGCCCTTTTTATTTTACCGGGCACAGAATGCAAAAAAACCGCGACTAGCGCGGTTTTTTTGCGGGCAAATTACTGGGTGCGATCAACGCTCCAGGTATTGCAGTTTGCCTGGTACGCCGTCCCACTCTTCAGCATCGGCAGGGGATTCTTTGATCTCGGTAATATTAGGCCAGACTTCCGCCAGCTCTGCGTTGAGCTCCAGGAATACCGCTTGGTCTTCCGGCAGTTCATCTTCGGAGAAGATTGCGCCAACGGGGCATTCAGGTTCACACAGGGCGCAGTCGATACATTCATCCGGGTGAATCACCAGGAAGTTGGGGCCTTCATAGAAACAATCCACGGGGCAGACTTCGACACAGTCTGTGTGTTTACATTTAATGCAATTTTCCCCAACCACAAAAGTCATAGGTGACTCCATCAATTACCAAAACAGGAAGCGCGCATTCTAAACAGCGAAAGCTGTTTTGGGTAGTATTTTAGGTGTTCGATGCTCGCTTTTGCGATCAATTAACACCTGTTGCGCGGCCAGTTGAGAATACTTCTTTTTAAGGCCACATTTTTTGCTGGTCATAGCCGTTTAATCGTTATTTACCCTTCATAAACAATTCTTTCAGGCGGTAGAGTTGCTCCAGTGCATCGCGCGGTGAAAGCGTATCCGGATTGATTTTTTTCAGGGCCTCCAGGGCCGGGTTTGGCAGTGCGTCAAACAGGCCCGACTGCTGCGGGGAAAGCAGAGAGTCGTTTGCTGGCAGGCTGATAAACGGCTGTGCGATTTCCACTGCGGTGGTATTGGCAACTTGCTCCGGGTGAACGCCCTGTTCCAGGAGTTGCAGCTGCGCCTGGGCCTGGGCCAAAACCGCTGCGGGAATGCCTGCCAGTTTGGCCACTTGCAGGCCATAGCTTTTGCTGGCCGGACCTTCCTGCACCTTGTGCAGGAACACTATATTGTCATTGTGTTCAGTGGCATTCAGGTGCAGGTTGGCAATGCCGGGAATACTGGTCGGCAGGCTGGTGATTTCAAAGTAGTGGGTGGCGAACAGGGTAAAGGCTTTGACCTGCTCGGCCAGGTGCCTGGCGCAGGCCCAGGCGAGCGCCAGGCCGTCAAAGGTGCTGGTGCCGCGGCCGATCTCGTCCATCAACACCAGGCTGTGCTTGCTGGCGTTGTGGAGGATATTGGCGGTCTCAGTCATTTCCACCATAAAGGTAGAGCGGCCGCCGGCGAGGTCATCCGAAGAGCCTATGCGGGTAAATATGCGGTCGACAATACCTATAGTGGCGCTCTGCGCTGGCACAAAGCTGCCGATATGGGCGAGCAATACAATCAGTGCCGCTTGGCGCATGTAAGTTGATTTACCGCCCATATTGGGGCCGGTGACTATCAGCATATGGCGCTCACTGTGGAACAGCAGGTCATTGGGTACAAAGGGCGCGTTGGTGACCTGTTCCACTACGGGGTGGCGGCCTCCCTCGATATTGATACCCGGTGCCTGGGTCAGCTGCGGGCGGCAGAAATTGAGTGCATCTGCGCGTTCGGCCAGGGTGGTGAGGACATCCAGTTCGGATACGGCGGCGGCCGAATCCTGCAGCGGGATAAGCTGTTCATTGAGTATATCCAGCAGCTCGTCGTAAAGGGCTTTTTCGCGCGCGAGGGCACGGCTTTTGGCAGAGAGTGCCTTGTCCTCAAACTCTTTGAGTTCAGGGGTGATATAGCGCTCGGCATTTTTCAGTGTCTGGCGGCGGATATAATCCGCGGGTGCCTTTTCCGATTGCGCGCTGGTCAATTCAATAAAATAACCATGCACGCGGTTGTAGCCCACCTTGAGCGTGGGAATACCGGTGCGCTCGCGCTCGCGGGTTTCCAGATCCAGCAGGTATTGGCCGGCGTTGGTGCTGATATTGCGCAGGTCATCCAGCTCGGGATCATAGCCATCGGCAATCACGCCGCCGTCGCGAATCACCACTGGCGGGTTTTCAATAATGGCGCGGCTGAGCAGATCCACCAGTGCGGGAAAGGTGCCAATTTCGCCCGCCAGGCGACCCAGCAGTGGCGCTGGCAGTTTGGCCAGTTCGGATTGTAATTCCGGGTAGCAGGCCAGGGACATCATCAGGCGCGACAGGTCGCGTGGGCGGGTTGAGCGCAAGGCGAGGCGGCCCAGGATTCGCTCCATATCGCCGACCTGCTTGAGGACGCCATTGATAATTTCAAAGGTGTAGTTCTTTTGCAGGCTGGCAATGGCATCCTGACGCAGATTCAGCAGGCCAATATCGCGCAGGGGGCGATTCAGCCAGCGGCGCAGCAGGCGGCTGCCCATGCTGGTGGCGGCGCGGTTGAGTATGGAAAACAGGGTGTGTTCGTCGCCGCCATTGAGGTTGGTATCCAGCTCCAGGTTGCGGCGGGTGGCTGCATCCATAATCACCGCTTCGTCGCGGTTTTCATGGGCCAGGCTGCGCACATGGGGCAGGGCGGTGCGCTGGGTTTCGCGGGCGTAGCTGAGCAGGCAGCCGGCGGCGCAGAGTGCGGTGTGCAGGTGATCGCAGCCAAAGCCGGCCAGGTCCTTGGTGCCGAATTGCTGCACCAGCAGGCGCTGCGCGGTCTCCAGCTCAAACTCCCAGGGGCCGCGACGGCGCAGGCCTTTGCGGTTTTCAACCAGCTGCGGGCTGGTGAGGTGATCGCTGAGCAGTAATTCTGCTGGGTTGAGGCGCTGCAGTTCTCCCAGGGCGGCTTCCAGGCCTTCAACTTCCAGTACCAGGAAGCGACCGCTCGCCATATCCAGGGATGCCAGACCAAACACATCGCCCGCCTGGTGCAGGGCCACCAGCAGGTTGTCGCGGCGCGAGTCCAGCAGGGCTTCATCGCTCACAGTGCCGGGAGTGACTATGCGCATGACCTTGCGCTCGACCGGCCCCTTGCTGGTAGCGGGATCGCCAATCTGCTCGCAGATGGCAACCGAGATTCCCGCCTTCACTAACTTGGCCAGATAGCCATCTGCCGAATGGAAGGGAATGCCGGCCATGGCAATGGGTTCGCCATTGGATTTGCCGCGTGCGGTCAGGGTGATATCCAGCAGCTCAGCGGCCTTCTTGGCATCGTCGAAAAACAGCTCGTAAAAGTCTCCCATGCGGTAGAACACCAGCTCGTGCGGATGCTGGGCCTTGATGCGCAGGTATTGCGCCATCATGGGGGTATGGGATGACTCATTATTTACTTGTAAGCTGCTGTTTTCGCTCATTTTTTACTTTTGTCTCTATAGGTGTTCAGATCGCGGGCTGATAAAACATAAAGGGGATGAATCATATCAGCAAACCGGTTGCTGTTGAGGAAAATTGTAGGGCGGGTCATTTGACCCGCGCGGGGTCTTCGCAGATTTCGATATTGTTGTTTGTGGTTCTGTCTTAGGGTTTGGTATCGTTGAATAAGGCTATGCGGGTTATCTAAAATAGAAGGTGGGCAAATTATAGCCGCTATAGCGTTTGTTAAAATCATTGCATAAATCATAAGGAATCAGAATGGAAAAAATATTTCTAGGCGCTGGTATTTTTTGCGCTCCCTGGTGGGTGGCTTCACTGCTTGTATTTGGTTCATTGGAGCCAAACTATTCGCATTTGTATAAAGCTGTCAGTGAGCTTGGTGCATTTGGGGCAGCTAATGCACTGGCTATGAATATATTCTGTTTTTTCTTGACGGGCGTATTGGTGATTTTGGCTGGTATTGGTTTCAAATCTGTACTTAATGCTAAAGGCGTATCCGCATCATCGGCGTGGTGGTTGATTATTCTTGGCGTTATGCTTGCTGGTGCCGCTGTTCCAGCAGACTTTAATTTATATTTTAAAAGCCCTTGGACATTGGTGCATGCATTTTTTGTCATGTTGGGTGTTATTCCTTTTTTAGTTGCCTCTTGCAAAACACACTATATCCTTAAAAAGTTAAATCTATCATCGATATTTATTAGCTATTTTCCACTACTTATTATTCCTGCTTTTTGCTTGCATGGCTTTTTAAACCAGGGAGGCTTGGTTCAGCGTTTAACTATTCTAATTGTTCTGCTTTGGGTAAGTTATTTGTCCTGGTTTCTGCTTGGGGTAAAAAGACACATAAAACATGGCGATGCGAAAATCGCTGAATGCGGAGTTAACTAGTTTGAACTCAATTATGAATCAGCTTGTTCGCAAGGCCAATATGCAGGATTTGCAACACATAAATGATTTGATTAAGCAGTCAGCAAGAATAATTCAGGTGCAGTTTTATACAGAACCCTTGGTTGAAACTGCCCTTGAGCTTGTCAGTAATATTGAAACATTAATTCAATCAGGCGAGTTTTTTGTGATTGAATGTGAAAATAGGGTGATAGCCTGCGGCGGTGTAAGGCCATGTGAAATTGAGCCGCACAAGGCAGAAATTAAAGGTTTCTTTGTTCACCCCGAATTTGCGCGTAAGGGGATAGCCACTGAGCTGCTCAGGGTTTGCGAGGAAAAATCCTTATCCGCAGGTGTTAAATTTTTGTATTTAACCGCGACTCTCTCCGGTGAGCCATTTTACAAAAAATGCGGTTTTGCTGAGTTGCAGCGGCTTCAACAGCCCCTTTCAAGCGGTGAGACATTTGCGCTGGTAAAAATGCACAAAAAACTGCAAGCCTGACCTATCGCCCGAGTGACACGATTTTGACTGAATGGCAGTTTATAAATCGCTTGGCTCGCGGGACGGGAAATGCAAATTCATAGGCTTTGGTCTTATATTGCTCGCCAACCTCTGCGCGATCACTGTGACAATAATATCTGAAACTTCATACGCGAGTCTGTAACCGGCGTGCTGCAGTTTGATCTTGTATAGTTCTCAGCCACCGTTAATGGTCACAGACGGAATGTGAGGTTTTCGGGTCTGCTTATAAGTTGTTCCTTAAAAGTTTCGCAGATACCTGTGCTAGCTGTCGCCATTCCTTTAATACGCTCTTTGGATGGCAAGCTGGTCATCCCTCCAAAATCGAAATGCTTTTTCAGCAGCCTGCTGATTTATGGTCTATGGGGCTTTGGTGTATAAAAAGAAGGTATTGTTAAATCGCATTTTGGCGTAATAAATGCCATTCCTGTCACATAATTGAGGAAAAATACGCCTAACTGCACAGAATTTTAATTATGCTTGCGCGGTGACTCGGTTGAAACCGAGCGCTGTAGTGAATAGTCACGTGGGGTGTTTTAAATAAGCTTAGTGGGATGCCTGGGCGAATAAAATCGCTGGTGGCCTGCTCTGGATTCTGTTCGCTCCTTTGCTGATCGGTTTGTATGGCCCAGTGGCTTTACGCAATTAAAACTTTTGAATTGCCATGTTAGATCTAGTCGACGGATACGTTTAGGGAGATGTTATGAAGTATAGTTATTGGTTGATCGCATTTCTATTGAGCCTATGCGCTCAGGCCCAAGCCGACTGGTTTTTGCGCGGCACCCACAATGCATGGACCGCTACGCCAATGGAATCTGTTGGCAACAATACCATGCAGTTGAAAGGTGTAGTCTTTTCGACGGCGGGTTCTATTAAATTTGATCGCTTTGGTAACTGGGCAGAGAGCTATGGTGTCGGTGGCCTTAACGGCAACAATATAGCCGTTGCGGCAGGCACATGGGATATTAAGTTTTTCACTGACAGCAAGGCGTGGAGTATCACTGCAACCCCAGTCGCTGCCACTTATCATGTCCGCGGTACCTTTAATGCCTGGGCCGAGGGAACCTTGATGGCTCCTACAGGAACCAGCAATAACTACGAGCGGTGTGTTAATTTTACAGGTGGCGATGCCAATGGCGGTCCGCGCTTCAAAATTGATCCCAATGGCGGCTGGGGCGATGGCCTTCCGGCGGCCGATTTCGCTGTTGCAACAGGCTGGGTAAAAATAGTCTTCAATAGCGCCTCTAAAACAATTACTGCACAACAGAATCTAGCCAGCAATTGTGGGGCTGTGACCTCAGCTTCAAGTTCGTCGTCACAATCGAGTTCTTCCACCATATCGCGCTCGGCGAGCACCTCCAGCGTAGCCGCGAGTATTTATCATTTGCGCGGTACCTTTAACAACTGGGTAGAGGGGACTTTAATGTCGCGCCTTGGCAGTTCTGACAATTATCAGAGCTGCATTAATTTTACCGGTACAGGCACTCGCTTTAAAATTGATCCCAACGGTGGCTGGGGTGATGGTATTCCTTCATCGGATTATACGGTGAGTCCAGGATGGGTTAAAATTTCTTTTAACAGCACTTCAAAAGCTATAGCAACTGAACAAAATTTAGCGGCTAACTGCGCTCCGGCCCCCTTGCCTGAGATGACCTTGTCGGTTGCCAATAATAATGGCAGAGCCTATGCTGGCGAAGCAGTAAGCCTGAATGCCACCATCACCTCAGGCAGCGCTTGGCAGTACGAATGGAAGTTGATTGAAGATGGCACCTACAACAGAAAAGATATTTATGATCTGACTTGGGATTCCGACTGGGGACTGAGTGGCTGCGCCGCCTATACCGAAAATGTTGGTCAGCGTATTACCGGGAAATTGTATCCTCCCACATCAGGCATGTATAAATTTGCGGTGGCTGCAGACGATCAGCATGAAATGCGCATCACCAAAAACGGCATTAAACAACTGCTTACCTCTTCCACCCAGGCGGTGGGATCTGCTGACTTTAGCAATACCAGCCAGCTGATCGAGTTGAGTGCCGGCAGTGCTTATCCCTTCGAATTTTTGTATATCAACCAGGGCGGCTCGGCCCATTTCAGTGTGCTTTGGCAAAAGCCCGGCAGCAGTCAGTGGGAGGAGGTTCCCGCAGAAGTATTTTCAAAACCTGAGGGCACGACAGCATCGGGTGTATTACTGCAGGAGACATTCAACCAATCGCTGAGCTCGTTTAATCAACTGAAAGCGCTGCCCAGTTTTATTAATAGTCGCAGCAACGCGAATGTGACTGTTTTCACTGGCCAGACGATTTCCTTTGCTCCAACGCAAACTACAGCCTACACCTTTGAAGTTACCGCAACCTCTGGTGCAACTGTAGTTAAAAATACCATTTCGTTCTTTGCTGAGGGACGCCTGATTTCCGAGGACGCGGCCAATGCAGCAAATGCTTGGAGAGTAGAAGGTTATGCTGATAGCAGCTTGCTTGCCCTCGCCAAATTGACAACGGCAACAGATGGCACCGCTAGCGGTAAGGTGCTTGAAATTTCGGCGCCCGCTGGCGGCAGTCCTGTGGAGTGGACGCAAACGGTATTTTTAAAACCTTACACGGCCTATGAGGTGCGCGCACGAGTTCGCCTGCTAAATGCACCCAGCAATATTCAGGTGCCCTCCGGTATTGGGGATTCTGAGCGTCTGTGGAAGTTGCCGAGGTTGCGCGTGGGCATCAATGGTGATGCATCACAGCAGGGCATAAATGCTGCAAACCCAAGCCAGTGGCGTGAGGTGGCAGTGGATTTTGCTGCGCCATTTAACGGCAAGGTAGATTTGCATCTGCATATGGGCGCCTACTCGGGCACATTCCAGGTTGATAATATTCGCATTGAAAAACTGTCCGGCAACGGCATTACTCAGTATGAGTTCTCCAATCTGGTGGCGAATGTTTATGATAATTTCGTGATCAAAGCTGGCGGCTACGAAGTCACCAAAAATTATTTTTCGCGTCTCAGTCGCGCAGCGGAAAATATGCGTGTACTATCGGGAAAAAATGCCATGGTGCAGTGCGCCAAGCAAAATATTTTTATACCGCGCAATTGGCATATCATGGCCTTGGGGTACAACATCAACGGCACTCTGTTAAAAGATTCGAATCTTTTAACGGATAGTTTTTTGCGAGATATCTGGGGCTCGAGCAATATTGTCGGCGGAGTAATGATTCACGAACTTGAACACAGTTTTGATGTTGGGGTGAGCTTTCAAACACATCTGCCACTGTTCATGCAGGTATACGCAATGGAGCGCGATAACTTATTGCGCACCCACGGCAACGATATAGTCAATGCGCGCGAGTGGATTGCTCAGGAGCGCGCGACTAAGTCCATTTGCTCAACTAACAGTGAATCACTGTTGCCTAAATTTTACGAATTCCAGGATCGCTTCCTGGCGCAGGATAAGTGGTCGGCGTTCAGGCAAATTATGCACGATCGCTGGTCGCCTTATAAAAAGGTAGTGGAAGGTCGTGCCTGGCCTGACGATGGTTACGGACAATACCGTAAATGGTGGAGTGAATTGCAGTCATACACAGGTATTGACGGTTGGAATCTAATGCATACGCCGGCAGAGCAAAGCACTATCCAAACCATGTTCCAGCGGAGATGGAGTCCGGTGCAGGCTAACGTCAATGCCGAAACCCTCTCAAGTGCGGAGACAACCCTATATTTGAATAGGGTCAATCGCGCTAGCGAAAGTGTGGGTTATGGCAGTATCGATATTAACGATATGGTGAAAGTCGATGGCGAGTGCCGCACAAACAATATCTATGCCCATGCACCTTCCAGTCTTGCTTATCAACTTAACAAAAAATGGCTGGCATTGGATGCGCAGGCTGTGATTAAAGACAATAGTGCATCCGGCCGTGTGGTGGCAAGAGTGTTGGGTGATGGTGCTGAGTTATATCGCTCGCCAAGTTTTACTGCTACATCATCGCCGACGACTTCATTTGTTGTTGATATATCCAATGTCAATGAGTTGAAAGTGGAGTTTCTTGACGATGGCAACCAGGATAGCGACTGGAGTGTTTGGATCGACCCACGACTGAGTAGAGGCACCAGTGCTGCCAGCAAATTTAACCCTGTCGGCAAGCTAATCAAACACAGTAGTGGGAAGTGTGTTGCCCCTCAGTCTGGCGCTGCGCCGAGGATGAATGAGCCTGCGGTGCTGTCCAGCAATTGCAGCTCAAACAATAACAAGTTTAAATTGTTAGCATCGGGCGCTATGCTGCATATTGATTCAGGTATGTGTCTCCATCCAGATGCTGGGTCTGGTACCCCGAATGACGGCACCAAGTGGGTATTTTTCCCTAATTGTATCGGTGGCTCAAATATTCAATACCAGACAACTGCCCTGGGAAGCATCAAGCATCGCAGCAGTGGCAAGTGTATGCACCCCGAGGGCGGAGCCGTAAATCCGGCTGAGGGAACGCCGTTAGTTTTTAATAATGGATGCGATCAAGAGCGTTTGAGATTTAGTTTCGAGTAAAATATAACCCAGGCAGTCGGTGATTGCCTGGGTGTTTCAAGGCCATGCGCTGGCAGTGCTTTTACATTACTTTGTGCTGCGAATATATAAATAAACTTGATTTCAAAAAAAGTAAAAATACTCAGCAGTTTAAAATTCATTCACTTATTTCGTGATACCAATCACGAGTTGATTTTAAAAAAATCTACATTCATCAATAGCGTATTTAATGATGCTTATGTCTCGCAATGCCTTGCAGCGCATTGCGCTCCTTTTCAATTTCGCTGGCGGTGCGATAACCCAGGCGGCGCAGGATGGGCAGTGGTGGGCACCAGCCTTGCAGGGCGTGCTGCAGCAGGAAACCACCGACAATCAGCGGTATGGCTAAAAACTTTTTATTCAGGGTTAGCCCCAGTAAACTACCTGTGACAATCAGCGAGGAGGCATTGGTTTCAAGTATGCGCTCCACATCCCATTCTCTATCGAGTTCCTTTAGGCGTGCGGCGATCAAGTTTGGGTGGCTCTTATGGTATTCGATGGAGTGCTGAATTTTCTGTTGGATGTCAAGATTGATATGTTCAGGGGTGTTTTGTGTAACGCGTTGGTTGGTTGCTGGCAGTTGCATATTAATCTCCTGGTTAAAAAATGCTATGGCTGATATCTTCTTGTTCAGGGGCGCAAAATTACCTTGCGACACTCATCCTCTTTTTGATCAAACATGCGATAGGCCTGTGCGGCCTGGTTTAATGAAAGGCGGTGGGAAATAATGATGTCAGGGTGCAGATTACCGAGGAGAATCTGCTCCAATAGCGATGGAAGTAGAGCCTGGACATGGGTTTGTCCCGTTTTAAAGGTCAGCCCCTTGGCAAAGGCATCGCCAAATAGAAAACCATGCAGGAAGCCTGCGTAGACTCCCGATACACTGACAATCCCACCGCGTCGTACGGCGGCTATGCACTGCCGCAGACAGGCACCGCTGCTGCCCTCCAGCTTCAGATTGGTCAATACCGTTTCCAGAGTGCTGCCTTTGGCTTCATAGCCGACCGCATCTATAGCGGCATCGACACCGCGATAACCGGCAGTTTGTTCGATAATAAAAGCGGCGGGATCTTCGATTTCATCGAAATTAATGGGAATTACACCATAGTATTGCCGGGCAAACTCCAGGCGAAAATCGTGGTGGTCGACCATAAATATTGTCTCTGCGCCCAGCAGTCGCGCGCAGGC
Organism: Cellvibrio sp.; assembly: GCA_035565295.1. Taxonomy (GTDB): domain Bacteria; phylum Pseudomonadota; class Gammaproteobacteria; order Pseudomonadales; family Cellvibrionaceae; genus Cellvibrio. Next base: position 36,093 of record DATMSP010000051.1, on the reverse strand, counting down.
GGCGGCCATAAGTCCTACTGGGCCCGCACCGTAAATCGCCAGACTGGAACCCTTCTTGATTTCGGCATTGATAACGGCTTGATAGCCGGTGGGCAGAATATCGCTGAGGAATAACACTTTTTCATCGTCGAGCCCATCGGGAATTTTTAAGGGACCTATATTGGCTTTGGGCACTCGCACATATTCTGCCTGCCCGCCGGGTATGCCGCCGTAGAGATGGCCAAAGCCAAATAGCGCTGCCCCTGGGGGCAGCTGCTTTTTGTTGAGGATGGCATCGCGACCGCTGTTGGTGGTTTCGCAGGCAGCGTAGAGATTGAGTGCGCAGAAAAAACAGTGACCGCAGGCAATGACAAAGGGAATCACGACCCTGTCGCCCTTACGCAGGGTGGTTACGGCATTGCCGGTCTCCTCCACAATGCCCATAAACTCATGACCGAAGATATCGCCCTCTTCGGTCTCTGGGACTTTTCCGCGATAAAGATGCAGGTCTGAGCCGCAAATAGCGGTAGCTGTCACCCTCAGAATAATATCATCGGGATTTTCCAGGGTAGGTTCAGCGACATTATCGACCCTGACGTCGTAGCTGCCGTGGTAGCTGAGCGCGCGCATTGAAATCACCCCTTAGCTAAAAAAGCTGGATTGCAAAAATCCTAACAATTTTCTTCAGGATATATTGTTCGTTATCGAACCCATTGAACAGGTTTCTGAAGATATGGGCAGATGGCTCGCAGGGACGGGAATCTCTTTGCTGTGTGTGAATCTGTGGAGAGTGCAGCTATGGAGAGTGCAGCTGTATTTTTCGCAATATAAGTGTTTGTCTTAATAACTTCATATAGCTCCATTACCCTGTTGACAACCAACAGGAGGCTATATGAAAAAATTTGTCTTGTTCAGTGCTATTGCGCTGACGTTAAGTGGCTGCGGTGGCAGTTCATCCTCAACCAATCCACCTGTCTCACCCAATCCCACGCCCCCCAGCTCCAGCAGCTTGAGTTCGAGTGCGGCTAGCAGTTTGAATACCAGCAGTAACACTGCCAACTCCAGTGTGGCTGCTAGTCTCAACTCCAGTGTTACGAGTAGTTTTAACTCCAGTCTTGCAAGCAGTTTTAATTCCAGTCTTGCGAGCAGTGTTAATGCAAGTAGTGTCGCTAGTGCCAGTATCAATAGCTCCAGCATAAATAGTTCTATCGCCAGCGGTGAACTCAGTTCCAGTATTGCTGCCAGCCTTAGCAGTTTCAGTTCCGCTGGTCTGAGTTCAAGCTCCAGTTCCAGCATTGCTGCTAGTCTCAGCAGTTTCAGCTCCGCTGGCCTGAGTTCAAGCTCAAGTGCAATATCGAGTTCGAGCCTGGCTGTGCGCAAGAATATTGTATTTTTCCTCGGCGATGGCATGGGCATAACCACTATGACTGCCGCGCGGATTTATGCAGTAGGTGAAGATGGCAATTTGACTCTGGATACTCTTCCCGAGACAGCTTTTGTCAAAACCTACTCCAACGATGCCCAGGTAACCGATTCGGCGCCTTCCATGTCTGCCTATATGACCGGTGTCAAAATGAATAATGAAGTCATCTCCATGACGGCAGAGACCCAGGCCTTTGACAGCAGCGGTGCAAGCTATCTGAAAGGCGCTGACTCAACCTGCCCGGCAGCGAATGGCAAGCCGGTGACTACTCTGCTGGAGCTGGCCAAGGTCGCCGGCATGGGTACAGGTATTGTCACCAGCACTCGTGTCACCCACGCGACGCCAGCGGCGACCTATGCGCATATATGTCATCGCGATGCGGAAAACACCATAGCAGCGCAAATGGTTCCCGCAGGTGCAGGCTTTAATGAAAAGCTGGGCAGTGGCATTGATGTAGTGTTTGGCGGGGGGCGGCAATTTTTCCAACCGACAAGCGCGGGTGGCAAGCGCACTGACAGCCGCGATTTAATTGCTGAATTGAAAGCGCAGGCTTATAGCTATGCCAGCAATAAAAGCGAATTCGATGCGATAAATCCTGAGCCAGGCAGCAAAGTGCTGGGATTATTTAACGCAAGCCATATGACTTATGATCTGCTTCGTGCAGGCACCAATGAGCCCAGCCTTGCAGAGATGACCGTCAAGGCAATCCAGGTCTTGCAGCATAACCCCAAGGGCATGTTCCTGATGGTTGAAGGTGGCCGCATAGACCACGCGCTGCACGAGACCACGGCGATCAAGGCATTGCAGGATACACTGGCTTTTGACAATGCCATTAAAGCGGGTATTGCTGAAATCAAAAAAGTTGATCCCACTCTCGCCAACACTTTGATTGTAGTGACGGCCGACCATGACCATACGCTGGTATTGAATGGTTACGCCCAGCGCACAGGAAAAACCAGCCCCGGCAATCCCGGTGTACTGGGTTTGCTAAAGAATTACACCGATGGCTCCCTGGCCAAGGATTCCGATGGCATGCCCTATACCATCATTGGCTTTGGCAATGGCGAAAATCGCCCCGCCGGAGACCGGAAAAATTTCTCTGCCTTAACCGATGGCCAGGTATTTGCCGATAGCTATCACCAGGAAGCGGTTATTCCTGTGGCTGCTGGCAGCGAGACTCACGGCGGCACAGATGTCTTCCTCGGAGCCATGGGGAAAAATGCCGACGCCTTTGCCGGAGTTATAGACAACACCAAAGTCTTCACACTGATTCGCAGTGCAGTAGACCTGTAAATATTGAAGACGAGGAATAGACAATGAAAAAATTATTGACCAGCAGCTTGATGCTTGCCACTGCAGCACTGATTTCAGTCGCGTCTTCAACCGCACTGGCGGCGGGTGAGGCCAAGAATATTATTTTCTTTCTCGGTGATGGTATGGGGCCCACCACTGTCACTGCTGCGCGCATTTACAAATACCGCGAGGAGGGCAGTTTGCATATGGAAACGCTCGATGGCAAAACCCGCACGGCACGCATCAAAACCTACTCCAATGATGCGCAGACCACTGACTCAGCCCCCTCCATGTCGGCCTATATGACCGGTGTAAAAATGAATAATGAAGTGCTGTCCATGTCTGCCGATACCCAGGCGATCAGGCCCAATGGTGCAGACTCCAACTGTCCGGGCAGTGGCAATGGTACAGCGGTGGATACCATCCTGGAATTGGCCAAGGCACGAGGAAAGTCGGTGGGTGCTGTCACCACCACTCGGGTCACTCACGCAACACCGGCAGCGACCTTTTCCCACAGCTGTCATCGCGATGCGGAAAATGATTTGGCCGCGCAAGCAGCGGTTGGCGGTACAGGTTACAACAACAAGCTGGGAAATGGTCTGGATGTACTGCTCGGCGGTGGCCGCGAGAATTTCCTGCCAGCGTCCGGTGTGGGTGCGGGCAAGGGCAAGCGTACAGACAATCGCGATCTGACGGCAGAGATGAAAGCCAAGGGCTATACCTATGTCGATAGCGGCAGCAGTCTGGCCGCCCTGGATGCCAAGGCAACCACCAAGTTGCTCGGCCTTTTTAATGCCAGCCACCTGGAATATGAATTGGATCGCGTGAAAAAATCGGTGAATGAACCCAGCCTGAGCACAATGACTGCCAAGGCGATTGACGTGCTGGGCAATAATCCGCAGGGTTTTTTCCTGATGGTGGAAGGCGGTCGCATCGACCATGCACTGCACGGCAATAATGCCAAGCGTGTATTGGAGGATGCCATTGCTTTTGATGATGCTATCAAGGTTGCTCTGGATGAAATGCAAAAGCGCGATCCCGGTCTGGCCAACACCTTGATTGTGATCACCGCTGATCACGACCACACCCTTGCCTTTAACGGCTACGGCAAGCGCGGCAGCAATATTCTTGGCACGGTAAAAAGCTATAAAGACGGAAAAGAACTGCTTGATGTTGATGGCAAGAACTATACGACTCTGGTATTTGGCAATGGTGTCAATCGGCCAGCCGTGCGCTCTACGCTGGTGGAGGGCAGTGCCGACAAGAGCCAGGTGTTGCACGATGATTATCTGCAGGAGTCGGCCGTTAAAATGGGTTCGGAAACTCACGGTGGCGGCGATGTCATGTTGTTTGCAACTGGGGCCGCCTCGAAAACCTTTAAGGGCACTATTGACAATACTCAGGTATTTTCCCTGTTGAATAACGCTTTTGGTTTTTAATGCAGGTTTTACCATCACTATGCAGAGAGCATCCTTCTCAATAGGGAAGGATGTTTTTGCTTTTTTTCATTTGGAAATATTTCATGTTCAAATTTTTGCCATGTTTGTGTGCTGCTGTTTTCTCTCATGCTGTTATGGCAACCCCTGTAGCTGCCATACTCACTTTCGAGAGCAGGGTTGTTACCGCTGAGGGGGTCACCAAGAACACCCATTTCCAGGAGCGTTTTATTCGCACTGACAATATGGTCTGGAGTCAGCGTATTGCCCCTCGCGCAGAGCCTTCTCATGGCCGCGAAGACAGCCATGAACACGGCCATGAGCATAAACATAATTTGAATTTTGCCCTGGCTGCCAAGTGGATTGTGCGCACGCAGGACAATCAGGTTCAATTTCAATTTGTCCGCGCAGAAGACAAAACCATCATAGTGCCGCGGGTGTCTGAATATGGCACTCTGGGTTTTGATGGCCGCTGGGAGACAGCCTATTATCTGTTGGATCCCGCTGAATTGGCAAAAATGCGCAAACTGGCAGAGCCTGCTGCAAAAAATGCAAGCTGGTATGAAAGCAAAAATTCAGCAATGTTCACCCGGATCTTATGGGATGAGGTGCAACAACTGCCGCTTGCCATTGAAACGGGGAGCATTGATGGCAGTGCCAGCAATAAGATCAGTTTGACGCTGGTCGCTGCACCTAAAACGCTGCCTTGGAAGGAGTTGGCCGCTTATGAATCTATAGCCTACGAGGATCTGCTGGATTAGCGGGTGCTGAGATCGCGCGCAAAAACAGAAAAAAAGGCTATATGCAATAACAACAGAATACCGAGCCACCAATAATGGCTATTCAGGGAGAACCACACTTGGTACAAGGCCCAGGGATGAGCGGCCAGCAACAGCCACCATGCCGCGCTGGCTAAGAGTCCCAGTGGGCGACTGTGAGATTTTTTAAAGTTGAGCAGGCCGAAACTGCCGGGAAGCAGCGCCCAGGCGGTTGCCATAAGCAGGATAAACGTTAGCAAAATGTTGATGGCGATATGCATACAGGGATTTTCGGCAAGCCTGGTGAAGTTGTGGTATCCGCTTTAAATGCGTTGCTCTGATCTTCAAGCCAGAATAATTTTTTTTACAGCGGCATGCAAGTTTTACCTCTCCCTTTCCCCTGCGAAAAAACACTGCCGCTGCGACTCTTTTACTAGAGCCTCCAATGATGCTCGATAAGAGTGAATAGTTTACACTAGCGAACTTATTTCACACTTTGGGGAACAATGATGAAATCACGCGCAGCCATCGCCCTCGCGGCCAACCAACCTTTGCAGCTTGCAGAGATAGATGTCGAAGGCCCCAGGGCGGGAGAAGTCCTGGTCCGCATAGTGGCCACCAGTGTCTGCCACACGGATGCCTACACATTGTCAGGCGCTGATCCTGAGGGGCTGTTTCCCGCTGTGCTCGGCCATGAGGGTGCCGGCATAGTGGAAGAAGTGGGTGAGGGCGTGACCAGCCTTAAGGTGGGCGATCATGTGATCCCCCTGTACACGGCTGAATGTGGCAAATGTAAATTTTGCCTTTCGGGAAAAACCAATCTCTGCGGCGCTGTGCGTGCTACCCAGGGCAAGGGCCTGATGCCGGATGGCAGCAGCCGCTTTTCGCTCGAAGGCAAACCTTTATTCCACTATATGGGGACATCGACATTTTCCGAGTACACAGTATTACCAGAGGTGTCCCTCGCCAAGGTGTCCAAGCAGGCGCCCCTGGATAAAATATGCCTGCTCGGCTGCGGCGTAACCACAGGTATAGGTGCCGTATTGAATACCGCCAAGGTCACTCCCGGTTCAACGGTTGCTGTCTTTGGTCTGGGCGCTATAGGGCTCGCCTGCATCCAGGGCGCGGTTATGGCAAAGGCCGGGCGCATTATTGCCATAGATATCAATCCCGATAAGTTTGAGCTTGCCCGTCAGTTCGGTGCAACCGATTGTGTCAATCCCTCTCAGCATGCCGCACCTATTCAGGAGGTGATTGTGGAAATGACTGATGGCGGTGTGGATTACTCGTTTGAGTGCATCGGCAATACCCAGGTGATGCGCTCGGCCCTGGAGTGCTGCCACAAGGGTTGGGGCGAGTCGATCATTATCGGTGTGGCGGGGGCGGGCCAGGAAATTTCCACACGGCCCTTCCAACTGGTGACCGGCAGGGTATGGCGAGGTTCGGCGTTTGGCGGTGTCAAAGGCCGCAGCCAGCTGCCTGGTTATGTGGATCGCTATATGAGCGGCCATATCAAGATTGATGAGTTTATTACTCACACAATGCCGTTTGCAAAAATCAACGAGGCTTTTGACTTGCTGCACGAAGGAAAAAGTATTCGCACAGTATTGCACTATTAATGAGAATGCTGCGGGTTCTACACTTATGCAAAATAATTTAACTGAAATCTCCGCAGTGAAATCCTTTGGTGGCTGGCTCAAACGCTACCGCCATACCTCAGCCAGTCTCGGCTGTGAAATGGTGTTTGCTGTCTATTGGCCGCCGCAGGCGGCTGCGCAAAAAGTGCCATTGCTGTGGTGGTTGTCGGGACTTACCTGTACTGATGAAAACTTTATGCAGAAGGCGGGCGCGCAGCGCGTCGCCGCTGAATTGGGTATAGCGATTATCTGTCCGGATACCAGTCCGCGCGGATTAAACCTGCCCGGTGAATCTGACTCCTGGGATTTTGGCAGCGGTGCGGGATTTTACCTCAATGCCACCCAGCAGCCCTGGCAAAAAAATTATCGCATGTATGACTACATTGCCGAAGAGTTGCCGGCTTTGGTGAAGGAGCATTTTCCCGTGAATGGCCGCGAATCTATCAGCGGCCATTCGATGGGCGGCCACGGCGCTATGGTGCTTGGCTTGCGCCAGCCTGGCCGCTATGCATCCATCTCGGCGTTTGCACCTATAGCAAGCCCGAGCCGCTGCCCTTGGGGAGAAAAAGCCTTCAGAGGGTATCTGGGAGACAATCGCGATGCCTGGGCAGAGTACGATACTTGCCTGCTGATTGAGCGCGGAGTTTCCAGACAGGAATTATTTATCGATCAGGGGGCGGCAGATAATTTTTTGGCAGAGCAGTTAAAGCCAGAGTTGCTGCAGGCCGCTTGTGCCGAACATGGACATCCATTGCGCTATCGCAGCCATGAAGGCTATGACCACAGTTATTTTTTTATTGCCAGCTTTATTGAAGATCACCTGCGTTACCACGCCAGTTATTTGCACAGTGTTTAATGTTGCCGGCGATCATTATCAGCGCTGGAGCTTTGCTTCAGCGTTTCCTCGCTGATAATTCCCTGTTGCGCGCGCGCCTCCTCGGTGACAAACACCGCATAATCCGCCGGTTTTATCCGCGATCCATAGTGACGCGCATAGACCTGGGTGAACTCGGCTCCCATAAAGACAATTTGCGCCGAATAATAAACCCAGAACAACAGCACTACCAGTGAGCCCGCTGCACCATAGGCCGAGCTGAAAGTGCTCTTTCCCAAATACAAACCGATCAGGTATTTCCCTATGGTGAATAGCAGGGCCGTGATCATTGCGCCTATAAGTACATCGCTCCAGGATATTTTTACATCGGGCAAGAATTTAAAAATCATGGCAAACAGCAAAGTGATAATACTGAAAGAAATCGTAATATTGATTAGTGACCAGAGATAGCCCATGCCGGGAGACAGGTTGCCAAGGAAATTGTTGAGGAAGGCCAGGGTTGCGCTTATGACCAGTGAAACCAGCAACATAAACGCAATGCCCATCACCATGCCAAAGGATAAAAAGCGATTGAAAATAAACGTGGTAAAGTTGCGCTCTGGCTTGGGGGCTACTTCCCATATGGTATTGAGCGCGTCCTGGAGCTGGATAAAGACCCCGGTTGCCCCGAAAATCAATAGGCTGATGCTAATCGCAGAGGCCATCATACTGACGTTGGCACCCGGTTCACTTGCACCGGCTATAACCGTTTCAATGACCTCTGCTCCCTGTGGGCCGAGCAGTTGTTGAAGCTGTTCGACGATTTGCCCGCGCGCGGCCTCTTCACCCAGCACTGTGCCGGCTATGGCTATCACCAGTATCAGCAGGGGGGCAAGGGAGAATACGGTGTAGTAGGCGAGTGCGGCGGCCAGGCGAGAGTCTTTATGTTCGTTCCATTTTCTAAAGGTTTCTTTGAGCAGGATAATGCTGTGTTTTAAATAAGTTCTGATTTTAAAATGCATAATATCTAGCCCTATTGATACAGAATGATCACTAGAATCTGGTATATGATTTCAAAAAACACTTGAACAAAAATCAGTGGGATCAATAAAAAAAACGAAAATTGCAACATAATTATACTACAAAAAAACAAAGCCTTCATAAAGAAGGCTTTGCGAAGGACGGATTAACTTCTTAGTGATTAAAATCTTTGCCATAGGTTTTGCTTTGGTAAAAGTTCTGCACATCCTGTTTCCAGGTTGGGTCAGCCATATCGGGCCAATCGTCTTTGTCAAAACCAGGTGCATTCTCTAAACGTTCTTTGCTGATATTGAGAATAAAGCGTTTATTCTCGGTATCCAGTTTCAGGGCTTTCCAGGGCACGGCAAACAGTTTTTCACCCAGCCCAAAAACGCCACCGAAGGAGAGAACTGCATAGGCGATTTCGCCAGCGCTGACATCCAGCATAATTTCTTTGATATCCCCGAGGTCTTCTTCCTGGGTGTTGTAAACGTCATTGCCAATGAGAGTGTCAGCGCCCATCAAGCGAGGACCTGGTCCTGTGTGGTTGTCATTTTTATAAATGCCATAAGTATCACGAGTTTCGTAATTCATATTCTTTTCCTCATACGCAAATAAATTGGACGATGATCTGTTTAATTCCCCAAAGAAGATTGGGGGCTCGCTAAAAATACTACGCAGTGAGGAGCCTTATATCTGTACGGGAGCACACAATGTCCTTTATTGAATATTTTTTAATTCCAGTGAACATTTTTTATAAGGAAAGAATTTTAAAAAGTTTAAGGGAACTATTGCTATTATTTTGCAGAGCCATCAATATACTGTATATAAAAACAGTATATTGGTTTGGTGGTGACTTATGCAAGCTTCCGATAATAATGATCCCTCTCCCTGGATTGTGGCGCCTTTGGCTGCAAAAAAAGGCAGGGGCGCGGTAAGCAATCTGGCTGGGCGCTATGAGACCCAGACGGTTGAAATGATTGATGACGGCTGGGGGCATGAGACCTCCGCAAGTGAAACGCATGGTGCATTGCAGACCCACATTACACCGGAGATGGCAAAAACCATTCTGAGTCGCAACCAGTCTCCCGATCTTCCCTTTAATGTTTCGCTTAATCCTTATCGCGGTTGTGAACATGGCTGTATCTATTGTTTTGCCCGGCCCACGCATGCCTATCTGGGGTTGTCGCCAGGGCTGGATTTTGAGACCCGTCTGTTTGCCAAGATGAATGCCGCAGACTTGTTGCGCAGAGAGCTGGCCGCTGATTCCTATACTCCCAGTGCCATTGCCCTGGGAGTTAATACCGATGCCTATCAGCCCTGCGAGCGCAAACTGCAACTGACGCGGCAGGTGTTGCAGGTATTGCATGAGTGCAGGCATCCAGTGGGCCTGATTACAAAATCAGCGCTGATTGAGCGCGATAGGGATTTACTCAGTGAGATGGCTGAGCGCCATCTAGCAGTGGCGGCGATTAGCATTACAACGCTGGATCACACTATTGCGCGGGTACTTGAGCCGAGGGCCGCATCGCCATCGCGCCGACTGGAAACGATTCGCCGCTTAGCCAAAGCGGGTATTCCGGTATCAGTGAATGTTGCACCTATCATTCCTTTTGTCACCGAACAGGAAATGGAAAAAATATTGGCCGCCGCCGCAGATGCCGGAGCCAGTGGTGCAGGCTATACCATTTTGCGTCTGCCCTGGGAGGTCAACCCGCTGTTTCAGCAGTGGCTGCAAACGCATTTTCCGCTGCGCGCAGAGCGGGTGATGAATCGCATTCGCGATATGCGCGGTGGCAGGGATTACCATGCAGACTTTGCCTCGCGCATGCGCGGTGAAGGGCTATGGGCAGATATGATTCGTCAGCGTTTTGAAAAAAACATTGCGCGTTTGCGGTTAAATAAAATCAACCGCTTCCGCACACTGGATTGCTCCAGTTTTCGTCGGCCCTTGCAGGTTGCAGCAAAAAAAATGTCCGATGACAGGCAGTTTGATTTTTTTAATTGAAGAAAGCGTTACCGGAAAATAGATCAGCGTAAGAAGCGATCGAACATAATGATCTGCACAGCATCACCCGCGGCAATTGCACCGCTCTCCTGTGCCAGCACAATATAGCAATTTGCTTTGGCTACTGAGCTGAGTACACCAGAACTCTGGTTGCCAGTCGAGGAGACGTAGTTGATGCCTTTTTCGCTGTAAGCTATACCGCGCTGGAAGTCGATGCGACCCGGTTGTTTCTTGATGGCGTGGCTGGCGATGGCGACCAGAGCGGGGGCGGGTTGGAATATCTCTCCCGCCAGTTGGCGCAGTGCGGGAAGTACCAGTTGGTGATAGGTGATGACGGCTGAGACTGGGTTGCCGGGTAAACCAAAAAAGTAGCCGGGGGCTTCAACCTGGGCCGCGCTATTTCCTGTTGCCTGGTCTCTAATGTCTGTTTTACCCAGTTTGCCAAAAGCAAAAGGTTTGCCCGGTTTTATGGCAATTTTCCAAAAATCGATTTCGCCGATTTGGGTCAGTACCTCGCGGGTGTAATCGGCATCGCCGACGGAGACTCCGCCGCTGGATATCACTGCATCGGCAATCGCTGCACCTTTGTTAAACGCTGCAGCTATGGCCTCTGGTTGATCAGCGATCAAGCCCAGATCTATACAATGGATATTGAGCTTTTGCAGCAGGGCAATCAGCGCATAGCGATTGCTATCGTAAATCTGTCCGGCGGCCAGGGGCTGTCCCGGCGGTGTCAGCTCATCGCCGGTCGCCAATACTGCGACCCGCAATTTCCGGTAGACCCTGAGGCTGGCAATGCCCAGAGAGGCCAGCAGCCCGATATCGACAGGGGTCAGGCGATGTCCCTGGGGAAATACTTCTGTATCCAGGGCTATATCTTCTCCGGCGCGGCGAATATTGTCGTGGATCCTGGGGGGGGCGGTGATGCTGATGTGTTCATCAGGGCTTCTCAGGGTGTTCTCCTGCATAACCACAGTATCGGCCCCAGCGGGCAGGGGAGCACCAGTCATAATGCGCACACACTCATTTTCACCCAGGGTGCCGCTAAAGGCGTGACCGGCCAGAGCCTGGCCTATGAGGCGCAGCGGCTTGTTCAATGCCAGGTCGGCATAGCGCAAGGCATAGCCATCCATGGCGGCATTGTCGTGGCCGGGGACGGCGATACTCGAATGAATTGCTGTGGCAAGAATGCGCTCGAGGGCATAGTGCAGGTCAACCTGCTCCTGTTCGACAAGGGGCGCAATCGCCGCCTGTATGCGCCGCAGTGCATCGGTGAGGGGCAGCAGCCCTGGTTGAGAACACTGGTCCATGGTCAGCCCCTGGTCTCTGTGCGCTTAGAGCAAATGGGCAAAAAAGCCCAGGGGATTTTTGCTGGTGGCTACGCTTGCCATATAGGCAAATACCGTCAAGGACAATAGCCAGAAGAGTTTTCGCACCGCGAGCTTGGGGTGCTTAAAGGTTAACACCCCGAGTACCACATAGAGCACCAGGGCAATGATCTTGGCCATCAGCCAGGGCTGTTGCATGGGCGAGAAGTGCAGGGTCAAGGCCAAGCCCACCCCTGTTGCTATAAGGAGCGTGTAGAGAATATGGGGAACAATTTTAAATGCTTTGGCGTTGGCTGCTGGCGATCCGCGCATCATCAGTATGCCGCGCGCAAAAAATGCGACAAAGGCAATAACAATAATCAATAAATGGCTGTGTTTAAGGATAGCGTACATGGTGATTCCTGATCTGTGATTAATTGCTGCTCAAGGCCTTGCCGACCAGTGTGAGAATGGCTTGAGACAGCGGTAGTTTCAAGGCGGCTTCATGGCCTTTTTCCGACATTTTATTCCAGGTCTTTTGGATGATGTCGATCAATTTTTCTTCGTCGTGCTTGCTGGCAAAATCCTCCATATAAAACTCAAGGAATACCAGGCAGACCACGTCCTCCAGAGTCTGCACTTCCTGATCGCGCTTCAGACTGCGTTTCAGCAGCAGATCTTTGACGCGTTCAATGGCTCCTTCGCCATAGCCATTATCCGCCATTATGCCACCCGCCGTTTCGCCGTGGAATGCCGCCAGCTCAAGGCGCCAGCGCTTGTAGCCCTGGCGATCCATAGGGTAATTGCTGCGTGGAATTTTCCAGCGGCAAATATGCTGGCTGCGCGCGGCCAATTGCAATTCGACAGAGGCGTCCGGGCAGAATGACTGTAGTTTTTCACTCATTCGCAGAGCGTAGATTAATTCTTTGGCTAGCGCCTGACCATCCACCATTTCCAGGTTGGGGTCCTGGGCATTGGCGGCATCAAAGGCGGCCAGGGTTGAACTGAGTTGAGAGCTATCGGCTTGGGTCATAAGTTGTCTGTATTTTGGTCGCTGGTTGTAGGGCAATACAGGATCAGGGAACCCTGAGCCGTATCTGCAAAAGGGGAATTGTTGCAGCTTTATCGGGAAGGGTAAATACTTGGCTCGGGGCAATAATTGGCCTATTCATTTGCCGGGATCTTTTGGATACTTATTTTTGCGGTGTCATTCTCGAAGCAGGGACACGCTTTTGTGGAGTTATTCGCCTATTTTCGTGATTGGGTGTAATAGAGTGAACGATAATACTTCTATACTAAAACAATAATAATGATCGGACGATGTAAATGATAATAATATTGAATTACCTCGGCAGGAGTGCCCTGGTGTGGTTGATCTCGCTGTTGCTGGGTTGCTCGTTGCTGCGGGATGATCCGCCCCCGCCGGTTGCTTCCGCTGAACTTGAAGCTATTATCTCTGGCCAGGCCATCCTCGGTCACGAGGTCAGCCCAGAGGAGTTGCCCGACCTGGATTTGTTTGCTCTTACACCCGAAATGGCAAGCTTTGCGCAAAAGGCTGTAAGGCACGCAGAGGGCTCTTTTGCCAAAGTGAGGGCTTTGCACTATGCGCTGCTGTTGCCTGAATCGGAAGGTGGGCGAGGCATAGTCTATGATGCTTATGCAACGCGGACTCCCGGTGTGGCCTTTCAGGAGCGCCGTGTTAACTGTCTGAGTTTTTCGCTCTTGTATGTCGCCATGGCACAGCACCTTAAACTGAATGCCAAAATCAATGAGGTGGAGACTCCACCCACCTGGAATTTGCGCGATAAGGATACCTTTTTCCTGATGCGCCATGTCAATGTAAAGATTCCCCTGCGCGAGCGCTGGATCTCTCCCTTGCAAAGTGATGAAGCTGTGGTGGACCTGGAAATGGGACGCTACAAACCCTCCTATATACAGCGCTATATCTCCGCCGAGCTGGTAGCGGCCCAGTTCTATAATAATCGCGGGATGGAGCTTGCCGCCGAGGGCAATATTAATGAGGCATTCCTCTATCTGCGCAAAGCTCTGGCAGAAGACGATCAGCAAAGCTATATCTGGAATAATTTTGCCAGTCTGTACCTGAAAAAGAATTTGCAGCGCGAGGCCGAGTTAATTTATCAGCATGGGCTCAGGCTCAATCCCAATGATCTCACCATTATGACCAATCTAGCCGGCTTTTACCGCAAAAACGGCAATCCCGAAAAGGCGGCAAAGTTCAGCAAATTAGCGCAGCAATACCGCCAGTCCAACCCTTATTACCAATATGCCCTGGCGCTTGCGGCCTTCGATGAAAAGGGATACCGCAATGCCTTGCTGTATGTAAAGCGCGCGCTTGAGCGCGAGCAGAACGAACCGCGTTTTTATCAGCTGGCTGCGGATGTCTACACCCAACTGGGAGAATTCGATAGCGCTGAGGCTATGATGAAAAAACACAAAAAATTAAGCAAATAGCACAATAGGATTGTATTTTTCAGGGGTTCCCTTAGAAATCGATTTTGATTCCCGCATTCAGCGTCCGAGGTTTGCCGGGTGTATAGCTGGCAGTGGGAGCATTGACCGGACCAAACGAGCTGGTGCTCTCGGCCCAGATTTTATTTTCGAGGTTGTAAAGGGTGAGATAGACCTGAGTATCCGGGGTGAGCGAATAGCTGGCGCGGAGGTTCAGCAGGTCGTAGCCCTCGTAGCTGAGCAGGTTGGCCTGGTCGATATAGTTTTGTCCCTGATGGATCCACTCGGTTTCCAGTCTGCCGCCTTTCAGCCAGGAGGGTGAATAGCTCAGGCGAACATTGGCATAGCTGCGTGGGGCATTGGGGTTGGTGTTGCCGCTGTAGTCTATTTTGCCATCGCTCCAGTCATCGAAGGTGTGTTTACTGCGCGTGTAGGAAATGCCCAGGGTCAGGTCTTGTAGCAGGTATGCATTTAATCCGGCTTCTATGCCTTTATGCGTGGTATTACCCGCGTTGAGATTGCGCCGCGCACCACTTTGATCGCTGACACTGATGATTTCATCATTTTTGCTCATGCGATAAACGGTGATTTCAAAATCTATTCTCTGTGTCAGTTGGCCGCGCAGGCCAGTCTCGTAACTATCTGCTTTTACCGGCGCGAGTTGAGTTGAGTCCACTGTGCCGCCCGCGCGGAACAATTGGCTGTCGCTGGGAATGCGGAAGCCGTGGCGATAGGCTGCGTAGGCGTTGAGCTGTGGGTTGAATTTATAAATCACTCCCAGCTTGGGGCTGAAGTGATCCATTTCTATAGCCGTGTCTGCCGGGCGCTTGTGCACAGGGTCAAGCAGGTCATCGCTGAGCTTATTGTCGTAGCTGTAGCGAATATTGTCATAGCGGATGCCGGCATTGATTCGCCAGTGCTCGCCTATATCGGATTCAGCGTGGAAATAGGGCGATACCGAAGTGAAATCTGTCTGGTAATCGTAGATTAACCCCGCCGGGCGATAGGCCAGCCAGTAGTTGCCTGGGTCTGTATCACTGCGCTCGATATAGGTCTGGCGAGTGCTGCCCTGGCTGTAATCCAGGTCTATGCCGCTAATCCAGAAGGCGTTCTGCAATCCCGCAATGGATTGCTTGTATTTGAGTTGTGTGCCGAGGGAGTCATCGCCCGACGCGTTGATATGGGCATCCTTGGAATCCAGGGTGCCGTTGCGGACTCTGCCGCTGTTGAGCGCCCAGGTGGCTATATAGTCGAGCCGGTTGTGTCGCAGGTAGGGCGTCAGGGTCAATTCACCCGTCTCCAGCTCTGTGTTCCAGGCGCTGGAGAGACGCTGTGCAGAGACATCGCGAAAGCCGATCAGATTGCCGGCTTTCGCCGGATTATTGTGAAAATCACTCCAGCTCAGCCCCGAGCCGCCGGTCTGCATATTCAGCCAGGTTCCCGAGTAGACGGTATTCACTGCAAAGCCGCCAGCCTCTGTCTGCCAAATAAGGTTGCCGCTGTTGCGGGTGAAATCATTGTTCTTTCGCCAGCCGATGGAATCTATCAGATCCAGGCGCGCCGCCAGGCGATGCTGGTCACCCATATAGTTGCTTTTAAGCTGCCCGCGCTGCCAGTGATCATCGCCGGCCTCCAGCGTGAGTTGGGTGTTATAGCTGGCAATGGGCGCACTGGTAATCACATTGATGACCCCGCCTATGGCATCGCTGCCGTAAAGCGCTGAACCCGGTCCCTTGGTTACTTCTACACTATTGGCCTCAGCGACATTCACCTCATAGAGCGCATTGTGGTTGAAAAAGGCGGGGGAGCGGGTGGGCACCCCGTTTTCCAGATACAGATACACCGGGTTGGTGCTGATCGGCTGGCGGATTGCCGCTGAGGTGCCCTGGCCGCTGCTGCCCAACTGATTGATATTGACCCCGGGGATGCGGTTCAGCAGATCTGCCGAGTGAGTTGCATTGATATTATTGACCGTTTCTTGATCAAGCACGCCTACACTGGCCGCCGTATTGGCCAGTGTGGCAGCTTCGCGGGTACCGGTGACGGTAATGGTTTCCAGGTGGTTTCTATGAATGTCGCTGTGGCTGGCCAGCTCTATAACATTGCGAGATTCTTCTTCAGCATGGGCTAGGGGTGCTGCAAACAGGGCTAGGGTAGAGAGGCTTAGAGCGGTTAAAGGGCGTTGTTTGCAGAGCATTTATCGGGCCTTTTTTGTAATACTTCAGTGTGTTGCTTATTCTAAAAGGCTCGATTTGACTTGGGAATGTGACATATTGTCGCACCCGGCAAGCCCAGAGACAGCATGGCTTTGCCGCAGTTGCATAACACCTCGCCGGGCAGCCTGGTAGCTGCTGAGCTTTTCTCCTTTAAGGCAAAGCTCGAAATTAACCCTTTACTTCACGGAATAGTGGGCATATAGTTGGCTCGCTGGCCAAATTGCAGCGTGAACATTAGCCCAATTTTTAAAGGGTTTCTGTATCGCAAATTATTTATGGTAAGTCACATCCGTTGTTCTAGCAGTTAGTACCTCGATGCTTCTTCATAAGTAACACCGATCTGTCTCAGCAATTATTTCAATTTATTTAAGATCACCGAGGTTTATTATGGCTAGAAGTTCTGGCACAGTTAAATGGTTCAACGAGTCCAAAGGTTTTGGTTTTATCGCTAGCGAAGCTGGTCAAGATGTATTCGTACACTACAGCGCTATCGCTGGTGGCGGCTTCAAAACTTTGGCTGAAGGCCAACGCGTTGAGTTCGATGTGAAGCCAGGTCAAAAAGGCCCACAAGCTGAGAACGTAATTGGTCTGTAATTCTTCGGAATACAGCTGATTAGAAAAAGCCGCACTTGTTGCGGTTTTTTTTTCGCCTGTGTTTTTTATGCGAAGGATTTTTCAGCGGCTACAGAATTTTTATTAAAAACATTGTGGGCCAGAGTTTGCCGGTAATCCAAAAGGCCTTGCGTTTTTCATCATAGGCAATGCCGTTCAGTACGCTTTCGGGATCGCTCAAGCCCAGGCTTTGGGCAAGTGCAGAGAGATCCAGTACCCCTACTACCTCGCCCGTGTCAGGGCTGATTTTTACAATGCGATTGTCCTGCCAGACGTTGGCCCAGATAAATCCCTCACTGTATTCCAGTTCATTGAGATTGCCGACAGGATTGTTGTGCAACTGTACCCGCAGGGTTTTTTCCACGGCAAAGCTCTCCGGGTTGTGAAAAAACAAACGGTCGCTGCCGTCGCTGCGGATCAGTTGGTGCCCGTTGCTGGTCAGGCCCCAGCCCTCGCCGCTGTAGTTTATGCTGGCGATCTGTTGCAGGCTGGGGGTGTCGAATACCAGCAGTGTTTTTTCCCTCCAGGTCAGCAGGTAAAGTTTATTGTTGTGCAGGGTCAATCCTTCGGCAAAATATTTATCGGCGAGGGATTTCTTTTGGCTGAAGGGCGCGCTGATTTTTGCCCAGGTGCCCTCGGGTTCGCGAATGGGATAGCTGACCAGCAGGGATTTGCCATAGCGCCCACTGCTCTCATAAAAATGATCGCCGCTGAGTAGAAGTCCCTGGGTAAAGAGGGTGGGTTTGTGACTGCGCTCGGCAATTACGTTGTAGTTCAATTGCAGTGTTGCCGGTGCTGTTGCTGCTGCGGCGGTATTCGCATTCGCAAAGCAGGCCAAGCTAAGGCACAATAAGGCTATAAGATAGTTCACGATATACTCTCGCTAATGTGCGGTGATTTATCAGTTTTTAGATTTATGTTAATTACAGGGCAAACATCATGAAGCGTTTCCGTTCATTTGTCAGTATTACCTTGCTGGGTGGGTTTATGGTGATGCTGCCCATGGCCATCTTGATTTTATTTGCCGAGTGGTTATTTGGTTTTCTCACCCGACTGCTGCAGCCCTTCAGCGATTGGGTCGCCACCTGGGCGCCGGCCATCAGTGACAAGACTGACTTTGAGTGGGGCTCCAGTTGGGCGCCTGCTATCAGTTACATGACTGACTTTATGGGGCTTATTGTACTGCTGTTAGGTTGTTTTCTGATCGGTCTGCTGGTCAAGACCAATATAGGCCAATGGCTGCATGACTTGATGGATGAGGTACTGGGTAAAATTCTGCCAGGCTATCACACCATCAATAAACTGGTATCGCAACTGCTCGGCGGCGAGGGCAATGCCTCAGTATTGAAAGGCGATGTCTGCCGCGCCTATATCATGGGTCGCACTGTGCCCACCTCAGTAACGGGCATTATCACCAGCAAGCACGAGAATGGCGATTGCACCGTGTATGTGCCCACAGCACCGTTTCTGACCTCGGGAATGGTCTATCACCTGGGCGCAGAGAGTGTGGAAGTGCTGCCGCATGTGACGGTTGAAGCGGCCATGCGCACGGTGATTGCCTGCGGTGGGGGTTCGCAGACGATTCTTGCGCAGGTGCAGAAAAATACTTAGCAGCTGGAAATCCAGAGTCGAAGTTTCATATGAATCAATTAAAAATAGATAATTTTATCCAGTTACATCCTGGAAAAAATTTCCCGAAATTTACGTCTCTGGATATCAATAGTGTAAAGAAAGTTCGGGATGCGATTGCTCATAAAGTTAATCTTGAGGGCAGTATGACGGATCTTTTTTTTGCGCAGTCTATAGATACCTTTTCTAAGATCTGCGTAGGGATAAATGCTGAAGATATAGGTTTTAGCATTAAGCAGACCCTTTTAGGGTTGGGTATAAATCATCTGACGTATGTTTATATAAATTGGTATCGCTATGATGCCATTGACGAGTTAAGCATAGATGGTCTTGACGAATTTTTTGATGATATCTGGTATCCGGCGATAGATGATATAGATATTATTGATATTAATTTGAGTTGGATTTTATCAATAACTCATTTTGGGCAGGTAAAGTTCTTAAGACTATAGAGAAAGCTGTGGCGGCTTAGTATTTAAGTGGCCCCACAATCAATGGCAGCCAATTATGGTGTGAGTGTTTTTTTAAAATAATGAGTTAGGTTGAAAAGAAATTCCGCTGTCATTTTATGGCTTGATAGGTTTAAAGAAAATGCCTGGAGAATCAATAGATAAGGCAAGAAAATAATTTTCTTGTGATGAAGGGGGGAGGTATGTTTATTGATGCAGAGGTTTATGATGCTTTTTCAGGTCTTATCGGAAAGCAATGCTGCCGAAAAAGAGTTGGAGAATTTCGCAGTCTCAGTATTGGCTTCGGAGAAAAAATACCCCATGTGAAGTCAAGGGCAGTTGATGCTTTTTATGGAGAGTGGGAAATTGGCACCTATTCATCGGCATGGAGAATAGTTTGCGAAGATAAAATTATATGCGCAAGCATGAATTTGGTTGATTCATCGGAGGAGTTGGATCAACAGCTTCAAAGTATTTTTTTGGGGGGCGTTGTGAGTGTTGAAATGACTTCGCTATTCGATATTAGAGTCAATCTTGACAATGGTGTTTTTATTGATTTTATTTGTGTTTCTGCTGACGATGATGAGATGTTTCATATATTCGGGCCCGATTATCGGTATGTAGACTTTATAGCTGCCAATGGGTGGGGGGTTGGTAAATCTAACGTTCCCTGGAAAAGATGAAGAGATCTAGGTTTATTAGTCATTCATGGAAATGAACGACCTTGCAGATCGTCAAGAAGGTGGTCGGGATTGGCACCTATGGGTAAATTTATGAAAAATGGTTCGAGTGGTAAATGTATGCAGCAGCTTCAGTTAATGTGGAAAAAGGCCGCAGTGCAGTTGGCGATTGAATTGGTTGCTCCTTTTGAGTTTAACATAAGTGATACGTTTTCTTTGCATGCCTGCTTTCTTGTTAAAGATTTTGGTGCGGAAAATGGAATGCTGGTTTTTAACAGCTATTTAGAAATAAAGCCCTACCTTGGCGAGATTAAGCAGGCTGGCTATGGCTTTTCAATTATGGCTGATCCCGAGCAAGAGAATGAGTTTGCTAGTGGTGATTATATGGAGGTTTTAGGTGATTGGGGGTGGACTGGAAAGCCTGAGAGTAAGCCTTCTTGGCTTTAAGCTAATTAAAATGTAATTTATTTTTCTGCGCTAGTCCATATAATATACATCCATCAGGCTGCTTGAAGGAAGCGGATGCGCCATGAAAAAAAGATCTATTTATAAGTTGGGTGATGTTTTTAAAATACATCTTGGTGAGGATATCTATGGTCTTGGGCGAATTCTTATTGTGCAAAGTCCTGGTGTGCTTGCTGGTTTTTATCATCAAATTGTGAAAAATAATGATAACGTTGATATTGCTTCGCTATGCGATCGACAGTATTTGTTTAGAATACAATGTGGTGATGTTGGACTTAAACAAAAAAAATTGGAAATTGTTGGTAATGTTCCACTCGAAAATAAAGTTGATCTCCCACTTTTTTGGGGCGTGATTCCTTGACTAATGAATTATATATTCGTGAATATATGACAACTGAAAATGATCCTCTAGGTTGGGGAGGGAAATTTAATGATAGGCCTACAACATTAAAGGAAATAGCTGAAAAGTGTGCGGAGCCTGACGGATTGTCAGGCTGGAAGGCTGTTGAGATAAAATTAAAAAGGTAGTTGCAAAAAGCTGGTTTTTTAGGTGCGTTTCATTGAATTAATTGGAGTTGGGGTTTGGGTTTCTCAAATGCTGCAGGAGTAATTCTTATCCGTCATCTGCTTTGCGGAGAATAAAAATAAATCCTAATTTTTTGCTAATGCCTTATTTCTTCACGCTACCTTTTCCTTTTATCTATTTTTATCTATGAAAAAAAATAGCAAATTTGAAAAATTTCATTCTGGAATTACCCCTGTAGATGATCTTTCAAGTGATTTTAATATGATGATTGAATGGAGAGATACTGTGAGAGCAGAACAATAAATGAAAAAAAATTTATTTAATTTGATGGCCGAATCGTTGGTAATGGTTTTGTTATTTTGTCTTGCCGCATGCGATTCACGCGTCTTATGGGAAGATGATTTATATGAGGTTCATTGGATTGATATTAAAAGTAATATAACGCTCAATCGAAAGGTCGTAGATGGTGTGACTATTGGTCGAGTTGATGCAAAAATTATTTCCGTGGGAAGCAATAATTTTTATGTTGTTGCGAAAAAAGTAGATCCTAAAACAGGAGAAATTTCTTATTTTTATGTTGATAAAGAAAAAGATAATAACTACTTAAATCAAGAAGAAATAACACAAGGACCTTTTTCTGAGTCTAAATATATGGAGTTAAAATCGGAGCTGAATCTTCCCGAGTTGAGTAAAGTTTTTAAATAAAGGAGTCTTGTTTTTGTTTTTGATCAACAAAGATTAAATTACTTTCTTTTCTTTTAGTGGAAAGCAGTTAAGTTATTACCTGTTCGCTAATTGATTGTCAGCTATGCACCCAACTTATATGGAGAACAAAAAGCTGCATGCTGCGGCTTTTTTGTTTCCGGCTAGCGCTTGTTTTTCTTTGTGCCTGTTTTCCCCGCCACCTCTTTTTTATCTTTCGCCAACGCCGCAAAACTTGTACTCAACGCAGGCAACTCCGCCGGCTCCCCGCGCTCGCGTTTTTCTACATAATTCAAGGCAATATCAACCGCATTGCGGATCTTGAACTCAGTCTCCTCTATTTCCTGCGGCGACATAAAAAAAGTCATATCCACATCGTGGCGGATATAGCGCGGCGGCAGGCGATTGAGTGCCACGCAGGAGACATCTGCCATAAAGTCGCGGTCCTCCCTGGCGCGGCTGCTCTGTTGCAGCACTTCTTCCAATACCAGGCGCTCGTAGTAGTTATGAACAAAGTCCTGCTCGTCGTAAATGGTATGGGCTCGCAACCTACTGGTCAGCATGGCGTTATCTCTTTATGGTGAGGATGGATTGAGTATAGCCGGGATTTATCCCCAGGCAGTGGCCGCCTGATGCTTTAGCGCTTGCCTTTGATAAGGTCGCGGATAATAAACCGCGCCGGGTTGAGTGCATTGGCAAGCTCGGTCGCCAGCGGCAGGGTTTCGCGGTTTATCTGCGCGGCCAGCAATTCGGCGCAGAACGGTGTGTAAGCCAGTCCGCGTGCTCCGTGGCCGATATTGATATAGAGCCCGGGGATATAGCTGCCGGGGCAGGTGATGCCCGCGCGGGCATTTTTGCGCAGGGGGGAAAAATCCTGCAGCAGTTGTTCCACTGCAGGCAGTGGCCCCAGGGCGGGCAGATAGTCGGGCAGGGTGCAGCGAAATCCGACGCGGCCCGCCAGGGAGTGAATATCAGTCCTTTCCCAGGCTTTCGCCACGCCAGGTAGATGTTGGCGCAGGCGGCTGAGGTTGGTGATGTGGTCGCTGCTGCGCAGCTCGCTGTCGCTATCGTTCAGGTTAAAGGTGGCACCTGTGCAGAAGATCCCCTCGGCGGCGGGGCTGATATAGCCTTCGGCGCAGACCACGGTTTTCAGTGGCGGGCTACTGGGTGTTTGCGGCAGGTAGGTGACCTGGCCGCGGATAGCCTTGATGGGCAGATGGCTGCTCTGCGGGAATCGCAGTGCCTCTGTCGCACTGGCGATAACCACCACTGAGGCGGTCGAACTCGTTCCATTGCTTGCTATCACCCGCCAATCCGTATTGCCGTGGTTATCAGTGAGTGGTTGCAGCTCAGTGATTTCCGTGTGCATGACTCTATGGATAAGCGGATGGTCGGCAAGTAGGGTGCAGAGCTTGCGTGGGTCAATCCAGCCCGCCTCGGGGAAATACAATCCGCTGCTAGCTATATCCACGCTGGCAATTTCGCTGGCGCGCTCGGCCGTCACAAACTCAACCAGGGTCTCTGCCGTGGCAAAGCGCTCGCGCAGTTGCTGATGAAGATCTTGCTCAGCGGGGTTGTAGGCGAGTTGCAGCAGGCCGCATTGGCTGCCGATCTCCGGCCAGAGCTTGCGGTAATGCTGCAAGGCGTACTGCAGGCAGGCAAGGTTAAAGGCTGCCTGCGCTTCATTGAGCGGCGAGAGCTTGGCGTAGAGCGCTCCCTGGGGATTGCCCGAGCCGCCCTGTGCCAACTGTTCGCCGCGCTCCATCAGGGTGACCTGCCAGCCGCGCTCGGCCAGGGCGCGGGCACTGTGGCAACCGGCCAGGCCTCCGCCGATCACTATAGCGCGGCGGTTGGCGCTTACTGGATGTGGCTGTTGCACAGTCCAGGGTTGGGGGTAGGGTGAAAAGCTGCCGCGAAAGCTGTAATCCTCGGCATTGGGTGGCTCTGATTCTGTTGTCAAAAGCGCTTTTACCATTTCCCGCTTGCGACCATAGCCCGCCACTTTCTCGATGCTGAATCCCGCCTGTCGCAAACCCTGTTTGACCAGGGCAGCTGCGCTGAAAGTGGCTGCTGTTGTGCCGGGTTTGCTGAGCTTGCCCAACACCTCAAATAATTGCTGGCTCCACATCTGTGGATTTTTGGCAGGAGCAAAGCCGTCTAGAAACCAGGCATCGACCTTTGCCCCAGCGCTGGCAAACAGTGGATGGGGTGAGGCGAGCAGCTTGCCAAAGCCGCTGCTGGCATCGTCAATAATTAAGGTGAGTTTAATTCGCCCTTCGTGGAAGTTCAGGCGGTGGAAACCATTGCCGACAATGCAGGGATAGCTGGCGATAAGCTCGGCGGATAATCCGGTCAGTGTGGGCCAGAGGGCCAGTGCGCGCTCAAGATCGGTTTTATTGAGCGGGTATTTCTCCACCGAGACAAAGTGCAATTGCGCATCGGCCGGTGCTGTCGCCAGCCATAGATCCCATGCCGCCAGAAAATTCAGGCCCGAGCCAAAACCGGTTTCGGCAATGCAGAAATGCTTACCGGGGCTCAATTGCGCCCAGCGCGACGCGAGTTGGTTGTGATGCAGGAAAACGTGGCGGGTTTCTTCCAGGCCATCAGTTGTACTGAAATAGATATCGCCGAAGGTGCTCGACAGGGGTTGGCCCTGGGCATCCCATTGCAGTTGGGCGTGGGTGATGGTTGAGCTTTTAGTCGGCTCTACGGCGTTTTTGATTTTTGAGTCGGATGATTGGCTCACACGTCAAACTCTTGACGCAGCTGCTCGCACCAGAGGGCAATGCGCTCGGCGGATTTGCCAAACTCGTTTTCCTCGTCGAGGGCCAGGCCTACAAACTGGCTGCCATCGGCAGTGAGGGCTTTGGAGGCTTCATAGTGATAGCCCTGGTTGGGCCAGTAGCCGCAGGGGATGGCTCCGCGGGCAACGACCTTGCTGTGCAGGTAGCCCATGGCATCGAGAAACCACTCGGGGTAACCCACCTGGTCGCCCAGGCCATAGAGCGCTACCTTCTTGCCGGTGAAGTCGACCTCGTCAATTTCTGCCCAGATATCTTCCCAGTCCTCTTGCAGCTCGCCGTAATCCCAGGTGGGTATGCCGAGGATAATAAAGTCATAGAAGCTGGCGGTGATGATCGGGGTCTCGTTGATATTGAAGATATCCACCAGCGATTCGCCCAGCTCCGTGCGTATTTTTTCACCGGCCATTTCGGTGTAGCAGGTGGAGCTGCCGTAGAACAAACCTATAGGGGCGCGATTCATCAGGTCGCTCCTTTCAGATCGTTTGCCCAAGTATTGATCCAGTCTCTGGTCAAGGCTTCGCGGTCATCGCCACTGGCGGCATCCAGCAGCAGCGGTTCGCCTATGCGTATTGCCCCCAGATCGGCAAAGGCGGCATCCAGCATCCGGCCAGCTTCATTAAAGCTGATATAGGTGCTGTCGCAGAGATTGATAACGCCATAGTGCTTGCCGGCAAGGCGAGGGAAGTCGCGGGTCAGGTGCAGATAGACCGGCAAAATATTGTCGGGCAGCTCTCCCGACCCGGTATTGGAATGGCAGAGCAATAATATTTCGTTCGCATCTCGCGCTAAATCGGCGGGTGAGGCGTAGCCGTTAATGGTCACTTCATGACCGAGGCTGCGCAGCTGTTCGCCGGCCAGCTCCGCGATCTGCTCCGAGGTGCCCATGACACTGCCTACAATAATTTGGATCTTTGCCATATATCTGAATCTTACAGTCGCCAATACAGGCGCGCATGATAAAAGGTTTTGCCGCGAGATAACATTGCCTGCTGCTGTTTGCGGGCTTTCTTTTTAACGCTTTCTCCGCTGGTTGCCCCCCTTTACAATACCTCCCCCAGCGGTCTTCCGGCTGCAGATACAGACTTATTATCCACTTTGCTAAAGGTTTCTATGTTTCATATAGCTTTATACGAACCCTGCATTGCCCCCAATACCGGCAATATCATCCGCCTGGCCGCCAATAATGGCTGTCACCTGCATCTGATAGAGCCCCTGGGCTTCGACCTAGAGGAGAAAAGCTTAAGGCGCGCGGGGCTGGATTATCGCGACCTTGTCAATCTCACCCGTCATGCCAATTACCAGGCGTTTCTGCAGGCGGTAGAGGGGCGGCGTATTCTCGCCTGCACGACCAAGGGCAGTCGTCCTCATACCCAGCTCAGCTATCAGCAGGGGGATGTACTCCTGTTTGGTTCAGAGATTGCCGGCCTGCCTGCTGAGGTGTTGGGGCAGATAGAGCCATCGCATCGCTTGCGCATTCCCATGCGCCCCGATTGCCGCAGCATGAACCTGGCCAATGCGGTGGCCATTATCAGCTATGAGGCATGGCGGCAGTTGGACTTCATGGGAGGGGTATAGGTTTTCAGCTAGCGTCAGAGGGGAAATCGAAGGTTTTTTGCCGTCAATTACAACAAATTACAGGGGGAAAATTTGTATTTTGGCGCTGATGGTATAAGGTCAATGTAAACGTTATGTTTGCCTTAGCAATTATAAGCAGGAGTTATTAGATTGGTCTACGCTTAAAGACAATAGAGTCATTGTAATAATAGTTTGTTAATCGCCTAAAAAATACTCAGCTACACTCTCAGTAATATAAAAATATAATTTAATGAAAAAGAGGTCCCCCGGTTGAATTGGTTTGGCAAAAAAGCGCAGCGAAACGAAGTTATCGGTGTTGAGTTTGGCGCTGATGGGCTGGCTTTCGCCCATATTGAGCGCCCTGCGACCCAAGAGCCTCGCCTGCTTCACTGCGAATATCTCGCCATTGACCCCAGTGTTAACGCTGCGGAACTCTTGCGCAGTCGTCTCGTTAAACTGGGAATATCACAGGTTCCCTGCAATCTGGTGTTGAGCACGAATCTGTATCAACTTATTTTGGGTGAGTCGCCCAAGGTGCCCGCCCATGAGCTGGCTGAGGCTCTGCGCTGGCGTATCAAGGATTTAATCCAGTTCCCTGTTGCCGATGCCATTATTGATGCGTTTCCATTGCCTGAAGAGGGCGCTCGCGGTGGCAATCGCCTCTCCTATGCGGTGGTAGCGCAGCGCAGCGCAATTACAGACCTGGTCAGCAAGGCAAAGAGTGCTCATCTGGAGCTGGCGGCCATTGATATTCCCGAGTTGGCAATACGCAATCTGGCGCGGACTTGCTGTGATACCCAGCGCGGCGTGGCGTTGATTCAATTGACCAAGGGCGAGGGCAATTTGCAGATTATCCTCGACGATAAAATTTATCTGCTGCGCCATTTTTTGCTGCCTTACGCGGGCGGGTTGCGCGATGAAATTCCCGCTGAAGCCCTGGTGCTGGAGTTGCAGCGCTCGCTGGATTATTTTGAGCGGCAAATGCGCCAGACACCGCCGAGCCAGGTTTTTATCTATGGCCAGAATATTACCAGCGAAAAAATAACCGATGAAATTCGCCAGGGTTTGGGTGTCGCTATTGATATGTTGAATCTGCACAGCGGCCTGCAGATCAATGGCGATATTCCCGAGCATACCTTTTCCTATTGCCTGTCTGCGCTGGGAGCGGCGCTACGACAAGATGCGGTGGGGGTGGTTTGATGCAACAGCAAATCAATTTATATCTTCCCGAGTTTCGTCCCAATCGCGAGCCTCTGCGCGCGGTCCATATGGGATGGGGATTGCTGGGGGTGTTTATTGTGCTTATGCTGATCTCGGTCTTGACTGAATATCAATACCATCAATTGACAAAAGAGTATGCTCAAGTAGATCAGATCCAGAAAGGGCTACAGACACAGTTGCAAACCATGGCGGTGGCCAAGCCTGCACTCTCCGGGCCCGAATTGGATGTGACCATTGAAAAACTGCAAAAAGATTTATCTCGTCGCCAGCATATAGTTTCTGTTATCTCCTCCCAGCATCTGGGCAATCAGCGCGGTTTCTCGGCACAGATGTTGGCGCTGGCCAATCAATCGCTGGATACTATTTCTCTAGACAGTTTTTCTCTGCAGAAAGGTGGCAATTACGCTGAGCTGTCTGGCAAGACCCGCAGTGCGGACCAGGTTCCCCTGTATGTGCAAAAACTTCGCGCCGACCCCAGCTTTGCCCAGGTGGGTTTCGGTGTTATGAATGTAGGGCAGGATGAGAATAGCAGCGGTGTGCTGCAGTTCTCCCTGGCGAAAGCTATTGAAGAAAAAGCTGAAAAGTCTACCAAGTCGCCAATAAAGGATATATACAATGTCCTCTTTAATTGATCGCATCCAGGAAAAAATTGATGCGCGTGCGATGCGTGAGCGCGCCATGATTTTCCTATCGGCGGTTGCCGTATTAGTTATTTTGTGGAGCACCTTTATTCAGTCACCCCTGGATAAGAAAAAGCAGGAAATGACTGCGCAGTTTGATGCGCTGATCGCACAGCGCACCACCATGCAGACCAAGATATCGACCTTGAGTGAAGTGATGCTCAACGATCCCGAGCGCCTGAAGGAGGAGCAGATAAAACAGCTGCAGTCAGATATCCACGAGATAGATGAAAAACTGCAGCGCACCTCGCAAGGACTGGTAAAGGCGTCCGAGTTGCCCCAGGTGTTGCAGGATGTATTATTGAAAACAGCAAAATTAACCCTGCTGGATGTGGCTACCTTGCCTGTGCACCAGTTGCAGGTAGTCACCATTGATGGCGAATTTAAACAGAATGTCGACAGTAAAAAAGCCAAGGATATCGAGAATCTTGGCGTTTATGAGCATGTAGTGCAGATGCGCCTGTCGGGCAGTTATTTTGAAGTGGTCCAGTTCCTGACGGCACTGGAGGCTTTGCCTTGGCGTTTTTACTGGCAGCGTTTGGATTATAAGGTGAGCAAATATCCCAATGCTGAAGTTATTCTGCGGGTCTACACCTTAAGTTCAGAAGAGGGTTTACTCGGTGTTTAAACGTGCTGGCCTGATATTCGCATATACCTGGCTATTTACCCATTTTAGTCAAATTTCCGCCGCTACCCTGGATCCGACCCGGCCGCTGGGGTATGAGCAGAGCCCCGCCAACGAGAAGTCGGTGCAGCAGACGATTGTGTTGAATAGCATTTTGATCAGCCGCGACAGGAAGTTGGCCATTATCAATGGCCAGCAGTTGCGCGAAGGGCAGAGCGTGAAAGGGGTTGATGTACAGTTAAAGCGAATTGATGCGGATTCAGTGGTTTTGCAGCAGGGTGGAAAGGTGTGGCGGGTTTCATTAAATACAACGACTATTCGCAAATAGAGTATTTTGGAGTTTGTGGCTATGCCATTAAAAATTAACAGCACATATGCTTGCCGCCGTACTGCGCTCGCTGCGCAGGCGATGCTGTGGATAGCATTTTTATCGCTCTGGGGTTGCTCCAACCAGGTCGAAAAGCCTGCCGTGATTGAAAATGAACTCAATAGTGTTGTGGCTGAGCAGGCCGAGCGCAAAACAAAATCACAGGTGCCTGATGATGTCACGCAGGCTCTGTTGGACAACGATTCTCTAAAGCAGCCGCAGGGTAAAAAGTTGAGCGAGCGATTTGACGTTGCCGTCCGCGCAGTGCCAGCCAAAGAGTTTTTCCTGGGGCTGGTCACTGGTACCGGTATTAACGTTGTTGTTCATCCCGATGTCGAGGGCTCCATATCGCTTGAATTAAAGAATGTCACTGTGGAAGAAGTCCTGCGGGTCACCCGCGATGTCTACGGTTTTGAATATAAACAGGAAAGCGGAATTTACACTATCTATGCCAATGCCCTGCGCACGGAAGTTTTCCGCATCAATTATCTGGATATCAAGCGCGTGGGTGTATCCGACACATCTATCCAGATAGGACGCACGCAATCTACATCTAACAACAATAACAATGGCGCTGGCAGTCAAGGTGGCTCCTCTAGGGGTGATGAATCAGCCAATCTGCTCGGCATGCTGGAAAGTGCAGAAAGAAACAAAGCGAGCAATTCAACCAGTATTTCCCCTGGTTCTCGTGTGCAAACCCTGAATAAAACTGATTTCTGGGATTCGCTGCGCGCGACCATAGTGTCCATTATCGGTGGCGAGAGTGTGAGCCGCTCAGTGACAGTATCGCCGCAGGCGGGCATGGTAGTGGTCAAGGCGCTGCCTGGCGAGTTGAGTTCGGTGCGCGAGTTTCTCGAACGCTCCGAGTTGAGTGTAAAGCGCCAGGTTATCCTCGAGGCCAAAATTCTCGAAGTTCGTTTGAATGAAGCCTTTGAAGCGGGAGTCAATTGGGGAGCCATCAGCGGCAAGCTGATGGAAACCAAAAATATTGGCGATGGAACCCCGATTAATACCGACGGCACATTGGCGCTTACCAATGAGTTCAGGCCGGCGGTTGAGAATCATCTCTACTACAACAGTACTGGAGATTTGGTCAATACCAGCGTGCCCACCAGCCAGGCTGTAGGAAACACCTTTTCCTCGCTGTTGCAGGTGCAGGATATTACCAAGTTGCTAAAACTGCTGGAGACCCAGGGTTCGGTGCAGGTGCTTTCCAGCCCACGGGTTTCAACAGTCAACAACCAAAAGGCTGTTATACGTGTAGGCTCGGATGAGTATTTTGTTACAGGTGTTTCCTCTAACACTACCAATACAGCTACTACCACTACCACAACCCCGAATGTCGAATTGTCGTCTTTCTTCAGTGGCATTTCCCTGGATGTTACACCGCAGATCTCCGAGGACGGCGAAGTGATCCTGCATATTCACCCGGTGGTCAGCGATGTTAAGGATCAGTTGAAAGTATTTACAGTCGGTGACAGGAATTTCTCATTGCCCCTGGCGCTGCGCGGTATTCGCGAATCTGACAGTGTTGTCAAGGCGGGCAATGGTCAGGTAATTGTGCTGGGCGGCCTGATGCAGGAAAGCAAAAACAAGACTGATGGCAAGCGTCCGCTGTTGGGTGATATTCCCATTGTTAATACGCTGTTTCGCACCAGGGAAAAATCTAAATCAAAAACGGAGCTGGTTATTTTGTTGCGTCCGATTGTTGTCGATGACAATGCCTGGAAAGAACAATTGGAACAGACTCAAAATAGAATACAAAATATGAGTGAGGCTTACAAAAAGCAATAATCACTATTGCACAGTGGGTCACTCTGGTTAATATCCGAGGTTATTATGTATCGCCAGCACTTTGGATTAGGGGAGCATCCGTTTTCGCTGACACCCGACACGCAGTTTTATTTTAATAGTGAAAGCCATCGCCAGGTGCTGAGCACCATGCTGCTGGCCCTGCGTCACAGCGAAGGTTTCATAAAAATTGTGGGTGAGGTGGGCACGGGTAAAACACTCTTGAGCCGCAAGCTCCTGGCCAGTCTGGGAGATAGTTTTCAGACGGCTTATATCCCCAATCCGTTTTTGACACCAGAAGAATTAAAGTGGTTTCTCGCCGAGGAGATAGGCATCCCCTATTGGTCGGAAATGCCCTCCTATCATCTGCTGAAAGAGATCAATCAGCGGCTTATTTATCTGGCCCGGCAAAAGCGCCAAGTCGTTCTGGTGGTGGATGAGGCCCAGGCCATGCCGC
Organism: Cellvibrio sp.; assembly: GCA_035565295.1. Lineage (GTDB taxonomy): Bacteria > Pseudomonadota > Gammaproteobacteria > Pseudomonadales > Cellvibrionaceae > Cellvibrio. Next base: position 5,150 of record DATMSP010000051.1, on the reverse strand, counting down.
GCGAGACAATAGAAACCCTGCGCCTGCTGACCAATCTTGAAACCGAGAAAAAGAAATTGTTGCAGGTAGTTTTGATCGGACAGCCAGAGCTTGATGATTTGCTGGAGCGCCCCGACTTGCGCCAGCTCAAGCAGCGGATTGTGTTTTCCGAATATTTGCAAGGTATACCGCGCAAGAGCCTGGCCGGCTATGTTGCCTACAGATTGAGTTCTGCGGGCTATCGCGGCAGCAGCCTGTTTTCCTCTGCGGCCCTGTCGCTGTTGTACAGTGCCTCTGATGGCGTGCCGCGGTTGATCAATATTATTGCCCACAAGGCCATGCTTTCCGCCTATGGACAAAAAAGCAAAAGTGTCACCCGCGCCCATGTGGTGCGAGCTATTCAGGATACCAAAGAGAGTCGCGTCCTGGGTCGGCTTCTCGCCAAAAGCCAGTATTGGGTCTGGGGCAGCGTGGCCAGTGTTGCCGCCGTCAGCGCATTGCTGCTTACCCGTGCGCTGGGAGTTGGAGTATGAGCCTACTTAACGACATGCTGCGCGATCTGGTTAAGCAGCAAAAGGTGCTGACAACTCCAGCAGCTTACTCTCAGGATATTTTCCATGAGACAAAGCTGCTGAAGCGGGCATCGAATAACTGGGTTCCAAGTGCGGTGATTTTTGTAGCCGTATTTGCCGCAGTACTGGGGTTTAAATATTTTGTGGGCTCTGTTGAACTGTCTCGGCACCTGCCATTTTTACTTGCCTTTCAGCAGGCTCCGAGTAGGGAATTGCTGCCTGTGGCACATCCTGCGCAGGCTCTGGCGACCCCGCCCGCGGTGCAGGTGCCTGCCGAGGTTGCAGTGACTGCGGCAGAGTCACAGATGGTTGCTGCTGACGCATCTGCAGAAGACGCAACTGCAACTGAATTATCTGTCGATGAAGAGCAGGTTGTTGTCGATGACCCAGAGCAGATGCAGCGAGATATTGCCGATTTTCTCTTGCAGGCCAATCGTGCGCTCGCGGAGGACAAATTGACTGCGCCGGCAGATGATAATGCCTACAGCTATTTCCAAAGTATATTGACACTTTCTCCCAGTCACCAACAGGCGAAAATCGGCCTGGAGCTTATTGCTGCGCGCTATCTGGAGAAGGCTCGCGAGCAATTGAATTTGGGTAATTACGATCAGGTTGATATCTACAGCCGGCGTGCGAATTTTGTCGCTCCTGAATATTTTCGCGATCACGACTTCACCTCGGCAGAAAAAAGCATGATGCAGAATGCCCTGCTTCGCGCAACTAAAATATCTGAAGGGCAGGGGGCAAGGTCGGAGAGCCATACTGCGGCAGCACCTGCGGCTCAATCTGTGGCTGTCGCGGCCGATCCAGCCAAACTGCAATCGGAAACCATCAAACCTTTTGTGGTTGCTGAATCCACGTCGTTAAACGTTGTGCCCAATGCAGCCTGGAAAGATGAACAGATGGCGGTTCAGGCGCGCGAACTGGTGAATCAGGGCAATGCTGCGGATGCAATTAAATTATTAAAGAATTTTGTGGTCAGTGAAAGCCGGGCGGTGCAATCGCTAAAGCTGTTGGGCGACCTCTATTTCCAGCAGGCCAATGCCGAGGCTCTAGCGGTATTGGTGCAGAGTTCTGATTTTTTATCTGCGCCGGATAAAGCTAAATTAAAAGCGCAAATGCTGGTAGTGCAGGGCAGTGAATCTGCGGCTATTGATGAGCTTGAGAAGCAATTGAGTGAGGCTGGCAACAATGAATCTTATGCTGCATTTTTGGCAAGCCTCTACCACAAAACAGGGCGCTACCAGCAATCCATTGTCAGTTATCAGCGTTTGCTGAATGACTATGGCGATAAACCTGCCTATTGGCTGGGTCTTGCCCTGGCATTTGATGGCTTGGCTCAGCCTGCCAATGCCTTGCAGGCTTACCAGCACCTGAGTCAATTTCCACAATTGCAGGAGCAGGTCAGGAATTACATAAATCAGCGTATTACCGCTTTGCGTACAGAGTAAACACTTATGTTTGACCCTATGCCCGCCAAATCTATACGCCTTGGTGATTTACTCGTCGAAACGAAGATGATTACCGAGGCCCAGCTGCAGGCTGCCTTGCAAGAGCAAAAAGTCAGTGGGCGAAAACTGGGTAATCAATTGGTGGTGCTGGGGTTTGTCGACGAAGATGAACTGCTGAATTTGCTCTCGACTCAGTTAAGTATTCCCTTTATCCAGCTAAAGCAATTCCGCTTTGATAAAGAACTCATTCAGCGTCTTCCCGAAACCAGCGCGCGCCGCTACCGCGTAATAGTGTTGCGCGAGGATGTTGATGGTTTGGTGTTGGGTATGGCGGACCCCACCGATATTTTGTGCCTGGATGAGCTGCAGCGATTGCTGCAGAGGAACATCAAACCCGCCGTGGTTCGCGAATCGGAATTGCTCGATATATTGGATATTGCCTACAGTCGCGGCAAAGAAATTGCCACCCTCGCCGGTGAGCTGCAGGAGGAATTGCAGAGTTCCGGTGTGGATTTCGATGATTTTGTTGCGCAGTCAAACGATAGCGATGCTCCCGTTGTAAAATTGCTGCAGAAGATTTTTGAAGAGGCAATCAATACCAAGGCATCTGATATTCATATTGAACCGGATGAAAAGGTATTGCGTATCCGCAACCGTATTGATGGCGAGCTGATCGAGCAGGTCATGAATGAGGTGCGCATAGCCTCCGCGCTGGTCGTGCGTATCAAACTGATGGCCGGCCTGGATATTTCAGAAAAGCGTCTGCCGCAGGATGGCCGCTTCAATCTGAAGATCAAGCATCACAATATTGATGTGCGTCTATCCACCATGCCGGTGCAATTTGGCGAGTCGGTGGTAATGCGTCTGCTCGACCAGACCGATGGTGTGCGTCTGCTGACCAGCGTGGGTATGCCGGCTGCCATGGTCAATCGTTTTCGCCAGGCATTCACCCGCCCGCACGGCCTGGTCCTGGTAACAGGTCCTACCGGTAGCGGCAAGACCACTACTTTGTACAGCGCACTCTCGGAAATCAATAAGCCAACAAAAAAAATTATTACCGTTGAAGATCCCGTCGAATATCGCCTGCCGCGCATCAGCCAGGTTCAGGTCCATGAAAAAATTGGTTTAACCTTTGGCAATGTGTTGCGCGCGGCACTGCGCCAGGACCCCGATATAGTATTTGTCGGTGAGATACGCGATGCGGAATCGGCTGAAATTGCCCTGCGCGCTTCAATGACAGGCCACCTCGTCTTGTCGACCCTGCATACCAATGATGCCGTTTCCTCGGCATTGCGCCTGGTTGATCTGGGGATGGAAGGTTACCTGGTGGCAACATCTGTTCGCGCAATAGTTGCCCAGCGATTGGTGCGGCGCATTTGCACCAGTTGTATCCAGGATCACATACCGGAAGCCGGTGAAATGCAATTGCTGGCGAGTGTAGGCAAGAACAAGTCGTTCGCGGGCGTGACCTTCAAGCGCGGTATCGGCTGTCCGCACTGTCACAATACCGGCTATCGCGGCCGTGTCGGTGTATTTGAAATGCTGGAGCTGAACCAGGAAATGGCGAGCGCCCTGCGCAAAAATGAAATCGATACCTTTACCCGTGCAGCCAATGCCAGTGCCAACTATGTTCCTCTGAGTGAGGCCGCCCTGGATTATGCTATTGCGGGTATTACCACTTTGCAGGAAGTCATTGCTATTACCGCGCAGATGGACGAGTTGGAATAGCCTTCGCATTGGCACAGACACTAAAGAATCCCTGAAACAGGTTGGCGAGGCCGTCAGCGCAAATAATTTTTCAGAGGCTCTCTGGTTTCCTTTCATCAGCAGTCAATTATTGGGCGAGCTATTGAGCGTATATGGCAACTTTTCAATATAGAGGTCGCAGTGCAGATGGCCAGCTGGTCAGTGGCCAGATTGATTCTGCCAATACGGACGGTGTTGTCACCCAGTTGTTGGCTCGCGGCGTGACGCCGGTTTCCATTGAGGAATATCAGGAATCTCAGTCGTTGGGGGAGCAATTCAAGCGCATCACCAATGCCAGGCGTGTGGACAATGTCGAATTGATTATGTTTTGTCGGCAGATGTATACCATTACCAAGTCGGGTATTCCCCTGATTAAAGGGCTGCACGGTATAGCCAGCTCGCTGCGCAATGCAGCTTTCAGGCAGGCCTTGAACGATGTGATAGAGCGCCTGGAAACAGGTGCGGAGCTTTCCCTTGCCATGCGCGCCCATCCCAGGATATTTGATAATTTGATGGTCAGTATGATTAGCGTAGGGGAGAACTCCGGTCGCCTCGAGCTGGTGTTCCAGCAACTGGGCGAATATATGGCGCGCGACCTCAATACCATTAAAAGCATCAAAACGGCACTGCGCTATCCCGCCATAGTTCTCTCTGCCATTGCTATTGCTCTTGTTATTATCAATGTCAAGGTCATTCCTGCGTTTGCGGGAATGTTTGCCCAGTTTGGCGCAGACCTGCCGCTGCCCACGAAAATTCTGTTGGGCATCTCTGATTTTTTTGTCGATTACTGGGTTTATATGCTGGTGGGTCTTGTCGGTGCTTTTATCTGGGTGAACCATTTTGTCCAGTCGCCTCAGGGCAGCCGCTGGTGGGGCGCAAAAAAATTGCGGTTGATGGTAGTGGGCGATGTTATTGAACGCGCTTCACTCGCTCGCTATGCCCGCTCATTTGGTTTGATGTTCAGCGCAGGCCTGCCCATCACCACCTCTCTGGAGCTCTGCGCCAGGGCTATAGATAACCCTTATCTTGCGGATAAAATTCGCAGCATACGCGCAGGTATAGAACGCGGTGAAACTATTCACCAGACTCACCTGGCGAGCGGTATGTTTACTCCCCTGGTATTGCAGATGATTGCCGTGGGCGAGGAGAGCGGGCAGGTAGATACCCTGCTGACCGAAGTTGCTGAGTTTTATGAGCGCGAAATTGAATATGATATCAAGTTGTTGGGAGATCGGATGGAGCCGGTCATTATCATTATCATGGCTATCTTTGTAACCATTCTTGCCCTGGGTATTTTCCTGCCTATCTGGGATATGTATTCCGCCCAGAAACATTAACCCCGCTAATTGCCTCAGTCCTGCCGTGAAAAGCAGGTTGGGGCTATTCAGAATTTTTGTAAGCC
>DATMSP010000050.1:0-110094 GCA_035565295.1 Cellvibrio sp. | reverse complement strand
AGTAAGGCAAATCTTATTAAATTTGCACGAGAGGAGGCAGGATTAAACCCACCAGAAACCCTCAAAAAAGAAGAACTCATCCAATGGTTGATCGAGAACGGAGTGGAGTTCGAACCTGATGTGCAAGGCCCGGCAGAATCTGCCGAGGCAGCTTCCGATAGCGTGGCCGAACTTGAAAAAACCAAGGTGCGCATAGTTCTGTTTGATAAGCCTGATGATCCGTTAAAGCAACTCACCCTGGGTGTGAACGGTGTACATGTCACATTATTGCGCGGCGTTGATGTGACCGTCCCTTATCCTGTGTACGAAGTGCTTAAAAACGCCATCACCTTGGAGCGCCGGCAGGTCGGCAATGAGATCGTTGAGCGCAGGGTCCAGACTGAGCCATTCCAGGTGATCAAATTCGATGTTCAACCAGGTGACTTCCCGGAAGCTGAAGCCTAATTATGAACTTCCTGGAATTGGTGAAAAAAGCCTGGCGTGATTGCGGCCAGACTGGTGATGGCCCTGCCGCTGTAACTGGTGTTGCCGGCCATCAGCTGCGATTTGTCAATTGGGTGCGTGAGGCATGGAAGGATATTCAGCGGGAATCCTCTGAGTGGTCCTTTCTAAAAATTCGCGCCACCTGCACCTTGACTGCCGGGCAGGAGAACCACACTTCAGGCGATCTTTTAATCACAGATTTATTGAAGCCGCTCGCGGTTTTGATATTTGTAAGTGACCAATGGCTACCGTTGAATCTGATCATCTCCTCCCAATCGTCCGATGAGTGGCTGCGCGCGAACAAGAGCAGTGGTCAACCGTGCGTTGTGTATTTCGATAATGGTGTATTTTCGTTCGACACTTTGCCGGATAAAAATTATCAACTGCGCATTTACTACAAGCGAACACCGCAAGAGTTGGTTGCAAATACCGATGTTCCCATTTGCGATGCCGCCTATCACGATACCATCACTTATCTTGCCAAGAAGAAATACGCCCTTTTTGATGAAGATCAAGCGCTGCTGACGGAGGCCAATGAAGCTTATGAGCGAACGATAAGCGATATGCGTGCCGACCTCACTCCCCAAGTAACATTTGGCAGGAGCGCGTTTTAATGCCCATTCAAACAGTGGTGTGCGGCGGCGGCCTCAATACCGAAGCGCTCATCACTGATATGAAGCCTGGGGAGGCGCTGGCACTGCTCAATGTCGAAGTTGATGTGAGTGGAAGCTATACCACAATGGCCGGCATAGAGCCGTTTGATGGAAGGCTTGAGCCGAATAAAGCCAACTACAAAATATTGAAGCTGGCATCGGTCACCGGCATAACCCTGGGCGCTGTTATTACTGCAACCTCTGGATGGACCGCTCGCGTGGTTGGCATTGACGGCAATGAAGTGGCGGTGATTGATCCTAATGGCCCGCTCACATTGGCGGATAGCGTAGAGGGTAATGCGATCCAGGCGCTGCCAATTGATGCCGAGGCCAGCACCTATGAGCTTCACAAGCAAACCAGGAAATATGCCGAGGGTTATTATCGCAGTCTTATTCAAGCTGTACCTGGCATGGGCCCGGTGCGCGGGATAGTCATCTACAAGGGTGCCATTTATGCATTCCGGGATCACACCGATTTCGCTACCTGCCGGATGTATAAGGCTTCCGCCTCTGGCTGGGTGTTGATTCCCACAAGCGGATTTTTGCTTAAGGATGGAACCTACGGTTTCAGCATTCACAATTTTAATGCGGGTGCAGGAACCAAAAAGCTGGTCATTGTAAATGGCGTGAATAAGGCGTGCATTTACGATGGCACAACGGTTTCACAAATCTCCACGGGCATGACGGTTGATAAACCGAGCAGCGTAGAGGTGTTGCCATCCAGTGTGCTGCTGCTGGGTTTCGATAATGGATCGTTGATGACTAGCGGTCCAGGCACTCCGACCGATTTTACTGTCGGCTCCGGAGGTGCTGAAATTGGAATGTCCGATAAGATTATTGGCCTGGCTCTGCAGCCTGATGAGCGAGTGGCTGTATTTTGCGAGCAGTCGATTCGAATTTTGACGGGCAAGACAATCGCGACTTATGCCACCTCCATTTTTAATGATGAGGCAGGGGCTGTGCGCGGCTCGATTGGAAATATTGGCGATTCCATTTTCTTGTCTCAATCTGGACTGACCAGGCTTTCGCGCACCCAGACCTATGGCTCATTTGAAATGACCGGCCTGGATCAGAAAGTTAAAAGCCTTATTGTGAATAGCGATGTGCTTTTTTCGGTGGTAGTCCGCAATAAAAATCAATATCGACTGTTTTATTCGGGTGGCTTCCTGGGATTTACCATGTCCGGCCAGGATGTTATTGGTTCGTTCACCGGTAAATACCCGACCAAAATGGCGTGCGGTTATTCCGCAGAAATTGCCAATGAAGAATATGTATTGCTGGGCGGTGAGGATGGTTTTGTCTACCGCGCTGATGTTGGCACCAGTCACGCAGGGGAATCCTATTCCCGCCTCGCGCGCCTTGCACACAATGATTTGCGCAGCCCTCAGCAGAGAAAGAAATTCAAACGGCTGACCATTAATGCTGATAGCCAGCGTTATGAACCCATATCTGTAGCCGTTACCTTGGATTACTCCAGCCCTGATGCACTGCGGCAAAGCCCTGCTGATATTTTTGTGGGTGGCGCTGAGAGCTATTACGGCACGGCCATTTTTGGTGAGTCTGTTTTTGGCTCTGCCGATGATGCCATCAACCAAATTTACTTATCTGGGGTGGGGCGCAGCCTCTCAGTGACCATGCTAATAAACTCGGATACATGCACCCCCGTTCGATTCGGTGGTTATTCAATTGAATATATGAATAGGGCAAAAACACGATGATTGAAAACTTCACGCCGCCCGCCTATCAAAATGGCGAAACCATTTCGGCTCCAGAGTTGGATAATGTATTTACTGCTATTCACAGTGTGCTTGAGCAGATTATTGAAGAAACTCCCAGCACGTATGCCGAGCAGGCCGCAGAAAGCGCGGCGGCCGCTGCCGCATCGGCAGAAGCTGCTGCCAGTTATGAATTCACAGATCCAGAAGTCACAGGGTCAATAACGTTTGCAGGCACCGGCAATTTTATTGAAGGTGATTTCAGCAACGCAACTGAAGCGCTGCGCGTGAAGTTTCGAACCACCATTGAAAATGGCAATACGTTTGTGGGTGTTGTTCCAAATGGATCTGGATCTGCCGCCCACTCAAAATATTATTCCAGTAGTGACACCGGAAACTCCTCAACTCTTCTAGTGGGAACCAGTGACAACAATGCCTCCATTGTTGTGGGAAAAACAGGGGCGGGGGCGTATCTGCCATTAAACATCTATGTTGCTGCCGTCCTGGCTTTGCAGTTTTCTGATATAGATGGGACTCCCAAGGTGCAGCAAGGCATCAGGTTTGGCAATACCAATGTGGCCGCTTCCGATGTGCTGAACTGGCACGAGAGAGGAACCTTCACTCCTTCGGTATCGGGTTTTAGCTCTGCTGGTGTGGCAACTTACTTTAATAGAATTGGGCGATATCGAAGATTTGGAAACAAGGTTGAAATACATATTTACTTGTCCTGGTCTGCCCATACTGGATTGGGTGATATTTATGTTGATGGGCTACCCTTCACCGCCCTTAGCGCAACCATCTCTGCATTGGCAGTTCACTATTCAGGGCTTAACCTTGGCGCGGGAAAACAGCTTTCTGCTGCGGTTAGCGGAAATTTTAATATGGTTAATTTTTATGCGTGCGACCCAGCTGGGGGAAGCACAATAGGGGTTCCAATGGACTCATCGGTGGCTTATCTGTCCGTCAATGGGACTTACGAGGTTTAATAATTTTTATGAGGTTGATATGGCGCTTACAGAGGCAAGAGTTTTAAAGTCAGTGGAAATATTACCAGCTTCCAGTGCGGTGAATGTACTGTGGGCTGATCAAGTGCTTCGAGATGGAGAGGTTATTTCGGAGAGCAATCACAGAAAATCCTATAACGCAAACAACAAGGACTCCTTTTTGATTGAAGTCGAAGGGGCGGAAAACTACATTCCCGTGCTGGGCTGGGAATAACCGACAATATCATCGAGGTAGATATGGCACTCCTTAATAATCCAGCCCTCAATAACGGCATGACAGGATCAAGCAGCGAAAAGAAGACTGACAATATTTATACTGCCAACGCGATGCTGAATAAGCCGCAGAAAGTCAGTAATCGCACTGTCGAGGCTGTTCCTCGCCCAACTGTTCAGACTCCTGGGCTTGATCCTGTCTCGGCCACCAACAATGTGGATTTTGCAAAGTCGCAGGCAACTCTTGGCTCTGTCGGGGAGAATGCCACCGTTCAGGGGCAGCTTGGAAAAATCCTCGCCTCAAACTCTCCTTTGCTGAGTCGCGCGCGCGCAGATTCGAATGCTGCTTATGCTGAGCGCGGCTTGAACAATTCTTCAATCGGGGTTCAGGCTGGTGAAGAGGCGGTAATTCGCACTGCCTTGCCGATAGCCCAGCAGGACGCGCAGACACATGCCAATCAAGATTTGGAAAATCAGCGATCCACAAATCAATTTGGCGAACTGGGGCTGAATCAGGAATACACCTCTCTAAACCAGAAAAATCAGAACGATTTCACTGCGCAAGAGAGTGCACTGGATAGGGATTATAAAACGGCTGAGAGAATTGGTGCTCAGGATTACAACACTTCGGAACGGGTAGCGACGCAGGACTTTAATAATGCTGAGCGCCTGGACACTCAGAATTATAATACTTCAGAGCGAACTGCTGGGCAGGACTTTCAATCGCAGGAAAATCAAGCTCAGGCCGATAGAAATCTAGCATCAAGCAAGGAATTATCAGAGCAGGCCTACAATCAACAAAGAGCCCTGCAAGAGCTGGATGCCGCCCAAAAAGTGGCAATGAACGATATTCAAAACCTTTACGCACGCGAGATTAACGCCTCCCAAATGGGGGCGCAATTGTTTCAGAATCATCAAAATGCTGTTGCCCAGGTGATGGGCAATTCCAGTTTGTCAGCGAGCCAAGCCCAGGCCACTATCACCGTGCTGAATCAATCCCTTAAAGATGCATTAAAACTTGCCGGTGCACTGAACGGGATTGATATGGCGAAGTACGCAAATACTGTTACCGTCACCGATGCCCCTGTTGATGGCTCTGGGTCAAATCTTAATGTCATTCCTGATACGCCAGAGGCTTTGGCGGTGGCGGAAGAAAAGAAAAAGGAAGCAGCTAAATATGAAGCGTGGCTTGATGAGTTGATAGCGGTTCCAAACACAAAGATGGGAAAGAACCAGCCTAGCACTGTTTATATGAGCCGCAGAGAGGCAATCGAAAAAGGCTGGGACGTGAAACCTTATAAGCCATGATTCGTAAAGCCACCCCTCAAGACATAGCGCAGATTATTGATCTCGCCACTCCCGAAACTCAGCGATACCCATACCTAAAAGCGAATCACGACTCAATCAAGAGACTCGTGGTTGAGTGTGTATCAAGTGCAAACAGCTTTGCCTTCGTTTCTGAATCCGAGACCGGCATTTCTGGCGCAATCCTCGCACTGACACACGATAACCTTTGGGCGCAAAAGCAAAGTTCCACCGTTTTGGCCTGGATCTGTAAGGGGTCTGGTGATGGGATTCGATTGCTGCAGGAGTATTCAAAGTGGCTAGACGGCCGCGCGGCAATCCGCAGGGGCGGGTTCCAATTTGATATTGATGTCGATCCGAAAATCTATCGTGTTATTTCTCGCCTTGGCTTTACGCCGCACGGCGGCTGTTATTTAAAAATTAAGTGAGGTAGCTATGGGCTTGCTGTCAAAAATTAAGAAGGGTGTAAAAGGCATTTTTAAAGGGGTTAAGAAGGCCTTTAAGAGTGTGCTTGGCGGAATCGGCAAGGTGATGCAAAACAAGTGGGTGCGGGGAATTTTGCTCGTGGTCTCCCTGGTTGTGCCCGTACTCGGCATGGCTACCGCTGGATGGAGCGCTGCTGCTGGCCAGGGCATTGCCGCGCAAATGGCTGGAGCCTTGAGCAATGTTGCTTCTGGTGTGGCCTCTATGGTGGTCAACACTGTGACTGCTCCAATCAAGCTGCTGGCAGAGGGTGGGGCCAAAGCTGCAAGCTTCTTAAATGCTGAGGGGTTGGCCACCACTTTCAGCAATGCTGCACAAACCGTTGGCGGTGCCGCAAACTCCATATTTGGAACAGTGAAGACTGACAGTTTTTCGCAAATAATGGGCAAGATGGGCTTCAATAGTGGTGGCGCGGCCGGAGCTGCTGAGAGTGCGACTGCCGCGGCTGGCGGCATTGATAATGTTGGTCAAGCTGTCGTGCCCACCGAGGCCGCCGCCGCAGCCGATACTGTTGGCGGAATGGAGAGTGCTGCCAAGGTCATTTCCCCAGGGGCTGCCACCCAAACTGCGGCAACGGCTGGTGCCGGGGCTGCCGCATCAACTGCGGCTCAAGCGGCTGCACCAGCCGCAAAAAGTGGTTTGCTTGATAAGACGCTGGACTTCATAAACAAAAATCCCACTGCCGCGAAGATAGGATTTTCTGCAATTCAAGCAGCGACTGCGCAAGACCCAATTGAACAACAGGTTAAATATCTGGAAAAGCAACGAGCGGATAATGATAGGGCTTGGGCCTCATTCAATGCAGGAGCTGATGGCACCAGCCAGGCCGTTGGTCAGTATGCTGACGCCTATAAGGCCAAATATGCCCCATTCGATTTTTCGGCGCGGGAGACGGCTGCGCGCGAGTACCTTAACTCCCCATTTAAAACCCCACTCTTAACACGTCCTTTAACACGCCCGGCGGTATAACTATGGCCCTTATGCAAAGACCCGAACAATCGACTCCTCAGCCTGCAGCTGATGAAGAGATGCTTACTCCTGGCGCTGAGCAATCGGCGCCCGATGATAGCGAAGTGCCTGAAGGTGAACCCGCTTCCCCTGAAGAAGAGGCGGAAATGCAGCGGGCAATAGCGGCTTTATCGGAGGTGATTTATCAAAATGATAATTCCTATAACGCTGTGATTGAGAAGCTGCAATCCAAGGATGTGCCACCACTCAATAAATTGATCGACACAACGGTTTCCTTGGTTACCCAAATTGATAAAAAAATCAATATTGATGAGGCCATCATTTTACCTTTCGCGGCAGACGCCTATCAGCGCATCTATGAATTGGCTGAGACAGGCAAGCTTTTCACCTTAGAAGATGACCTGGTGAGAAAGGGGCTCATGGCCGTGCTTCAAATTGTTATTGAGTCCTATGGCGTCTCCCCGGAAGACTTCAATGAATATGCCGAAAGTCTCGGCCAGGAACAGGCGGGGAAACTGATTAATTTTTATAAGAAGAATGGCGGCGGCATTAAGACCGCTCAACCTTCTGGCGCGATGGGGGCTTAATATGGGTTTGCTTCGGAGAGTAGCGGCAGGCATTGCCGGCGCTGGCGTGGATATCGCGAACGATCAGCTGGCTATGTTGCGTCAACAGCGCCTAATGGAAGTTCAGCAAAATTTTAGACGCGAGGAAAGGGCGGAGGATCGAGCCGAGCGGCAAACTGAGCGCGACCAGGCTATGGCATTGCAAGCTAAACGTGACGCGCGTGATGATGCCCGCTATGCGGAGCAGACCGCACGCCAGGATAGATATCACAACGATGATATGGCGGCATCCAATAGAAACTTTGCTGCAACACAAGAAAATACGCGCAATGACAATAATCGTGTTGCGCACAACGATGAGCTTAATGAGGCTAGCTTGGCATATGCCGGTGCATCCGCAGGTCTTGCGGCCATTGATGCCGAGCTATTCAAAATTAAGGGTATGCGCCCCCGGCAGAATGCCAATGGGGAGCTTCTTGATAATCCAGACGCGTTTAATACCTGGCAGAAGGATCTCACTAGCGAATTAAACATTAAACGGCAAGCGGAGGTTGATAGGATTAAGCCCATCATCCAAGACCTGGACAAGCGCTATTCCAAATTCAATCACATATTCGGAAATACCCGAACCCAATAACAAATTATTTAATTGCGCGCAAAAGGCCAGCCCTAAAAAGCTGGCTTTTTTTATTCTACCTTTGAGGTCTTCATGTCTAAAAACGGCATCTCTCCTGATTTGATTTCGCTTTTGCACAAGCTTCGTTCTGGCGGTTTTGATTCTGAGTACAACGATTATTTGGCGCAGCAGGAGGAGGAACGCCGCGCGCAAGAGGTTGCTGCGCAGCAAGTGCAACCCGCGCAAGATCAATCGGAAAACTCATTTATTGGAAATGCTATGCGCGGCGCCGGTGAGCGCGCAATGAACTTGGGCGCTGGCTTTGTTGACGCGATAGGAGCTGCTGCCAGGAATATGCCAAGCGGCGTGGTGGGAGCGCCATCGTATGCGCCTGCGGCCCCCAATCTTACTGCTGAGCAACAGGAAGATTCTCAAAAAGCAATCCATGCAGATGCTGAGTCATTGCGAAATACTGATCTCAACTACGATGAAAAGCGCAATACGCTCGATGGCTCCAAAGATAAATTTGCCAAGGGCGACTGGCTTGGTGCTGCGGCTGAACTCCTGGCGGCGGGCGCCGACTCGACAATTACCTCCTTGCCAGACATGGCGGCAGCGGTCAGTCCTGCAACAGTTGCACCCTATGTATTGGCCACCACGGGAGACATGGCAAACAAAAGGGCTGAAAACGATAAGCGCGAAATAGCCTCCAGTGACGATATTCTCCGCGCCGCGCCGTTTGCTGCGGCATCGGCTGCACTGGAAAGGATTTTGCCGAGCCGAATCATGCGCGGAGGCAAGCCGCTTTCAAATGAAGAGGCCAAAGATATTATTGATGGCGGCCTCAAGTATGCGGCCGGAAAAATTGCAAAGGAAACCGGTGCCGATGCTGCGATTGAGGGCGGAACTGAATTTATTCAATCTGGTGTCCTTGAGTATGTGGGCGAGCGCTATGGCACTCAGACTCAAATGGATGTGGCTGAAGCCTTAAAGCAGGGCGCTGAAGCTGCGATCCTGGGGGCAGTGGGTGGCGGTATGCTCGGCACCGGTAAAGGCGCCGTGCAATCTGTCAGCGACATTCGCTCTGCTGGCAAATTGAATCGTGAAGAGCTGTTGGATGATGGCGAAGTTGATCTTCCTACCAATGGGGAGCGGGTCGGCATCATTGATGATCTGCCGCCAGCGCAAGCGGCCAGCTCTGCGGAAAGCTTAAATGAGTCTCTACAGCCCATTGCCAATGCTCAGCCAGCAACAGGGCAGGCCCAAGCTCCTGTTGCAGACTTTAAAAGACTGCGTGCTCGCCTTGACGCGCGCAAGGCAGAAAGAGAGGCTGCAGCGCTAAGAGAAGCAGAGCTTGAAATTGCCTCTGAAGATCCACTCATTCATGCTGGCGATCCATCAAACCCGGATGACAGATTTAAGTTTGAATTAAATCAAAGCCCGCATTTTAGGAAATTGCGTGCTGGACTGGATGCGCGCAAAGCGGAAAGAGAGGCTGCAGCACTTGCGGTCCAGCAAAATATTCAGCCTGCTGGAGAGAGTCTGGATGTAGCGGCCCCCCTACAGATTGAGCACAGACCTCAGCGAATGATCAATATGCCCGATGGCACAACAGCCTGGGAATCGGATCTATCTGAACTAAGAAGCCAGGCTGCAGCGGATAGGCACCCAGCGCGGGCAAATATTAGCAACAGCTTGGAGTCCAGCACTGATACAGCTATTCCGCTACAGATTGGCCATAATCCGCAGCGCATGATTGCTATGCCTGACGGGACCACCGCCTGGGAATCGGAGTTACCAGCGCTAAAAAAACAAGTTGTTGCTTCGCAGCACCCGGCGTTTCCGCGCTCCCACAATCTACCCGAACAGTTGCCTGCCTCAAATCCTGCCGATAACGCCCGCAAATCTCGCATGCCTGAAAACATGAAAGATACTCGCCTGCTGCGCAGCCGATATCGCGACCACTTAGCCAATATTAATAGCGCCCTTGAGTCCAATATAAAGGGCCAAGCCACCCCGAAATATGTATCTGAACTCAAAGACATGGGCTCGCCCGCTGCAATCAAGGCGGCAATTGGCAAAGCACTGTCAGGCCAAAAGCTGGGCGAAAACCAGGTGCGAATAGTTCAGGAAGTGCTGGATAACACCAACTCGCACACCCGTAATAATTCAGCAATACAGGGAAAATGGGAAACCCGCGCGAAGGCGATGCTTTCAAATAGGGGCAATAAGCAGCTTGATGCCTGGCGCAATCGCGATGAGCACGACCAGGATGTAACAACCCATGAGGCCGCCCTTACTGAAATAATGGACGATGCCATTCAGCAGTACGGTATCGCCCCCGATAAAGTGAAAGCCGCCTATCAAAAATACCAATCTCAATATCCCTCCATGAATCAGTTTGTTGTGGCTATGAAATCCTGGGTTTCTGCCAGCAAACCAGACAGCAGCGAGCACTTAAACCATGAACGAGAAAGCGAACTACCTGGAAGATCATCCGGTGAACTTGGAGCGATTGAACCGCAACCTGGACTTTCACCTACAAGCCAAGAAGGTCAAGCGCGACCAGCGCCAGCTCGAGCTGAAAAATCAGCACCAGGCGAACGAGGAAGCGATAGCCAGGGGCGAGACGCCGGATTACAGCAGCCAATAGATCCGGGCTGGGAAACCTCGCTGATCAAGGCTCGCCGCGCCGCTAAATTGTTGGCTATCCCTAATTACAACAAAATGAAGCTGGCGGAATTGGCCCCGGCAATCTCGGCCAAAGTGAATACGCCCAAGGCAGCCGAAAAGCCAAACTCCATCGAGGGGCGCGATATAGATGGCGACTGGGCCGAGTTCTCGGATAAATCGGGCACCCTCAATATTCCCCGCGCCGAAATGCCACAGATTAAAGCCGAGCACCGCGGCGCTATGGTCAACTTTTTGAATGCGCGGGACATTGCGCACGAAGAAGAGACTGTGCCGGCCACCAGCCTAAAACCTACCCAGAAGGAATTCTCGCGCGCGAAAGTAGCAAAGACCAAGGGATTTGAAGGCGGATCCCGATCCATTTTGGTTTCCAGCGATAACCATGTTTTGGATGGCCATCACCAATGGATGGCCAGCCGGGATAAGGGGGAAGATGTAAAGGTCATCCGCCTAAAGGCACCCATTAAAAAGCTTCTGGCAGCCGCGCATGAGTTCCCAAGCTCGACGACAGAAGATTTAACGGAGACAGATAAAACGGCTGCAATTGATGCGAGCGCCGATTCAAATCTCGAAGATGACGCGGCTAGTTCTGACAGCGACAAACCAAGCGCGAATCAAAAAATAAATAAGAGTCAAAGCAAGCGCAATCCAATACTCACCAAACCAAAAAAGACATATATCGCGGAGATGGTGACGGAGTACGGTTTAGAAAAAGACTCTCCCAATTATGAAGACGCTCTGGAAAAAATCGAGGATGAGTACAGCGAGAGCCTTGATCGCGCCTATGCAGAACTGCCATTTGAGGAATACAACAAGCTCAACAGCAAATCTTCGGAGAGCGTTAATCGCCAGGTGTACGATGCATTGCGTGAAGATTTTGGGCTTGATGAAAAATCGGATGATTCACTTTATTCGCTTGGTGACGATAGTGACATCATCACTAGTGGTGTAAGTGGTTCCGTCTCGCAGCATGATGCAGATGAAGTCATCGTCAGGATAAGAGCCGGTCTTGTCGATAAGAGCGTTCAAATCAAAGCGGTTCGGGACTTTTCTGAATTTCCAGCGGCGGTAAAACGCCACGCCGAGAAGCAGGGTCACGATGGCAGCGATGTAAAGGGCGTATTCCATGATGGCTCCATTTATTTGAATAGGTCTGCCATAGACGATGCGGCAGACGTAGAGCGTGTAGTGCTCCATGAGCTTTACGGCCATTATGGACTGAGAACTCTGTTTGGGAAAGAGATAAGGTCAGCAATGACGCGGCTTTATCTTACCGTTGGTGGTTCACGCGCCATCCGCGAGATTGCCGCCAAAAATGGTCATAATTTGGACAAATATGAAGAGGCATTAAAGGATACGCCACGAGAAATCTACACAGCGATAATGGCCGAAGAGCTGCTGGCCCATATTGCCCAGGATAATAAGCCTGGTGTTAAGCGGTTTTTAAAAGAATTGATCGGTGCTCTGCGAAATTGGCTGCGCGCAAAAGGGTTTCTGCAGCTTTCTGCGGTCAGCGAATCCGAGCTATACCATGTCCTTAAGCTGGCGCGCAAGGCTGCCATTAATGGCGAGGGCAGGAACAAAGTCGATGGAACCATGTTCAGCCTGGCCGCCAACCAAAAGCCGGAATCGCCTCGGAAATTCTCAATCTTCAAACGCAAAGATATTGATCCAGAGCAGGCCAAAGCGCTGCGCGAAATGTCTCCGATCACTCGCCAGGCATTTGATCGGCTGGGCAGCGGCAATAAAAAATGGTATGAGAAAGTTTCGTCCGAAGTTAAAAGGCAGCTTGCCCCTGGCGGACATTTGCCAAAGGATATTTTTGATTTAAAAATCAAGCGCGATGGCGCAATGAATGCCGAGGACAGCGAACAGAATTTTATCCTCCAGGCTTTTTATGACCGCGTTCAAGAGGTGTATGGCAAGCCTTATGCGCAACTGAAGCAGGCCACCAAGAAGGAAATCAATGACTATCTTCGCGGTGATCGCGATAAAGTTAAGCTGACCGATCTGATGATCAAAACGTTGGGCGAATTGCGCGGCCATATTCAGCGGCTTTCCTACGCCTACATTGATGAGCTTAATAAGGATATAGCAACCCTGGAGGCCCAGGGTAAAACGGCAGAAGCGGAATCGCAGAAGCGCCTTGTGGAGACCATCACCGAAAACATAGACACTTATTTGCACCGCTCTTACCGCGCTTTCGATGATCCAAAGTGGCCGGATAAAGTCCGCAAAAATCATCCTGATGTTTACAAGAATGCAGTGGATTACCTGGCAAAACAATATGCCGGCACCGACCCAGTGACAGATAAGCACATTGCTCGCGCCACTCAAAAAGTAGACCTCATTCTGCATGAAGGCACAGCCTTTGACTCTATTGGCAAATTCATCTCTGAAAGCAAGCTGGGGGCCAAGGATCTGTCTGCGCTCAAGAAACGTAAAGCTATCGCCCCAGAGATCCGGGCACTGCTTGGTGAGTATGAAGATGCCGCGCTGAATTACGCAAAGAGTGCCAGCAAGATGACCAGGCTAGTGCACAACACGGCATTCCTTCGCAGCATGAGAGATCTGTCCCTTGAAATGGGGTATATCTTTGAGGAGGGCAGCCGCCCAGCGGGGGCCAATAAGAAAATTGCGGCGGATGCCAGCGAGGTCTATGCCCCGCTCAATGGCCTATACACTTACCCCGAATTCGAGCAGGCAATGCGTGATGCCGTTGGCTCAAATAAGGACCCTGAGTGGTACAACATTATCGTGGCCGCAAATGGTATGGTGAAATACGGCAAAACCGTTTTGTCGCCCACTACTGCAGTCAGGAATATTTTGTCAGGTTCCAGCTTTTTGCTAACTTCCGGGCATTGGGATTTAAGCCATACAGCCAAGTCCGTGCGCGCCATGAAGACCTATTTTTCAAACAAGGATTACAAAAATACACGCGCTTACATAAAGGATCTGCTTGAGCTGGGCGTCTTGTACGATTCGCCGAACTATCGCGAGCTGCAGGACCTCATCAAGTCGGTTAATGAAAGCGATAGCAAAATTGCAAATATCCTGCGCGATTCCAAGGTTTCGAAAGTAATGGATTTCGCCCAGCAGTTTTATGCAATGGGCGATGACTTCTGGAAAATCATTGGATTTGAAAACGAAAAAGCCAGCCTGATAAAGCACTACGGCATGAACGAGGCGGAAGCGAAAAAGGAGGCGGCCGAGAGGATCAGGAATACCTATCCAACCTACTCAATGACCGGCAAGGGCATCCAAACCTTGCGGAGATTCCCTGTTATCGCCTCCTTTCCCAGCTTTACCGCAGAGATTATTCGCACCAGCTTCCATAAATTCCGCTATTTCTTCAAGGACGCTAAGGCCCTCGGCTACCAAAACCCCATGGTGTTTGCCAAGGGGGCGGGGCTGGCTGTGGCTTCCGGCATGATGACCGGTATCGCTGCCATGTCAGCGGCGTTCCTGGGGGTTGATGACGACGAGGAAGAAGCGATCAGGACGATGCTGCCGGAGTGGAGTAGAAATTCAACGCTGTTCTTCCTGGGGCGCGATGAGAAAGGGCAGGTTGAATATATGGACCTGGGCTGGCTTGATCCCTACGGTTACTGGAAAAAACCATTGGTGGCCCTGGCCAGGGGTGGCAATACCGAGGATAAGATCGCGGATGCTGTGTGGGAAACTCTATCGCCATTCTTAGGGCTGGATATTGCTACCGCGTCCGCAATCAAGTTTTACGACGATATGAAGGACTCCAACGTTACCGCAGAAACGGCCTGGGATAGATTGCGAAAGGGTTTACAGCCAGGCTTCGCCAACAACATCGAGGGGTTCTGGGAAGCAAGTCAGGGCACCATCACCAAGTCTGGCAAAAAATTTGACGTTGGTGATGAAGCCTGGGCTCTTTTGGGCTTCCGCAAGTCCACCCTAAATACCAGGGTTGCCCTGACTTACCAGGCTTATGGATATACCGATGCTCGCCGCAATGCATCGGCAACTCTGCGCGAGACTGCCACCGACCTGGGCAAGGTATCCGTTGAGGATTTGCGTGGAGCCTACAACGATGCAATGGAAATCCAGCGCGATGCCTGGGATGAAATGCGGCGATCGGTCAAGCTGGCCATGAAATCCGGCATTGATAAAGATGCGGCGGTCGAAGCACTCACCCTGTCCGGCATTTCGAAGAGCGAGGCGCAGCAGATAGTAGCTGATAAGGATCTGGTCTATAAGCCATCAACAAACATGATGAAGTTGGCCATTAAGCGTGCAGCTATTTTGCTGGACAAAGAGGCTCAGCAGAACCTCATTGAGCGTAAGAAGCTGCTTAACGAAATCATCAAGAGCCAGGAGGCTCAACGATAAACACCGTAGTCGTATTGGCCCTCCTCAAGGGAGGCGCCGCCGCGGCCAAAACCTAAAAAGCCAGTCGTGCCGCACGCATAAGTGATGCAGGCAAAAAAGGCTATCCAGGCCAAGCACTGAAATTTTCCCTTGTGCTTGAACCAAAACTTCTTATGCCAGGGGACATCATCCCAATCTACGGGGCGATCCAAATCTTTGGGCCAGTCCTTGTCGTTTTTGCATTTCTTGATGAATTCTTCATCTTCTGGATTGTTTTTCAATATGGGGCACCGTTGGTTGCGGGGTAGGGGAGCCATGAGTGTCGGGCTGTAGCTGCTGAAAATCAATAAAAAATTGAGAGCACAATTGTATTACCACTTCATAAGGCTCCTTCGGGGGCTTTTTTATTTTGTTAGGAGTCAACCGCCTATGGCATTCAGCATTTTGTTCGAGGGTGCGGCGAACGCAAATGGAAACTTTGGCCAGCCAATTCCAGAGCCTCCAGAGGGATATCTTCATGAGTTTCGGTTCAATGCCGGCGACACCTATGCGAAAAACTCCAATGGTATGACCTTTGATGGAGGCACTCGCACAATCACTGCGGCCCCAGGCGGGGAGACCGGCGGTAGGTACTACTATGCCGGCAGCAACAACCCAGCAGTTGACCAAACCGATGAGCAGTGGTTCGACATACCGCCCATCAGCGAGTTTTACATGTTGCGCAGGATATGGGTGCCGCCCAACTACAATCTGCGACTTGCAATGAGAGTGGAATTTCGCACCCCTGCCCAGGTTGCAAGCTGGGCGGTAGGGGATGTGCTGCAGGGCACCGATGGGGCGTACTTCGGCACTATCGAATACATCGAGACGGATGGAAATAACTACGTTCAGATTTATCTGCTGTGGCCAGATCACATCGATTATTACGGCACCTGGGTTGGGACCATCACCAACGTGACCAATGGTCAAACTGCTACATCCAGCACGAAAGAGCGGCTTGACAACGGCAACAAACATTTTGTGATTCACTGTGATGGCTACTCAGGCAACGGTAAAAGCCCGACACTCGTGTTCGGGTGGACGTCCAGCGTAAATGGTGTGGTGCAGCTTGATTGCTCTGTGGCGGTAGATGGTTTCGGTAGCGGTGTTCAGCCAAACACGCATTCATCCTATGTTGATTTTATAACTGCCGACGATCTGGGTAAATTCATCAATATCATGACCTATGTGAAGATGGCCACCAACGAAGCAACTCACGATGGTGTTGTGAAGGTTTGGAAAAAAACCGATGGTGAGCTGAGTTACGCTGAGAAGCTGGTATATACAGGCATCAACATGGGGCCGCGCGCTGCTGCGGTGCCGCCGTATTCAATATTCAAACGTGGATACCTTATGGGGTACTCCAACTCAGGCTTCAAGACTAACACCACCTTAATCGAGAGCGAGTTGTTGATCTCTGCCACCCCTATTGATGGAGTAGTCGCATAATGAGCATTTCACAAATTGCAGTTGGCCTGCAGCCACTCGGTTTTGTAACGGACATCAGTGAGTCTGTTACCGCGAACGCAGGCGATGCTTTGTTGTATTGTTTGAATTGGCGGGATGGCAGCAATGCAATCACACTGAACACGCCGGCATGGGGATCAGAGGCGTTCACGAAGATTGGAGGCACGATTTATAATGAGTCATCCTATACCGCGATATACAAACTTAATGTCGCCGCGTCAGGCGCGCACAACATCACTGCGACATTCAGTGATTATGTTCGCGTCACCACGATGAAGTATCACGCCAGACCATCAGATGCGAACCCTATATATTTCTCGGGCTTCCTATCAAAAGCCTACCCGCCTGCCAGCTTCACAGAGCCATCCTTAAGCTTTTCCAGCGTCCCGGCGGATGCCATATTGCTGGACATTCTGGCCGCTTCTGGATTCGACAGCGGCGATAATGAGGTGGGCACTACTTGGACGCCTGATTCACCGGCAACTCTGGTCGATAGCGTCATAAATACAAACTCTGGTCATATCGCAAACATGCTTGTGTCCAAGACGCTCGGCGGAGGCAATATCACTTCTGCCTGGTCGGCCTCAGCAGATGAGCCGCGGTACGCCCAGCTTGGGATCTATTTGTCGCAAGCGACTCCGGTAAGTATTGATACCCTGGCGTCCACGCTTATGCCGGGTGTAAGTACGCCGGTTGCAACCACAGGCCTGGGCACCATCACCGGTGGCACATTTGGCGGCGAACCAATTAATTTCAGCGCCCCAGGTGGTGACGGAACCTTATCACCTCTGGCCTGGGTGGACGGCCTGGTGCAGCCCCTCAGTGTTGGATTCAGCTACACGGTCAGCCTGACCGATGGCGACAAGACCGCAACCCGTGGCGCTATCTATGGGATGCCGGCTGGACTTGCTCATAGAACTGTGCCAGGAACTGTGAGCACAGCAGACGACTCTCTCTACAAAGAGCCGCTCCTTGCACCCGGGACGGATGTGTTTATTCCAGATTGGATGGATAGCTTAATGGATAGTGATGGCACTTTACGGGATGTGCCGTTCGGAACCCATGACGGGTTTTGGCTGCGTGATCTATCGTACACGCTTCACAGCTTTTCGATTGTTGTTAATGAAACGGGCGTCTCAGTTGAATTCGCCCGGGTAATTATTGGCACCAAGGCGGCGGGCAGACTGCTCGCCGGCAAAT
The DNA here is from genome assembly GCA_035565295.1 of Cellvibrio sp. Lineage (GTDB taxonomy): Bacteria > Pseudomonadota > Gammaproteobacteria > Pseudomonadales > Cellvibrionaceae > Cellvibrio. The sequence goes on along the minus strand of DATMSP010000050.1, from coordinate 92,349 downwards.
TTCTTTCTGGAAAACTACTTTAAAAGGTAAAAATTATGATCGAACCTCTAACCACTCCAGCACTGATCAATGGCGGGACAACCCCGATTACCCTGGCCAAGAACCCCAAGTTTGTAAACACCCTGGTCTCATTTAAGGGGAGAAGCACCGGTATTATTTCGTTCAGAACAAAAGCAATTTACTCCGAATTTCAAACCCCAGGTGCACCCTATACGATTGACCTTGCCACCAATAAATCAATCTCTTTTCTGGGGGAGGCCCTGGAGGCAATTGAGCTTACGGATGCTGGAAGCGGGAGTGTTACGGTGAATGTTACGCAGTATTCGTAATTGTGGCAGGGATGGTATCCCCACCCCTTAAATCAACGAATATAGAAAAGGACTAAGTATTGGTGGTCTGCATGGCATTTTCATCCCTGAGCCCTCCAAGGCGTATAGATATAAGATGCATTTGCTGGTCATTAATTGCGCCAGCATTTGCAGCCATCTTAAACCGATTTTCTACACGAGAAATCCAATAATTTTTAAGCGCATCCACCTCAATGAACTGGGTGACTAGTAGCTCAAGACAATTGAGCAGCCCGAATAATGTAAGCTGCACCTCACTCTTGATTGCGAGAGAGCTCTCAAAATCGTTAGAATTGCGCACCTCCTGGGGAAGTTGTCGTATCGCCTGGAGAAGCTTCTCCTTTAGTCGATTTTCCGTCGTGAATGGCATTTGAAGAATGTCATCCAGACAATATACCGGCTCCCCCCAGAAGACACTAAAAACCTCCCTTTTGAACAGATGGCTCAATTGCTCAAAATAATAGTTGCAGGAGTCTTCAAGTTGCTTGCGATCATATTCGCTTTTATTAATATTGGCCTGCTCCTTTAGTGCCTCCGCCGACTTTCTGATCTCCTCGCGGGTTTCGGATAGCTCATATAGCTGAACGCGGATCGACCAGACCAAAAGGCATACAGTTATAAAGCTTAATATCGGGTTCAGAACCCCACCAATGGCATCGCCAAATTGGCCGTATGTAGGTAGTGCGCTAGTCGCGATCTGACCATTGACTATCACCTTGGCTTTCTCAAACTCGCTATATATCCGCAAATAGGTAATCCCATAAACCATGCCAAAGCCAATCACTATTGCCAGCACGATAAGCCAATACCGAGATATCAGCCCGCCAATAAATGAAAAGATTGTTGTTTTTTTGGGTGAGGATGCTGGTTGGTTTTTGTCCATATTTTTTATTCACTACTGAGAATTTTTGCGGAAATTGATTATGGCAGAAACAGCGGCGCAGTAAAATTTTCAAAAAATATGACCAATTTTTTTGGCAAAATTTTGGCAATATACAGTAGTTTGATTTTTGCAAATCATTGATTTTAAAGTTAATTAAAATATCGTTTTCACACCTTTTTGCGTGATGAAATAGGGTATATTTTTATTAACAATCAAAGACTTACGGAATTAAGCGCACAATATTGACATGGTGGGGGTCAGCAGTTCGAGTCTGCTTAGTCCTACCAAACACTTAAAACGGGTTGCCAGAAATGTGCAACCCGTTTTTTTTGGCTGCTAATTAGCCACTTCCCCTCGACCTACAGCCTCTTGATCCAATATCGACGTCCAGATGTAGCCAATGACCTACACAACGCATTGCAAATAGCGACTAGGAGCGGCTCTGCTATTGCTGGAAAATAGCTTCCCACAAGGATGTCCTCCAGGATGTATCAGTCGACCAGGTAGGGTCAATGGATGCGGTCTTGTTGGGGCGGCCAGGATGGCAGTGTCTCTACAGGGTTGTAAAAGAAGTCTACAGGGTTGTATAGGGAGGTTACAGGGCAGTTAAGGTGGCTGACAGGGTCGTTGAGGAAGCTCACAAGGTTGTGTAAGGATGCTGACAGGGTTGTTTAAGGAGACCTACAAGGTTGTTTAAGGAAGCTATACAAGGTTGTCATGGAGGTAATTTAGGCGGGCGCAGTTACAGGCAGTAGCTGACTGTAAAGGATTTATGGCTGCAAAATCGCTTAAATATGGAGGTTAAGAATAGTGCTACAGGATGTTTTGCATTTTACAAGCACAGGACTGATGGGGGCGGCAGGAGGCTGGCAGATTTCCCCTGACTTTAGCCGTTATTATGGGGCTGTACCCTAGGGACAGTCCCTCTCTTTTCCCGGCGCTCGACTGTTGCGTGGCTCAGGTTGTCAGCGACATTATTGTATCCCCCCTTGATTTTCGCAATTCCCTCCCCATTTCGTATCCATAGGTTTTTAGACCTTCTTTTACTATTAATCCCATATTGCTCAATATTTATCTCGATAGGCTACAGGAGTTAACTCATGACCGTTGATGCTCAAAAAGAAACCCGTGGATTCCAGACAGAAGCCAAGCAGTTGCTGCACCTGATGATTCACTCCTTGTATTCCAACAAAGAGATTTTTCTGCGCGAACTGGTTTCCAACGCGTCGGATGCTGCCGATAAACTGCGTTTTGAGGCTGTCTCCAATGGTGACCTGTACGAAGGTGATAGCGATTTGAATATTCGCATCAGTTTCGATAAAGACGCTAAAACCCTGACTATCAGCGATAATGGTATAGGTATGACCCGCGCCGAGGTGATTGAGAACCTCGGTACCATTGCCAAATCCGGCACCGCGCAATTTATGCAGAAGCTGAGCGGCGACCAGAAAAAAGATGCGCAGTTGATCGGTCAGTTTGGTGTGGGTTTTTACTCGGCTTTTATTGTTGCCGACAAGGTGGTGGTAACCACTCGCCGCGCAGGTGTTCCCGCCAATGAGGCGGTGCGTTGGGAGTGTGATGGCGACGCCGAGTTCAGTGTGGAAACGGTCGAGAAGACCCAGCGCGGTATGACAGTAGAGCTGCATCTGAAAGATGACGCCCTGGAGTTTGCCGACCATTGGCGCCTGCGCACCATCATTAAAAAATACTCTGATCATATTGCCATTCCCGTCATTATGACCAAGCCGGCTCCTGCGGGCGAAGATGCCAAAGAGCCTGAAGATGAAGTTATCAATACGGCCACCGCACTCTGGACGCGCTCGCGTAGCGATGTAAACGACGAAGAGTACAAAGAGTTCTATAAACATATCAGCCACGATTTCAGTGAACCCTTGAGCTGGAGCCACAATCGTGTGGAAGGTAACCTGGATTACACCAGTCTGCTCTATTTGCCTGCGCGCGCGCCCTACGATCTCTATAATCGCGATGCCTCGCGCGGTTTGAAGCTCTATGTACAGCGCACTTTTATTATGGATGACGCCGAGCAGTTCCTGCCTTTGTATCTGCGTTTTATCAAGGGGGTAGTGGACTCCAATGATCTCTCTTTGAACGTATCGCGCGAGATACTGCAGAAGGATCCCAATATCGACAGCATGCGCACGGCATTGACCAAGCGCGCTCTCGACATGCTGACAAAACTGGCGAGCAATGAACCTGAAACTTATCAGAATTTTTGGAATGAGTTTGGCCAGGTGCTGAAAGAGGGACCGGCGGAGGATTTTTCCAATCGCGAAAAAATCGCCAAGCTGCTGCGTTTTTCTTCAACTCATACCGACAGTGCCGCTCAGGATCAATCACTGGAGGCCTATGTTGCGCGCATGCAGGAAGGCCAGGAGAAAATTTATTACATTGCCGCTGAGAACCTCAATACTGCGAAAAATAGCCCTCATTTAGAAGTGTTCCGCAAAAAAGGCATTGAAGTTCTGCTGTTGGTTGATCGCGTTGACGAGTGGCTGATGAGCCATCTTGCCGAGTTTGATGGCAAGTCATTCCAGGATGTGGGCAAGGGCGAACTGGACTTGGGCAAGCTGGATTCCGAAGAGGAAAAGCAGGCGCAGGAGAAGGTGGCCGAACAGCTGAAGCCGCTGTTGGAGCGAGTCAAAACCGTATTGACCGAGCAGGTTGCCGAAGTGCGCATCACCCACCGCCTCACCGATTCACCTGCCTGTGTGGTGGTGGCCGAGCACGATATGGGGGCGCAAATGCGCCGTATCCTGGAGTCGGCGGGGCAAAAACTGCCCGATTCCAAGCCGATTCTGGAGTTGAATCCCGAGCATCCGCTGGTTAAAAAGCTGGAGCAGGAGGCAGGGGAGGCTCGTTTTGCCGATCTGGCGCATATCCTGTTCGATCAGGCCAACCTTGCTGAGGGGGCGCAATTGCAAGATCCTGCGGCCTATGTGCAGCGTTTGAACAAGCTGCTGCTGGAGCTTAGCCACTAAGCTTTACGCGATTAATTGTTTTTCTTTTGTGAAGGGCCTTGGCTATACTTTTAGCCAAGGCTTTTTGTTTTTTAGCGGTTTGGGAGTTGTCTATGGAATTTAAAAAAGTAACCCTGGGGGCGGCAAAAAATATTGCCCTGATTGCCCACGATAATAAAAAGAAAGATATTGTTGCCTGGTGCGAAAAGCATAAGGCGGATCTCCTGCCGCACAAGCTCTATGCCACAGGCACTACCGGTATGATTATCGAAAAAGAGGTTGGCCTCGCGGTCAATAAGTTGTTGAGCGGGCCACTCGGCGGCGACCAGCAGGTGGGAGCTTTGATTACCGAAGGCAATGTCGATGTGTTGATTTTTTTCTGGGATCCGTTTGAGCCCATGCCGCACGACCCCGATGTCAAAGCGCTCTTGCGCATCGCGGCTGTGTGGAATATCCCGATTGCCTGTAATCAGAGTTCAGCAGATTTTATGGTGGCTTCCCCCTTGTTCAGTTCGGTCTGTGAGCGCACAGTTCCCGACTATGACAACTATCTGGCCAAGCGTGCAGTGGAACTTAAGTAATGACGTTTTTCCGCAATCTTGACGATGTCAATGCCAACAGCGAATGCCTGTTCAGTCTGGCAGACGTGGAGAAGAACCTGGATATCACTATCCGCCAGATCACTGCTGAGCTCCAGGATAGCCGGCCCGTGGTGATAGGGGTGATGCGCGGCGCCCTGGCCATGATGGGCCATATATTGCCGCGCTTGCCTTTTTATCTGGAAGTGGATTACGTGCATGCGAGCCGCTATCAGAACCAATTGCAACCGGGCGAGCTGATGTGGGTACACGAGCCGCATATTCCCCTGGCCGGGCGCTCGGTGCTGCTGGTCGATGATATTCTGGATCAGGGCATTACACTGCAGGCGATCGCAGAAAAATGCCATGCCCTGGGTGCCAGCGAAGTGAAAATTGCGGTGCTGTGCAAAAAAATAATCGCCGGCTTTGAACCGGCCATCGCGGCCGATTATATTGCCATGACTGTGCCAGATGCCTATGTGTTTGGCTATGGTATGGACTGCGAGGGCGGCTGGCGCAATGCGCCGGGCATTTATAAGTTGAAAAGTTGATGCAGCGCCGGGTTGTACTTCAATTGCAGCTGCCTGAGTTTTCCCCGCATTAAACTTCACTTGCCTAAAGTCGCGTTTATTGGGAAAATTGCGCGTTATTTTTAACCCATATTCAGAGGTATTTGTGGCCAAAATAGGTCTTTTTTTTGGGAGCGACGAGGGCAATACCGAGCGCGTTGCCTATAGGATTCAAAAGCGCCTGGGCGCTGATGTGGTGGAGGTGCGCGATATTGCCGATGTAACCCAACTGGATTTTGTCCACTACGACAAAATTATTTTCGGCATTCCCACCTGGGATTTTGGCCAGATCCAGTCCGACTGGGAAGAGTTTTGGGACGATATATCGGCAGTGGATTTTTCCGGCAAGACTGTGGCGTTTTTTGGCCTTGGCGATCAGTTTGGCTATGGCGATTATTTTCTCGATGCCATGGGTATGCTGCACGATGTGGTGGTCCAGGCTGGGGCCAATATTATCGGTCACTGGTCCTCTGAGGGTTATGAGTTTGATGCATCCAAGGCGCAAATCCCCGGTGAAAACCAGTTTGTGGGCTTGGCGCTGGATGAGGATCAACAGGAAGACTTGACTGCTGAGCGCCTGAACCAATGGTGCATACAGGTCCATGCTGAGTTTGGTTTGGACACTTTGATCCACGACGTGGATGACTGATTGGGGTATATCGCTCAGCGGTCAGGTTTATACCGGTCTCAGGGATGAGCGGTAATCAATTAAAGCTTTATGGAGATACTGGCTTTATCTTGCTGAATTATCAGCCATTTCCCTCACTTTCCCCGACTCTAAAAAAACTGTTTATTTTTTGATAAGCCTATTGCGAAGTGCTGAATACTGTATATAATCACAATTACTGTATAGGTAAACAGTTTCCTCTGGAGCTTTGAATGTACAATCTTACGGCGCGTCAAGAACAGGTTTTGGAGCTTATCAAGAATTATTCTGATGAGACAGGTTATCCCCCCACGCGCGCAGAAATTGCGCGCATCCTCGGTTACAAATCGGCCAATGCGGCAGAGGAGCATATCAAGGCTCTCGCGCGCAAAGGCGCGATTGAAGTGATCCCGGGGGCTTCTCGCGGTATTCGCCTTCCGGAAAAGTCACCCGGCCTGCCGATTGTGGGGCGGGTGGCGGCGGGCAGCCCCATTCTCGCCGAGCAGCATATCGATGATTACTGCAACATTCCGGCAAGTTTCTTTTCACCGAATGCGGATTACTTGCTGCGCGTGAGCGGCATGAGTATGAAGGATGTAGGAATTCTCGATGGCGACCTGCTCGCCGTGCATCGCACTGACCAGGTGCGCAACGGCCAGATAGTGGTGGCGAGGATTGGCGATGAGGTGACCGTAAAGCGCTACAAGCGCGGTGTCAATCGCAACCAGGTGGAACTCTGGCCGGAGAATGCCGATTTTGATGTGATCCATGTCGACCTGAGCGATCAAGAATTTTCTATAGAAGGTTTAAGTGTAGGAGTGATTCGCCGTGAATAGAGCCCAGCAGTTTTACCCAGCTAATATATCTCCCGCCGCTGCACCTGTCAGTGGCATTACTGAATTGATTCTTGCCAATGGCTCACCTGAGCAGGCGGCCCTGTTGATGCCGATGATCGCGTTTATCAGCCAGAGCTGCAAAAACCGCTGGGTGACCTGGATTGCTCCTCTGCATATCACTCGGGATTATCTCGAAGCTTATGGTGTTGATACGCGTTTTGTGCGTTTGATTCACTGCAGTGATGAGGCGAGCCGGCTTTGGATTACCTGGGAGTCTCTCGCCGCAGGCAATAGCCATACGGTGATTTCCAGTCCTGGCAAATTGACGGATAGAGAAATGAAGCAGCTTGAAGCTGCTGCCAATCAGGGGCAGTGCCAGGGGTTGCTGTTGCGTATTCGCTGATATGGCTTGGAGGGTCTCTAAAGAATATTGGCAAGCCGATCGGCCAGGTCATTTATAGAGGCTCCTCAAGGCATTGAGTAATGCGCAACCTCTTTATTTGTCGGATTGCGCAGTTGTATTCGGGCTTATGCCTCTGCTACAAACACAGCTCTAATGGGGGCAGGGTGGCCCTCAGCAGTCAGGTCATAGTTGTCTGGGTTGAGAAAATCTTTCAGGGAGTGAAATTTCATCCAGTCGGTAGAGCGTTGTTCTGCAAAGCTGGTCTTGTTGATATCCACCACTCGCGGATTATTGAATCCCATTTTCTTCAGCCAGCTGATCATGGTGTCGCAGCTGGGCAGAAACCAGACATTATTCATCATGGCGTAGCGTCCTTCCGGCACCAACACCTCTCCCAGCTTACCCTCTATCACCAGCGTTTCCAGCACCAGCTGACCGCCGGGACGCAGGGCCTCCTTGAGTTCGCGCAAGTGTTCCATCGGCGATTTGCGATGATAAAACACCCCCATGGAAAACACTGTATCAAAGGCCTGGAGTCTCGGGGGCAGGTCCTCAATACCCAGCGGCAAAACATCTATGGGGTATTCGCCGGCGAGGTGTTTGATCGCATGGAATTGCACTACAAACCGGGGCGATGGATCTATCCCTATCACCCGCTGGGCGCCGGCTCCCAGCATCCGCCAGCAGTGATAGCCATTGCCGCAGCCCACATCGAGAATCAGACGGTTTTGCAGTGGTGCCAGGTGCGGGATAACGCGATCCCATTTCCAGTCCGAGCGCCACTCAGTGTCAATATGGATACCCTGTACCCAGTAGGGCCCCTTGCGCCAGGGGATTAAGGCTTGCAGTGCGGAAAGCAATTCTGTCCGCGTATTTTCATCGCAGTCCCCTGCGCCGCCTATGCACACCTTGTCCTGGAACAGGTTTTGTGTACTGCGAATATCGGGGAGTGCCGCCAGGGATTTTTTCCATGCGGGGAGATCGCCAAAACGTTTTTCGCAGAGGCCTTCGGCAATTTGCCCTGGGAGCGATTCAGCCCAGGCGGCCAGTGGGCTGTTGGGCAGGTATTGCAAAAGCTGAGTGTAGTTAATCATTTAATGGCAATTATAGAAGCAAAGTTGAAGCATTGAAACCAGACATCCACACTGGCAAAACCGGCATCCCGCAGGCGTTGGCGATGGGTGTTCAAGGTTTCGGGAATCAGTACGTTCTCTATGGCGCTGCGTTTTTGCGCAATTTCCAGCTCGCTATAGCCATTGGCGCGTTTGAAGTTGTGGTGCAGTTCGATCATCAGCGCCTGGTGCTGCTCGTCCTCGAAGGCCAGTTTTTCCGAGAGGATAAGGACTCCATTAGGTTTTAGGCCGTTAAAAATACGGCTGAGTATAGCCGCCCGCTGTTCCACAGGAATAAATTGCAAGGTGAAATTCAGGACGGCAATAGAGGCATTCTCAATAAGAAAATGGCACAGGTCTGCGCAGTGCAAACTCACTTCCACTTCAGCGCTATCGGCATCAATCACCTGCTGGCAGCGGGCCAGCATTGCCTGGGAGTTGTCGACGCCTATGATCCGGCATTCGCTCGCCTGGATGCGGTGACGCATGGCGAGGGTTGCTGCGCCCAATGAGCAGCCCAGATCATAGCAATTACTGTCAGGCTGGGCGTAGCGCTCAGAGAGATTGCCGATCATATTGATAATGGTGGCATAGCCTGGCACCGAGCGTTTGATCATATCGGGAAAGACATTCACCACAGATTCATCAAACTTGAAACTGTCGATCTGCGCCAGGGGGTTGGCATAAAGGTTGTCGGTGATAGGCATGGGAGTCGCTGTATGGGGTAAGAATGCCGGTAGAGTTGGGCAGTTATTGTAACTTGCCGGCCGTAAGACGACAAATTCAATCAATTTAAAGGCTTAGGCTCTTTTGTTTTGTCAGTTCTAGGCTAACCTTTAGAAAAAGATAGGGGGCTCATGAAGGTGAGGCCTGGAAAAGCCTGAGCGGTCTATTTTTAAGAGAGATGAGCGTGTATGCCTGATTTGCGGTATCAAAAAATACAGGCGTTGATTATCGACGATTTTGATAGTTTTCGCGACATGCTATTTGCCATGTTACGTGAGCTGGGTGTGCCGAAGATTGACATAGCGGCCAACAGCCAGGAAGCCTTGCGCCTATGCGCCACCAACACTTACGACATTATCGTGTGCGACCAAAATCTGGGGGCTGGCAAGACGGGGCAGCAGATTCTGGAGGTTTTGCGCCAGACTGCCAATAACAATAGCGATAGCATGTTTGTGTTGATCTCAGCCGAATGCAATAAGAATGTAATTCTGGCATCATTTGATCATGAGCCTGATGACTATCTGGCAAAACCTATTACCAAGCAATCGCTGGAACAGCGCCTGAATCGCCTGTTGAACCAGCGATTGGCTCTGGCGCCTATTTTTCATGCAATTAAATATTCGGATATCAATGCCGCGATTGATTTGTGCCGTCAGGAAATAACCAGCGATCATCGCTACAAAAATCACTGCCAGAAATTGCTGGGCAATCTGCTCTTGAAGGAAAAGCGCCTCGATGAGGCCGAGGAGCTGTATCGCGGGATTTTGAATGTGCGGCAACTGGACTGGGCCATGCTGGGAATGGCTCATGTCAAGAAATCAAAAGGCGATGCCCTGAGTGCGCAGCAGTGGTTGGAGGAGCTTATCCAATTTAATCCCCTATGTTTGAAAGCCTATGATCTGCTCGCAGATATCTTGCGCGAGCGAGGGGATAGCGTGGCTGTGCAATTTACTTTGCAGCAGGCGGTAGAGTTCTCGCCTCTGTCGATCCTGCGGCAGCAGGCGCTGGGGGAGGTGGCCTTAAAGAACCACGATATCTTTACAGCGGCCAGTGCTTACCGGCATGCGGTGAAGCTGGGAATCAATTCTTACTATGATAGTTTAAGTTGCCTGATCAGCTTTGTGCATTCTGCGATCCAGTTGTCGCTGTTTGATAGGACCATTGCCAGAGTCATGGTGCGCGAAGCCATTAAATGTGTAGCGGAATTGACAGCGCGCTTTGGTGTGAGCACTGATAACAAAGTGAATACTTTTTTGCTGGAGGCGCAACTGCAGGTGGCCGATGGCGATGTCCGGCGGGCCAAAGAGGCTATGTCCGCCGCCCAGGCCATTATCAATAAAGAGAAGGACTCGCTATTGCTGGCAACGAAAATTGAATGGGTTAATGCTCTTCGGGCCACAGATCGTATGACAGAGGCTGAGCGTATAACCGCTGATTTATTGGTGCAGTATTCTGCCAGTGAAGATGATTTGCAAAAAATTGATTGTTTGCTGGATGAACCCTGTAGTGTCAAAAATAAAAATTTGATTGAAAAAATTAACAGGGAAGGGGTTGCCCTTTATGAGGCGAAAGATTTCCTGCGCTCAGCGGCCTCGTTCAAAAGCGCCCTGCAACAGTTGCCCAAACATATTGGTTTGCGCTTGAATCTCTTGCAAACGCTCATTGCGCTGGCAAAAAGTGATCGTACCAAGCCATCCATTTTAACTGAGGCGCAATATATCTTGAACTCTGTAACATCCATTATCCCTTCATCGCACGCGCAATTTCATCGCTATCGGCAGCTGGAGGTGGCGCTCAAGAACGTCAAGAATGGAATAGATGGGGCAACCTCACAATAATCAGGTTCTACTATGAAAACGAAAGCGCCTACCGTTGATTTTTCATTTATCATTGCCTCGAGTGTGCATGATATGAAAAACTCAGTCGGTATGTTGTTGAATACTATTGGCGATGTCATCGCCCAATATCCACCGCAGAGTGAGACTCACGCAAAATCCTATGCTGTCCTGGAGTATGAAGCAGCGCGGATTAACAGTGAGTTAATTCAATTGCTCTCTATTTACCGGCTTGAGCACGATGATATTCGTGTGCATATCGATGAGTATTATGTGATAGATATGCTGAATGATCAGATCGCGCGCAATCACGGCGTGTTTCAATCGCGTAAAATACATTTGCAAGTAGATTGCGATGATAAGCTGCAGGGGTATTTTGATGCGGATTTAATTGGCAGTGTGATGAACAATATTTTGGTCAACTGCGCCCGCTACTGTAAAAACCAGTTGTATATCTCAGCGCGCAATACCGATGAAGGGCTCTGTATTTCGATTGAGGATGACGGCCCAGGCTACCCAGAAAATATGCTTGATAACCCGGCAGACACCGAGATTGGCTTTGCCGGGGGAAAACCCCATCTCGGATTGTTTTTTGCCCAGAGAGTGGCATTGATGCATCAATCCAAGGATCAGCAGGGTTTTATCCGTTTGCATAATGGCGGTAAACTGGGTGGTGGATGCTTTAGTCTATATCTTCCTTAGGACTTATCCTGGGCTGGTATGCATGGAGCATTATTTCACTATTGTTAAGGTGGTTTAGGGTGAGGATATATTTATATACGACGGCGGGATGCCATCTCTGTGATCTGGCGAGGGCGATAGTCTGGCCGCTGCTGGTTAAGCATGATTTCCGTCTGCTTGAAATTGAAATTGCCGATGACGACGATTTGATCTCCCGCTATGGTGTCCGTATTCCTGTGCTGGCATCATCCATGACTGCTCGCGAATTGAATTGGCCGTTTACAGTCAGCGATATAGAGGCTTTTTTTAGTGACCTGGCTTCCCTTTAAAGTAGACATGCTCTTGCCCTGCCTGCTCCCGAGTGTTGTTATTTTGCCTGGTTCCCTGGCTTTTGCCGTGTGGTGTTCAATCCCGACTCGATAAATTCTTAGTCAGGCAGCAATTTCGGCCTATACTTTCTGGATAGAGGATTACTGAGTTTCGCCCTTCACATCTAAGTAAAGTAGGCTCGGAATGTCTAAATTATTAGATTCTATTGATCAGCGCACCCGGCTTGTAGGGGAAAATCGCCTGGAATTACTGATGTTCCGCCTTAAGGGGCGGCAGTTGTTTGCGATCAATGTCTTCAAGGTTCAGGAAGTGGTCAAGGTACCCCTGTTGCGGCCGGTGCCCCACAGCCATCCGCACATACGCGGAGTGGCCCATCTGCGCAATCAAACCGTGCCGGTGATAGATTTGAGTGCAGCTATAGGGGGTGGGCCTATCACCGATCTGGATCATGCCAATCTGATTGTGGCTGAGTACAACCGCTCGGTGCAGGCTTTCCTGATCGGGGCCGTAGATCGCATAGTCAACCTGAATTGGGAGCTGATACTGCCGCCGCCAAAAGGTACGGGGCGAGCCCATTTTCTCACCGCCATTACCCGGCTTGATGAGCAACTGGTCGAGATTCTCGATGTCGAGCGGGTGCTGGCCGATATCATTCCCTATAGCACGGAAGTTTCCAGTGAAATACTGGACTCGGCTTTGGCCCAGGAAGCGCGCAGGCGCAATTTGAAGGTGTTATTGGCAGATGATTCGCCGACGGCGGTAAAGCAGGTGCAGGCAACCTTGAAAAATCTGGGTGTGGAAGTGCTCTATGTGCAGGATGGCTTGCAGGCCTTGTCACAACTGCAGCAGTGGGCGCGGGAGGGGAAAAAAATCCATGAGGAAATCCTGATGCTGGTAACCGATGCGGAAATGCCGGAGATGGATGGCTATCGCTTAACCGCTGAAGTGCGCAAAGATCCATTGTTGAAAGATCTCTACATTGTTCTGCACACTTCTCTGAGTGGAAGTTTTAATAAGGCTATGGTGGAAAAAGTAGGTTGTAATGATTTCCTGTCGAAATTCCAGCCGGACGAGCTGGCGAGCGTAGTGCAGAAGCGTTTGCGGCAATTCTTGCAGTTATAAAATGCCCCTGATTATTTTATAACTGCTGAGTAAGTTTTAAACCCCTCTAAATGATTGGACTCTGGGCGCTGCACGCAGGCTAGAGTTGCTGGGCAATTTCCGCCTGGGTGACAAAGCTCTGCTTTTTGCCCATTCTGTAGCCGTAGATCACCGAGTAGGACAAAATATTTTGCACATAAGTCCGGGTCTCCTTGAAGGGGATGGTTTCTATCCAGACATCATAGGGCAGCTTTTCCGCGTCCTCTTTATTGAGCCATTTCCTTACCCGGCCGGGCCCTGCATTGTAGGCGGCTGCAGCCAGAATACGGTTGCCGGAAAAACTGCCCAGGAGTTGGTCAAGATATTGGCTTCCGAGGGTGATATTTCTCTCGGGCTGCAATAAGTCCTGCTCCTTAAAAGTCATGCCATTTTTCCTGGCGGTTTCTTTGGCAGTGGAGGGCAGCAATTGCATTAATCCGAGTGCGCCGGCAATGGACTTGGCATCACTTTTAAAGGCGCTCTCCTGGCGGGTGATGGCAAAAATCATATGCTCATTCACTGATGTCTGCCGTGCAGCATTTCTGATATTTTCCGGGTAGACCAGTGGGAAGCGAACTTGCAGTTCATCCCAAAGCTGTGCATCGCCCATGGTTTGTATGGCGAGCCTGTACCATCCCCAATGATCGGCCAGGCGGCCTGCAGCCACTATTTCTTCGGCGGAAAAGTGTCGGGTGGTATGCAGCCATTCGCGACTTGACGCATTCAGGTCGCCGACCAGATAGAATTCACGGGCGCGCTGGATGCCGGGGGAAAGCTCTACTTTTTTAATAAACTCTTGCGATAAGGCCAGGGGCCTGTCGCCCAGGCTGTAGTCGACCCCCAGCTTATCTGCCGATAAAAAGCCGTAGAAACTGCGTTCATTGGCAACTCGCGCATAGATATCACTGCTTTTTTGCCCGGCAATTTCTTTGATATGCAGCTCTTCCATAGTGCGCGCCTGCCAATAGCTCCAGCGTTCGCTCTTTTGCAGGTCGGCAGGCAGGCGTCGGATCCAGCGGTTGGATTTGCCCCAGTCCTGCCGCCTCAGGGATTCGCGGATCAGCGCTTCGAGTAAATCGACATGACTGAGGTTGGGGGTCGCAGCAACCAGATCTTCGGCCAGCCTCTCATTGTTTTGACGCAATAGCTGCTGCGCCAAGACATAATTGATGCCGATCACTTCATCTTCGTTAAAGGTGCCTTGTTTCTGATAGTTTCGCCACAGCCCCAGGGCCGCCAGTGAGTCAGTCTGGGCATAGCGCTGCAAGCCCAGGGCAATGGCTGCACGGGTTTCCGCTACCTTGGTATTAAACAGTTCAGTTTGAAAAATCAGCTGCGGGGTTTTGCCTACTCGCTGGTATTGCGAGGCAAAAACCTGCTGCGCTGGAGCCATTTCCTGGGCCAGTTTATTGGCCAGCTCGACTTCATCGGCGTCCACTGCTTTTATAAGGCGGCTCCACAACAGCTCGGGCGTCAGTAAACCAGCCTGTTTCCACTGTGCAAAAAGTGTATCGCAGGATTTGGATTGCGGCTTTTTGATATTCCACAGGGGTTCTATCTCGTTGAGGGCGGTGTTGTCGCCAGTGGCCAGCCGTGCCTGAAGATTGAAGCAGGCGAGTTCGGGATCGCTCAGCTCGCTATCGTAAAACTTGCGGTACTCGCTCCATAGACCTTTGCTTGCCAGGGTGCGGAGCCAGCGATGGCGCAAGCGCTCAGCCAGAAACGAATCCGGGTAGCGGCTAAAAAACCTCTCTACCTCCGACTGCGGCATAGCCATGAGTCTATCGCTGAGTTCCTGGTATTCCAGGTAGGGCAGCAGGGGATAGTGTTTGAGGTTGGGCAGGATTTGCTGATAGCGCGCGAGCTGCTTTTTGTTGAGTGCTTTTTGAGCTTCATCGTAATATAAGCGCTCGGCCTTGCGTGTGCTGGAGGCATCCTGACTTGCCTTGGGTTGTTTTGCTGCCTGTGAAGTGTTTTTATCTGCAGCTGCCCATAGCGGGGGGCAACTGAAACAGGCGATCAGTAGGCTAATCCTTACTAACTGCGATGAGCCTTGTAAAAAACGGAAATGCATTTCTAAACCTCAAGAAATGTGGGCTTTTGTAATAGGACTATTATGTCTTTCATCGGCTGAATATTCTATGGCTTCCAGCAAAAATAGGCGGTTGCGTCAGCCGTGTGCGGGCATAATGCCAGAAAAAGACCCTCAGGTCTTTACACCTCAGAACTAAGTATAGTTGAGATTAATTTGCCCTGGGGTGTCTGCTTCGGGCTCTGCAGGTATTCAGGTTCAGGCTGCCATGGTTTTGTGTTCGCGCAGCACCAGTTTGCGATAATTGCTGATGAATTTCTCCGTATCCAGGCTGGGCAGGCATAGCAGTTTGTATTGTGCATTATTGCGGCTTGCGTAAAAGGTTTGCCAGCAATTGGCCAGACCGCTGAGATTATTTTCAGCGGGAAGTTGGATAGCATTGCGCTTGTAGATCATCCAGGCAATGCCGGTTGCATAGCTGAGGTTGGTAATCAGTTCGCGGTGAGGGAATTTTAAAAATTGCTGCTGGCTGGCAAGCCCTCTGACCCTTGAGGCCAGTTCCGGGTCCTTGACTAAAAATTCATCCCACACCTGGATATGGGTCATCTCAGAGATGCGATACAGGCCAGCACCTTTAATCTGGTTAGTATGCATTCTGAAGCCTAGTTGGGATTCTTGGGCGGCTGTGCCCAGCAGTAGGTTTTCGGCGGCGGGTGACCACTCATCTAGCAGCAACAGGGTGGGACGTACAACAAGTTCACGTAAATCTTTTGCATGAATGCCCATTTTGACCTCGCTTTCTCGTAGAGATTTACACTGCTAACGAGAATTTTTTCTTCCTAATTTAGGTTTAGCTGCATTTGGTCATTTTTTCCAGTTTTGCCAAAAATGACATTTTTTGTCAGCCGGTTGAATTTTTTCAAAAACTCTTGTGCCAGATTTATGTCTGACCGCCAATTAATATTGATCAAGCAATTGTTAAGCCAGGCGCGAGAGCAGGGGGGGATATTTTTACTCTCAAACTTTCTCCTGACTCACAGTGCTGCAAATAAGAGCTATGTGATCGTTTGCTTGGACAGCAAGAGAGGATGTCGATATTTTTCTTTATCTTTATACCAATTCCCAAGGTTTAATCTATACTCAAAGACAATATTATTATTAAGGCTTTGGCTTGTATTAAAAAGCTCAAAGTTTGTGCCGATAACAGCTTATATTGCATGGATATCCCCTTAAATGAGAGATAACGCTCCATCGCTTTTCCATGGAATCTCTTTTCAGTTGGCCAAGATAGGTATTTTTTTGGCTTTTGTGCTCAGTTGTATTATGAGTTCGGCGCAGCTCTACCTCGATTATCACAACCAGCAAAAAGAACTCGAAGCACTTATAGATCGTGTCACCCAGGTGGCTACGCCGCCCGCCGCCCGCTCTGTTGCTACACTCGATGAAGAATTGTCCGAAGAAGTGGTCAACGGCCTGCTGCGCTATGGTTTTATTTATGAAGTGGAGATTGTCGATGAGCAGGGCAATATCCTTGCTCAGGGCAATGGCCTGCGCGCAGAATCTGCAACTCGCTGGCTTACGCAGAGAATAACCGAGGGCTCACGCGAATACAGTGCTGTATTGGCGATTCCCGGTTACAGCGAAAACACTTCGGGCAGCATTCGTTTTAAAGTGGATATGGATTTGGCTCTGGCGGGTTTCTATTCGCGCTCTCAACTGGCATTGGCCACTGGCTTCTTGCGCAATATGGTGTTGGTATTGCTGTTGTTCGTCGTATTTTATTTCACCCTGACTAAACCCTTGGTCAAGATTGCCCGCGAAATTAACAACATCAATCCCGATCGTCCCGGAGTGCATCGTCTAACCCAGCTTTCCCCAGGGCGTCGCGATGAGTTGGCGCAGTTGATTGCCAGTTCGAACCATTTGTTGGATGTTGTCGAGCTTTCGCTGGCCAAGCGCCGTGCGGTGGAATTGGCTCTGCGCAAAAGCGAAGAGCATTTGCGTCATATTATTGATCATTTGCCGGTGATGATAGGTGCGCGCAACCTGGCCGGTTATTATTTATTCGCCAATAAAGCACTGGCAGATGAACTGGGTTTTACCCCGGAGCAGATGCGCAATTTGCATGTGCGGCAGTTGCTCAAGAATTCTGCGATTGATATAGATACCATGCTGCAAAATGATTATCGCGTGATTCGCGGCAATGAGAAACTCGATGTGATAGAGGAGCGTTTTATCACTGCCGCAGGGAAGCAGTTGTTCCTGCAGACCCATATAATGCCGCTGGCCTTTTATGACGAAAGGGTGGCTTTGATAGTGTCAGTGGACATTACTGAGCGCAAGCACGCACAGGCTAAAATGGAATACATGGCTCATCACGATGTGCTCACCGGTCTGCCCAATCGCCTGCAGCTGGTGGAGCGCCTGGAGCACGAGCTGCGCCGCGCCGAGCGGCATGGCTATTTCGGCGCTGTGCTGTTTATCGACCTGGATCAATTCAAAACCATCAATGATTCCCTGGGGCACCCGGTCGGCGACCAGGTGTTGCAAGAGGTTGCTTCGCGCCTCCTGAATGCCGTGCGCGATGAAGATTTGGTGGTGCGTTTGAGTGGCGATGAGTTTGTAGTGGTCCTCACTGTGCTCGATCAGGATATAGAGACAGCGGCGCTGCGCGCTGGCGAAATCAGCGAAAAAATCCGCACCATTGTCTCGCAGCCTGGTGTGTATGGCGGTATAGAGCTGCGTGTGACCTGCAGCGTGGGGGTAGTGGTCTATCCCGATAAAAATAATTCTGTGCATGAGTTGCTGCGCTATGCCGATACCGCCATGTATCAAGTAAAAGAAAAAGGCCGCGATGCAATTGAATTTTTTAACGAGGAAATGGCGGAGAGGGTCAGTCGTCAGTTGGTGATGGAGGGCGATCTTCACCGCGCCCTTGAAGAGAATCAATTCCAGCTGCTATTCCAGCCCAAGGTAGATGTTGCCAGTGGTCGTGTGGTTGGGGCAGAGGCACTATTGCGCTGGGAGCATCCCGTCAAGGGCGTGATTTCCCCCATTGATTTTATTCCTGTGCTGGAAACATCGGGCATGATTATTGATGTTGGCCAGTGGGTTTTAACCGAGTCCTGCAAAAAATTAGTGCGCTGGCAGGCGCTGGGCTTGTGGCATGCGGGAATGAGGCTCAGCATCAACATCAGTCCGCGCCAATTCCGTCGCAATGGCTTTGTCAACGATGTCCTGGAAGTGTTGAATACCTATAAAATCCCGACAAATTCACTCGATATGGAAATTACCGAAGGTATTGTTATCCAGCGTGTCGATGAAGCTATTGCGACCATGACCTTGCTATCTGACTATGGCATAAGTTTCTCGCTGGATGATTTTGGTACGGGCTACTCTTCGATCAGTTACCTGAAACGCTTGCCGGTGAGCACCTTGAAAATTGATAAGTCTTTTATCCGCGATATTATCGATGATCGCAGCGATCGCGTATTGGTAGAGACGATTATTACCATGGGCAAGCTACTGGATATGGAAGTTGTCGCCGAGGGGGTGGAGGTTGCGGAACAGTTGGATATTCTGCGTGTGTTCGGTTGTCACCTCTACCAGGGTTATCTCTCCAATCCAGCTTTGAATGTAGATAAATTCGAAAAAATATTAAGCAATAACCAGCAGCTGCTTGAGCTATTAAGCTAATCACCTCGTAGCGCGGGTCATTTGACCCGTGCGGGGGTTTTGCAGATTTCGATATTGTTGTTTGTGGTTCTATTTAGTCGTGTCGCGTTTGGGATATTGACGCGCGGGTTACGCCTTTGGCTAACCCGCCCTACGCGAATAATCTTCCCAAAAGATAGGGCACCACGGTTTCCACGCGCATAATCCTCGCGCCGAGATTGACCGGCGTAAAGCCGCAGTTTTCCAGCAGGTTGATTTCGTAGGGGATAAAGCCTCCCTCGGGGCCTATGGCCAGGGTGATGGGGTAATCAATTTGCGCCGGGCAGGGTGCGTTTGTGTAGGGATGGGCCACCAGCGCGCGCGTAGCGCCGACAATATTTTTCAATTCATCTTCGACAAAGGGTTTGAAGCGTTTTATCAAATGCACTTCAGGCATTTGCGTATCGCAACCCTGCTCCAGTCCCAGTAGCAAATGTTCATTGATGGCTTCGTCGCTGAGCAGGGGCGTCTGCCAATAGCTTTTTTCCACACGATAACTGTTGATCAGGTAAATTTTTTTTACACCCAGTGTTGCCAGATTCTGCAGTGTGCGCTTCAGCATTTTCGGTCGGGGCAAGGCCAGCACCAGAGTTGCGTCCAGTGCGGCAGGGGGTGGTTGGGTGAGTGACACGGACAGGCGAATTTCGTCATTCGCGCAGTAGACCACCTCACCGCTGCCAATATTGCCATTGATCAGGCCCACTTTTAAACAATCGCCGACCGCGATCTGATGCACGGCAGTGATGTGCTGCAGGCGACGAGCATCGCGAATGCTGACCAGGGTTTCACCTATAAAGTCAGTATTGGAAAATAAAACAAGATTCATATTGGCGGCAGCCCTGGTGAGTATTTAAACAGGGCGCAGTGTAAATTATCAGAGGGTCTTTTAATATCTTAAGCTGCAATAAAACAGGCAATGTCAATTTGCGGTTTGCTTGACCAGAACCACAATGAGGTCAACCAGTTTGGCTAAGTCTATAGGCTTGCCAATATGATCGGTCATGCCAGCTGCCAGGCATTCATCGCGGTCACTCTGCGAGGCATTGGCGGTCATAGCGAGAATGGGTAATTGCGAGAAGCGCTGATCCTTGCGGATCAGCCGGGTGGCCTCCATTCCATCCATATCGGGCATCTGCAGATCCATAATGACAACATCAAAATGCTGTTTTGCCTCCAGCACGGTGGTGACACCCTGCTGGCCATTTTCGGCAAGGCTGACCTGCGCCCCCTGGCCGGTCAAGAGCTCGTAGGCAACCTGGCGATTGAATTCATTGTCCTCCACCACCAACAGATTGAGGCCCGCCAGCGGTTGTTGCTTGATTTTTTTGGGGGCGGGTGACTCGGGTGGATTATTGCACTGGGTTGCCGAGCAGATCGACTCTGTCATCTGCTGGGGGGTAAAGGGTTTTGTCAGGAAATGAATGGGAGGAATAGCACCTCGCTTTTCCCTGAATTCTTCGCGACCAAAAGCCGCCAGCATAATAATGGCAGGCGCTGTGCGGCAGGGGATTTGCTGAATCAGCTCGGCGGCACTGGGGCCATTTTCTGCGGGCATATAAAGATCCAGTAACACAACATCATACGCTGGGCCGCTGAGTTCGGTCGCTGTAATTTTTTCGCTGGCGATCTGGATATTTTCCGCCGTATCGACCTTGCCGCCCAGGGCGCGAATGCTGCGGGTCAGCAGGTTGCGGCTCATTTCATTGTCATCAATCACCAGTATCCGAAGCTGCGAAATATCGGCACTTTTGCTTTGATTTATCTCGCTTGCAGCTATGGGCAGATTCAAATCAAACCAAAAACGGCTGCCGCGGCCAAATTCACTTTCAAGTTTCAATTCACCGCCGAGCAGGCTGACCAGGCGCTTGCTGATAACCAGCCCCAGGCCTGTGCCGCCGAAGCGGCGTGTGGTGGAGGCCTCGGCCTGGACGAAGCGGTCAAAAATGCGCTCCTTTTGCTCCTCCTTGATGCCTATGCCGGTATCGCTGACGGCAATGCGGATAGAAGCTGAATCGCTGGAAATCTTCAGGGCGGTCAAGCTGATCACCACATATCCTTCAAGGGTAAATTTAAGGGCATTGCCAGCGAGGTTGATAAGTACCTGCTGCAGCCTGAGCTGATCGCTGACCAGGTTTTTTGGCAGCAGTGGATCCATGTCAAACATGACTTCGATATTTTTGCCCGCCTGGTTGCCCGACAGCACCACCGCGAGGTCGCGCATCAGCGATTCAAGGGCAAAGGGGTGATTGTCGAGCTGGAGCTTGCCGGCATCATCTTTGGAGTAGTCGAGAATATCATTCAGCAGGCCGAGCAGGGATTTTGCGGCGGATTGTGTTTTGCTGAGGTAGTCCTTTTGCTGGAGGCTCAGGTCAGTTTGCTGGACCAGTTGCAGCATACCCAGGATGGCATTCATGGGTGTGCGGATTTCATGGCTCATATTGGCTAAAAAAGAGGACTTGGCTGCGCTGGCCTGGTCGGCCTGTTCTTTTGCGTGGATCAGCCTGGTTTCCAGTTCTCTTTGCGAGGTGATGTCCCGGGTGATGCCAATCAGCTTGACCGGATTGCCCATATCATCCCGCTCAAGTTTTGCTCCCGCTTGCACATAGCGAGTTTCACCCTTGGGCGTGAAGATGCGGAACACAGGTTGTATGGATTCTGCTTCGCCTTTCACGGCCGCTTCCAGTATGGCGGCTATCGCGGGCGCATCCTCGGGGTGAATACACTTGAACCAGTGTTTGTTGTGCAATTCACTGCCGCGCATGCTTAGCGGCAAGGAGTAGATGATATACATTCGCTCATTCCAGTGCAGCGATTTGTCGGCGATATTCCAGGTCCACAGCCCCAGTTCGGCAATTTCCGAGGCTATACCCAATTGATTGACAGTGGACTCAAGTTCAAAGGTTCTGCTGGCCACCAGCATTTCCAGATTTTCCTTGTGGGCTCTCAGCTGCTGCTCCACCTCAGCGCGCAGATTTAACTCCTTTTGCAAGCTCTGTTGCATGGAGTTGATCGAGTTGACGACTATGGCCAGCTCATCGTCATTGTAGTGCTCGGGTCGCTCCAGGCTCAGGCGGGTGCCGGGACTGGTGGGATTAAACTCTGCGGCAAATTGGGCCATGCGATGCAGATGGCGACTGACCCAATGTTGAAATAATACCAGCACAAGAACCGAGCCGATACTCAAGGTTAATAGTGTGGTGATGGCTATGCTGATCGCGCGCGCTTTCAGCTGTGCCAGTATGCTGCTGTGCGTGAGTTCAATATGCAGTGTGCCCAAGTTGTAGTGCGAGTTGTTTTCCGAATAGCGCAAGGGCATGTCTTTTTGCGCAAATGAGTCGTGGCTGTCCTGGTTTCTGGCGATAATATTTCGCTGCTCATCAACCAGCTCTATTTTTCCAACATGGGACAGTTGCGCCATGCT
Source organism: Cellvibrio sp. (assembly GCA_035565295.1). Classification (GTDB taxonomy): domain Bacteria; phylum Pseudomonadota; class Gammaproteobacteria; order Pseudomonadales; family Cellvibrionaceae; genus Cellvibrio. Next base: position 70,118 of record DATMSP010000050.1, on the reverse strand, counting down.
GTCCAGCAGGGCGGCCACGCGCACGGAATTTACCTCCCAGAGTCCCGCCTGCAGGCTGGGTAAATAGCCCATTTCAATTTGTGTAAAACGCTCCTTTGCCGCTTCAATACTTTGCTGATAGGAAATATAAATTTGCACAGCGCTAACCACTAATGCGACCAGCAAGCTGTATAGCAAGGTTGCCAATACCAGGCGAATGCTGAGTTTGCTTCTCGGTGAATTCATGCTTTTTTACTCATTCTGGAGCATTTCCTCAGGTGAGAACCAATATTCACGGGTTGTCAGTGGGGTGGCTTCGGGAAGCTGAGGATTGTCGAGCGCAATAATGGTTTTGTGAGCAAAATCTGCCTCTACAATTGCATTGCGAAAATATTGATTGAAGAGTGCCCGCAAGCTGCCATCCTGGCTGGCCGTTTGCAAACAGCCAGTTAAGATGCTGGCAAGCTGCGTGTTGTTTTTGTTTACAAAAAAATAAAAGGCGGCAGGGTAGTGAATCATGAGATGTGTTTGTACCTGCAGGTTCAGATCGCTATGGCTATTGAGTTCTGGCCAGATCTCGGAAATGGAGCGTGGCAAATATTGAATGTGGCCGCGCGCTAACATCAGGAATAAGCCCTCATAAGTGCTGCTGGTGGCAACTCGGAACTGATTGGCCCTCAGCACATCAGCATCTGGCCAGTCGTGACCTTGTCCCGCGAGCAGGGCGGCCAGTTGTTCGCGGCTGGTGACTGTTTGAAACAAATCGCTATCGGCTTTGCGAATCAGCAGCATCCGCCAACCCAGCAGGCCCCGGTCAATGGGAATGCGGATGGGTAAAAGCGCATTCTCCCGCTCCTCAGTGGTGAGGGCCCAGATAATATCCATATCTATGCCCTTGATCAGCTGGCGAATGCTGCGTCCCTGCTGGCTACTCACCTTGCTGGGTTTCAATAAAAATGCCTGGTTGGATTTTTTTTCACACAGCTGCAATACCGCAACCGGATAGTTGGCCCTGACATCACCCTGTGATTCGGGGCGCGGATAAATGACTGTCTGCTGGCCAGCGCTCAGCGGGGATGTCAAAAGCAACCACAGTACCAGAATACAGGGGGGGAGGCTGCAAAGAGGAGTGGAATGTAGGGATTGATCGACCCGCATAAACAGCCACTGTCCTATAGGGGATGTTCAATTGAGTATAGATACAGAAGTTTAGAAAGCTACCTGGTCTACCTTGCTTAGGGTATGAGCCAGGTTTATGAATGGTGCCCCGGAGACGATTTGAACGTCCGACCTGCCGCTTAGGAGGCGGCTGCTCTATCCAACTGAGCTACCGGAGCAAATATGGCAGGTGTTGAAAAGCGCGTGCATTGTAGGGAATTTCGCAAAATAAACCAATAATTTATAAAGAAATTATTCTTTTGCGGCCGGCAGGCGTTTTTGCGGTAGCGCCCCCAGTGTGCTACGGGGGCGCTAGGATTGGTGCATCCTAAGCTTTTACAAAGCTGTGAGAGCTGGTGCTATTGGTGGTTGCCCCGGTTTGCGTATAAAGCGAAGGGACAGCGACCTGGCCGCGAATAAGATTGAGCAGGTGGGTCAGGGTTTGCTTGGAACGATTGATCATCCGGCCATTGATTTCGTTGGCTTTCTGGCACTCAATAAATTCACTGGTAAGTGTTTGCCAACTGGCTACCAGGGGTTGGGTGATGGCGTCGCGCTGTAAAAGTTGTTCCCATCCGGCCAGGGTGGCCTTCAGGCCCGCCGCCTGCAGCAGTTGACCGCGCTGTTTGGCGTTAAACGTGAGGACTTCCAATAGCTGGTCTTTTCGCGCCACTATCGCCTGCAGCCCGTCGGGTCTGCGCTGTTCAAGCAGTTCGCGCTCTTGTAGCAACAGGTCTTTTAACTGTGTTACGGCATGTGAGTCCTGGGTCAGCATATCGTTCAGATAGCCAGGATTTAAGCCAGCGGAATGTGAAGCTGTGGCATTGAGAGACATAGCAACCTCTATCTATAGATCTACTGCTGTTGGGGGGCGGCAGTAGATGGGGTTAGTTCAATAATTCGTCCTGATTGAGCATGTTTTCAGCAATCCTTTCTGGATTGATCTCAAAACGCCCCTCGGCTATGGCTTGCTTGATAGCGGCCACTCGCTCCAGGTTGACATCGGGCAGGACGCTGATTTTAGCCTGCAGACGCGTCAGGTTTTGCGCTTCAGGGCTCAGCACCACATTGTCCTTGCTGCCTTTTACCGCAGTTTCGACAGGTGTTGCTTGGGTTTTGGCGGGGTTGGCCGGAACCGCAACATTGCGGCTGCGGGCACTGCTGGTGCCGCCGGATGAATTAATATTGTTTGTATCTATAACCATGATGTCGTTCCCCAACGATTGCTATGTAATAAGGAGGCGGTAGATAGAGCTTCCTTATAGGGGTTGTCGGCCGATTGCTGGATTACTTTAGCAACCAATTGAATTTTTTTTGGCTTAGTGCTGCAAGTCCTCATTTGTCCTCCTCGATGCTCACAAAATGCTCTGCACTTTTCCGGCGCCTATAACGGTTGCGCTTAGGATTTTTGCCGAGTTGTTGTTTTTCACCCTGATTTTCTGGCCCACACGGCCATCACTGACCGCCGTGCCGGTGGTTATCACGCGAATACTTCCGGCCAGGGCCTCCACACTTACCTCGTCCCCGCGTTTAATGGCTATGGGGGCATCCAGTATTGAGTCGCGAAAAGCATCCCCTTTATTCATGGGGTATTTCAGTTCCTTGCCGATGATTTGCTCCGCATTCTTGCTGTAACCCTGGCGGTACTGGCTGACATCCAACTCGCTGATATTGATATCGGCTTCTCCCACCAGCTCTCCGCGCTGCAGGTTGCGGCTAGCTATTGCCACAGGGCGGTAAACTATTGCCTGAACGGGAATCAAAATATTCCAGCGCGATCTGCCCTGGCAGGCGGTCTGGACATTGCTATTGCCGCCATTGCCGCTGCTGTCCTGCAGCTTGAAAGCTACAGGCTGGCTGCATTTTTCCAGATGCAGGCGAGGGTCCAGTCCGCCCACTTTAACTTCAACCCTGCTGGCATTGCTGGCGCGATACTCGGCCGTCACGAAATTGGCGGTATCCTTGCGCAATTGCTCAATGTTCTCAATATCTGCCTGGGCCTTGGAGGCGTCAGGGTAGAGACTCAACAAAATAAAAGCCAGATTGCCCAGGGTTTTTAGAAGGCTTTGATTGAACGGGCCCTCTGCAAAAAAGAATGTTCTATAAAAACTACGAAATTTCATAATCTGTCCTATTCTCATAAGGTAGATGACAGCTGGTATTGCCGCTTCTGCCTGAGGAGTGACGACTTTTAGCCGCTAAGCCTGTTAATTAAGATAAGTGCAAAGACTGTGCCGCCTTTCGATTGCCGCTTTTTGACAGGCGCCAGAAAAGGGGCTGGCACAGGAATACTTGATGCCGAAAATATTCACGAATTAATTCGACTATAGAGGTGCGGGCATGGCCGGTGTAATGGATAGCGTCAATCAGCGGACACAGCTGGTGGGACAAAATCGCTTAGAGCTGCTTTTATTTCGTCTTGCCGGCAAGCAGATGTATGGCATCAACGTATTTAAAGTAAAAGAGGTTTTGCAGTGTCCTCCTCTGAATGCAATTCCGGGGCGCAATACAGTGGTACGCGGTGTGGCGCATATTCGCAGCGGCACCCTGCCGATTATGGATATGAACCTGGCAATTGGTCGCCGCGAGCTTCCCGATGTTGAAAGTTGCTTTGTCATCATTACCGAGTACAACCGCAGTGCCCAGGGTTTTTTGGTGCGCTCTGTAGAGCGTATCGTCAATATGAATTGGGGCGATATACATCCACCGCCGAAAGGGGCTGGCAAAGAGCACTACCTCACCGCCGTCACTGAAGTTGATGGCCAGCTGGTAGAAATTATCGATGTGGAAAAAATTCTTGCCGAAGTGTCGCCGGCGAAGGAAGACGTGAGCGAAGGGGTTATCGAGGACGGCATTGCCGATAAGGTTGTGCAGAAACATATACTGATTGTCGATGACTCGGCGATTGCGCGCAAGCAGATACAGCGCGTAGTCGAGGGCATGGGGATTCGCACCACTATCAAAAAGGATGGACAGGAGGCGCTGCAATATCTGCAGGATCTGCTTAAAGAAGGCAAGGACCCGCTCGCCGAGCTGGTGATGATTATCTGCGATATTGAAATGCCGGAGATGGATGGTTATACCTTCACCGCCGAGGTGCGCAATCACGCGCAGCTCAAAAAATTACATATAGTGCTGCACACATCCCTCAGCGGCGTATTCAATGAAGCCATGGTGCGGAAAGTAGGGGCTGACGATTTTCTTGCAAAATTCCATCCTGATGAGCTGGCGCGTCGGGTTAATGACAGGGTGCTTGCTATTACCGGTCAAAGCCTGCTTCCTCCAGAAGAAGCTTGACAGCGTAGGTGCTGCTCATTAACGAAGACAAATAGATAAGGCTATCCACTTATTATGATAAATAAAGATCCCATGCTGAATAATGATGTATTCGCCAAGCGACCCGTATCTGGCGATGTTGAACAGGCTGAATTCGATCAGTTTCGCGCTTTTTTGGAAGATGCCTGCGGTATTTCATTGGGTGAGAACAAGCAATATCTGGTCACCAATCGCATGCGCCGCCTGATGGATGACAACAAGGTCGGCAATTTTGCCGAGTTGGTGCGGATATTGAAATCGGGCAGCAATCGCAAATTAAAAGATGAAGTCATAGATGCGATGACGACCAATGAAACCTTTTGGTTCCGTGATATTTATCCCTATGATCATTTAAAGAATGTACTCCTGCCACAGCTTATGGGTGCGACCAAGACCTTGGGCGGTGTGCGCATATGGTCTGCGGCTTGCTCTTCGGGCCAGGAGCCCTATTCAATCAGTATGATGGTAGAGGAGTTCAAGCAAAAAAATATGGGCTCTCTGCCAAAGCAGGTGCAGATAGTGGCCACAGATTTGTCGACCACCGTCCTGGAGCAGGCGCGCAGGGGCGAGTACGACAAGTTGTCAGTGGTGCGCGGTCTGTCCAATGAGCGGCTGGATCGATTTTTCGATAAGACAGCGGACGGCAACTGGCGAGTTAAATCTTTTTTAAAAGAGCGAATTGATTTTCGCCCCATCAACCTAATGGATTCCTACTCGGCGCTGGGCAAATTTGACATAGTCTTCTGCCGCAATGTACTGATTTATTTTAATGCGGATTTAAAGCGGCAGATCCTGCAAAAAATCCATGCATCGCTAAAGCCACAGGGGATACTCTATCTGGGGTCTTCAGAGGGATTGGCCGGTGCTGCCGATCTGTTTGAGATGGTGCGCTGCGATCCGGGGATTCTTTACCGAGCTATTTGACAGGCGCGCAAGAGCCCGGCAAATGCCGGGTTTTTTTATGGGCGTGAATATGCCAACTCATAGAGTTCGAGTGGCAATCCATCGGGGTCGGCGAAGAAGGTAAATTTTCGCTGGGTGTATTCATCAATGCGAATCTCTTCAACCGCAATGCCCAGGTTTTCCAGGTGCTGCTTGCTCGCCGCGACATCGGCCACACTGAAAGCGAGATGGCGCAGGCCGCAGGCTTCGGGGCGCGAGGGGCGGGGCGGTGGACTGGGGAAAGAAAACAGCTCCAGTTGGGTGCCGTCGGGCAGGGCGAGATCCAGTTTGTAGGACTGTCGCTCGGGGCGATAGGCTTCGGCGATAATCTTGAGTCCCAGCAGCTCGCTGTAAAAGCGTTTGGAGGCTGTGTAATCAGAGCAGATGATGGCGACATGGTGAACGTTTAGCAGTTGCATTGGCTGTACCTGAAACCTTGGAAGCGCCCATTATGCTGTTTTTATGTCGGCTGGGCAAAAATTGCACACCCTGGTCTTCCGGGGGGGCTTGATTTATGTCCGCTCAGCCCCCGGTAGGGTTTATTGGCCCTGGGATCGGGGCTGGTTGCTACGTTTTAGGTTTACCCCTAGGCCACAGTTCGCTATAATTCCGCGTTTATTTACACTCTGGTCTGAGGTTGGTTGTTATGTTGCGAATTGCTGAAGAAGCCCTCACGTTTGATGATGTTTTACTGGTGCCCGGTTATTCCGACGTGACCCCCAAGGATGTGTCCTTGAAAACGCAATTGACCCGCAAGATCCAATTGAATATTCCGCTGATTTCCGCTGCTATGGATACAGTGACCGAGGCGCGCCTGGCTATCGCCATAGCCCAGGACGGCGGTATCGGCATTATCCACAAAAGCATGTCTATCGAAGAGCAGGCCGCTGAAGTGCGTGCGGTCAAGAAATTTGAAGCGGGTGTGGTCAAAGATCCTATCACCATCGAGTCCAGCGCGACTATCCGCGATCTGGTTGCCCTGACCCGCAAAAACAAAATCTCCGGTGTACCTGTACTGGAAAATGGCGATCTGGTCGGCATAGTGACGGGCCGCGATGTGCGCTTTGAAACCAATCTGGATGCGCGTGTTTCCAGCATTATGACCCCCAAGTCTCAGCTGGTTACGGTAAAAGAGGGGGTTTCCTCCGAGGAAGTGCGCAACCTGTTGCATAAGCACCGTATCGAAAAAGTGCTGGTGGTCAATGACAGCTTTGAGCTGCGCGGTTTGATCACGGTTAAAGATATCAATAAAGCCGAAAAATACCCCAATGCCTGTAAAGACCCTGAGGGGCGCCTGCGTGTGGGCGCCAGTGTCGGCACCAGCCGCGATACTGCAGATCGCGTGGATGCTTTAGTGGAGGCGGGAGTGGATGTGCTGGTGGTGGATACCGCCCACGGCCACTCGAAAAATGTTTTGGATCGCGTGCGCGCGATCAAGGCCAAATATCCCGATGTCCAGGTGATCGGTGGCAATATTGCCACAGGTGCTGCGGCTTTGGCCCTGGTGGAAGCCGGTGCTGATGCAGTCAAGGTGGGAATTGGTCCAGGCTCCATCTGTACCACTCGGATTGTCAGCGGCGTGGGTGTGCCCCAGGTGTCTGCCATAGCCAATGTGGTCGCCGCCCTCAAGGGCACAGGTGTTCCCGCGATTGCCGATGGCGGTATCCGCTACTCGGGCGATATTGCCAAGGCGATTGTTGCCGGTGCCCATGCGGTGATGATGGGCTCCATGTTTGCCGGTACCGAAGAAGCTCCCGGTGAGGTTGAACTGTATCAGGGGCGTACCTATAAGGCCTATCGCGGTATGGGCTCGCTGGGCGCTATGGCGCAAACCCAGGGCTCTTCCGATCGCTACTTCCAGGATGCCAGCGAGGGTGCCGAAAAATTGGTGCCTGAAGGTATCGAAGGTCGCGTTCCCTATAAGGGCGCGCTGACGGCGATTATCCACCAGATGATGGGTGGGCTGCGCTCAGCCATGGGCTACACCGGCTGCAACGATATTGAAGCCATGCGCATCAAGCCGGAATTTGTCCGGGTGACCTCTGCCGGTATGGGCGAGAGCCATGTGCACGATGTGCAGATCACCAAGGAAGCGCCCAACTATCCGGTCGGCGGGCGTTAATCACTCTTAGTGATCATTGCCAAAAAACTCGGGTTCAGCCCGAGTTTTTCTTTTAGACAGAATTCTTTTTTATTTTTTAGGTAGCAGTATGACTCACGATATTCACGCACAGCGTATTCTGATTTTGGATTTCGGTTCGCAGTACACCCAATTGATTGCCCGCCGCGTGCGCGAGATAGGTGTGTTTTCCGAAATCCGCGCCTGGGATATGAGCGAAGCCGAAATTCGCGCATACAATCCGCGCGGTATTATTCTTGCCGGCAGCCCCGAATCCACTATTGCGGAGAATTCACCGCGCGCCCCGGAAGTGGTCTTCAATCTCGGTGTGCCGGTATTGGGAATCTGCTACGGCATGCAGACCATGGCCATGCAGATGGGCGGCCTGGTAGAGGGTTCGAATATCCGCGAATTTGGTTATGCGCAAGTGAAAGTGCATGGCGATAGTGCCTTGCTGGCCGATGTCAAAGACCATATAGAGGCGGATGGCAGTGCGCTGCTGGATGTGTGGATGAGCCACGGCGATAAAGTCACCAGGATTCCCGAGGGTTTCAGCCTGCTGGCCTCAACACCTTCGTGCCCGATTGCCGGCATGTACAATGAAGCTAAAAAATTCTACGGCCTGCAGTTCCATCCCGAAGTGACCCACACCCTGCAGGGCAAGCGCATCTACGAACATTTCGTCTCGAAAATCTGTGCCTGCGAATCGCTCTGGACGCCTGCCAATATTGTTGAGGACGCCTTGAAAAAAGTGCGCGAACAAGTCGGCACCGACAAAGTGCTGCTCGGCCTTTCCGGTGGTGTTGACTCCTCGGTAGTTGCCGCGCTGCTGCATAAAGCCATAGGTCCGCAGCTCACCTGTGTGTTTGTCGACAATGGTCTGCTGCGCAAGAACGAAGGCGACCAGGTGATGGATATGTTCGCCAAGAATATGGGAGTGACGGTGATTCGCGCCGATGCCCAGGATCAATTCTTGAGTAAATTGAAAGGTGAAAACGACCCGGAGAAAAAGCGCAAAATCATCGGCGGCACTTTTATTGATGTGTTCGATGCTGAGGCGACCAAGCTTAAGGATGTGAAATGGTTGGCGCAGGGCACTATCTATCCCGACGTAATTGAATCGGCTGCGGCAAAAACCGGCAAGGCCCATGTAATCAAATCCCACCACAATGTCGGTGGTCTGCCGGAGGATATGGCTTTCAAACTGGTTGAGCCGCTGCGCGAATTGTTTAAGGACGAAGTGCGGGCCATCGGCCTGGAACTGGGTCTGCCCTACGATATGGTCTATCGCCATCCATTCCCCGGTCCTGGCCTGGGTGTGCGCATCCTCGGAGAAGTGAAAAAAGAATATGCGGATATACTGCGCGAAGCCGATGCTATTTTCCTGGAAGAGTTGCATGCATCTGGCTGGTACCACAAAACCTCGCAGGCGTTTGCGGTATTCCTGCCGGTGAAATCGGTAGGTGTGGTGGGCGATGGTCGTCGCTATGAGTGGGTCATTTCCCTGCGCGCAGTGGAAACCGTGGACTTTATGACGGCGCGCTGGGCACACTTGCCCTATGAGTTGCTGGAAAAAGTATCGGGCCGGATTATCAATGAAATTTCTGGTGTGTCGCGCGTCTGTTATGACGTTTCGAGCAAGCCGCCCGCGACGATTGAATGGGAATAATTTTTCCGCTGCAAATAAAAAGCCGATCTCTTGATCGGCTTTTTATTTTTTATCGGAGCTTCAAAGTAGTTGATGAATGATTTTCCATTCGCTGGCGGTTACCGGTTGTGTTGATAAGCGGCTCTGTTTGATCAGCACCATCTCTGCTAATTCCGCCTGCGCTTTTATTTCTGCAAGTGGAATAATGCGTGGGAACACAGCGGTAACCTGGATATCCACCGAAACCCAGCGCGGATTTTCCGGCGTGGATTTTGGGTCGTAGTAATCGCTGTCGGGGTTGAATTGGGTGGGGTCAGGGTAGGCCGTCTTTATCACCACAGCCGTGCCGACAATCCCGACATTTTTGCAGCTGCTGTGATAGATAAACACCTCATCGCCGAGCGCGACCTGGTCGCGGAGAAAGTTGCGGGCCTGGTAATTGCGGATACCGTCCCAGCGACCGATTTTCTTCGGCGCGGCAACCAGGTGTTCTATACCATAGATATGGGGTTCCGCTTTAAATAACCAGTAGTTTTTCACGCTCTGTCTCCCATGTTCGACCCGCCCCAGGTTACAGCCAGGCGCTCAAGCGGGCTGCAGTTTCCTCGTTGACTACTTCGAAAGCTATCTTGCGTTTTTCTATATCGACTTCATTGACCATCACATAAACTTTTTCATCCAGGCGATAGGTTTTGGCTTCAATCGTCAGGCTCAGGCGGCGCGAATCAAATTGCGCTTTTATCTCGCTGTTCTTGGGCGCGAGCATGGCATAGCCCTCTATGCCGAGATCGTCCAGGCGCACACCTATGCCATTGGAATTGACTAGCGTGATGGTGCCCTGGTGCAGGGTGTTGATGTGCTGCGCAATATATTGGCTGCACAGCCACATCTCCAAATGGCGGCACGCCTGGCGACCATTGTTGAGGGTCTCCTGCAGTTGCGCGGCCAGCTCGGGTTTGCTGTCGGGCCTGGGCTGGCCGCGCAGGATGCGCTTGATGGCCAGATGATTATAGAAATCGTTATAGCGGCGAATCGGCGAGGTCACCATGGCATAGGCCTGAAAGCCAAGGCCGAAATGGGCAATGGGCTCGAATGAGAGTGAGCCGGCCTGCAGCATGCGCTGCAGCAGCGACAGCAGCGCGGTGTTTTTCGGATTATTGTTGCTGTCACTGCTGGGATTGGTGCGCAGCTCCTTGAACAGTTGCTGGAATTTGTCCAACTGGGTCAGATCCTGTGCGGTCAAACCTGCCGCTATCAAATCGGGGCGGTCTTCGCCGATCAAACTGATCGCATCGTTGAGGCGCTCCGGGCGAAAGCCCACATGGGTGGAGAAGAGGCCATAGCCTGGATGCTGCAAAAATAATTGTCCCGCGCAAATGTTAGTGACCAGCATGGCCTCTTCGATCATGCGATGGGCAATATTGCGCTCGCGTTTATCGACGTGGTCGATTTTTTTCTGCTCGTTGAGTATGTAAAAGTAATCGGCCCTGTCATCCATCACCAGAGTGTTTTGTAGGCGATAGTCTGCGCGTGTCAGAGCAAATGCCTGCAATTCCTGCAGCAGCGCTTTAATATCATCCTCTACCGCAAAACCGGCCTGGCTTAGGCTTTGGACAGCATTCAAATCATCGGCCACCGCTTGATAACTCAGCTTGTGACGCGAGCAAATTTGTGCTTCGGCAAACTCATAGTGGGCAATCTCACCCTGATGGGTAATTTGCACGCGGCAGATTAGCGCGGCGCGTTTGCTGTCGGGAATCAGCGAGTAGGTGTCGTGCGAGAGTTCCGACGGCAGCATGGTAATGGTCTGGCCGAGCAGGTAGACAGTGCTGGCGCGCACCCGCGCGCTGATCTCCAGCGGGCTGTCGATCTCTATATGCTTGCTGGGGTCGGCGATGGCAGTGATCAATTCCCAGCCAGCGGCATTTTTGCTGATGTGAATGGCATCATCCATATCCCGGGTATTTTCCGAGTCAATGGTGACAAAGGGAATATGGGTCAAATCCAATACTTCTTCGCCAAAGGTCAGCGGTGCCCAGTTGATACTGCTGGCCTGCGCCTGGGCGGTCGGCACCCATTCGCTGGCAAGCTTATATTTGGCAATGGTGTAGCGGCTTTCGACCCCAGGTTCGTCTGCCTTGCCGATGCGGCTGATAATATGGATCTGCGCCTTGCCGTCGTTAAAGGGGTGTCGCGATAGTGAGCAGTGAATAAAATCGCCCTCGCTCAAGCCCTTGCGCTCCTGCGGGGGAATAAATAGCCAGCGGTTGAAATTTACAATATCCGGCTCGACAAAATTATTGTTGCCTTTGCTCACATAGCGACCGACAAATTCTTTGAGTGAGCTGCTGACCAGCTTTTCCAGGCGGGCTTCGAGCTGGTCTTTGCTGTTGGTGACTATTTCCACTTCTACGCGGTCGTCCGGCAATACCCGCATCATTTGTTCGGGGTCGAGGAACGCCTCGCGGCCATCGTCGAGTTTGACAAAGCCGAAGCGCTTGGTTGTGCTGCGCACTACGCCCACAGCCCTATCTTTTTGCGCAATCAAATTGGTCTTTAATTGAGCGAGTTGTGACAATGTATCTTTATTCAGCATGGGAAGAACTTATGGCAAGTAATAGTGGCGCGAATCATATCAGGAATTGCGGCTTGCCTGAATAAATGTCGGTGCCAGAAACAGATTCCGCCAAAAGAGCTGAATCTATGCGCTATGATTGTAGTAATATCGTGAAATAACCCATTGTTTTACTGAGATTTATTGATGGACAGTTTGAATCAGCTCATGCTTTTTGGTGGGGCAATCTTTATTGTCAGTATCCTTGCGACTACTTTATCGCCGCGCATGGGCATGCCGCTGTTATTGATGTTTTTGATTATAGGGATGCTGGTGGGTGAAGAGGGATTCCTGGGGCTGCATTTCGAGAATGTGAAGGTTGCCTATTTTATGGGCACCTTGGCGCTGGCAGTTATCTTGTTTGATGGTGGCTTGCGCACCGAAATCCATCTTTTCCGCGTAGGGCTTAAACCGGCGCTCTCGCTGGCGACGCTGGGGGTTGTGATAACGGTAGCTGTGTGCGGAGCTCTGGCGGCCTGGATTCTCGATTTATCCTGGGTGCATGGGCTGTTGCTGGGGGCGATTGTCGGTTCCACCGATGCCGCCGCCGTGTTTTCGGTATTGACTATGCAGGGCCTGGGTTTGAAGGCGAGGGTGGGGGCCACCCTGGAAATCGAATCGGGCCTGAATGACCCCATGGCTGTGTTCCTGACCATAGTGTTGGTGGAGATGATCGCCAAGCACACCAGTTTTGATATTTTGATGTTGGGCGAGTTTGTCTGGGAAATGAGTGTAGGCTCACTGGTGGGCATAGTTGGCGGCAGGATTTTAGCTTACGCCGTAGGGCGTTTATCCCTGAGCGCCGGCCTCTATCCTCTGCTTGCGCTCTTTGGTGGAATCTTTATTTTTGGCCTGGCGGCAGTATTGCACTCCAGTGGCTTCCTTGCGGTCTATCTCGCCGGCCTGATGGTCGGCAACCGGGTCACTCGCGGGCTCTACAATATCCAGCGCTTTCACGATGGCTTTGCCTGGCTGGCACAGATCAGCCTGTTCCTGATGCTGGGCCTGTTGATACTGCCTCACCAATTGCTGACCTATGCCTCCAGCGCCCTGCTGGTGGCCGTGGTGCTGATGTTTGTGGCGCGGCCGCTGGCCGTGTGGCTGTGCCTGCTGCCCTTTCAATTTTCCTGGCAGGAGAAAACCTTTATCAGCTGGGTTGGGCTGCGCGGTGCGGTGCCGATTGTACTGGCCATGTTTCCCTGGCTGGCCGGTGTTCCCGAGTGGAACTTCTTTTTCAATATCGCTTTCTTTATTGTGCTGATCTCGCTGTTAGTGCAGGGCTGGACAGTCGGGCCGCTGGCGAAGCTGCTCAAGTTAAATGTGCCCACCAGCAGCTCCCGCGTGCAGCGTGTTGAATTGGATATGCCGGGGCAGGCAGGCCACGAGTTTGTCGGCTATAAACTGGCCCATGACAGTCCGGTGGTGAGCCGCCCTCTGGCCAATTTGCATTTGCCGGCCAAGGTTCAGCTGCTATGCCTGTTGCGCGAGGGCAATCCGGTAGCGCTGCATGCCGAGGAAAAGTTTTTAGCCAACGACCATATTTTTTTGCTGAGCCTGCCCAGCGAATTGGATAATCTGGATAAGTTATTGGTGGGTATGCACGAGACAGAGCGGCTGTCGGCGCAGGCCTTCTTTGGCGAATTTGTTATCACCTCCAGGGCCAAGCTGGCTGATTTGGGGATGGTTTATAATTTTCCCGTACCGGCGAAAATGGCCAACTGGAGTATTGCGCGCTACATTTTCAGCAAGTATCGCCACCCGGTGGTGGGTGACAGGGTGAGCCTGGGTTCGGTGGAGTTTGTGGTCCTGTCGATGCGCGGCCAGCGCTTGATTAAAGTCAGCCTGAAACTGCATAAATAATTCTCGCAGGTAAGGCTCCATGATTTTTTCCAGTGACTGGAAAATATTTACGCAGAATTTCTCTCAATTTATTTCTATACAGGTTGATCTGTGATTTCTCTCCTCAATCAAAGTCTGTGGCGCACTCAACTCTATATTGGCGGTGAGTGGACAGATGCGGACAGCGGCCACACCTTTGCCGTGAACAATCCTGCAACCGGCGCTATCATCGCCCAGGTGGCCAATGGCGGCGCAAGTGAAACTCGCCGCGCAATCGTTGCTGCGGATATTGCGCAGCGGAAATGGAAAAATGCCCCGGCCAAAACGCGCAGCCAATTGCTGCGCAAATGGTTTGACCTGGTAGTGGAAAACCAGGAGGATTTAGCGCAAATCCTCACCCTGGAACAGGGCAAGCCGCTCGCCGAAGCGCGCCGCGAAATTGCCTATGGAGCCAGTTATATTGAGTGGTTTGCCGAGGAGGCAAAGCGTATCTATGGCGATGTCATAGCCCCGCCCGATAATGGCAAACGTATTCTGGTGCTGAAGCAGCCGGTGGGTGTGGTTGCCGCCATTACTCCGTGGAATTTCCCCAATGCCATGCTCGCGCGCAAACTGGCTCCGGCAGTGGCGGCAGGTTGCAGCATTGTGGTCAAGCCAGCGGCGCAAACGCCTCTCTCCGCCTTGGCCCTGGCAGTATTGGCAGAGCGGGCCGGTATACCCGCCGGGGTTATCAATATTGTCTGCGGTGAGGATGTGGCGGCCATCGGCAGTGAATTAACCCAGCATCCAGCCCTGCGTAAATTAAGTTTTACCGGCTCAACGGCGGTAGGCAAAAAACTCCTGCAGCAGTGTGCTGCCGGTGTTAAAAAAGTGACTATGGAACTGGGCGGCAATGCGCCCTTTATTGTGTTTGATGATGCCGATATGGACGCGGCTGTGGCCGGAGCCATGGCTTCGAAATTTCGCAACTCGGGTCAGACTTGTGTGTGCGCCAATCGCTTTTATATCCAGGCCGCCGTCTACGACGAATTTGTTGCGAAAATATCCCGCGTCATGAGCGAAGAGCTGATTGCGGGCGATGGTTTTGTCGAGTCCACCACACTGGGGCCGTTAATATCCCCGGTCGCCGTGGAAAAAGCCAGAGGCCTGGTCGCTGATGCCGTGGCCAGGGGGGCGGTTAGAAAAGAGATAGGTCAGTTTGCTCTCGCCGAGGGTTTGGCAAAAGAATATTTTTATCCTCCGACTCTGTTGCTGGATGTTCCCCCTGACGCGGCGCTGTGCAATGAAGAATTGTTCGCGCCTGTAGTGGCCCTGATTAAATTTACCCATGAAGAAGAGGTGGTGGCTCTGGCCAATGCGACCGAGTTTGGTTTGGCTGCCTATTTTTACTCGCAAAATAGTGCGCGTATCTGGCGTCTTGCCGAACAACTGGAGGTGGGCATGGTGGGCGTCAATGAAGGCATTATTTCCAATGAAATGGCACCCTTTGGCGGCATCAAGCAATCGGGATGGGGTCGCGAGGGATCGGCTTACGGTATGGAAGATTACGTCAATATAAAATACCTGTGTATCGGGAGTATATCTTAGACTCGCTCCCTATCTTTTCCCGCAAATGCGACTAATCTTTAGGGAGGATTATTCAATAATAATGACGCATGGCGGGTGAACTATGGGGTGGTATGAAAATATTTCCTTTCGCTGGAAATTAAGTCTTCCTTTATTGCTATTGGTTGTAATGTTTCTCTATGTGGGCCTCTACTCCGTGAGCTCGAGCAATTATTTGGCGGGTGATGCCAAAACCATTGCTAAAATCAATCTCCCCGAAATCCAATTGCTGATCCAGGCTGATCGCGACCTCTATCAGGCATTGACGGCTGAACGCGCGCTTCTGAGTCCCAACTTAACGCCTCAGCAGGTGGATACCTATCTTAAAGAACACGCTGACAACCTTAAGCAGGCTTACGATCGTGTGCTGGAATCCATAAAGCTATCGGACACAGCTGAGGAGAGCGAAAAACTCCAGTACATTCGCTATCACGAAACCTGGCAAAAACTTTCTGAGTCCCTGGTGGAGGCTGCACGCAATGCTGATGCTGAGGCGCGCGCGGGGCTCTGGGAGAGATCTCTGGGAGAGAGTTTCAAGGCATTTTCGGCGGCGCGGACTTATATTGATGAGCTAGAGGAGAAGCGGCTGAAACATGTCGATACTTTTACCGAGCAAATCGAAGCGCGCAGTGCATCCATTGCCACCCAGCTGATTGTATTGCTGATTGTCGGCACCTTGTTGATGTTGGCTGCAGTATTGTTTGTCCCCCTGTTGGTCACTGTGCCCTTAAAGCAAATCAGCGATCGCTTAAAAAATATCGCTGTGGGTGATGGCGATTTAACGATTCGCATCGACAACGATCGCAAAGATGAGTTGGGCGAGTTGGCCGGCCACGTCAATCGCTTTATGGACACCTTGCAAAACTTGATCAGGGATATAGGCAAGAGCACCGATGAGGTTTCCGCCGCAGCCGAATCCCTGCTGGAGGTTTCCAGCAAGGGCCAGCATGTAGCCGATGATCAGTCCCAGGCCATCACCCAAGTGGTGACGGCGGTCAATGAACTGACCATGGCGATCCAGGAAGTTGCGCGCAATACCAACCAGACAGCGCAGAGCACCCGCGAGGCCAATGCCATCACCGACCAGGGGCAGAGCCTGCTGCGAGCGGCGGTCAGCAGTGTGCAGCAATTATCCTCGCATGTCAGTCAGACGGCTGGGACCATGGAAAAGCTTGAGGGCGAAGCCAAAAGCGTGACCTCGGTAATAGATGTTATTCGCGGTGTGGCCGAGCAGACCAACTTGCTCGCACTGAACGCCGCTATTGAAGCCGCGCGCGCCGGTGAGCAGGGGCGGGGCTTTGCAGTGGTCGCGGATGAAGTGCGAACCCTGGCAAGTCGCACCCAGCAATCGACGGAAGATATCCAGGGTATGCTCGGACAATTGCAGGCGGGTGTGCAGAAAGCGGTTGAGTCGATGAATGCCAGTGCTTCCATGACCAGTCAGGCGGTAAGTTCGGCCACCGAAGCCGGTTCCTCTCTGACAGGTATAGCCTCGGCTGTGCAACAGATTAATAATATGGCTGTGCAAATTGCCACGGCGGCAGAGGAGCAGAGCAGTGTCACCGCGGAAATCGATCGCAACCTGGTCGAGATCAACCAATTGGCGATGAGCAATTCAGAGGGGGCCGCCCGCACCGCCACCGAGAGTCAGCGTTTGAGCCAGCTCTCCTCGCACCTGCGCACTCTGCTGCGCCGTTTCCGGGTTTAGCGCGTCGCTTTCAGGTCTGAGCCAGGGAGGCCGGTGGAGTCTCTTTTCGCCAGAGAGGGAAATCCCAGCGGCAAGTGGCTTAAATCGGAAGCTGGGTAGTGTATTTAATTTGTTTTAGCGAGAAGGTGGAATGGATGCTGCCCACATTGGGCAGCTTTAACAGGGTTTTGCGCATTAACTGTTCGTAGTCATCGACACTGTTGGTGACGATCTGCAAAATATAATCCTTGTCACCGCTGGTTGAATAGCATTCCACAATCTCGGGAATGGATTGGACCGCAGCTTCAAAAGCGCTCAGCGCATCCTCATCGTGATTTTTTGCCGTCACAAAAGCGTGCACCCGCACATTGAGATCAATTTTCTTGGCATCCAGCAGGGTGACCTTACTGCGGATAACCCCCTCGGTCTCCAACCGCTTTAGACGCCGCCAGCAAGGCGTGTGTGACAAGCCTATCAGGCTGCCCAAATCTGCCATGGAGATATCGGCATTCGCCTGTAGTGCGCGCAAGATTTTGCGGTCATAGTCATCGAGCTCTACTTCGTTGGTCATATTCTGTCCATTTGCTATTTTGCCGGCGGTTAGGTCTGCAATTCTAGGATGGATGTGCTAAGGATTCAATCAAAGTAGGATATTTCTAATTATCCTACAGGGGCATTACCTTCGCTGAGGGAGCCGTCAGTAGTAGTTGCGGGCCTGCTTTGCAAGCCGCTGATGCCTTGAGGTTGTGATTGCGAGCTTAGGCGTGTATCGTAACGCCTTTTTTATCGCAACTTTTATGCAGGGCTGATTACAGGCTCGGCAGCTGTCGACCGGCTGTCCCTGGCATCTCTGTAGCTGAATTAAAATGTGAGGAGCAATCCGTAATGAGAGTGATTTTGTTGGGCGCACCTGGTGCAGGTAAGGGTACTCAGGCGCAGCTGATTATGGAGAAGTTTGGCATTCCGCAAATTTCTACAGGTGATATGTTGCGTGCGGCCGTGAAGGCGGGCACCCCTCTCGGCTTGCAGGCAAAGGATATTATGGCCGCTGGCGGTCTGGTCTCTGATGATTTGATTATTGCCCTGGTAAAAGAGCGTATTATCCAAAGCGATTGCCGCAATGGTTTTTTGTTTGATGGTTTTCCGCGCACCATTCCTCAGGCAGAAGCACTGTTGGATGCTGGTGTTTCCATTGATCATGTGATTGAAATTGATGTGGCGGACGAAGAGATTGTTTCGCGTTTAAGTGGTCGCCGTGTCCATGAAGCCTCTGGTCGCATCTATCATATTATTCACAATGCGCCCAAGCAGGAAGGCCACGATGATATTACTGGCGAGCCCTTGGTGCAGCGCCCGGATGATCAGGAAACCACTGTGCGCAAGCGCTTGAAAGTCTATCATGAGCAGACCAAACCTCTGGTGGGGTTCTATCAGCAATTGGCTGCCGATGGTAAAAGGAATGCCCCCAAATACACCCGTATTGACGGCGTGGGCAGTGTCGATACTATTCGCAAGCAATTGTTGGCCGTATTGAGCTAAGATTAGCTGAGAACTATAAAAAAATAGGCTCTTCGGGAGCCTATTTTTTTGTCTGGAAATTTTTTGCAAAAGAGATCCTATGAGTAAAATTCTTGCACTCGATTCTTCAACAGATGCCTGTTCAGTCGCATTGCATATTGATGGTCAGACTACTCATTTGTTTGAGTTGGCAGCCAAAAGCCATACCCAGAGATTGCTGCCTATGGTCGATGAAATTTTAGCCGAGGCCAAGTGCGCTCTCGCCGATCTGGATGCGATTGCCTATGGCCGCGGCCCTGGCTCATTTACCGGTCTGCGTATCTGTATGGGAGTGGTGCAGGGTTTGGCTTTTGGCAGTGGTCTGCCCGTGCTGCCTATCTCCACCTTGGAGGCTATGGCTTGTGGCTATATGCAGCAGCACCCTGACAATGACTTACCCCTGCTGCCTGCGCTGGATGCGCGCATGGAGGAAATTTATTGGGGATTTTTTAGCGCAGGCCAACGGCCACAGGCGCTCTTGCCCGAGCAGGTTATGAAACCGGCGCTGGTGGCCGAGCATTCGCAGGTAGCGTCACTGCAGAAACAGTTTATTGCACTGGGGTCCGGTTGGCACTATCCCGAGCTGGAGGTGATTGCGCCTGCAGTTGTGTTTCAGGAGGCTTGCCCGACCGCCAAGGATATAGTCACCCTGGCTGTGGCGGCCTATGCCGAGCATGCACAAATATCGATATTGGATGCCCAGCCCGTCTATCTTCGCGATTCTGTCTCCTGGCAAAAGCGGCAGAGGATTCGCGAAGCGCCTATTAGCCATTGATCGTTCTATACTGAGCGCGGCAGGCGCGAAGATAAAATTTTTAGCGTACATACAGCAAGAAACAGAGACAGAATTTTATGAGCCCACAATTGACGCAAACAGAATTCAATCAGCAATTGCTGCAGTTTTTGCAGTCATCGCCAACGGCTTTTCACGCTACAGAAAATATCGCGCAGATATTGCGTGCAGCTGGTTTTGAGCAGCTGCAGGAAGCTGATGCCTGGGCCTTGACGGCGGGCAGGCGCTATTTCGTCACGCGCAATGACTCTTCCATCATCGCGTTTGTGTATGGCAAAAAAAACTTGCTTGATAGCGGCATCCGCATGCTGGGGGCGCATACCGATAGCCCCTGCCTGAAAGTAAAACCCCAGCCGGAATTGAACCGCAAAGGTTATTTGCAATTGGGCGTGGAAGTCTATGGCGGCGCTCTGCTGGCCCCCTGGTTCGATCGCGACTTATCCCTGGCTGGCCGAGTGACCTATCTCACCCTGGACAATACCCTGGCAAGCGGCCTGGTTGATTTTAAATTGCCGGTTGCCGTTATACCCAGCCTCGCGATACATCTGGATCGCGAAGTGAATAACCAGCGCAGTATCAATCCGCAGAAGGACATAGTGCCGGTTCTTCTGCAATTTCCACTGGGACAGCAACTCGAACCCAATTTTAAAAAAATATTGCACTCACAGCTCAAACAGCAATTCCCTGAAGCCACTATCGCCCAGGTATTGGATTATGAAATCAGCCTGTACGACACTCAGCCGGCAGCGCTGGTCGGCCTGCAGCAGGATTTTATCGCCAGTGCGCGGCTGGATAATTTGCTGAGCTGCTTTGTCGGCCTGCAGGCGCTGCTGGAGGCGGATAACGAGGTGTCCAGCCTGTTGATCTGCACCGATCACGAAGAGGTGGGCAGCACTTCCTGCTGTGGTGCCAATGGCCCTATGCTCGAACAATTTTTAGAGCGCCTGCTGTCGGATTTTGAGACGCGGGTAAGGGTGATCGAGCGCTCGTTGATGATCTCCGCCGATAATGCCCACGGCATACATCCCAACTTTGCCGATAAGCACGATGAAAACCATGGACCCTTGCTCAACCACGGGCCGGTTATCAAAGTCAATGCCAACCAGCGCTATGCCACTACCAGTGAAACCAGTGGATTCTTTCAGTGGCTGTGTGAACAGGAGCAGGTGCCCCTGCAAAAGTTTGTGGCGCGCACGGATATGGGTTGCGGCAGTACCATAGGGCCAATAGTGGCCTCGACAGTGGGCGTCAAAACCCTTGATGTGGGAGTGCCAACCTTCGCCATGCACTCCATTCGGGAGCTGGCGGGGGTGAAGGATGCCTATTATCTCTATCGCGCAGGCAGGGCTTTCTTCCGCTATAACCAGGCCCTGTATTTTGGCTAAATAAGGCGCCTTGGGTGCTCTGGCCCAGCCCCCTGTATGGCAATATCTCCCGGTCTTTGCCTAAACACTGACTATACTTGAGCATATTCGATGGTGCTTTTACCCCGTGATGCAGGAGACAGCGTGAAGATTACCGAGGAGTTGCTGGCGCAATACGCCCCCTTTAACACTCTGTCTTCAGAGTGTCTGGCCAAGGTGTGCGCAAAGGCCAGTCTCAGGCAGTTTGACAAGGGCGCGATTATTTTCAAGCGCGGTCGCGAACTCAGTGAGGCCTTTTACCTGGTGGAAGGCAATATAGATTTGATTGATGCGCAATTTGCCATCAACTCTCTCACCAGCGAGGGAGATCGCTACCCCTTTATGCTGGAAAGTACTTCGCCGACTCAGGTATCGGCACTGGCCAAATCACCGGTGACTGTGTTGGTTATCGACCGCGATTTTCTCGATCTGGTGATGGCCTGGAGTGAAAGCGGTGAGGAAGAATCTCTTGAATCGGGCGATGAAGGTGACTGGATGTCGAGCCTGTTGCAGTCGCCGCTGTTCCATAAAATTCCACCGAGCAATATAAGCCAATTATTTATCCGTTTTCAGTCGCATAAAGTGAATGCCGATGAGGTGATCATGAGAGAGGGCGAGCGCGGCGATTATTTTTATGTATTGCAAAGCGGCAGTGCCACAGTGCTCGATAAGCAGGGCAATCTGCTGGCGGCACTGCGCCCTGGGGATTATTTTGGCGAGGAGGCCCTGGTGGGTGATACCACCCGCAATGCCATGGTGAAAATGCTCACTTCCGGCACACTGATGCGATTGGAAAAAGCCGATTTTATCACGCTGCTGCAGGAGCCTGTAAGGCGTTTTATCAGTTATGAAGAACTGCTGGCAGAGACTGAGGGTCACAGCCGCTACCAGATTATCGATGTGCGCATTCCCTTCGAGCGCCGCTTGCAAGCCATCCCCAACAGTCGCAACATCCCGTTGAACCAGCTGCGCAAAACCCTGCCGCAACTGGATGCCAATATTATTTATGCGGTGGCCGACGATGCCGGGCGCCGCACTGATGTCGCTGTCCAGCTATTCAGCCAGGCAGGCTTCGAAGCTCGGATTCTGCGCAATGCCAGTGCCCACTATGGCAGTGGCGATGAGCCTCTTAAACAGGCCTCAATACCTCCACATTAACTTTCTTCTCTGTATAATGCCGCCTATTTTCTGCTGACGGTCGATCTTTGACGATTGGCTCAGGGCAGGTCTCATTTCGTTTCAGCTAAGACATTCATTATGAGCAAACATCGTGTTTTAACCGGCATCACCACTACGGGCACTCCACACCTGGGCAACTACGTGGGCGCTATACGCCCGGCCATAGCCGCCAGTCAAAGCGCTGAGGTGCAGTCTTTTTATTTCCTGGCTGATTTCCACGCGCTGATCAAATGCCATGACCCGGTGCAGGTGCACCAGTCCACCCGCGAAATTGCCGCCAGCTGGCTGGCATTGGGCCTGGATACCGATAATGCAGTTTTCTATCGCCAGTCGGATGTGCCGGAAATTCCTGAACTCTGCTGGATGCTCACTTGTATGGCGGCCAAGGGATTGATGAATCGCGCCCACGCCTACAAAGCAGCGGTAGATGCTAACAAGGAAGCCGGTGAAGATACCGACCACGGCATCACCATGGGGCTCTATTCCTATCCCATTCTTATGGCCGCCGATATCCTGATGTTCAATGCCCACAAGGTGCCCGTGGGCAAGGATCAGATCCAGCATGTGGAAATGGCCCGCGATATTGCCGCGCGTTTCAATCATCACTACGGCGAGCATTTTGTCTTGCCCGAGGCCCAGGTCGATGAGGATGTGGCGCTGTTGCAGGGCCTCGATGGCCGCAAGATGAGCAAGAGTTACAACAATACGATTCCCCTGTTTTTACCCGAAAAGCAGTTAAAGAAATCCATCAATAAAATCCTGACCAACCTGCTGGAACCGGGTGAGGCAAAAGATCCGGATAGCTCGGCGGTGTTCCAGATCTGGCAGGCGTTTGCCAGCCCATCCCAAATTGCTGATATGCGCCAGGCGTTTGCCGAGGGCATAGCCTGGGGTGAAGCCAAAAAGCAGTTGTTTGAACTGATCAATGGCCATTTGGGTGAGGCGCGGGAAAAATATGAAGCGCTGATGGCCAGGCCCGCGCATATTGAAGAAATATTGCAGGCGGGTGCAGCAAAGGCCCGCAGTCACAGCAGGCCGCTACTGGAAAAGGTTCGCGCGGCGGTGGGAATCCAAAAAATCCAATAACCTTGCCAGGTTTTAGCCACCCTAAAAAAACTCGAAACAGCGGTCACTGTTTCGGGTTTTTTTTAGGGTGGTGACTATTGATCCGGTGCAGGCAATTTATTGACCACGGTAACAATCGCTGAAGTGAGCTTATTCAATTCCTGCTTGCCGATGATGTAGGGAGGCATCAGATAAATCACCTTGCCAAAGGGTCTGATCCACACACCCAGCTCGACAAATTGTTGCTGCAGTTCGGCGAGGTCGATTTTGGTTTTTAGTTCGACTACACCTATGGCTCCCAGCACTCGCACATCGGCTACCGCGGGCAGGGCGCGACAGGGTTCAAGTTCAGTTTTCAATTGCTGTTCAATGGTGGCTATATTGGCCTGCCAGTCGCTTTTAAACAGCACTTCCAGACTGGCATTGGCGGCGGCGCAGGCGAGCGGGTTGGCCATAAAGGTGGGGCCGTGCATAAAGATATTGGTTTTGCCGCGGCAGATGCCATTGCTGACCTTGTCGTTGCAGAGGGTGGCGGCGAGGCTGAGATAGCCTCCGGTCAGGGCTTTGCCGACACAGAGGATATCCGGACTTATCTCGGCGTGTTCACAGGCAAAGAGTTTGCCGGTGCGGCCAAAGCCAGTGGCAATTTCATCGGCAATCAGCAGAACTTCCATTTCGTCGCAAATTTCGCGGATGCGCTTTAAGTAAAAGGGTGAATAAAAGTGCATTCCCCCTGCACCCTGGACAATTGGCTCTATGATAACGGCTGCTATCTTTTGTCGGTTGCGCTGCAGCAGGTGCGAGAAATTGATGATATTGCGCTCATCCCACTTTTCATCAAAGCCGCAGGTGGGTGCATCGGAAAACAGGTGGTGGGCAATGCTTTGGTGAAACAAATGATGCATGCCGGAGTAGGGATCGCCCACGCCCATAGCGCCGAAGGTATCGCCGTGGTAACCGCGTTTCAGTGTGAGAAAAGTTGTGCGCTGGGCCTGGCCCTGGGAGTGCCAATATTGAATCGCCATCTTCAGTGCAACTTCAACAGCCACAGATCCCGAATCGGAAAAAAAGACTTTATTTAATCCCTCGGGAGTGATCTCGACAAGTTTCTTGGCGAGGGCGACTGCCGGTTCATGCGTAAAGCCGGCAAACATCACATGGGAAAACTGGTTGACCTGTTCTTTGATGGCTTTGTTGATAACAGGATTGTTGTAGCCGTGAATAACACTCCACCAGGAAGACATACCGTCAACCAACTGCCGGCCATCGCCGAGTTCAATATGAACTCCTTGCGCATAGCGCACAGGATAGACTTCAGTGGGTGCAGTAAAGGATGAATAGGGATGCCATAGATATTCCCTGTCGCCTTCCAGTATTTCGCTAACAGATAACATAGTGGTCTCTTCAGGTGCGTAATTATTCTTCTGCAATTTCATAAAATAAGCCAGTATCGGTCGAGCCGAATCTTACAGTTGATTTTTTTGTTAGTGTAGCCGGTCAGGCGGTCATGGTAAATTTTAACCTGGGCAATACCTAGTCTAGCGCCTATTCCGCAGGCTATTATTTTTTTTAATGAAAACGCCTAATTAATTCTTTTTGCTTCTGCGACAGCTCAGTCATTTCAGAATTCAACCGGTCTGCTATCTGGATTTCCTGTTGCGACTCGTCGGAAATCTGGGCAATGGTCGCCGTATTTCTTTCAATTTCACGCGCCATTGCCGATTGTTGTTCAGCCGCTACCGCAATTTGATGGGCCATTTGATCAATGCTATTGACCGAATCTGCAATGGAGGTGAGGGCGCTGTATACGTTACCCGCTTCATTGACACTGCGAGTCACCAATTGCTGGCAATCATCCATATTTCTGCTGGCCGCGCTGGTGGCTTTGCCGAGATTGCCAATAATTTCCTGGATATGACCTGTGGATTCCTGGGTGCGCTTGGCCAGTGTGCGCACTTCATCTGCGACCACCGCAAAGCCGCGCCCCTGTTCGCCAGCGCGCGCGGCTTCAATGGCGGCATTGAGAGCCAGGAGATTGGTCTGTTCGGCAATGCCGCGAATCACATCGACCACATTGGCAATTTTGCCGCTGTCCTCGCTCAATTTTCCCAGCACCTGACTCAGGCTGGCGACAGTGACGGAGAGATCATTGATGGCGCGGTTGGCGCCAGAAATTATATTCTGGCCCGAGGCGACTTCGGTGATAGCGTTGCTGGTGGCCGTGGAGGTTTTTGTCGCACCCGTGGCCACTTCCTGTACTGCCGCCGACATCTGCTGCATGGCATTGGCCACACTGGCCGTTTCGCGTCTTTGTGCATCCATACCCTGGCGGGTTTTCTCCGCGTGTTCATGCGCGCTTTCGGATTTCAGGCTCAATTCATCGGCCGCTTCCGCAAAGCGTCCCAGCGCTGTGCGCAAGCGCGCTTGCACTGCGATCTGCGCCAGCATGATTTCGCCCGCAGCATCCTGCCTGCCGGTATAGATATAGGCCGCTATGGGGTCGTGAATAATTTTTCTCGCCTCGGCAAGTGCTCTGCCCAGGCTCTGCAGATAAATCTGTCCGGCACCTATTCCCAGTAGTATGGAGCCAATGCATAAACCCGGTAAGTTTTTGCTGAAGCTATTGCCGCCGAAAAGTAGCATCAGTCCCAGCACAACAAAACTGGCAGTCCCGCCTATAAATGCATAGCGCCATTTGTGCCACCAATGCAATGCCACAGGCGCTGGCGGTTGGCCATTGTTGATCCTCTGGTAGACAGCCTCTGCCCGCGCAATGCGATCGGGATCGGCTTTGACTCGCACCGACTCATAGCCGCTGATGCGATGGTTTTCGTGGATGGGAGTTACATAGGCATCGACCCAATAGTGATCGCCATTCTTGCAGCGGTTTTTGACAATGCCCATCCAGGGGCGATCAGATTTCAAAGTGTTCCAGAAACCGGTGAATACATCTGCTGGCATATGGGGATGACGCAAAATATTATGTGGCTTGTTTATTAATTCTTCGCGGGAGTAGCCGGATATTTTACAGAAGGTATTATTGCAAAACACTATGGTTCCCTGCAGATCTGACGAGGAGACAATTTCTTCGCTGGTGGAGAGGGAAATTTCTCTGCCGGTGATGGAGCCATTATTACGCATAGCAAGCTTCCTGTTTTGGTATTTCGCAGAACCTTTACGAAGAGCGGCCAGTGCTGGCTATTTCGTCAACATTATTCAGAGGTTTGCCGGGTTAGAATTTGCAGCAGATAGTCATCGGGGGAGAGAGCCTATGCTTTAATCCGCACAATAATGATTAAAGCATAGTTCAAAAATAAATTTTTTTAGCTTAATTTTCTACGCAGCTCTCGCACAAAAAACTGATTGTTTTTTGTGCGGGCTGGTCTAGGCCGATTGCCGCATGGGTTCGCTCTGGTTTTCCTGGCCGATACGCTGCAGATGCTGCAAATTATTAATAAAGTATTGCAGCTGTTTTTGCTTTTCAAACGGCATATCAATAAATTCAACACTGATTTGCGTGCAGCGATGAGCACCTCTTTCCATGCGGAAGGCGCGAATGCGCGCGCTGCAGCAAATGTGCAGTTCCTCGCTGAGAGTGAGTTCGCACACGGGGAGCAGGGCACCGTGGGCCAGTTGTGCCAGGAGATTGCCCGCCACGCTCAGGCGCAGGCCGCCCACTGACAGGTCTTGCAGGGTGCCATAACTGGCGTCGTGGCCAATAGGGCGAATCTTTACCACTATAGGGGCTTTCTTGCTCAGGTCGCAGCGCGAGAACTGGCGTCTTGGCAGGTAGCGCACCTGCTCTGGCAGTATGATCGCCAAACCGCTGGCTCCGTAGTCCCGGCCCCAGGCCACCAGGGGTGAGGTGAAGCTCAGCATCTCTCCCTTGTGGTGGTGAATCAGCGTAATGGAGTCTCCCACCTCCAGGGTGTGATGTGTGGGAAACAGATCGTCGAGCCAGAGTATGCCGCGTTGAATATCTATAGCCATAACCATGGTCTGGAAGGAGCGGCCACTGTCGCCGACCTTGACCTCAATAATCTGACGCTTGGCCTGTAACCGCCACAGGGGCAAATACTGGTCGGGCAGGGACGGGGGCGGGTTGTTTACGCTGTGGAGCGCCGGAAAGCTGCGGCTGGTGGCACTTTTTACCTGAGATTGGGAGACAGCGGGGAGGGCGGCTGCCCGAGGCTGTTTACCCGAAATTTTTTGCCATAGCGTCTGTAACATTGCCAGTACCTCTAATTTGCCCTTCAACATAATTAACCTAGCAGCATTATCAGCAGGGATAATCGCTACAGGTATCCTTCAGCAAGGCTTATGCCACACCTTATTTTAGCCCATAGAATGATCATAAATCTGTGTTTGGCTGCTATTAATAGCGAATAAGCGGCAAGCTTCAGTATTCCTATGGCAACAGTTCGCCTCTGGAGACTTGCCGCTCCCGGCTGTTATCGCGGGTTCCAGCCATTGGCCATTGGCCGCCGCAGTGGTGAGGGAGCTTTTTTAAATCGCCAGGCTGCCAGGGGGCATTGTTTCCAGGGGGATTGACGACGGAGCAGGCTGGCCGCACCGTCCCCCCGAGATCAAAAAACGAATCAATCCTATAAAGTGCAGATTGTCAGGTTCAATGCCTCCAGCTTGTCTTTTTGCGCTGTATTGCTGACCACGGCGATACTGGCGCGCTCTGGCAGCAGATAGGTCGCTGCGACCCGGCGCAAATCCTCCAGGCTGACTTTCACCACGCGGTTGCGGAACTGTTCGCGCTTTTCGCGGGTGCGATTGAACAGTTCTGCCTGATAGGTGGATTTGGCCTCGCCGGCAGGGGAGCCGGGCTTGTCGATACTGCCGACTACACCGAGGATAGCTTCTTCGAGCGCTTGTTCGCTGTGCTCAGTCTCTTTGAGCCAGTGCAGGGCAGCATCAAAATCTTCGAGGGTTTCACTGAGGCGCGGGTCGCGATAAGAGTAAAAGCGGAAAGCGGCAATGGTGCTGTCCTGGCTTGCGCCGCCGCCATAGGCTCCGCCCTGTTCGCGAATGACACGGTGAAGGAAGCCATTGCGGAGGAATCCGCCGAGCACGGTGAGTGGTGCTGCATCGGGATGATCAACGGGAACTGTGGGATAAGCTTTTGCACAGAAGTTGACTTGGGTATTGGTCAGCCAGGCCTGTTTGATCTGTTCGCTCACTGGCGGCAGGCTGAGTGCGGCAAAACTGCTTTGTGCAGGCGCTGCCGGCCAGAGTTTGCCCAGGTTTTGGCGATACTGGTCGAGGTGTTCATCCTCGCCGACAATTAAAAACTGCTTGGGCGATTGTAAAATGCGCTGATGGATCTGCTCAAGCTTAGTGGCCAGTTGTTGCAGGTTATCGCCTTCATTCAATTGGTTATCCAATTGCTTGAGCATGGCAATCGCGGCCAGGCCGCCCAGTTGCTGCGAAAGTTTTGCCGCGGGGCTCATACCGGCACTGGCGGCGGTCATTGCCAGGCTGTGGCCCTGGCCGGTGATACTCTGCTCGGCGCGCGCGCGCTTCTGTGCGATAAGCTCGCGCAGGCGCTCGTGCTCATCAAAGCGCACTTGCTGCAAGGTCTGCTGCATCAATTCGCTCATGGCGAGTTGGTTGCGGGTGAGGGCCTTGGCAGAGAGGGTGAGGTAGGCATCTATCTTCTGCACATCCTCGCCGCTGCCGCGAATGCTGCTGAATGCGCGAATGGAGCCAACAACTTCTGCCTGCCAGCGTTGCACGCTGAGATAGTCTTTATCGTTTAAGCCGAGTTCAGTGATAAAAGAGCAATAGATAGGCAATATCGCCTGCAGCTCAGTACTCAGCGCTGGCATTTTGCAAGTGATCTGCTGATACACCAGGCCATTGGTGCCCGCGCTGTAGACGCGCAGCGGATAATCGTTGAGTGTCTCGCGCGTGCCCGCTGTGTAGTGCAGGTGTTCGGGAATATCCTCGATGCCTACTTTGGGCAGGATGCTCTCATCGTCATGCTGTTGCTGGCGCGCTTGCAGGGCGTGGCTCTGCTGGATAATCTGCTGCTTTTCTGCCTCGGACAATTGTGCCTTGATCGCCGCCAGGCGCGCGACTTCGGCGGCCTGGATGCGGGCATTGAGCTGGGTATCCGGCTTCAAGATCAGACGCACGCGATGGTTGTTGTCCAGCAGCCAGGTTTTGACCAAGTTTTTCACAAATTCCGGGTCCTGGATTTTTTCGCGCAGCCGCGTCAGCGCAGCCTCCATATCCAGCAGCGCTATAGGATCGCCGCGATGGGTGGCAGAAGTCAGGCCGGTCAAAATCAATTGCAAGCCGTAGGGATAGCCATCGCCGCCCACTTCGCGCTGATGCAATTCGAGTTGATGCAGAGAGGCCTCCACTTGCGATAGCGGCACACCTTCGTCGGCCACCTTTTGCAGGGTTGCCAGGATAAGCGCTTCCACTTCGCCAGCTTTTTCTGTCGCACAGCCTTCGAGCCCGCAGACAAAGGCCATTTCCCGCGATGAATCATCCATGCCGCACAGCGGTGAGGGCGCCTGCCCCAACTCGCTGGTCTCAAGCACTTGTTGCAGCGGTGATGCGCTGTTGTCCAATAGAATATTGGAGAGCAATTGCGCTTCAAGGCTCTGCTCAAGGTCTGTGGTTTTGCCCAGCAGCCAGGCCAGCACCACATGGGTTTTGGGTTCGTCAGCATCGCCTTCTTCGGCGGGATAGAACTCTTCCGCTGCTATGGGAGCGTGATAGCGTTTTTCATCGGCGACACTGATGACGGTATCGAGTTTTTCAAAGCGCGAAAGCGCATTGCTCTCAAATTTTTCCTGGTGGGTTTCTGCAGGAATATTGCCATAGGTCATAAAGATGGCGTTGCTGGGATGATAGTGCACGCGATAAAAATCTTTTAACTGCTGATAGCTCAAATCGGGAATATGTTCCGGCTCACCGCCGCTGTTGTAATGATAGGTGCTGGTGGGATACAAATATTTGCACAGGGTGTGCCACAGCTGCGAGGGTACCGAGCTCATAGCGCCTTTCATTTCATTGAAGACTACACCTTTGAAAACAAGCTCGGAATTGGCATTGTCGGTTTCGGCAAATTCTATGCGGTGCCCTTCCTGGGCGAAGTCCAATTCATCCAGCCGCGAAAAAAATACTGCGTCCAGATAGACCTCCAACAGATTGTTAAAATCCTTCAGGTTTTGGCTGGCAAAGGGGTAGGCGGTCCAGTCGGAGCTGGTAAAGGCATTCATAAAGGTATTGAGCGAGCGCCGCACCATCATAAAAAAGGGATCGCGCACCGGATATTTTTCGCTGCCGCAGAGCGCGGTATGTTCAAGAATATGGGCGACGCCAGTAGAGTCGTGTGGCACAGTGCGCAGTGCCACCAAAAATACGTTCTCTTGATTGTCCGCCGCTAAATGAATGTGCTGCGCGCCGGTTACCCTGTGGCGGTATTCTTCGACGCGAATTTTCAAAGCATCAATGTTCTGGCTGCGAATAAAGTCAAAAGCTGGGTGGGTCATAGTCTTTCCAATCGTTAAGGTGATGGGATAAAAAATTTCTGTTGTTGGATAAAGGCCACAAATGCCGAAATCACGGGTTGGTAGTCAACGCGCTTATCCTCGAGTTGCTGTAAAGCGTAACAACTTGCCTCCAAGGTGGAAAGCTGATTTTCACTATGGGCCTTGCGAATGCTGTAAAGCGATGCCGGCGGATTCTGCAGACTGAGTCGTGGCATAGCCTGCAGTTGGGGGTTTACATAGAGCATCTTTCGGCTTTTGCGCCAGGTTGCATCCAATACCCATAAGCGCAGTGTGCTTATGCTGCCTACATTTTCACCAGACTTGAGCTTTGCCGGATCTATGCTGGGAGGGGAGGCTATGCCCAGGGATTTTTCTTCCGGGGTTTCAGGGTAGAGCAGCAGATCATAAATCGGGTGCTGATGCGGTGTTTTACCGGCTCCAAGCCAAAAGCTATCGGCAAACTGCTCACCTATATAGAGCTGACTGTTATTCAGGCACAGATGCAACAGGCGCGCAGTATTTTTGGCCTGATGGACTTCCAGCGGGTGCTGCAGAATAATTAATTCGACCTGATTGTCGACCTCCTGCACCCAGTGACACAGGCAAGTGGTCTGCGGGCGCAGACACTGGGGGCAGGATGGGCGCTGGCCTGGCTTGGAGTCAGTCATGGATGAGTTTGATAGCCTCGGGTAGGGCGTGGTTTGCCAGCATACATTCTTTGTCCGCTTTGCTGAGTTTTTTGATGGCTGCCTCTCGTTTGCTGGCACTGCTGCGATCCAGATGCTGCTCCAAAAAACAGAGAGCATGGGGTTTGTGCGCGCGAAAATAACGGGCGCCGCCTCTGCCGCTGAGGTGCTGCTGCCAGCGTCTTTGGATATCTGTTGTAATACCGGTGTACAATTGCGCGCTCTGTGTGCGAATCATATACACCCACCATGTTTTTTCCATCACTAATAAGCCACATAAAAGAGAGTGCTATGGCAACTACCCAGCCTTCCGATCAACATATCAATCTCAGCCAGATAGTGCGTGACTTTCGTGAAATTGCCGCATTGAATGATTGGCAAGCATACCACACCCCTAAAAATCTGGCGTCGGCAGTGGCGGTGGAGGCGAGCGAATTGCTGGCTGAATTTCAATGGTTAACCGCTGAGCAGTCGCACAGCTTATCGGCGGAGCAGAAGCAGCGGATTGCCTATGAAATGGCGGATGTACTTATGTACCTTGGAGAACTGTCAGAGCAGTTGGCAATAGATCTGGGCGCAGCCATCAATGCCAAAATCCAACTCAATAAACTGCGCTTCAGCGGTGAAAATCAAGGGTAAAACATGGCAAGACAACCGCTTGACGGCGACCGGAATTTTGACGATCTGGCCGGGCGCTTTAAAAAAAATATTTACGGAGGACTCAAAGGGGATATCCGCCTGGCGGTATTGAACCGCGACTTTCACCAGCATATCCCGATTGCGCCTTTCGCACCGGAAAAGGCGGTGAAGCCCCTGCGCATTCTCGATGCCGGCGGCGGCCAGGGACAGTTTTCCCTGGCTTTTGCCGAGGCCGGCCACCAATTGGTGATCTGCGATATTTCGGCAGAAATGCTCAAGTTGGCAGAGGCAGAGGTAGCGCACAAGTCGCTGGCCGGCAGGGTGACCTTGCTGCACTGCGCCATCCAGGATTTGCCAGCTCACCTGTCAGATGCACATCAGGGGTTTGATCTGGTGCTGTGCCATGCAGTTATTGAATGGATGCTGGAGCCGCAGACGCTATTGCCCTGTCTGTTGGATTATTTGCGGCCCGAAGGCTATTTATCCTTCACTTTCTATAATCTGAACTCGCTGGTCTACAAGAATCTGCTGCGCACCAATTTCAAGAAAATTCTGCAGCAGGATTTCGCCGGGTCGCGCGGCAGCCTGACTCCGATAAACCCTATGGAACCTGCTGTTATTGATCGCTGGCTGGCAGATTTGCCACTCAGCATCCTGGGGCGAAGTGGTATAAGAGTATTTCACGATTATATCTTCGACCATGAAAACCGCGAGCGCGAGCCGGAGACAGTGATTGCGTTGGAGCTGCAGTATTCACTGCAAGAGCCGTTTTTATCCTTGGGGCGCTATATCCATATACTCGCCGTAAAGCGCTGGGAGTTGGCAGCCTGCTAGCGTTGCAAGGCCTTGAGCAGGACATCCTTGGCCTGGTTAATTTTGGTGGCGAGGTAATCGCTGCCGCCGCGATCCGGGTGCAGCTTCTGGATCAGCTTGCGGTGAGTTTCGCCAACCAGTTCAGCAGTAATTTCTCCCTTTTCGATATCGCCTTCCAGCCCTAAAATACTGAGAGCCTCTTTTAGATCCATATCAGTGCTGCTCTGGTGCTTGTCCGCTGGCCCGGCTCCCGCAGCGGCCCCAGGGGATTCGGGATCTGCCGACTTGCCATCCAATGACGGTTTGACCAGAAATGTTTTCAAAATGGGGAGCAGTGCACCCAAGATAATGCCGAGCCAATGTATCCTGCCGGTCATTAGGATAAATAACAGCGAAATGCCCAGGACACCTAGCCCCATCTGAATAAACAGCCGCTTTTTTTGCTCGCCGGGCAGGCTGCGCACCTTTGCTACAGTAATAACGAGAAGGACAATGCTGATTATTAATAAAAGCAGCGGCATCATGGCGGTTCCTGATTGCTAAGGGATTCAAGGGCGGTTCAAAAGTAAAGCCGGGAATATCCATTCTATTATAGGGTTCAAAGAACTGTATCTATTTTACATGGTCTGTCTACATTGTATAAAGGATTGCAGCTGAAGAAGCTTGGTAATTATGAGTGTGGTTGTTGGCCTCTTGCACAGTCTTGTCTATGCTTAATGGGTTAAGCTGATCTGGAATCTATCAATGTCAATTCGGTTTTGTTGTGCTAAGCCTGCTGGCCGCCTGGTTTGGCTGGCTGTTTGTATGCTGAGTCTGTTGAGCGCATGCGGTGGTGGTGGATCGGGGGCTGCCCCTGGGAAGGTGCAATTGACCACTGGGCAATCGTCTGCGGTATCCAGTGGAAATCTGCAAGCTTCATCGTTGGCCGCGGCCTCAGTGTCGAGCGCTTCAGCCGATACCAGCTCAGTCGAAACCATTGCCCTGAAGGCGCAAGTGAGCTATGACCTGGTTCCCCATAATGACAATCACATTGGGCTAAACCATACGGCCACCGCCAGAATGCCTGTTCGCGGTGCTGTCATTGAGCTGCTCAACGAATCGGGTGTGGTGGTTGCCGCTGCTATCACCAATGCTCAGGGCGAATACACGTTTGCGGCTCCTAAAAATACCTTGCTGCGGGTGCGTGTTAAGGCCCAGCTGCTGCAATCCCAGTCGCCCACCTGGGATTTTAAGGTTACCGATAACACCAACAATAATGCAGTATATGTATTGGAGGGCGGTCTGCAGACTTCCGGCGAGGAGAGCTCCCTGCGCGAGCTGCATGCAGCCTCAGGTTGGAATCAGTCCCAGGGACAATATTCCGCGGTTCGCGCAGCAGCGCCCTTTGCTATTCTGGATGATATTTATACAGGCGCTACACGCCTGCGCGATGCCGGCAACCGACAGAATATGCCTGCACTGCAATTGCGCTGGAGCACCAAGAACAAGGCCGCCGAAGGCAATCAAAGCTTGGGGGAGATTGGCACCAGCTATTTTGATGGTTCAGCTATTTATATATTGGGCGATGCCAACAACGATTCCGATGAGTACGACAGCCATGTTATTGTTCATGAGTGGGGTCATTATTTAGAGCAAAATTTATTTCGCTCCGATAGTTTTGGCGGAAATCATTCCGATGGCGATGTGTTGGATATGCGCGTTTCCATGTCCGAGGGCTTTGCCAATGCTCTGGCGGCCATGATGCTGGACAATCCTTATTACAGTGACTCGTATGGCTATGGGCAGAGCGCTGGCTTTGCGATAGATGTCAGCCGGCGGGTTCGCAGCGTAAAAGGTTTTTACAGCGAAGGTTCAATTGGCTCCATCTTTTACAACTATTACCTGAGTGCCAATAATAAAACTGCCCAGGATTTTTCCCCGTTGTTGCAGGTATTGGGTGATACTGGCTATCTGACTCACGATGCCATGACCAGTATCTTTTTATTTTATGCGCGCTTCAAAGAGCTGTTGTCCAGCCAGGCGGTGGAATTCAATAATTTGATGAAAGAGCAAAATATTTTCGGCACTACCGCCTACGGCGAAAACGAAAACAATGATGCATCTTACTCGACCGATCTCTCCCTTTACAAAAATATCCAGGCCAATGGCGGTGCGATAAGTGCCTGCAGCTCTTCCAGATTCGGCAAATACAATAAGCTGGCAAACTCACAATTGCTAAAGCTCAGTATTGCGCAGAGCAAATCCTATTCAATCTATATCACCCGCTCTAACGATACCCTGGTGGCGACAAGGCCGGAAGTTATCGTCTTTTCGCGCGGTGAAACGCTGAAAACTTTTAAGGGCTCAAGCCTCAATCTGGCAACTGGCACTATTAGCCTTTCGCCCGGTGTCTATATACTGGAGGTATATGATGCGAATAACCGCGATGAAAGCAATACCCAAGATGATGACACCTGCTTCAATGTCCAGGTGAGCGCTAATTAATGGTTGGCATGACTATGAAAAAATCCGTCTTGTATTGGTTGCTGTTGGGTGTTTTGTTAATGGCCTCTTGCCAACAAAAGGCCGAACAGGGGGGCAGTGAAAACGCTGCGAATTCAACGGTACTGAAAAACACCAAAGTTAAGGAGGCAAAACCCGGAGCCCAGGTCGGCCTGGCCTCTGATAATAGGATCCTTATTGCGGCCCATAAGACTTCAGAGGTTGAAATAATTCTCCGCGCCCAGCTGGGTAGCGGCGATATGCAGGTTGAACTCAATCCGGGAGAGGGTCTGCAGTTGCCAGGGGTAACCCAGCCCTATGTTTTTACGGCGAATGACACGGGACTGTACCGGCTTGGGCTGCAAATATCGGCTGCCGACAATGGCCGCTACTATCTGAATTTAAAGGCAACGATCAATAATGGTGGCACATCATCTGCACGAGCCCTGGCGGTCATAGTCCAGGTGGGAGATGAGTTCGCCAGTGAAAATCCCACGGCTGCACCTTCAGCAGTCAATCAAAAGCTTTCCTTTGATGCGATTGAAAACTCATCAGATGAAGCGGTTGTTTCCCTGCCTGCACAAGAGCTCATTAGCAATCAATGAACCCATTTGCCAGCGGCTTGTTTATAATTGCCACATTGGGCAATAGTCTGCGAGCTGCTGCCACCCCTATTTACCCTTATGGAAGTTAAGCCGATGACCCAGCGTTTGTTTGCTGAATGGGAGCCCCAGGATGCCGTTTTGCTTGCCTGGCCACATAAAAATACCGATTGGGAATGGATGCTGGAGGATATCACCCAGCTCTATGAGGCGCTGGTCTCGGTTATCTGCGATTATGCCGATATTGTTATAGCTCTGCCGGCGGCGGAAATTGACGCTACCCGCGCCCGCCTTGAGGCCATGTCAGTTCCCCTGGAGTATGTCTATTTCTACCCGGTCGACACCCGTGATATCTGGGTGCGCGATTATGGTCCTATGGCGGTGCAGACTGAAGAGGGGGTCAAGCTGCTGGATTTTATTTTCAATGGCTGCGGCGAAAAATACCATCCTGAAGTCGATGGCCAGGTCGCGAAAAAACTGCAGTTGCAAAATGCCTTTCCGGCAGCGGCTTTTGAAAAGCAGGATTGGGTATTGGAGGCGGGCGCTATAGAAGTGGATGGACAGGGCACATTGCTGACCACCCGTTCCTGCCTGCTCAACGAAAATCGCAACCCAGGCTTGGACAGGGCTGAAATAGAAAAGCGTCTGCAGGAATCTTTTGGTGTTTCGCGAATCCATTGGCTGGAGCATGGCTTGCTGCAGGGTGACGATAGCGATGGCCATATAGACAACCTGGTGCGTTTGTGCCCCAATGACACTATTGTCTATACCGCCTGCGATGATGAGCAGGATGAGCATTATCGTGAACTAAAGCAGCTGGAAGCGGAATTGGCCGCTCTCAGGACAGCTTCAGGGGAGGCGTATCGCCTTTTGCCATTGCCCTGGCCGGGTGCGAAATTTAATGATGACGACCGGCGTTTGCTGGTTACCTACGCGAACTTCCAGGTGGTGAATGAGTGTGTTCTGGTTCCCATTTATGATGCCCTGAGTGATGAGGATGCTCTGGAAGTTATCTCACGGGCATTTCCCGGTCTTGAAATTATGGGGATTCCCTGCACAACACTGATTGAGCGCGGCGGCAGCCTGCATCGTATGCTTATGCAGTTGCCCGAAGGTGTTTTGTTTACCGCTCTGGGTTAGTGGATCTATTCCCGCAATATTATTTTTACCAGGTTTTAAGAAAAGCTATGGAATCAAACATTGATCAGCCCTTTGAAAAAATAGCCTGCTCGCGCAGGGAGAGTGACTGCCATTTTTCCCATGATATCGCCGAACTGAGGCGCGAAGTCAGCTATCTGACTGAACAGGTTCGCACCGACGGTCTCACAGGTCTGTTTAATTTTCGCTTTTTTAAAGAAACTATCGAGCTGGAGATGGAGCGCACCCGGCGCGGAACCCAGACCCTCTCGATGATTTTGCTAGATATAGACCATTTCAAAAAGTTCAATGATGACTGGGGACATGAGCAGGGAAACAATGCACTGCTCCATGTTTCCAATCTCATCAAGCTGGCCGTGCGCAAACTCGATTACCCCTGTCGCTTCGGCGGCGAGGAGTTTATTATTTTGTTGCCCAATACCGACTTGCGCCAGGCAATCAGTGTGGCTGATCGTTTGCGTGAAATGCTGGCAACAACGCCTTTGTCATTGGATGAACAGCGGCAGCTTACAGTGACGGCTAGCTTCGGTGTCGATGAATTCTCATCGCATATGAGCGATTCAGTTGAGGGCTTTATACAGCGAGTGGATGCTCTGCTGTACCAGGCTAAGCACAGGGGAAGGAATAGAGTGGCTCACCCCGACCTCAGCGCCACCACCTTTGTCGATCAATCTGTAACAATGGAAGAAAAAAATGCGCTCTTCGATATGCTGAATGACAATAAAGAATAATTGTTCATTTCGTTAACTAATATTCTGCAAAAAGGCTCCACAATGACCCACCCTAAAATTGGCAAACCGGCCCCGGATTTCACACTGCTCGATCAGAATGGCAAGAGTGTGACGCTCAAGCAGTTCCGCGGGAAAAGCAATGTAGTCATTTATTTTTATCCCAAGGCCTCAACTCCGGGCTGTACTACCCAGGCTTGCGGTATCCGCGATTCAGCTTTGGATTTGCGGGCGATCAATACAGTGGTCTTGGGAATTAGTCCGGATGCACCAGTCAAATTGCAGAAATTTGATAGTAAATACGGGTTAGATTTTACCCTGTTATCTGACGAGGACCATGCAGTGGCGGAGGCCTATGGGGTCTGGGCACTGAAAAAATTCATGGGGAGGGAGTTTATGGGTGTCGTCAGAAGTAGCTTTCTTGTTGATATTGAGGGCCAGTTACGGTATATCTTCGAAAAAGTGAACACAAAAACCCATAATTTCGATATTATTAATTATATTAAAGACAACATATGAGACAATATGCTATATTAAATGTGGAATTTGTGAACTGATGACTATATTTTTATATTTATTTGTGTCGTTTAAATTCTGTTTCCTGTCGTAGGTGGGTAGCAGGGAGGCAATTTGACGTACGCCAGTTGCATTGAAGTGCTTACTTCAGAGGTGTTTTACTCCGGGCGTGTTTACGTAATCATCATCAACTCAAATCTCTATCAAATAATAATTGCCTATTGGCTTAAAGAGAGGCCCTAATGATTCAGTTACAGCGCAACTACCGCAATGAAGACATGACTGCCGATGGCGAATTTGGCCAACCAGTTATCAGAACTTATGAAGAATATCTAACCCTGGCCAGAATTCCTCACTGTGAAGGTGTATCTGCTCGTGTTGTGAATGCACTTCATCAGCGCGTTGGCCATTCTGACTTATCGATTGATCGTGTGGCGGAAGATATAGGCTTGTCCAAGCGTACGCTGCAACGTCGTTTGCAACAGCAAAATGCCAACTTTGCTCAGCTGCGCGATGATGTTCGTTTTAATTACGCTATCAAATACCTTATTGATGACCACTTGAGTGTGGATTTTGTATCAAAAGCCCTCGATTTTTCTGATAGGACCAGCTTTACCAATGCCTTTAAGCGTTGGACTGGTTTGTCGCCCAGTGTTTTCCGCAAACTCTTCAGGGATTATGCTTAATTAGCAAGTA
Source organism: Cellvibrio sp. (assembly GCA_035565295.1). Classification (GTDB taxonomy): domain Bacteria; phylum Pseudomonadota; class Gammaproteobacteria; order Pseudomonadales; family Cellvibrionaceae; genus Cellvibrio. The sequence goes on along the minus strand of DATMSP010000050.1, from coordinate 31,379 downwards.
ATTCCTTCTCTGGCGATTAACGCTAATTGCCTGCTCTTTGGAAAAAGGGTAGAGTTAGCGTTTTTTATTGTTAGGGGTTTTCCATGAGTTTTTTTGTATCTTCAGCCTTTGCACAAACTGCAGCCGCGCAACCAGCGGCGGCGAGTCCATTAATCAGTATTCTGATGTTTGGTGGTCTGTTTGCCTTTATGTATTTTTTTATTATTCGCCCGCAGCGCAAACGCCAAAAGGAGCATCAGAATCTGGTGTCTGCCTTGGCCAAGGGTGATGAAGTGGTCATGACCAGCGGTATGCTTGGCAAGGTTCTCAAAGTCGATGAGAATTATGTTGTGGTCGAGACGGGTAGCAATATCGAATTGAAATTCCAGAAGGTCGCCGTTCATGCCGTTTTGCCAAAAGGCACTATCAAATCTATTGATGCTGCATAAGTGAATGTATGCTATCAATAAAAAGGGGCTGCGGCCCCTTTTTTTATGCGGCCATATTTTGCGGGAGTCAGAGACAGTTACTGGGCTTGGGAAGTCCGGCAATTTTGCAGGCAAGTTTTGCCGGGCTGGAAGGGAATAGCTGCAGCAAATAAATGCTTTGTCCTTTTTCTGTGCCGAGCAATTGCTGGCTGCGTTTGACCAGGGCGCGCATTGAAGGTGAAAGTTGGAAGTGCTGATAAAAATCGCGCACCAGTCCAATAATTTCCCAGTGCTCTGCGGTCAAGGTTATGCCTTCGCGCGCTGCTATTTCTGTTGCAATACTTTTATTCCAGTCGTTGAGGTTTTTTAAGAAGCCCTCCTTATCAAGCTCAATACTGGAGTTGTCAATCTGCAGTTGCATGTCAATACCAGCTCTGCACGCAGCGATGTTCAATACTGAGTCGGACAAATCCGCTGTAGTCTGTTGCCTGAATGTCGGGGAGCAGTTTTTCGCTGAGGCCGCGCGCTTTGATATCGCTGGAGAGGGCATATATTTTCACTCCCTGCTGGATTGCCAGGGTGAGTTGCCGGGTGCAGGGCGAGCTTTGCATAGCCCCCAATACGCCATCTTCAAGCAGGAGGATACAGTCATCCCTGCCGCATACTTCCAGGCAGGAGGCCAGGGTGGAATGGCTAAAGGGTGATTTATTGACTGTATGTAATATGCCCATGTTAAAAGCTCAGCAGTTGATGTTGCCTGGCCAATAAGCTGTGTACGGCCGCGCTGTCTATTACCTTGATGTTGTCGAGTACAAGCTCGCGAGACTCTATCTGGCGAGCCTGCAAGGATTCCTGGTGGACGTAGATCTCATCTATATCGTAGAGTGACAGGGCTGGAAGCATGGCTGCCAGGCTTTTTTGTCCTATCTCCTGCGCCTCTTGTGCTGGCAGCAATTGAAATACGCCCTCGTCCATAAATAATAGACTCAATTGTTGATTGTAGGCGGATGCGGCGAGTATTGCATCCAGCGCTTCCTTGGCGATGGATGAGCCATAGGGGGCATGGCGACTGACAAACAAAAGTTTTTTGCTGATCTCTGCCATGTTAATTGCCAAAGGTAATGAGTCTGTCGGAGGTGACTGCCGCATCCACCAGTTGTCCCAATCCGCCAAGGGTAAATCCCCCGGCGAGATTGAAGCCCGGTTTTTCATGGCGATCAGCTTCCTGTTGATTTAACAGGCCGCGTTTCAGGGCAGCGGCAATGCACACCACCAGATCAATGCCGTGTTTTTCGCTAAGTTGCAGCCATTGCTGTGGCAGGTGAGCTTCATCCTGCGACGGGGTTGCCAGGCTTGAGGCATTGTGCACGGCATCGTGATAGAAAAATATACGGTAGAGTTTATGTCCCTGGTCAAGCAGCGCAGTGGCAAAGCGATAAGCTGAGTCGCTGGCTTGTGATGAGTAGGGGGCAGCATAGATGGCCAGAGAAAAAATCATTGCCTGTGGTTTGCCTGCAAAAGAGAGTGATATGCAACTGAGTGTAATGGGTTTGCGGCAAATAAAAAAGGCACCTTGAAAAGGTGCCTTTTTTATTCAAAATGGCGGAAGGGCAGGGATTTGAACCCTGGGTAGGCTATAAACCTACGCCGGTTTTCAAGACCGGTGCATTAAACCACTCTGCCACCCTTCCGTTGAGGCGCGAATTATACATGGGTTTTTCAGATCGGCAATATCAAATCGCAGAAAAAATACTATATCTTTACTTTTTTTATCTTTTTAACTTTTTGAAAAGAAAAATCCGAGCGAACTGCTCGGATTTTCTACAAAGTGATAAGGCAATATGACTTTATCTGTTGACTCAGGACTCTTGCTTTTTCGCGCTGCGCGGATCATTTGCAGGGCGCGTTATCGGCCGAGGGTTGTGCTCCACTGCTGGGGGAAGGCTTGTATCCAGAGCCTTTGCCTGCTGGCGAACAGGTGCTTCGGTCACAATTTCGATGCTGGCCAAAGGCTTTGGAGTTCTGCGTGGATCGTTGCTCGCTCTTGCGCCGCTGTCGGCAACCGGAGTTGCAGTCAGGTCCTCTATTTTGGCTGGTGTTGCTATAGCTGCAGGCGCTGTTGGCTCGCGGTGCTCAGCCTCACTGACGTGCACTGCTTCCCCGGCAACTGACTCTGTCGTGTCGGCAGTGGTTGCTTGTACTTCTGCTGGCTTTGCCGGAGTGGGTTCCGCACTGTCAGCTTCAATCGCTTTGGCTTCAGCATTGTTGCTTTCTGGTGCCGTTGAAGTCTCAGCTGTTTTTGCTATGGCTGCAACCAGGTTGGATTCAATGGCGGCCAGCTCGCGCTCTGCTACTGCAGATTTGGCAATGTACTGGGCGGTAATTGACTTGGGTGCTTCACTGGGAGCAGTTGCCACGGGAGTTGCCGGTGCAGTAGTGCCAGCGCTGGAGTTCTCTGCTGTACCCAATTCCATTTCGCCTTGCTGCTCAACGCTTGCTTCATCATTGCGCGATGAGCGACGACGCTGCTGCGAGCGAGTGCGGCGACCGGCCGGCCGCTTGCTTGGGCGCTGATCGTCACTCTCCTGGCCTTCGCCAGCTTCGACAGTGTTCAGGTTGTTGTCCAATACCTCGGCTTCTGCAGCTTGCTGCTGGCGACGCGACTCCCTTGATTCTCTCGGCTCGCGGGGTTCTCTCGGTTCTCTCTGCTCACGCGGCTCTCTCTGCTCTCTTGGCTCCCTCGCTTCACGCGGCTCGCGCTGCTGGCGATTATTTCTGCCGTGACGATTATTTTCGCGGGTTTCGGAATTGCCTTCGCCGCCATCGCGATTTGAATCGCGTTGTCCCTCTTTCTGTGCATCGCGTTGATTGCGCGCGGGGCGGGTCTCATTGCGTTCTGTATTGCGCGGCTCAAGGTTATCGCTGATTTCGCGATCGTCTTTGTGGTCGCGACGGTTTCGGCTGTCGCGGCGAGGACGGTTTTGTCCGCGTGAGCGATGGTTGCGATTGTTGTCGCGAGAGGAGCTTTTCTTTTGCTCGGGTTTTTCGCTGGAAAATGCCGCAGTAATCGAGCTGATCAGGCGCGCAAGCAGGCCCGGTTTTGGGGCTGGCTCAGGTGCGGGTGCTGAAGGTGCAACAGGCTGTACTGCAGGTCTGTTGACGACTACAGGCTTGTTGTTGATTTCAGCTTCATCTTCTTTGGGTTCTTCGGTGTGAGCAACTATCTTGTAGCTGGTTTCAAGCGTGCCCTCATCGTCGTCGCGCAGGCGCTGGACTTCGAAGTGAGGAGTCATCATCTCGGCATTGGGCACAATCACCACGCGGGTCTTGTTGCGGGTTTCGATACTGGAAATGGTTTTGCGTTTTTCATTCAGCAGGTACGTAGCTACGGAAATAGGGCATATTGCGCGGATTTCCACGCTACGCTCTTTCTGGGCTTCATCTTCCACCAGGCGCAGAATCGACAGGGCCAATGAGCGTGTGCCGCGGATAGTGCCCTGGCCTTCACAGCGCGGGCAGACTTTTGAGTGGGTCTCGCCCAGGGATGGGCGCAGGCGCTGACGCGACATTTCCAGGAGGCCGAAGCGTGAGATGCGACCAATTTGCACGCGGGCGCGATCCATCAGCAGAGCATCGCGCACACGGTTTTCAACCTCGCGCTGGTTGCGCACGGGTTGCATATCAATAAAGTCGATGACTACCAGGCCGCCCATGTCACGCAGGCGCAATTGGCGGGCAATCTCATCGGCGGCTTCAAGGTTGGTTGTCAGTGCAGTCTCTTCGATATCGCTGCCTTTGGTGGCGCGCGATGAGTTGATGTCAATGGCGATCATGGCCTCTGTAACATCAATAACGATGGAGCCGCCGGAGGGCAATTTAACTTCGCGCTGGAAGGCGGTCTCGATCTGGCTTTCAATCTGGTAGCGATTGAACAGGGGGATATCGTCCTGGTACAGCTTCACTTTGCTGCGGTAGTTGGGCATAACCTGCTGGATGAAGCCGGATGCCAGGTCGTAGGCCTCTTTGCTGTCAACGATAACTTCGCCTATATCCTGGCGCAGGTAGTCGCGGATTGCGCGGATAATGACATTGCTTTCCTGGAACAGGAAGTTGGGCGCAGGGGCTTTCTTGGCTTCGCCGTCGATGGATTCCCAGAGCTGTAAAAGATAGTTTAAATCCCATTGCAGTTCTTCTGCGCTGCGGCCTACACCGGCGGTGCGGATGATAACGCCCATACCCTGTGGAACTTCAATTGAGCCCAGTGCGTCTTTCAGGTCGGCGCGATCTTCACCCTCAATGCGGCGGGAGATACCGCCTGCGCGAGGGTTGTTTGGCATAAGTACCAGGTAGCGTCCGGCGAGGCTGATAAAGGTGGTCAGGGCGGCGCCCTTGTTGCCGCGCTCTTCTTTGTCCACCTGCACAATAACTTCAGTGCCTTCCTTCAATACATCCTTGATTTTGATGCGGCCGTCGGAGTCGTTGGTGTTTTTGCTGAAGTATTCGCGCGAGATTTCCTTGAGTGGCAGGAAGCCGTGGCGGTCAGCGCCGTAGTCGACGAAAGCCGCTTCAAGGCTGGGTTCAACGCGGGTGATTTTGCCTTTGTAGATGTTGGATTTTTTTTGTTCGCGATTGCGATTTTCAATATCCAGGTCATAGAGCCATTGACCATCGACCAGGGCAACGCGCAACTCTTCCGGTTGAGTGGCGTTTATAAGCATTCTTTTCATGTTTTACCTAATTGTTTGGTGAATGCGGTAAGCAGACCAACAGCCAGGTTAATATGAAATTTTGTGCAACCTTACTAGGTAGCCTAGGCTATTGCGCTGCGCAATAGCGGTTGATTCGGGGGTTCCAAGATAATCGCTTTACAGCGCTCGGAGTACGTCTTGAGTCGCGCTCATGACAATCCCTTTAACTCGCGTGAGGTAAACACTATTTACCTTGATTCTATTTGTTATTGTGGCTGGCGTCTCGGCCAGTTAGCAAACGGCGTACATCCGGTTGCGACACTATTAAGTGAAACTGTTAAACAGTAACTTGCACATGGCTTGGCTGGTGAGTGCCCATTGTGAGAGGGCGGGCCAGCGCTGCAGCAAACAATTAAATTTAAGTTTAAATTTAATGAATGTCAGTGTTTAAAGTACAATTTAAAGTACAAATATGTCCAGGATTAATCAGGGTGGCTTTTAACAGGAAAAGCGCTTGCCTCGAATCCGTAAATTAACAAATAAATATCAGAGTTCAACAAAATATTTCATAGTAACAATGCTGCTTTTTGCTCGGCGCAATTGTTTATGGTGCCTCAGCTATTTGTAGTCGAGGTCACCCCTATTGGTTACTCTTGCAAGCCGGATCGCCTTTTGCTCCAGGGCGTGACGGAACCAGTTTGCGCTGCCAGCAGCGGTATTTCCTTGCGGTGCGCCTGAACTGCGCGACCCGGAAACCAGCCTGTATAGGCCATTGGACTATAGCAGTTATCCGGGGTTGCAGCAATCTAAAGCGATACATAGTGCAAATTAGCGGCTGACGCGGGGCTATGGCTTTGGGTATCATAGGCGCCATGAAAACAGATATTCCCTCCAAAATCCCCCCCAACGCTTCCGCTCTGCCTGCGGCGGGCAGCCTGCCAACCAAGGTTGGCTTTGCGCTGATCGACGATGATCAGGCTGGCCAGCGGCTCGACAATTTCCTGATGGCGCGGCTCAAGGGGGTGCCTAAATCCAAGGTTTACAACATCATCCGCAAGGGTGAGGTGCGGGTGAATAAGGGGCGCTCAAAGCCTGAATATAAGCTGGCGGCTGGCGATGAAATCCGGATTCCACCTGTGCGGATGGAGGAAAAAGAGGCCAAGGCCAAGCCCAGTCATATGCTGACCCGGTTGCTGGAGCAGTCGATACTGTTTGAAAATGAAGGCTTGCTGGTTATCAATAAGCCGCCGGGGCTGGCTGTTCATGGCGGTAGCGGAGTAAGCCTGGGGTTGATTGAAACCCTGCGACAGATGCGCCCGGATGCGCGCTATCTGGAGCTGGTCCACCGCCTCGACAGGGACACCTCCGGCTGCATCATGATTGCGAAAAAACGCAGTATGCTGCGCCATCTGCAGGCCGCCCTGCGCGACAAGGGCAACAGTGGTATCCGCAAGGTCTATCAGGCCCTTGTGGTGGGTGCCTGGCCAAAAAATGTGCGACGTATAGAGGCGCCACTGTTAAAAACGGAAGTGCTTAATGATGAACGCATTGTACGGGTGCATGCCGATGGCAAGCCCAGTCTGACCGAGTTTAAGGTGTTGAACAGCTTTGCCAGTTGCACCCTGGTTGAGGCTCGGCCTATTACCGGACGCACCCACCAGATCCGCGTCCATGCCCAGTATGCTGGCCACAGTCTGGTGGGTGATGAAAAATACGGCGATGATGACTTTAACCTGCTCATGCGCGGGCAGGGGGTAAAGCGATTGTTCCTGCACGCAGCAGAGTTGGGTTTTTATCTGCCTGAGGCGAAGGAGTTGACCATAGTCAAGGCACCTCTAACGCCTGATCTCGCTAGTGTGTTGCAAAAGCTCACTTCCACCGGCCCCGTCAACCCATAGGAAAACTGATCAGTGCTATTTATATTTGATTGGGATGGCACCCTGAGTGATTCAAAAGCCAAGATTACCCACTCCATGCAATTTGCTGCCCGGGACTTGGGTTGGGAACCGCTGGCGGATGCTCTTATCCACAATATTATTGGTCTGGGATTGCCTGAGGCCATATCGCATCTTTATCCAGATAAGGATGCCGGTGAGCGGGCTCGTTTGCGAGACAGCTATGCGGCCAATTTTATTCGCCTGGAAGATGAAAAAGCCTCGGACTTCTTTCCTTCTGTGCATGAAACCCTCGCGGCCTTGCGTACTCAGGGGCACCTGCTGGCGGTGGCGACGGGAAAAAGTCGCAAGGGGCTCGATAGGGTGCTGCTCACCCACGGCTTGCACGATTATTTTGATGCGACCCGATGCGCTGATGAGACTGAATCCAAGCCGAGCCCGCTGATGTTGGAGGAGCTGCTGCATCATTTTGCCGTGCCAGTAGAAGAGGCGGTGATGATTGGCGATACCGAGTTTGATATGGAGATGGCTCGCCGTATCAATATGCCGCGAATCGCGGTGAGTTATGGTGCTCATCATGCTGACAGATTGCACCCCTATGAGCCTGAATTGTGCGTGGATCGCATAGATGCCATCCTTCAATGGCATCGCCTGGGTTAACCTGGGGAACCTCTGAAAAATTACCTGCGTTGCTATCGCCGCGTTAAAAACAGCTTAAAAATGCTCATTTAGTCCCTCTAAACTCCGCTTTTGTACTGCGCCGCTTTGGCAAGTTAGCTGTTTTTGCCTTGCGCTGGCCGCCTCGCCAACATTTTTCAGAGGTTCCTTAGGGGAATAGCGGGTCTACGTCTTCCGATGCCAGCATTTTTGTCAGCGTTATCAGCGGTAGGCCTATAAGGCTGTTGGGGTCGTCGCCACAGAGTTTGCTGAACAGGCATATTCCCAGTCCCTCTGCCTTGAAGCTGCCGGCACAATCATAGGGTTTTTCCCGATTGAGATAGGCATCTATCTGAGCATTGGATAATTCGCGAAAGAACACCGAGAAATCTACGACGGCCACTTGGCTTTTACCGGTGGCGCTATTGAGCAGGCAGAGGCCGGTTTTGAAGAGGACTTGGCGTCCGCTGGCATTCTGCAGTTGTATCCGGGCGCGCTCGTGGGTGTGGGGTTTGCCAAGAATCCTGTTATCCAGGACCGCCACCTGATCGGAGCCTATAATCAGGCTGTTCGGGTGGCTGCCAGCCAGAGCCTTGGCTTTTGCCAGGGAGAGTCGTGTCACCAGGCTGTCAGCCGTTTCGTTTTCTCGCTGTGATTCATCGATATCGGGCGCCTCCCAGTTAAATTCGAGGCCGAGCCTGGTTAGCAGCGCGCGGCGATAAGGGGAGCTGGAGGCTAGTAAAAGGGTCGGCATAAACACTTGCTCTACGTAAAAAACCATAAATAGGGGGGCGATTTTACCTCTAAGACACTAAATAGCGCTATTTGCAGCGTTTTTTCTTTGACAGAAGCCGGCCAGATCCCTATGATTGCGCGCTTATGTTTACGACCCCTTCACATAAGCTCCTGCCGCGGCAGGGAGACCCTCGCAAATTTGCCCAGCAGGGCATATCGCTGCAAGGGTTTGTACCTGTGAGCGCGCTGCCGAGAATGGCTGATGCCTTGCAGGATACCTCTGGAGAAATCCAGGTTGACCTGGCTTTTGGCTTGAGTGAAGAGAAGAAAAAGATAGTGACAGGTCATGTGCACGCAGAGGTATCGCTATTGTGCCAACGCTGCCTGAGTCCGGTCACTGTCCCGGTCGAAAGTGATATTTCACTGGGTATCGTATGGGATGAAGAGCATGCGCAGGCGCTGCCTGAATCTCTTGATCCCTGGATAGTCGGTGAAGGTGCAGCAGATCTCTACGATATGATCGAAGAGGAATTGCTGTTGAGTTTACCCGTGGTTGCCTACCATGAAGAGCCCTGTGTCGATACAAAGCTTTTCAGCAGTGGTCAGCCAGTTGAGGTAAAAAAGGCGAAAAACCCATTTCAGGTGTTGGAGCAACTTAAGAGCTCGCCGAAATAATACTGATGGTCGAGTTGCGATAATCGGCAATCAGTTAAAGAGGCGCCTCGGTTCCAGCGAGTAGGTAAATAGGAGTAAATCATGGCAGTACAACAAAACAAAAAATCTCGTTCCAAGCGCGACATGCGTCGCTCGCACGATGCATTGACAGGTCCAACCCTGTCTGTAGATGCAACCAGCGGCGAAAAACACTTGCGTCACCACGTTACCGCTGATGGTTTTTACCGCGGCCGTAAAGTGATCGACAAAGGCAGCAACGAGTAATTTCTCAGCAAGACGATGACATCTTGCCGACAAGAATTCGAATAGCGATTGATGCTATGAGCGGGGACTTAGGTCCCCGTGTTGCTGTCTTGGCTGCAGTAAAATTTACTGCGCTTTTTGATGATGTCGATATTCTGTTGGTGGGCGACGAGCAAAAAATCCTCGAACTATCGCCAGGCTATTCTGCAAAAAATCTCTCGCGCAAACGCATTGTCTTGGTCCATGCTCCCGATGTGGTGGCTATGGATGAGTCGCCAGTGCTTGCTTTGCGTCACAAGCATTATTCTTCCATGTGGCGGGCTGTTGAAGCGGTCAAGAATGATCTTGCCGATGCCTGCGTCAGTGCGGGTAATACCGGCGCGCTGCTTGCCATCAGCAAACATTTATTAAAAACCTTTTCCGGTATAGAGCGTCCCGCTATCTGCAAGGCTATGCCGACCGAAAAGGGTCCCACCTATTTTCTCGACTTGGGGGCCAATATCCATTGCAGTGCTGTGCAGTTGCACCAGTTCGCCCTGATGGGGTCGGTGCTGGCTGGCTCGTCAAGGCTTGCGGCTCCGCGTATCGGCCTGCTGAATATTGGCAAAGAAGATGTGAAAGGCACGGACGTTATCAAGGCGGCTCATGCGCTGTTGCGCGATGATTCCAATTTACATTACAGTGGCTTTGTTGAGGCCAATAGCATATTTTCCGGCGATGTGGATGTTATTGTCTGCGATGGATTCCACGGCAACATCGCGTTGAAATCCAGTGAGGGGACGGCGCGCTTTATTGCCAATAAAATTAAAACCAGCCTTAATAAAAATTGGCTGTACAAATTCTGTGGTTTTATAATGTGGCCGCTGCTGAGTCAATTGCGTAGCGAGCTGGATCCATCCATGTATAATGGGGCCAGCTTTTTGGGGCTGCAAAAAACGGTAGTTAAAAGTCATGGCGACGCTAATAAAAAAGCTTTTTTGCATGCGTTGATGGTTGCGCGCGAACAGGTTGTAGAAAAAGTTCCGGCGCGAATCCAGCAGCGGTTTTCCGCAGAATAAAATTTTATTTCGCTATAAATTAATGATTATTACGCAGTAGAAAATTCTTATGACGCAAAAAAATCTCGCTTTTGTATTTCCTGGTCAGGGCTCACAAAAAATCGGCATGCTGGCTGAGCTGACCAATGATTACCCTATTGTCACGCAAACCTTTGCCGAGGCATCGCAAGTGTTGGGTTACGATCTGTGGGATCTTGTGCAGAATGGTGCGCAGGACGATATCAATTTGACCGAGCGCACCCAGCCGCTGTTGTTGACGGCCAGCGTTGCAGTCTGGCGTGTGTGGCAAGAAAAAAAAGGTGCGCAGCCCGCATTCATGGCCGGGCATAGTCTGGGTGAGTGGTCTGCCCTGGTCTGTGCCGGTGTTGTCGCCTTTACCGATGCGGTAAAGCTGGTGCAGCAGCGCGGCAAGTTTATGCAGGAGGCCGTTCCCGCTGGTCAGGGGGCTATGGCCGCGATTATAGGCTTGGACGATGCCTTGATTGTAGAAGCCTGCAAAAAAGCCGAGCAGGGTGAAGTGGTTGCCGCAGTTAATTTCAACTCCCCCGGGCAGGTGGTTATCGCCGGTAGCGCTGCAGCTGTTGAGCGCGCCAGTGCGCTTTGCAAAGAGGCTGGTGCCAAGCGTGCGTTGCCATTGCCAGTCAGTGCGCCTTTCCACACGTCGCTGATGCGCCCAGCGGCAGATCGTCTGGCTGAGCAGATTGCGGCTACGGCATTTGCTGCTCCAGCCATTCCGGTGGTGCACAATGTAACAGCCCAGGTTGAGGCTGATCCAGAGAAAATCAAGACCTTGATGATTGAACAAATTTACAGCGCTGTGCGCTGGGTCGAGTGCGTCAATACGCTGGCCGGGCTTGGCGTGGATACGACAGTGGAGTGTGGTCCAGGCAAGGTGTTGTCAGGCTTGAATAAGCGAATCAATGCTGGATTGGCAACGCTCTCGATGGAAAAATCGGAAGAGGTAGTCAGCGTTTTTGCCAGTGTCCAATAAATAATCCAATAAGAGAAAACAACAATGAGTTTTAATGATAAGGTTGCCTTGGTTACGGGCGCGAGTCGCGGTATAGGCGCTGCTATTGCCGAGCAGTTGGGCAGGGCCGGTGCAATTGTTATTGGTACTGCAACCAGTGAATCGGGCGCAGAAAAAATTTCAGCGCGCTTTGCTGAGTTGGGAATTCGCGGCACTGGCAAGGTGTTGAATGTCACAGATGCCGATTCGGTGGCTGAGTTGTTGAAAAGTGTCGGTGAAGAATTCGGGGCGCCGGCCATTCTGGTTAACAATGCCGGAATCACCAAAGATAATCTATTGATGCGGATGAGCGATGAAGAGTGGTTCGATGTTATCAATACCAATCTCAGTTCAATTTACCGTTTGAGCAAGGGTGTGCTGCGCGGCATGATGAAAGCGCGCTGGGGCCGCATTATCAATATCAGTTCTGTAGTCGGTGCTATGGGCAATCCCGGTCAGTCCAACTATGCGGCGACCAAGGCCGGTGTTGCAGGCTTTGCCCGTTCACTGGCTGCGGAAGTCGGCTCGCGCGGCATCACCGTCAATACGGTTGCGCCGGGCTTTATTGATACCGATATGACCAAGGTATTGCCGGAAGAGCAAAAGCAGCTGTTGCTTGCACGCATTCCACTGGGGCGCCTGGGTTCCCCCGAAGAGATTGCCTCTGTTGTTGTCTTTTTAGCCAGTGAAGCCGGAGGCTATGTCAGCGGCGAGACAATTAACGTAAACGGCGGTATGTATATGGCATAAAATGCCATGCAAACGTTTGTTTTTTAATGTTTTTTTGAAAAATAGCAATTTTTTGCTGCAGGGTACGTTACAACTAGGTCAAATAGATGTAAAATGCGCGTCGATTTTGACCGAAATATAATGGCTGAGTGGATAGCTAAATACATATCGGCTCAACTAAATAAATTGACGGTTTTGTCCTTAACACATTAGGAGTTACATAACATCATGAGTAGCATTGAAGAACGCGTAAAAAAGATCGTTGCTGAGCAACTGGGCGTGAAAGAAGAAGAAGTGAAAAACGAAGCTTCTTTCGTTGAAGATCTGGGCGCTGATTCTCTGGATACCGTAGAGTTGGTAATGGCTTTAGAAGAAGAATTCGAAACATTAATTCCTGATGAAGAAGCTGAAAAGATTACTACAGTTCAATTGGCTATCAATTACATCAACGCCAATCAAGCGTAATTGTTTCAGTAGTTGATTATTCTTTTTTCGAAAAGCCGTATTATTGCGAAATAGTACGGCTTTTTTTTTACTGTTTTTGAGGCAGCCAGAATGGTTATAATTCTGGTTTTGCTCTGAGGAGTTGCAAAGGTGTCACGCAGAAGAGTTGTTGTTACAGGTCTTGGTATGATCAGCCCGCTGGGCAATACAGTAGCTGATACCTGGCAGGGTATTATCAACGGCAAGAGTGGTGTGTCGACAATTTCTCAGTTTGATGCGTCGCAATTCACCACCCAGTTTAGTGCCTCGGTGAAAAACCTGATCGTTGACGATTATTTTCCCAGTAAAGAAGCGCGCAAAATGGACCCGTTTATCCAATACGGGATGGTTGCTGGCATCCAGGCAATACGCGATGCCGGGCTCGAAGTCACTGAGGCTAATGCCAGCCGCATAGGGGTTTCCATAGGCTCGGGTATTGGCGGTATAGGCACCATTGAAGAGGGTGCCTTGACGCTTGAGCAAAAAGGTCCGCGCCGCATATCGCCATTCTTTGTGCCCAGTGCCATTACCAATATGATATCGGGTAACCTTTCGATTATGCACAATCTGCGTGGTCCCAACATTGCGATCACCACTGCCTGTACTACCGGCACCCACAGCATTGGTTTTGCCGCGCGCATGATCCAGTACGGCGATGCCGATGTGATGGTGGCCGGCGGCGCAGAGATGGCGACAACGCCTCTTGGCCTGGGCGGCTTTGCTGCAGCCCGCGCACTTTCCACCCGCAACGACAACCCTACGGCGGCGAGCCGCCCCTGGGATAAGGATCGCGATGGTTTTGTGTTGGGTGACGGTGCCGGTGTGCTGGTGCTGGAGGAGTACGAGCATGCGAAAGCGCGCGGTGCGAGAATTTATGCTGAATTGATTGGCTTTGGTATGAGCGGCGATGCCTATCATATGACATCGCCACCGGAAGACGGTGCAGGTGCTGCGGCATCTATGGCGAATGCCATCAAAGATGCGCAAATTCCTGTAGCGGATATTCACTACATCAATGCGCACGGCACCTCTACTCCCGCAGGCGACAAAGCAGAGTGCCAGGCTGTGAAAACCGTTTTGGGCTCAGCGGCAGAGCAGGTTGCGGTCAGCTCCACCAAGTCCATGATCGGGCATCTGCTGGGTGCTGCAGGCGCAGTTGAAGCTATTTTCAGCGTGCTGGCCATCCGCGACCAGGTTGCCCCGCCAACGATTAATCTGGATAATCCCGAAGTGGGCTGCGATATCAACCTGGTGCCGCACACGGCCCAGGAGCGCAAAATCGATGCGGTTCTCTCCAATTCCTTTGGTTTTGGCGGCACCAATGGCTCATTGATTTTCAGAAAGATCTAATCGCTCACAGTCTGTGGTTGACAGCAAAAAAACGCCGAACACCTGTTCGGCGTTTTTACATAGAGGCATAGTATTATGCAGGGCAAACTTCCGCTTATCTCGGTTAATGGTGTTATAGGTCAACAGATTTCGCCACTGGATCGCGGCTTTGCCTATGGCGATGGTGTGTTTGAAACCTGTCGTATCGACAATGGGCAAATTCCCCTCTGGCCTTTGCATCGCCAGCGTTTGCTTGCCAGTTGCGACAGGCTATTTATTCCTCTGCAGGAGACCCTGCTGGAGCAGTATGTGCAGTTGCTGCTTGCACAAATGCCAGCGCAGGAACTGGTGGCGGCAACCCTGAAAATTATTGTCACGCGCGGCGAGGGCGGTCGCGGCTATCGCCTGCCGGACAAGGTGCAACCCACCCTTTGCATAGGCATTTTTCCTGCGGCACATTATCCCGAACATTATGCCAGCCGCGGAGTCACAGTAAGGCTCTGCCAGCAGCGACTCGGCTGTAATCCAGCGCTGGCCGGTTTAAAACATCTCAATCGTCTTGAGCATATATTGGCCCGCGCCGAATGGTGTGATGAAGCCATTGCTGAGGGATTGCTGCTGGATGGCAATGACCATCTGATAGAAGCCACGATCAGCAATCTGTTTATTGTAAAGAATGCGACATTGCTGACACCGGATCTCTCTGAAGCTGGGGTGGCTGGGGTGATGCGGCGTTTTATTCTGGAGAGCCTGGTGCCGCAATTGGGTTTGCGGGCAGGGATTAAAAAATTGACGCTCGACGATTTGCTTTCTGCCGATGAAGTTTTTCTCAGCAATAGTGTCTTTGGTATCTGGCCGGTTGCCGAGTTGCTGGGCGATTCTCCGCGCAATTTTTTCCACGGCGAAATCACGCGAAAATTGCAGGCGCTGCTGTAAGTCATTGGGAAATGTTACACATACATTTATTATTATAGAGTCTGACCATGTCGCAACAGCGAAAAAAGTTTCCCCGGGCACTGTTTATTTTTACCTTGTTGCTGGTGGCAGCAGTATTTGTTGCCGGCTTCGCCTGGGTCAGTTTCCAGCGCTGGTTGGCGACACCTTTGGCGGTACCTGCCGAGGGAGTTTATTACGAGCTGCAAAATGGAAAATCGATCTCCTATCTCGCCCAGGATCTCGCCGCTAAAAAATTGCTTGAGCATCCGCGCTGGCTGGGCTGGTATGCGCGCTACCAGCAGAAGGAAAAAATCCATGTGGGCGAATATTTTCTGGAGGCGAATATCACACCCATCCAATTGCTGGAAAAGCTCAACAAGGGTGATGTGGTGCTGCATCAGATCACCTTGGTAGAGGGTTGGAATTTTCGCCAGATACTGGCCAGCCTGAATGCCGAGCCCGAGCTGAAACATCTGCTGGCCAACAAAACCAGCGCCGAGCAACTGGCGCTGTTGAATCTGCCTATTTCCCATCTTGAAGGTTGGTTCTATCCAGATACTTATCTTTTTTCCAAAGGCGCCAGCGATGTTGAAATTTTAACGCAGGCCTACAAGAGTATGCGCAAGGCCCTGGACCAGGCCTGGGCCGACCGGGCCTTGAATCTGCCCTATCGCAACGACTACCAGGCCTTGATCATGGCTTCTATCATCGAGCGGGAAACCGGTTCGGCCGGCGAGCGGCAGCAGATTGCCGGGGTGTTTGTGCGGCGTTTGCAGCAGGGCATGAAGTTGCAGACAGATCCCACGGTTATCTACGGTATGGGCGATAAGTATGTGGGTAAAATTGGCAAGGATGATTTGCTGCAGCCAACCCTCTACAATACCTATGTGATAGATGGCCTGCCGCCGACACCGATTGCCATTCCCGGGCGGGCCTCACTCCATGCGGCCCTGCATCCGGCGCAGGGCAGTGCGCTCTATTTTGTTGCCAAGGGGGACGGTACCTCCGAGTTTTCGGATACCCTGGAGCAACACCAGCGGGCGACTGCGCGCTATCAATTGCAGCGGCGCAGCGACTATCGCTCAACGCCAAAATAGCCGGTTTATCACCATGACAAGCGCGCAAAGCTTACTTACAATAGCTATATTCATACTCTAATTTGCCACTTTGCTTTTAACATTGGAATTTATATCAGCATGACCGATCATCCTATTGCCAACACTGCCGCCGATAACAAAAAGCCATTGCATTTTTTGCAGCAGATCATTCGCAAAGATATAGAGCAGGGCCTGCACAGCAAAATCATCACCCGCTTTCCGCCCGAGCCCAATGGCTATTTACATATAGGCCATGCAAAATCCATCTGCCTGAATTTTGGCCTGGCGGAAGAGTTTGGTGGCAGCTGCAATTTGCGCTTTGACGATACCAACCCGGAAAAGGAAAATGAGGAGTTCGTCAACTCCATCATGCAGGATGTAGAGTGGCTCGGCTTCAAATGGAGCGGTGCTGTTCGCTACACCTCGGATTATTTTGACCAGTTGCACCAGTGGGCCATTTACTTGATTGAGCAGGGGCTGGCGTTTGTCTGCGACCTGAATGCAGAGCAGATGCGCGAATATCGCGGCACCCTGGTTGAGTCTGGCAAAAACAGCCCTTTCCGCGACCGCTCCATCAGCGAAAACCTGGCGCTGTTTGAGAAGATGCGCCTGGGTGAATTTGCCGAGGGCGCCTGCTCGCTGCGCGCGAAAATAGATATGTCATCGCCCAATATTAATCTGCGCGATCCGATTCTCTATCGCATTAAAAAAGCCCACCATCATCAGACCGGTGACAAATGGTGCATCTACCCATCCTACGATTACGCCCACGGCCAGAGCGATGCCATAGAAGGTATCAGCCATTCCATCTGCACCCTGGAGTTTGAAGACCACAAGCCGCTTTACGATTGGTTTATCCAGCATCTGCCCGTGCCTGCGGTTCCGCGTCAGTACGAGTTTGCGCGTTTGAATATCAATTACTCGGTGACCAGCAAACGCAAATTAAAGCAGTTGGTTGATGAACAGCATGTCGATGGTTGGAATGATCCGCGCATGCCGACGATTTCCGGTATGCGCCGCCGCGGCTACACCCCGGCAGCGTTGCGCGATTTTTGCGAGCGCATAGGCGTGACCCGCGCCGACGGTATTGTCGATGTCGGCGTGCTGGAATTTTGTGTGCGCGATGACCTGGATAAGAATGCGCCGCGCGCTATGTGTGTGCTGCGTCCATTGAAAGTGACGCTGACGAATTATCCCGTCGATAAAGTGGAAACCTTGACTCTGCACAATCACCCCAACCGCGAAGATCTCGGCGATCGCACTGTGCCTTTTACGCAAACCCTGTTTATCGAGCAGGAAGATTTTCGCGAGGAAGCCAATAAAAAATACAAGCGGCTGGTGTTGGGCAAGCGCGTTCGCCTGCGCGGCGCTTATGTGATTGAGGCCGATGAAGTGGTTAAAGATGCGGCGGGTAATATTATTGAAATTCGTGCGCGGATCATCGAAGGCACGCTGGGCAAGGACCCTGAAGATGGTGTAAAACCCAAGGGGGTTATTCACTGGGTGTCGGCTACCAATAATATTGATTGCGAAGTGCGAATTTTTGAGCGTTTGTTTACCGATGAGGCGCCGGATGCCGGTGGCAAGAATTTCCTCGACTCGATCAACCCGCAGAACCTGGAGATATTGAGTGGTTGTAAAGCTGAGCTGAGTTTGGCGCAGGCACAACTGGATAATCGTTTCCAGTTTGAGCGTCAGGGGTATTTCTGTCTGGATAGCAAATATTCCAGTGCGGAGAAACCGGTCTTTAATCGGACTATAGGTCTGAAAGACAGCTTTGCCAAAATTGACGATCAAGAATAAAGTCGAACCACCAGCGGAAAAATATCATGTTACAGGTTTACAACACGCTAACGCGGCAAAAGGAAATATTCAAACCTATCCATCCCGGCAAGATATCCATGTATGTCTGCGGTATCACCGTCTATGACTATTGCCATATTGGCCACGCCCGTGTGCTGGTGGCCTTTGATGTGATAACCCGCTTCCTGCGCAGCCAGGGCTGGGAGGTCAATTACGTTCGCAACATCACCGATATCGACGATAAGATCCTTAAGCGCGCCGATGAAAATGGTGAGGTCTATACAGATCTAACCAAGCGTTTTATCGACTATATGCATGAAGATGAACGGCGCCTGAGTATACTTCATCCCGATCAGGAACCGCGTGCTACAGCTTATATCGACGATATTGTTGCGATCACAGAGACGCTTATCGAGAAAGGCCACGCCTATGCCGCCAGCAATGGCGATGTTTACTATCGTGTAACCAGTTTTGCCGATTACGGCAAGCTCACCAATAAAAATGTTGATGAACTTTTATCGGGAGCGCGCATAGAAGTGGAAGAGGCGAAAGAAGATCCCCGCGATTTCGCCCTTTGGAAAGCAGCCAAACCCAGCGAGGTGCAGTGGTCATCGCCCTGGGGCGGTGGCCGTCCAGGTTGGCATATTGAATGCTCGGCGATGAGCAAAGATTGCTGCGGAAAAACCTTTGATATTCACGGTGGCGGTCCGGATTTGCCGTTTCCCCATCATGAGAATGAAATTGCCCAGAGTGAGGCGGCTAACGGTTGCAAGTATGTCAATTACTGGCTGCATGCGGGAGCGGTGCGGGTGGATGGCGAAAAGATGTCAAAGTCGCTCGGCAATTTTTTTACCATTCGCGATGTGCTGGAAAAATACCATCCCGAAGTCGTGCGCTTTTTATTGGTGAGCAGTCATTACCGCAGCCCGATCAATTACGCAGAAGATAATTTGATCGAGGCCCGCACAGGCCTGGAGCGTTTCTACGGCGCACTGCGCAGCTATGCCAGGATCGCACCCTTGCCCTTAGGTGAAATGCAGCAAAGCCCATACTACAAGGCTTTTGTTGAAGCCATGAATGACGACTTCAACACCCGTGTTGCCCTGGCGGTTATGTACGATCTGGTGCGCGATCTGAATAATGCAAAGAGCGATAGTGTTCTGGCGGAAAATCTGGCCGGACAATTAAAGGCACTTGGCCTGATTCTGGGTGTGCTGCAGGAAAACCCCGAGGTCTTTTTGCAGGCGGGCGATAGCGATGCAATAACGGCTGAAGCCGTTGAGGCATTGATTGCCGAGCGCATCCAGGCCAAAGCCGATAAAAATTACGCTCGCGCCGATGAAGTGCGCAAGCTGTTGCTGGGCCAAGGTGTTGTCCTGGAGGATTCCCGTGATGGCACGACTCAGTGGCGGAGGGAGTAGTGCTACAGGTCAGGTGTTAATGTTGTTGCATGACTCGAAACCTTATGGGGAGTGTTATTGTGATGAGACTTAAATAGAGTGACCAGGCAGCAAATATTGAATGTCTGTGTGGTGTTTTTGCTGGTGGGTGGCGTTATTGCCTGGCTTCTTAAAATAACGGCACACCATGAAGTAAAACATTATCCTCGTGCTGCTGTTTCGAGTGAAGCACCGCCCAAGGCAGTGTTTGCTGAGCAGGAGCAGCAGCGCGAGCTTCAGCTCGAAACTCAGCGGGCAGAGCGGGATTCTGTCAGGCATAACGCTGAAAAGGAGAAGACTGTTGAATGCCAGTTCTGGCGGCAGCAGAAGAGGGAGGGCAAACACGCAATGGTTGATAGAAAAATTCAACACTATTGCCTGACAAGCCAATCGCCCTCTCATAAGGCCGCGAATATTCGCGCAATTGAAAAAAGCCAAAAGAGGTAAAACTATGTCGAGAGCTATGCTCGCACTGATTGTTGCATTTATGTCGGGTTCTGTATTGGCAGAAGAGAAAAAACCTTGGGATGTTGAACTTGACCTGGGTGTGATCGCCACCTCCGGCAATACTGAAACTACCAGTGTTCACGCCAAGTTGGGCGCTAAGCAGCATCTTGAAAAGTGGACCAATGAATATATTCTCAGTTCACTGTTTAAAAATGATGAAGTGACCCAGGACGATAACACCAAGAAAAAAGAGAAAACCGCCGAAAAGTATCTGGCTTCGGCAAAGTCTGCCTATCAGTTGTCAGAGGCAGAGAAATCCTATTTGTTTGGTTTTGTCTCTTACACCCACGATCAGTTTGGTTCCTATAAAACCTATACGACGGCAGCTATAGGTTATGGTGACTGGATTTATTCAACAGAGACGCTGACCTGGTTTGCTGAAGCGGGTCCCGGTTATTTTCGCGGTGAGAAGGTGATTGTCACTGATGATGTCGACAACCCCTATATCTATGAAACCGAGCAGGGCGCCTTATTGCGTCTGGCAACAGAGCTTGAGTGGAAGTTTTCACAGACTGCAGTTTTCAAACAAGTTGTCAGTGTAGAAACGGGATCGGATAACACTCGTACCCTGAGTGAAACCTCGGTTGCCGCCTCCATTACCAATGCCATGCAAATGAAATTTGCGGTGGCTGTAGCGGCTGACTCCAAGGTTGCTCCAGGCAAGGAAAAAGTGGATACAACCACCTCGGCAACCTTGGTTTATAAGTTTTAATCCTTGTTGTTGAACGTGGATTAGCTGGTCAGATCTGATTTCGATTATCCATAAAAAAAACCGATACTGTTTTGCAGTATCGGTTTTTTTTATTGTCGACATTTCTACTTGAGCGATTGTTGCGGATAGGGCTGCGAGGAAATAGCCTGATTACCTAGCACACTGGTCGCCACCGATATAGAGCCATGACTCACTGCCCCCTGGGGTTTGGCCAGGCTGCCGGAATTCAAGCCGTCGGTGGTGAAGGTGCAAGAGCTTTCATGGCCAAGGGCATTTCTCTCTGCCACAAAAATCACTTGATACTCCGCGTTGCGCAAAATGATATGGCAATTGTCCATATGTGAGCCATAGACATTCTGTTGCTGCGTGTAGCTAAAACTAAATAATCCCTCCAAGTCTTCAACGGCATTGGCAATTGCCTCATTGAGTGAGGATAGAGTAGGTGGTGTTACCTGCGTAATCCTGGCAAACAACGCATCGGCATTGGCCTCGGCAAATGCTTTGGAAATAGGTACGGCGTTGACTTGGAAGGGGAAGGCAGACAAGACATTGCCCGCCTCATCTTCAAATGTCCAGCCATAGATCTTGCCGGGAGCAGCCTGGGTTTCGTCGACACAGAAAGTGCCCTGAGGTACATCGCTAGCGCTGGCGGCCAGGTCCTGGCAGCTTTGCAACTCTTCCGAGTTTTGGTAATAGCCTGTTTCATCATCAATGATCAGGTCCACTTCGAACTCACCGCCATTGATCAAAGGTATAGAGGCCTTGTCTCCCACAGGTTTGGCCTTGCCGCCAAAGTGGCTGAAGCCCGGCCCGCTGACCACAACCCTGGCTATGCGCGCATCTTCCTCTTCTACATCAGCCGCATTGATATGTACGGACCAGGTGCGCCTGTAGCTGACTTTTTTCTGCTGATCAATATCGCGGGTAATGCGCGCGTTCATATGCATATCCATATGCTGGGTGCCAGCCATTTTCCAGCCACCCGGGCAGCCGGTGTAAGCCGTGCTCTTAACCATTTTCATGCTGACCAAACCAGCGTCTGACGCTATGCGCACACTGATCCATGCGCTGGTGGGAAGTTTATTGGTAAAACCAATGGCAGAGGTTTCGCGCGCACTCACCACATCTTCGGTCGCCAGATCGGCACTCAGGGTTGAAATTTCCAGCTCGCTCAGCTGACTCATATTATAGGGGGTAAAACCGCTTGGGAAAAAGCCAAAGCCACGGAAGGCAAGCTCGCCTTCGCCAGAGAGAACATTCACCAGCAAGTCCTTGTTGACCGACTGCCCCATATTGAATGAGCCATCAAAGAATTCCTCCACGCGTGTGGCGTTGGGCGGCGTAAATTCTGCACCCTCGTAGAGTGCATTGAATGAGGAGAGGCAGGTTTTGATTTCGGAAAATGTATCACCCGCCGAGGTTGCCAACTCCAGCTGCGAATCCGAAGGTGTTGTCACGGCGGGAGTCGCTGTACCGCCAGCAGTTGCCGGCATAGCGACATGGCCGAGCGGAGTATTGGTTGCGATCAGGGTAATGCTAGCTGTCTCGCCCTGATTCAACGCTGGAGCCATCACAATTTGATCGAGCAATTTATCCATACCTGTGCCGTCTGCACTAAAGCTGCTGGTAATGGGATCAGCGTTGCCGGTGTTCAAAGGGGCGATCATATTTTTAACTGCAGTGACGGCATTGCTGAGATTGTTTGCGGTGGTGGCTGCCGTTAAAAAGTCCAGGCATTCCTGTGGAGTCTGGTTGTTGACGGGAACACACTTGCTGGCCAGCGCGCTGGCGCCAGGCATGCCTGCGGCTGTGGAGACAATCAAATCGGTCAGCGGAGTAATATTGACGGTTTGTCCCACACTGCTGGCAATCGAGTTCAAGCTGACTTGCTTGCCATTGGAGGTTCCGGTGATAGTGAGAATAAAGGGCGCGGTCATGCCGGTCACATCGACAATAAAGGCACCCTCGGCGCTGGTGGTCGCGGCTGGCGATGCAAGGCCGTTGATATCTATAGCAATCACGGTACCGCTGATGGCAGCACCTATGGCGGCTGTGCCCTGCAAGTTGGCGGCGACTGCGCTGCTAGTGGCTGAAGACACATTGGTTGCAGAACTATTGAGGACCGATGATGTACTGCTTAAAGTTGCTGAGGAAGAGCTATTGCCAGGAGAAGAGATGCTGGAGGTTTCAGAGGAGCTGGTGGTTGCTGTGCTGCTTAATACCGTGGTTGAAGAGCTGGTGACGCTGGCCATGCTGCTGGTAGTGTTGCCTGTCGCTGTCGATTTTTTACTGCCAGAAGAGCCTCCACAGGCTGCCAGGCTGAGCGCGAGGGCAGCCAGCAGCCCCTGCCGAAAAAGTGTGTTCATTGTTTTTCTCCCATTTTTTATTAAAGCCTGATTCTTAACCCTCCTAACTCTAGTAATAGATTGACAACTTACAAGCCACTCTCGACAAATGGTATATGATTTAATTTTTTTATAATCGTTGCGTTCAGCCTAGGGGTTCAGCAGAGAGACAGCCATATTAGTGGCTGACTTCCACTAATCTCTCGCCCTGCTCAAGCAGCGGAAAAAACAGCGCTGTCTTGATCAGTGTTTCTTCCAGTGCAGCAAAGCAGGCTTTGTACCTGGCCAATTGCGGTTTATAGGCAGCAGTCTCCCGGGTGAGGAAGTCTGCCAGCGATTCGCCAACGGTGGGCTCGCTGCTCTTGTAATCGATAATCCAGCGGGTGCCTTCGGCAATAAATGTGCGATCGATAATATTTTCGCGCAATTTCAAATCTATCTGGTTGCCCTGTTTGTGGGTGATGGCGAGTTCACAGGCGCTCTGGCGGTGAGAGTTGTCGAGCAGCCATTTTCCGTGTTCATCTTTCAATGTGTTGTCTATCGCCAGGTTAATTTTTGCAAGGGCCGCGCTCATTTCCTCAGCGTCCCAGCCGTGCTGTTGCAAATGCAGAGTCCAGAAGCGCTGCTGGCTTTTTTTCCAGGTTTCAATATCCAGGTTGTGGACTGTGCCGACCAGATTTTGCAGCGCGCGATGGATCAGGGTTCCCGTGTGGCGTGCCAGCTTGGCACTTTGGCTTTCCACGCTGGGAATATTCTCTTCATCGCTGTACTCCTTGCCCCTGTAGCTTTTCAACAGGCCGTTATCGGGCAATGCAGGCGCTTGCCAATCGGGATGCAAGCGCAGTAGTTGCTGCAGGCCCGGGCGGCTGAACTGCACTCGCGCTGGTGTTTGTGACACAGGTATTAGCGTGATGGTTTTAGTCTGGGTTTGAATATTTTGCCAGATACTGTTGAGCAGGGAGTGTTTCGGCGGATTTTTCCATTGGCCTTCTTCAGTCTGTGCAAGACTGGCAAACAGATACAATTTTTTTATGGCGCGCGTGCAGCCCACATAAAACAAACGCGTGGCCTCATATTGCAACTGCAGTGTCGATTCCTTTTTGATATAGGCGTAGAGCGGATCTTTTTCTCCTCCCACGGGCGCCAGGGGGCCGAGCAACAACTGGCGTTCGCCCCTGTGGCTCAGGCGCTCGCGCCAGAGCAGCAGCTGTTGGCCATCGCCGGGTGCGAGTTTGTGCAGCCGTGGAATAATCACATGATCAAACTCAAGCCCCTTGGATTTGTGCATGGTCATCACTTGCAGTTTGCTGTCGGCATTTTGCCGCGGTGCAGCATAGAGTTTATTGATGGCGCGCTGGAATATTTGCCAATCATTGATATTGCCACCTTGCTGGTGCTGTTCCAACAGCGCAAAAAAACTGGGGGTATCGTCAATATCCTGTGGGTCCAGCAGTGTGGCTGGGCCCCCCAGTGCCAGCCAGATTCCCTCGATCCATTGCCGCAGGGATTTGCGCTGGCGCTGGGCGAGCGCGGGCTTGATCACCGCGACAAAACGCGCAAGCGCCCGCTGGCCGGCTTGGCTGATAGCGGCAATGTTTTCGCAGTGCAAAATCTGTTGCCAGAGATTGGCAAAATCATTTTCTTTCGTCTCTGCACCTTGCTCAGAAAGCTTAGTGTTGGCCAGATGGTGCAAGTCCTGCAAATCCAGTCCGCACCAGGGCGCGCGCAGAATCGCCAGCCAGGCAATGCGGTCGGCGGGGTTGAGCAGGGCGCGGGTGAGGCTGGCGAGGTCGATAATCGCCATGCGCTGCGCGAGGCTGTCGATATCTGTGGCCTGCCAGCTCAGGCCCAGGCGACTCAATGCGGGAAATATCTGCTGCAAATGATTGCGGCTGCGCGCGAGCAGGGCCACTGAGTCATGGGGATGACTGCTGCGCAATTGCTTGATCAGTTGCGCAATGGCTTCGGCTTCCTGCAATTCGGCCAAATGACGGTTGCCACTGGTCTCCTCTTCGCTTTCATCGTAGTCACTGCGATAGTCGCGCGGGCTATCTTCGGTTTTTGCAAAAGGGCTTAGGTAAATTTCAACGGCCTCAGCCTCTAATTCAGCTTTGAAGGCGTTGGATGCAGAATATTTCACCGCACCGCGACTGATATCATCTTCGCGTGGAAACGCCTGCTGGAATTGCTGGTTGACCCAATTGACCAGACCGCTCTGCGAGCGAAAGTTGACAGTCAGATCCAGTTTTTCCAAGGGTAGGAAGCCAATGCCCTGGGCGCGCGCTTCCAAAAAAATACCGACATTGGCATTGCGGAAACTGTAACAGCTCTGCATGCCGTCGCCGACAATAAACAGGCTGCGGCCATCGCCGGGCTGCCAGCCGGCGGTGAGTTTTTCCAGCAGTTGCAGCTGGGTGCTGGCGGTATCCTGGAACTCATCCACCAGAATATGGCGGATGCGGTAGTCGAGTTGCAGGGCGATATCGGTGGGTGAGTCTTCATCGCCGAGGGCTTTCAAGGCGGCCTGGCTTACGGCAGTAAAATCAGTTTCACCCTGTTCGGCAAAGACTAGATCCAGTTGCGCAGCCAAGCGCGGCAAAAGGCGTGTGAGGCTGTCGAGCAATTGCCACTGGCTCTCCTCATAGCGGCTCGGTGGCAGTATGCGCAGTTCATGAATAATATCTGCCGCATCGGGGTATTGCTCATTGATAGCCGCCAGCATTTCGGCAAAGCGATTTTTATAATTGGCGCTCTCCTTGTTTTCCTTGGCTGCGGGAAAACCTTCATTCTTGGTCAGGCTTTTGCGAAAGGTGCCCGTGGCCGTCAGCAGAAAATGCGCTATGCCTAGCCACTGTGGCAATTCGTCGAGCTGGGGTTTTGGCAGGCCGGTGATGCCATGCAGTTTTGCGATGGCGGAGTCGGGGGCGGAAGCCTGCAAATTGCCTGCGGCCCAATCGGCAATGCTGGCCAATTCACTGCCGTGCAATTGCAGCAGTTGCTGCGCATGTTGCAGGCTATCGCGAATAATATCCTGGAGCACAGCTTGCAAATAGCTGCGCGCCGCTTCGTGCTGAGCCTGGAAGACAACGCCGAGCCATTGGTCGCGCTTGCCCAGCAGCGCTGTCAGCAGGTTCTCCAGCGCTTGCAGATTATTATCCAGATGTTGCAGCAGCCGCGTTAAATCGGCGCGAACACTGCGCTGGGTTGAGCGAGCATTTGCCTCGCCATCGCCGGGCAGATCCTGTTCCAGCTCAGTGAGTAAATGTTGCACCGCCTGGCGATAGGCGGCCTCGGTATCATCGCCGGGTTTTGGCTGGCTGCCGAAGCCGCTGGCTATGGGCAACTGGCGACTGATAGAGCTGCACAGGCTGTCGATGGTCTGCATGCGCAGGCGCTGCGGGCACTGCAGCAGGTTCCAGTCCTGCGCGCGATCCCGCTTCAGTACGGCCTGGGCCAGTTGCCAGGTCAGCAAATCGTGAGGGTTGTCCGGTGATGGTTGTTCTTTCGCTTGCCAGAGCGCCTGCAGCACGCGATCCTGCATTTCTCCCGCAGCTTTGCGGGTAAAGGTTATCGCCAATACTTCTTCGGGGTTGTCGCAGAGGCTGAGCAGTTTTAACAGGCGCTGGGTGAGCAGGCCGGTTTTACCTGAACCGGCGGGCGCACTTACGGCAAAAGAGCGCTGCGGGTCGAGAGCTGCCTGGCGGGCGAGGTGATCGAGGGGGAGAGCATTCATCAGTGATTTCCGCCGTGGGCTTGTGCAGCAAATTGATAGAGTGCTTCGACATCGGCCATGCGTGTCAAAGGAGCCAGATCGCTAGCCTGACTTTCGCTGGTGCTATCCCTGAAATCGATGCGCGCATCGCCGGCGATAAAATCATCGGCGAGTTTTTGCAATTGCGCTTGCCACTCCTGTAATTGCGCCGGCCAACTGTCGGCGGGTTTGATGCCCGGCTGGCTGAGGCTGCTATCGTGCAGTTCGCCCAGGCCCTCCCATTTTTGCGCCTTGCGATTGATCTGGGCAAAACTGATGGCTGCTATATCTTCGCGGGTCACAGAGTAGAGCGGCAACTGCGGCTCGGCGAGGCGTTCACCCTGCCAGGATTTTGCGCTGGCGTTACCAGTTTTATAATCGATCAACAGCAGGTCGCCATTGCTGAATTTATCCAGCCGGTCGATGCGCAGGCGAAGGTTCAAACCGGCAAAGGCAATCTGTTGCTCCTGCTCTATGGCCACCACGCTAAACGCGGGGCGCTCGCGCTCGCCGGCAAGCCATTCGCACAGCAGTTGCGCCAGGCGATGTTGCTCCAGCTGGCAATAGACCCTGCCCAGTTTGCGCGGATTGCGCGAGTGAGCGCTGCTGAGAATCTGCTCACAAATCGTGTCGACAAGATTCTTTAATTCGCTTTCAGTTTGCGCGGCCAGGCCGGAGGAATCTTTCAGCTCGCGCCAGATTGCAGCCAGGGCTTCGTGCAATAAATTGCCGCGTTCGGCAGCGTTGAAACCCAATACCGGTTCATCGGGATTCCTGGCGCCCAGGCGCAAACGCACAAAAGCTTCGAAGGGACAGGCGGCCTGATATTTAAACAAGCTGCTGCCGCCGCGCACGGGTTCATCGCCAGCCAGCGGCGGGCCGCTATTGTCGAGAACGACTTCGCGCCGGCCTGATGATTGTAAAGTTTGATAATGATCTTGCAGTTCACTGGTCAGGGTGCCGAGAATATTGTCTAAATCAGTGAGTGGGATTTCGCGAATCAATGCACTGGGACGCAGTTCGCTGTCGCCATCGCCGTGGGCGCTGCTGAAAATAACCTGTTGCGCCGATTGGCGATAGCGCTGGGTCAAACCCTCGGCAATTTCCAGTTCGCGGGTTGCGCTCGCGTGTGGCATTTGCCGTTCGCGCTGCAAATGCAGCGGCAGCAGTGGATTGGGTGCGGGCACCGGCGGCCATTGGTTATCGCTCAGATGCATGACCCACAGGTGACTGAATTGCAGGCCGGCGGCTTCCAGTGCGCCGAGTATCTGAATGGGCGAGTCGGGTGTCTGTGCCTGGAAGGGGGTTTTGTCGGCCAGCTCGCGCAGGTAGCGACAGGCCTGGTTGTAGCTGATGGGCGCTGAATGATGGTCGATACTGGCGAACTCATCGCACACTTCGAACCATTGCAGTAATTGCTGGTACTCCTGCGAATCCAATCGCCGTGCTCCCGGCCAGTTCATTGTCTGTAATATTTGGGTAAATACGGCGAGCCACTCGCGCGCCGATTTGTTTTCGAGGCGGCGCCGCAATAAATTGCCCAGGGCTTCAAAGCGACTGCTTAAACCTGCGGCAGCAAATTCCGGGAAGCGCGTTTCCATTTTACTGGCACAATGACGTAAATCGCCGCTGCTCAGCTCAAGGCGACCCAGCTTGCGCAGTTGCAGGATAAGTTGTGCCCGGGCCGCCGCTTCTCGCGGTTCATCGCCCCAGAATGGCGAATCGAGCAAATTGCAGAGCCGCTGCAATGGCCAGCGATTATCCTGCAGGCGCAGAATTTCAAACAGGCTGTGAATAAGCGGTGTCGATCCCAGGGGAGTTCCCGCCGAAAAATTAAATGGCAGGGTATAGCGCTGGGTGTGCGGCAGCAGTGAATGGGCTTCAAAGACCTCGCTGAAAATACGCTCAACCTGATCGCGACATTGTCCGAGATTGGGAACCACTATGCCGATAAGAGCTGTGTCTGGCTGCGCCGTCAATTGCTGTCTGCTCCAGAGCGCGGCCGCGCGAATTTCCTCTGCCGTAGTGCCGGCCTGGGTGCGAATCAATGTAGTTTGCACTGCTGTCTGCTGCGGCAGGTGAATAAGATGATCTGCCGCTGCCTCCAGTATCATTTGCATCAGCGGGGGCAGATCATCGAAGCCTTCCAGATATATTTTATCGAGTTTAGGGAGGTCGCCGCAGGCAAAGGCCTGGGCAATCAATCGGTAGCTGGCTTCGCGGGTAATGGCTTTTTGCAGAGCCAGGGCGCGGCTAAAAGTTGTCATCCACTGTGTAAACTGGCCGCAGTTGCTGTTGGGATCTATAAAGCCATCGCTGCCGACGCTGTCGAGTACACACCAGAGCTCAAGGTTTTTCAATGCACTGTCCGCCTGCTGGGCCAGGGGTTTGGGTTGCAGCAGATTTGCGCCCTGCGGTGAGTGCTTGATTGCAGCCTCCCACAGCATTTGCCGCTGCAAGGGGCTGGCGATAGACACACAGGTATAATCTACACCCTTGTTTTGCAAGGTCTCCCATTGCATCTCCAGCCACTGGCTCAAGCTTTGGATATTGGGTTTCAGCCAGGCCGATGCGGTCTGCTGCAAGGCAAATGCGCGCAATAAATGGTTGCGCAGGCGATTGTTTGGCACCAGCACAAGTGCATTGGCGACGAGTGCGGGCCGCAGCGATTGCAATGAGAGAAAAGTGGCGGTCATGCGGGTTCCAGAGACAAAATGACTAACGGCAGATTGTGTTGGCCGGATGGCAACACAATGCCCTGAACAGGGGGGATATTAACCGGATTTTCCCTATCCGGCTAATATATTTATGGTATGAAGAGCGTTAAAAAATATTAGCAAGGTCTTCCGCAAAAATGATTGTGGGGGCCTTTAATATTTTGCCATATACTGGCCCACGTCACTGGCTGACAAGGGTAGCGACATATCGTAAATATTTTTATCATTATTAATCAGGATGTTTTCGCTATTGGAGATGGCCGCGATTTTCTCTGCGGATATTTTTAATATATCCAGGGCTCTGCTGTCGGTGGGGTAGAGCAACTTCTCGTTGATCAGCATTTCATCAGTTTCCATTGGTTCAAAGTTCAGGAAGCTGAGATAGGAGGAGCCTGAATAAAAATTGGATAGCGATGTCACGCCAGCAAACCTGCTGTTGGCATAGTCCTTGAAAATAATGTCACTCTGCTCCTGAAAAGTAAAAATATTATAGGCCATCACTGATGTTTTTATCAGCACCGGACGGCTGTTGGAATTGTAAGTCGCATTCAAACCAAATTGCGCTGAGTTATTGGTTACGTAATTGCCGGTAATAGTATTGTTTTCGACCGGGCAGTAGACCGAACCGGTACAGGCTTTGTTTTCACCCGCCATAAATGTGATGGGATAGAACTGGGCAATGGTGGCAAAATCTGTATCCTGGATATGGTTGGCAATCACAATATTGAATTTACCACTGATGCGAACGCCACCGCTGCCAGCGCGGTGCTGCCCGAGAATGTAGTTGCCCTCAATAATATTGGAGTGCCCGGCGCGGATGCTGATGGAGCCCTTGGAGTTTACAAAGGTGTTATAGCGAATAATATTCTTATTGGATTTTATCGATATGATCTCATAGTCCCCACTTGCATCATTGAACAGGTTGTTTTCAATAATAGTATTTGAATCAAACCCCGACGACTGTGAGTCACCCATGCGAATGGTCTCACCTTCATTGAGCGGAATGCCGTAACTGTCCATGCCCAATTCGGCTCTGGAAAAATAGTTGCGATAAATGCGATGTCCGCCGGATACCTCTGCCATGGTGAAGTAGATAATCGGGCCTATATTGGTTTTGTTTTGGAAAACAGAATCTGAAACCTCTAAAAACATCGAGGTTCTCACTGGGGTTCCAGCCGCAGTCTTTGTCTGGGGGACATACACCCAAAAGCTTTTCACCAATTTGTTGGCAGGAGAAAAATTGTCAAAGGACAATTGCCGCAGGGCGCAATAGTCACAGGCCTTCAACACGCCATCGTCTTCGTCGATACCGACGCGAATAATTTTGTCGTAAAGGGGTTCATAGTTGTCCGTCCGGCGAAATTTAATTCCTTTCAAGACAATATAGCTTCCACACATATCGATGCCGAACTGATTGCCGACAAAGGTGACTTTGCCGGGATTGGCCGCCTGTATGACTATGGGTCTATTGGGTAGCCCATTCGGACAATAGGCTCTTTCCATATTGATATCGGGATTCACATAAATACCGTCCGGGATATTGATTTTTGTACCGGGTGTGGCAATTCGCAATGCGCTGATAATATTATCCTGCAGGGGCAGGCCATTGTTCACCAGATTGATGGTCTGGGAAAAGACCGGTGCTGAATCTATGGGACTGATAAAGTCGGCGGTGTTGTTATCCACTTTTTGTTGCAGGTTTAAAATGGCCTCTACCAGGCCGCCATTGCTGGAGACAAACTGCACCTTATCGAGGTAGATTCCCGGGCTGTAGCCTTCGATCAGCAGTTGATATTCACCTGCTGACAATGAGATATTTAAATCAGAGCTTACCCACTGGTAGTCTTGAATCGGTACGCCAACGTCTGCTGCCGCCTGATTCTCAAAGGTCGCATGAAAAGTGCCATTAGCGGTTGAAATATTCTTGGCTCTGAAGTTCAGGGTGAACAGTCCAGCCCTGGTCACCTTGACCGGAAGCACCAGCTTGCCTTTTTGCGCAAGCTTAAAACCCGCTGAGCCCACCGAGATAGTGACACCGCTGTCGTAGGAGGCTAGAGCATTGGGAAGTTCCAGCGTGCTGCTCTGGGCAAAGCTCAGGCAAGTCAGCAGGGATAGGAATAGTGCGCAGGTTGCAGAATAGTATATTGAGTATTGCATAGTGCCT
>DATMSP010000049.1:0-23474 GCA_035565295.1 Cellvibrio sp. | reverse complement strand
TTTGACTCATCCAATTGAGGGTTTATTTTGTTATAACCAATCTAAAGCTGTTTTGGTTTTGTTAAATCACTTGCCATGATTTTTTGCCCGTGTTTGGTTGTAAGAAATTATTTATTAGATTTTGTTGCGTTTTTGAGGCGTTTTTAACATTAAAACAAAATCTATTTATTTCAAAAACTGGCATCTTTTTTTTTATGTCCTATATTGAAATTACAAAGCGCTTTTTAAAAAAGTGCTTTTCATAAAGACAACAGAGATTGTCAATTGGAGCACTTTTTATATAGCCTTAACAGTGTTTTCGTTAATTGCCGTTAAGTGTATTAATTGAGTTAACTACTTATCTAACGTTTGGAGTTTTTACTATGAAAGGTCAACAATCTGGCTTTACATTAATCGAACTGATTGCCGTTATCGTCATTTTGGCAATCCTTGCAGTTACTGCTCTGCCTAAATTTATCGACTTGACCGAGGGCGCCAAACAGGCAGCGGTTGATGGTGTGGCCGGTAACCTGGGTGCAGCAATGGCTCTGAACTACGCCGGTGCAGTAGCGGAAAATGCCGGTGTGACAGGTGCAACTCACGTGGCGGTTGACGACTGCGATGATGGCGGCAGTCTGTTGCTGGGTGGCTTGCCAACGGGTTATGTCATCACTGCCGGTGCTGCAGCTACTCTGGGAACCACCGCGACCTGCACGCTGACTCTGACAGTGAATGCCCTGACTAAAACGGCAACCTTTACTGCGATTGGTGCACCATAGCAGCTGCCTGCATCATTGGCTTGTTAGGTTTGTTTAGACGTTTTTTGTAATCGCTGTGCCCCGGCTGTTTGATAGATTGTTTGGATAGTATTTTTCCATTCGATATAACAAATGCCGGGGTTTTTATTTTTCTGGTCTTGATGTAGCACTTGTTGGTAAGTGGCCTTTGCCAAAGGTCTTGTCATTTTCGTGCTGGATGGAGTCTCTGCTCAGGCTATTTTTAAGTCAATACTTATATTTTATTTAAATATTGGAATCTCTTTTTACTGTCATCTATATTTAATGCAGGCGAACGGGGGCTGATGGCTGGATTGAGAACCGGACTATGAAAAATAAATCCTCAGGGAAAAATAAATCCTCAGGTTTTACCTTAATTGAATTGATTACCGTTATGGTGATCCTGGGAATCATGGCAGTGGTAGCTCTGCCCAAATTTATTGACTTGAGCGAGGGCGCCAAACAGGCTGCCGTCGACAGTGTTGCGGGGAATCTGGCCAGTGCTATGGCATTGAATTATGCTGGAGCTGTGGCTCAGGAAATGGGTATAGCCGGTGCATCCCATTTTGCCGTCGATGATTGCAGCGATGCTGGTGCACTCATTCTAGATGGAATACCGGCTGGCTATGTGATTACACCGAGCCCCGCAGCAAGTCTGGGGTTGGTGGCAACCTGTACTTTAACGGCCAATGCCAAAACTGCACAGTTTATCGCGATAGGTGCACCCTGATAGCAGGGCTTAAAACTATATGCGCAAAGATATTGATCTCAATAGGCAGCAAGGCTTTACACTGGTTGAATTGATCTGTGTGATCATCATTATTGGTGTGCTGTCAATTACCTTGCTTTCGCGCTTTACTCTGTCTACTGCCGCCAATATCCAGGCCAGTCGCGATGATCTTATTGCGGCTTTGTTTTTCGCCCAGCAGACCGCCATGGCGCGCAGCAATATTCAACTGGTAGTCACAGCAGGTGCAGTCAGTGTGACCGAGAGCGGGGTGCCCATAGTGGTTCACCGCCAGGGCTATCCGTTCAGTTTTCCCAATGGTGTCAGCGCCACGCCGATAACTTTTACCTACGATAAATTAGGCCATACAACTGGCGGCACTATTACGCTGACCAAGGCAGGCGTAAGTGCCAGTGTCACTGTGGAGAATACCGGTTATGCGCACTAATCTCCACCGCGCTATCGTCCTCAATGCTGCTCAGCAGGGCATAAGCATTATCGAGCTGATTGTTTTTATTGTGGTGGTGGGGCTGGCCAGTGGCGCTTTGTTTAAAAGCTATATTTTCAGCGCACAGCACAATGCTGATCCTATGATTCAGGTGCGGGCGCTGGAGGCAGTGCAATCAAAGCTGGATGAAATCCTCGCGCTTAAATACGATGAAAATACCCCCACTGGCGGCATACCCGCTTGCGGTAGTCTGGATCTGGGTGCGAGCGTTTGCACCAACACACCCGATGCCAATATGAATGATGTCGATGACTATCATGGCTTCAGCGATTCCCCCTATACCGGCTACACGCGCAGCGTCACTGTAGTGACCGCAGCCAATCAGAAGTTAATCACTGTGACGGTTGCCGGTCCGTCCAATGTTTCCATATCCTTGGCTGCTTACAGGGCTAATTTCTAATGCGCAGGCCTATTGCAACCCTCAACTTCCATAGCGGCTTTACTTTGATTGAAGTGGTTGCTGTGGTTGTTGTTTTATCGATATTGGCCGTCTTGGGCGGCAAGTTTGTATTTGAGTCGACTAGAGCTTACAACAGCACGCAAACGCGTTCGCAATTAGTCAATACCGGGCGCCAGGCGGTGGAGTCTATGACGCGGCAGCTGCGTGTCTCCCTGTCTTACAGTGTGCGTGTGACCAACACCAATACCTGTTTGGAGTTTATGCCGATTGTGAGTGGGGGAAGCTATCTTAATCCGGTGGCCGATAGTGTGAACGGCGTAGCGGCTTCTGCCTCTATTGCCGTATCTCCCCATAGCATCGATTCCGGCAGTGCGCAGTTTGTAAGTATAGGTGCGGCAAGTTCAACAGAAGTGTACGGGGTGGCTCCCGTATCGCGCGAGACATTAAACTCGCGCACAGTAACTTCACTCACGTTAAATGCAGCGAAAACCTGGCAGAGAAACTCCCTGGGACAGCACTTTTTCTTATTGGACGCTCCGCAGGCTTTTTGTATTGTCGGTGGCCAACTACGGTTTTATTCTGGGCAGGATGCAACCACAGCCAGTGTCAATACCGCCTCAGCTTATAGCCTGTTGGCTGATAATGTAACGGCAACCACGCCTTTTTCTGTGAGCTCGGGCAGCGAGAATCGCAATACCAATGTGTTATTCAATATCACCTTTGTAAAAAATGGCGAGTCAATCTCGTTAAATCAGACGGTAATGATACGCAATGTACCCTGAATCTTCGCCACTGCAAACACTGCGCGCATTTCCTGCGGTTAATAAACAGCAGGGCTTCCTGCTGCCCCTGGCGGTTTTTATTTTGATCATTATGGGCGCATTTGCGCTGGTGCTATCGAGAAATACTATTCAGAGCAACAGCTCTGCAACATTGGAAATGATGACCGTGCAGGCATTTTATGCCGCTGAAAGCGGCAGTTACCGCGGGATGCAAACCTTGTTTTTTCCTGCATCTGGCTCCCGCAATGGTATTGATACACGCTGTGCGGCCATGAACGTTACACACAATTTTTCTGTGACAGGATTAAAAAACTGTTCGGCAGTTGTAACCTGTAGCTGTCTCTATGCCGATAACACCACCTGCGATGCCAGCACAGCGGCAAATTATTCATCTTCCGCTGCGACTCTCAAGTTGACCAGTTTTTATAAGTTGAGCAGCCTGGCAACTTGTGGTGTGGGTAATCTGCGCTCGGTGCGCACTGTCGACGCTGGGGCAATGATGAAGCAGGAATAGTTGGATTGAAAATCTTGCAGGAACAGCATCCGTTTTTTAGCTGAGGCTCTTGCAAGCGCAGTAGTGTGGGGTGAAGTAGTGTTGACAGGCCCTTGGTATTTTGGAATGAAGTAATGAATATTGCAATTGGAAAACACGTTAACCTGTTTCAGTGGCTTCTCTTGCTCTGCTGTTATTTATTTTCCCCGAGTGTCATGTCGGCAACCTGCTCGACGGGCTGGGTCAGTTTATCGGGCTCTTATTACAATAACAAAAATGCCTCGGGCACGGTGGCCGCCACTCGCGCCGATACCAATATCAATTTTAACTGGGTCGCCGCCGCGCCAGGCCTGGGTGGTTTGGGTACAGATGCCTGGTCGGTGCGTTGGGATGGCACTTTTCGCGCGCTGGTCACGGGGAACTACAAGTTTCAAACGATTACCGATGATGGGGTGCGTCTGTATATCGATGGCAATTTGGTGATCAATGACTGGAATGGCCACGTTGCCACCGCAAATACCACCGCAAACATACCCCTGGTGGCGGGCAAGCTGTATAGCTTGCGAATGGATTATTACGATGATCTGTACGATGCGAGTGCGGTGTTAAAGTGGATGCCGCCGGGAGCTACGGAATATACCTTGATTCCCGTTGCCGTAGCGTCGCCCGATACCAGCTCCACTTGTTATTGTAGCGATGCCCTTATGGGAGGGGCTGTAGGGAGTTTCTACAATAACACCAGTTTGACCGCACCTATTGCCAACAGCCGCCTGGATACCACGCTGGATTTCAACTGGGGATCGGGCAGCCCAGGTGTGACGGGAATAGGTTCAGACAACTTTTCTGTGCGCTGGACGGGCAATTTCAGGCCCTCGACTACGGGAACCTATTATTTCCAAACCACATCCGATGATGGTGTGAGATTGACCGTCAATGGCAACTCCCTCATTAACAGTTGGATCGCGAACAACAATGTTACCTACACCAGCAGCGGGGTGGCGCTCACAGCCAATAGCGATTATCCCGTGGTGCTCGAATACTATGAGGGAACCGTCTCAGCCATTATCAAACTGCAGTGGAAAATATCGAGCGGCTCCTATGCCAGCATGGCAAGCTGTCCTGCACCGGCGGTTGCCTATTATGGTATTTCCCACTCGGGTTCCGGTGCTACCTGCACCGGCGAACCCATCACCATCTCCGCCTATGATACCAACGGCGTATTGGTGGCACCGCCGTCAGGTACGGTGATTACTTTATCCACTGCGTCTGGTGCGGGAACCTGGGTAGGCGGGAATACTTATACCTTTAACGGAACCGATACTTCTGCTATCAAGTATTTGCAGCAGACCACCGCCGCAACCTTGAATATCAATGTCAGCGATGGCACCTACAGTGAAACGGCCTCGAAAGATCCGACCATAAGCTTTAGCGATAACTCCGGCCTGAGTTTTTATGGCAGTACGGGTTTGATTGCCCTGCCGACACAAATTTCAGCTACCACCGATTCTGCGCCCATTTTGAAATCTACCTGCACATCGCGAGTGACAGGCACCCTGAGTGTGGGCATGGCCTATGAGTGTCGCAATCCCACCAGCTGTGTTTCAGGGCAATCGTTTAAATTGCAGGCTCAGGGCGTTACCCCCAATAATAACGGTGCCGCTATTTCGTACAGTACCGGTAAGACCCTGACCTTTGATGGCTCCGGGGTTGCCCCTCTATCCTTGAATTACAATGATGTGGGGCTGGTGAGGCTCCACGCCCGCATAGTCCTGGCAGCCAGCGGCAATGATCCGGCGATTACCCTGACCGGCACCAGCTCAGAGTTTGTGGTCAAGCCCTATACACTGGCGACCAGCTCCATTGTCACCAGTGGCAATGTCGCCAATCCGGGGGGTACCAGCGCCTCGGGTGCGGCGGCGCAGTTTGTTCCGGCGGGAACACCGTTTAAAGTCTATGTTGAAGCGAGAAATTCCGCCGGTAGCAAAACCCCTAACTTCGGCAATGAAATTGTTTCAGAAAACAATATTAAACTGGTTGCCTACAGCCTGGTTCACCCGGCGGGCGGCACCTTGACCGCGCTGACCAATGCCTCAACTTTCACCGCGACTACACCCGCAGGTACCTTTGTCAATACAGGTGTTACCTGGGACCAGGTGGGAAGCCTCAGTGTGCGCCCCGAGTTGAACGATAACGATTATCTGGGGGTAGGGGATCTCAGTGTAAAAACCGCCTCGGGCACTGTTGGCCGTTTCTATCCCGATCATTTTTCCCTGGTCAGTTCATCCACTGCCAACAGCTGCTCGGCCGGTGGTTTTAGCTATATGAGCCAGGCGGGTATCAGTCTGGCCTATCTGCTGCAGGCGCAGGGTTCGACTAATACAGTGGCAACTAATTACGGTCCGGCCTATGGCACCATGCCCAGTATCAGTTATGTGGCTGAAAATGCGGGTAACGGTAATGGTGCCACCTTTACATCGCGTCTATCGGAGGGAGCTGCTGCACCGACTTGGGCTAGCGGGGTCTTTAACTTTTCCCGAACCGATGCCAGTGTGCTGCGCACCCTGACAAGCCATGCGCCTGACGGTCCTTTTACCAGCCTGCAATGGGGATTGGATGTGGTGGATAGCTTTGATGGTGGAGTGAGCTTGCAGAGCAAGAATATGAATGCTTTAACCACAGGGGCCTGCGCTGGTGTGACTTGCACGGCTATTGCGATTGGCTCGCCCTTATCTCTACGCTACGGCAGGCTGCGGCTGAGCGATGCCTCTGGCCCGGAAACGGCTGCACTGCCTGTGACCTTTGTTACAGAGTATTGGACCGGCAATAATTTTTCACTCAACTCCAATGATTCCTGCACGCTGGTGCCGCGCTCAGCGATCAGCTATCCCCTGGGCACCCTGGCCACAGATGCAAATCGCACAGTATCTCTAAGCGGCGGCACAACTCAGGGCATTTACACCAATCTTGATGTGTCGGGTGTTCACTTTGCCGCGGGCAATGCCGGCCACTATTTTTCCGCCCCCAGTGCGGGAGGGACAGGCTCGTTTATTGTGGGAATAGATTTAACCAATTTGACCTGGCTGCGCTATGATTGGAATCAGAATGGTGACTATTCGGATACCAGTATTCCCAATGCACGCTATATCTTTGGCTCTTATCGCGGCAGTGACAGGGTGATTTATTGGCATGAAAGGTTGGGGAACCCCTGAAAAATTACCTGCGTTGCCATCGCGGCGTTAAAAACAGGTTAAAATACATATTTAGTTTGTTTAAACTCCGCTTTTGTGCTGCGCCGCTTTGACAAGTTACCTGTTTTTGCCTTGCGCTGGCTGCCTCGCCAATATTTTTCAGGGGTTTGTTGGAAGAGTCTGAATTGGAATTTATTTATTTTTTTGAAAGAAGCCTGTTATGGAAATGACCATCACCACCCCAAGCCTTTTGTTTCCTGCCATTTCACTCTTGTTGCTGGCCTATACCAATCGCTTTGTGGTGTTGACTAATGTGATTCGCCAGCTCAGCGCCAGGGAAAATGCTTCATCGCAGATGGTTGTGCGCCGGCAAATCGATAATCTGCATATACGTTTGCAGGTGATTCGCCGCATGCAGGCGTTTGGTGTGCTCTCCTTTGTGCTCTGCACCCTGTCGATGTTTTCGCTGCTGTTGCACTGGTATATTGCCGGGCAACTGCTGTTTGCCAATAGCCTGATCCTGCTGGTTATCTCGCTGCTGTTCTCATTCTATGAGGTCAATATTTCGACAGAGGCTATCAATATCGAGCTGCAAAAGTTTAACGAGCAGGTAAGCCAGCGGGCTGCAGGAGAGCCTTTGGCGAAAGAGCCTGCGCCCAAGGAGCTTCCCCCTAAAGATATTCCACCTGCGCTCTAGCGGCCTGTTAGTGATGGGTCTCGCTGGGCGGGGCTTCCAGGCGTATATCTATGGCCAGTTCGTCGGCAATCATATCCAGCTGTGTATAGAGCTCGTCCATATCAACTGTCCCTGGGACTTCAATGGAGCCATTGGCTTCAAACAGCGGTTCGCCCGACCAGGGCATACTAGAGCAAGCAGTTTCCAGCTCACCCATGTTAATATTGCGCCCGGCGAAGGCCTGGGCGATCTCATGGACAATGCCGGGGCGATCATTGCCCATGACACTGAAGTAGAAAGCCTTGCCGGCAGGCTTGAGCGAATGAAGGGCGGTTTCCACCACTATCTTCAACCCCTGGCTGCCAAGCCCCGCCAGTGCGTTGACCAGGTCGGCCTGTTGCTCACTGCCGACGGATACCTGCAGGATTCCGGCAAACTTTCCCCCCAGGTGAGCCATGCGGCTCTCCAGCCAGTTGCCCTGGTAGCGGGCGATAGTTTGCGCCAGCAGTTCAACAACGCCTGGCTTGTCATCACTGATGATGGTTAAGACTAATTGTGTTTGCACGGGGGATTTCCTTGAATCTGAATTATTATTCGAGAATTGGAAGCGTATCTCTCCCCAGGCAGATGGACAAGCAAAATTTTTATATTATGAGTTGGCAATGATTATTCCCCACCAGCAGATAAGTCCGGAAGCCCTGCGCGGACTGGTTGAAGAGTTTATCACCCGCGAGGGCACTGATTATGGTCTGGAAGAGTTTTCACTCGCGCAAAAAGTCCAGCAGGTCGAGCGCCAGCTGGCGCGCGGCGAGGTAGTGGTAGTCTTCGATACGGCCAGTGAATCAGTTTCCCTGCTCACCCGTCAGGATGCGCAGGTGTTTATTGATCAGAGCGTATAATTTACACGGAAGAGCTAGTTCTTGCGTGTTTGTCCTGTATTTCCCTTTAGAAAATTGAGCATAGAGTGAACCATTTATTTTTACATTGTCGCCCCGGGTTTGAAAAAGAATGCGCAGCTGAAATCGGTGACCTGGCAGCCGAGTTGGGCATTTATGGCTATAGCAAAGTCAAAGATAATTCAGCCTATGTCCTGTTCATTACCCACGAGCCGGATGGGGCAATGCGTTTGCATAAGGAACTCTACTTCCGCCGTTTTATTTTTGTTCGCCAGTGGTTCGTCACCCAGCCCGCTGTGGCGGATCTGCCGGTGACGGATCGCGTCTCACCGCTGTTGGATGTGGCTGACAGCTATCCTGTGGCGCGCGAGCTGATTGCGGAGACGGTGGATACCAATGAAGGCAAGGAATTGTCCGGCCTCAGCAAAAAAATTACGGCCCCCTTTACCCAGGCGCTGCGCAAGAAAAAACTGCTCAGCGAAAAAAGCCAATGGCGGTTGCATTTGGTCTTTATCGCGGGAACAGAAGCTTTCCTCGGTGTGAGCCTGTTAAACAACAGCTCTGCCTGGCCCATGGGCATCCCGCGTTTGCGCTTGCCCAAGGAGGCGCCGAGCCGCGCGACCCTCAAGCTGGAAGAGGCCTGGCATCACTTTATCCCCGCCAGCGAATGGGATCAGCGCCTGGCTGCCGGCATGCGCGCTGTCGACCTGGGCGCGGCACCGGGAGGTTGGACCTGGCAATTGGTGCAGCGCGGCATGTTTGTAGAGGCAGTCGATAACGGTCCTATGGATCAGCGCCTGATGGATAGCGGCCAGGTCACTCATAGGCTTAGCGACGGTTTTTTATTTGAGCCGAAAAAAAATGTGGATTGGCTGGTGTGCGATATAGTGGACAAGCCTGCGCGCGTGACCAGTATGGTTATCAAATGGTTTGCTAAAGGTTATTGTCGCGAGGCGGTATTTAATTTGAAATTGCCGATGAAGCAGCGCTATCTCGAAGTGAAAAAATGCGAGCAGCGAATATTGTCAGAATTGCGCTCGGCAGGTTTCAAGGCAAGTATTCAGTTCAAGCAGCTGTACCATGATCGCGAGGAGGTCACTGGACATCTGCGCGTGTTTTAACCATGGGCTCTTTTGGAGTTGCTGGAGTTTTTCAAGATCCACTCGGTCAATTGCACCCAATCATCAATCAGATTGCGCAGCAGGCTGACATATTCGATGCTCAGGTTTTTGTTTTGCAGTGCCTGTTCACCGATCTCCGTCAGCGCTGAGACAATTTTACCTATGGTGTGTGCTTGCAGGGTTTCCAGTAATTGCGCATTGAAATACATATCGCCGTGCGCTGTTTTTTGCGAGGCTCCGTAAGAGGCTGAACTGATTTGGCTGATGGCTTTTTTGATCGCGCTGGCGAGGCCGGGATTGTTATTTCTGATAAGGGCAATGCTGAGCTCCAGAGCGC
Organism: Cellvibrio sp.; assembly: GCA_035565295.1. GTDB lineage: Bacteria > Pseudomonadota > Gammaproteobacteria > Pseudomonadales > Cellvibrionaceae > Cellvibrio. Next base: position 13,591 of record DATMSP010000049.1, on the reverse strand, counting down.
GATGGCTGAATAGATCATCCGCTGAGGGTAAATTTTTTGGTAATCGGGACATCGACGTCTTTCCTCGGCAAATGGAAATTCGATCCGTGATGAATAGCATCCTCTGTTTTTTAGTGTAGCCATTGCTCCCGTTTGTGCAGTTTGTTTTTAGATGAAGAAATACTATGGAAATAGCCGTTGATAAGTATTTAGACGCCTCGGGATTGCTCTGTCCTGAGCCTATAATGTTATTGCATAAAACCGTCCGTGAAGTGCCGGTGGGGAGTATTATCCAGGTGGTAACCACGGATCCTTCGACCCTGCGGGATATCACTAAATTTTGTCATTTCCTCGGACATGAATTATTGCGGCACGAAGAGCGGGCCAAGGATTATGTGTTTTATATAAAAAAGGCAGAACCTTGAAAGATAGCGGATCAGCAAGGGCAAGTGTTGGTTGGAAAAACAAAAAACGCTGCATTGAGCAGCGTTTTTTGCGGGGGCTAATTATCGTCAACCAGAAGCGATATGGCTGCGAGAGCTTCAGGGTCTTCCGATTTTAGCTTGTTGGCTATCTGATGCTGGAAAAAATAGCGGAAGTGATCGCTGGCCTGCGCTGGATACAGGCAGTCATCGCCTGGTAGAACTGGTGTGCTTACCACCTTATCCATATCGCTGAGCATGCCGTAGATGCGACCATTGTGCAGAAGCCTCCAGCTTACCACCTCAACCAGGGTCAGGCGATTTTGTCCGGCGGTGGCCAGCACGGCGTGGGTGCCTATGGTATCGGGCAGCTCCTGCACTACATCGTCTTCATTTTCGCACTCGATTTCATAATATTCCGCCGCAGTCTCCAGCTCGACTATTTTGTGCAAGGGAGCATCGAAGAAGACATCGTCAATGCCCTGGTCATAATAGCCTTCAAAATGACCATTGAGGGGATCGCAGAGTTCAGGGCAGGGGACAATATCATTCAGCCAGGGAACCAGGCCGACAACTTCGCCGTTAGCGCGCAATCCCCAGCAGAGGATTTTCAGGCTAAACAGTTTTTCAGCACTGGTATCGTTGGAGTAGAGCATTTCGAGACCATCAAGCTCAGGTGCCAGACGGATAAAACGCTCATCGTGGAGAGTGGTTAAACTTTTGCCTGTGAAGAAGTCGACCACATTATCCATGTTGTGGGTTGTGTCTGAGGTCTTCATAATGCCACCCCTCTGGTCAGCGGTTTATAGATGGGCCAGTGGTACAAAGATGGTTTTCTCTACCATCGTCAACCTAAGTATATGCTAAAGAAGTAAAGCGCGTCATCTTTTATACGAAAGTCTTAAATTTTTTATAAATCATATTCAAATGCTAGTTAGAGAAGTGTTGCTATGAAGATTTTGGCCGATGAAAATATCCCCCTGGTCGCTGAGTTTTTCCAGTCCCTGGGGCAGGTCGCCACCCGTCCGGGACGCACTATGAATGCCGCTGATGCCAAGGATGCCACAGCTTTGCTGGTACGCTCTGTGACCCAGGTCAATGAATCACTGGTGGGCGGCAGCAGCCTAGACTTTGTCGGCACCTGTACCATCGGTATAGACCACTTGGATCAGGCCTGGTTGCATCAAAATCATATTGAATTTTCCAGTGCCCCTGGCTGCAATGCTAATTCGGTAGTGGAATATGTGTACGCCGCACTCTGCCATTTGGATATCAACTGGCTGGATAAGAAATTCGGGATTATAGGCTGTGGCAATGTCGGCGGCCTGCTGTATAAACGCCTCAAGCTGCAAGGCGTGGATTGCTATTGTTACGACCCCAACTTAACCTCCGAGCAGAATGCCGATCTCACCAGTCTGGAAGAAGTGCTTGCCTGTGATGTGATCAGTTTGCATACGCCCTTGGTTCACTCGGGACCGTTTCCCAGCTTCCATCTGATCCAGGATAGTGAGCTGCAACAGTTGAAGCGGGGTGCTGTGCTATTGAATTGTGGGCGAGGGCCAGTGATTAATAACGCTGATCTACTGCCGTTTCTGCAAATGCGTGACGATGTACGGGTAGTGCTGGATGTATGGGAGCCGGAGCCGGATATTTCCCTGGCGCTGCTGGATAGGGTTGCCCTGGGTTCTCCGCATATAGCCGGCTATAGCTATGATGGCAAATTGAAGGGTACAGAGATGATCTATCAAGCGCTATGCAGGCATTTGCGGCGTGAACCCAGATTATCCTTGGCGCAATTGGTGCCGCCTTTGAGCGATAATCGTCTCTCACTGCTGAGCGACAAGCCGCTATGGGAACAGATAAAACATCTGATTGCCCAGGTGTACTCCATTGCCGATGACGATAGAAGGCTGCGCGCCCTGGCGCAATCGGCGCGCAGCGGCCAGGCAAATTTTGCGGCGGGCTTCGATGAGCTGCGCAAGCATTATCCGACTCGCCGCGAATTCCATAATTATGAGGTTGCCGCTGATTCAGTGATCGATGAGGCTGCACGGCAATGGTTAAGCGTTTTAGGTTTTAAGATTTCATCATGAGCGAAATAGAATTCAAGCTGGGCCTTATAGTCAATCCCTACGCTGGTATCGGCGGCAGTCTGGGCTTGAAGGGCAGTGATGGCGAAGATATTCGCAGCCAGGCCCTGGCAGATGGCGCAGAGCTGCGTGCGGCAGCTCGAATGCAGCGCTGCCTGCAGATGCTGCAGGCATTCAAAGAGAGCATTCATATCTATTGTTTTGCCGGAGATATGGGGGAGAACCTCGCCCGCGACTTGGGTTATCGCTATTCCCTTGTCGGCAAGGCGGCAGGCCATATCTCAAGTGCGCAGGATACTATCTCGGCGGCAGCAACATTGGCGAGCCTGCAAATGGATCTGCTGTTGTTTGCCGGTGGCGACGGCACCGCGCGCAATATCGCCGATGCCCTGGAGAGCAGCAATGCTCAGTTGCAAGTGGTGCTGGGTGTTCCCTCGGGAGTGAAAATGCATTCGGGGGTCTACGCTATTACTCCCGAGGCTGCGGGTGAAATTGTGCTGTGCTTATTGCAGCGGCAGATCGTCAATATAGAGGCCTGCGATGTCCGGGATATCGATGAAACTGCATTTCGCGAGGGTGTGGTCAAGGCGCGTTTATACGGCCAGATGTATGCGCCTCTGCTGCCGCAGTTTCTGCAGCAGGTAAAAAATTCCGGTGCAGCCCAGGATGAACTGGTCAAGCTCGATATTGCCAATAGCCTGATCGACAATCTGGATGATGATATCTTGTATATCGTCGGACCGGGTTCAACAACCCATGTGTTCCTGCAAGAGTTGAGGCTCGACGGCACCCTCCTGGGCGTGGATGTGATCGTCAACCGCGAACTCAAGGCAAAGGATGTCAGCGCTCAGCAGTTGCGCAAGTTGATCGCCGAGCATCCCGGCGAAACCCATATTATCATCACCGCAATCGGTGGGCAGGGGCATATCATAGGTCGCGGCAACCAGCAGCTCACCCCGGATATCCTGCGCAGCGTGGGCCGGAAAAATACCCACATTATTGCCACCAAAGATAAAATCCTGTCGCTGCAAGGGCGGCCCTTGCTGGTCGATTCCAATGATCCTGAACTGGATAAAACCTTTTCCGGCTATCAGTCGGTGCTGGTGGGTTACAACGAAACCATCCTCTATCCCATAGGTATTTTGCAATGACCGCCATCGACCTGTTGATTGCCAGGCTCAATAGTCTGCTGGTGCGTTTGGCAGAAGAGGCCGAGGTGGATAGCTTTCGTGTCTTGCACGGCCGTGGTCAGTGTTTTGCCGGGCTGGAATTTATCAATGTCGATTTTTTCCAGCCGGTGTTGATGCTTTCCTGCTACCGCGACCCCCCCGCCTTGTGGTTGGAGCAGCTCAGCGATTTTTTGCGCGATAAACTATCGCCGCACATGTCCGCAGTCATACTGCAAAAGCGCTACCTGGCAAATGCTCCTTCGGAAGTCTTGCTGGGTGAGCTGCCTGAGTCCGTCTATGCGCGGCGCGGCGATTTAACCTTTAACCTGCATCTTAATGCCCAGCAGAATGCCGGTTTCTTTTTGGATATGGAATCGGGCCGTCAGTGGCTGGAAAAAAATGTTGTCGGCAAACGCGTACTGAATCTGTTTGCCTATAGCTGCGCATTTTCTGTGGTGGCAGTGGCGGCGGGGGCAGAGAAGGTGGTCAATGTGGATATGAGCAGCAGCGCGCTCAATCTCGGTCGGGCCAATCACCAGCGCAATGGCCTGGGCAAAGAGCGCAGTGAATTTCTCGCGGAAAATATTATGAAATCCTGGGGGCGTATCAAAAGGCGCGGCCCCTTTGATCTGGTCATTATTGACCCGCCGTCCTATCAGCCGGGAAGTTTTATCGCTAGTAAAGACTATGCAAAAGTGATTCGCCGCTTGCCGGAATTGATGCCGCAGGGCGGTTTGGCCTTGGCTTGCCTGAATGCGCCAGAGTTGAGCGATGAATTTTTAAAGCAGCAGTTTGCCGAGCAGTTGCCGGAGGCGGTATTGGTGGAGCGGGTGAGCCCCCATCCAGACTTTCCCGATATCAATCCAGAGCAGCAATTGAAGTTGTTGGTCTACTGTCTGCCTGCTACGTGATTTCAGGGTTAATGTTGGGGGGTATGCTTTTGCTTACCCCCAGCACAGGTTATGCAGAGATTTATTGCGTGTAGCGCGATAGGAATTCGCCGAAGCGGTGGATGGCTTTGGTGAGGTCATCTTCGCGCGGCAGGAATACTATGCGGAAGTGATCTTTGTTGGGCCAGTTGAATGCCGAGCCCTGTACCAGCAGCACTTTTTCCTGGATCAAAAAGTCGAGCACCATTTGCTGGTCGTCTTTGATCTTGTACATGTTCAAATCCAGTTTGGGGAACAGATAGAGTGCACCCTTGGGTTTGACACAGGATATCCCCGGCACAGCAGCCAGAGCTTTCATGGCGGCATCGCGCTGGTCGCGCAGGCGTCCCCCGGGAAGAATCAGCTCATTGATGCTCTGATAGCCGCCGAGGGCTGTCTGCACGGCATACATAGCGGGCACATTGGCACAGAGGCGCATTGAAGAGAGCATCTCCAGCCCTTCTATATAGCCCTTGGCGCGATGCTTGGCTCCACTGATAACCATCCAGCCAGAGCGGAAGCCAGCCAGCCTGTAGGCCTTGGAGAGGCCGTTAAAGCTTACGCAGACAACGTCATGGGCCAGGCGTGCCAGGGGGATAAACTCGGCATCATCATAGAGAATCTTGCTGTAGATTTCGTCGGCAAAAATAATCAGGTTATGATCCCTTGCCAGTTGCACCAGCTGCTCAAGAATATCCTGGCTGTAAACGGCACCCGTGGGGTTGTTGGGGTTGATAATCACTATACCGCGGGTTTTATCGCTGATCTTGCTTTTGATATCGGCAATATCGGGGAACCAGTCGGACTGCTCATCGCACAGATAGTGACGGGCCTTGCCGCCGGCGAGATTGACGGCGGCCGTCCAGAGTGGGTAGTCTGGCGCAGGCACCAGTATCTCATCGCTGTTGTTAAGCAGCGCCTGCATGGCCATCACAATCAGTTCGCTGGCACCATTGCCGAGGAAAATATCATCGATTTCCACGTTGGGTATCTGCAGGCGCTGGCACTCTTGCATAATCGCCTTGCGCGCTACAAACAGACCGCGCGAGGCGGTATAGCCCTCGGCATTGGGAAGGTTGTGAATGACGTCCTGGATAATTTCGTCGGGCGCAGAAAAACCGAAGGGAGCAGGGTTGCCTATGTTCAATTTAAGGATGCGGTGGCCTTCTTCTTCAAGGCGATAAGCGTGTTCGAGTACCGGGCCGCGGATGTCGTAGCAGACTCCGTTTAACTTGTCGGATTTCTTAATGGTGTTCATTTGCAGTAGTATGCCTTAAGGTAGTATTTGTATCGAATAGCAATTCACCATATTCCGTGTTTGCAACCAGTTGTGTCAAGGAAATCATTATGTCTGAATCACAATTTAACAGTGAAACCTATTGGCGTGAGCGCTTGACGCCCGAGCAGTACCGCATCTGCCGCGAGAAGGGCACAGAGCGGCCCTTTACCGGCGAGTATTGGCAGGAGTCGCGCGAGGGGCTTTACCATTGTCGCTGCTGTGGTGAACCCCTGTTTGAATCTGCAACAAAATTTGATGCGGGTTGCGGTTGGCCCAGTTTTTTTGCCCCGCTGAACCCAGTCGCTGTCAAAGAAGAGTTCGATAGTTCTCATGGTATGCGCCGCACTGAGGTGCTGTGTCGCAAATGTGGCTGCCATCTGGGGCATGTGTTTGACGATGGTCCGGCACCCACGGGTTTGCGCTATTGCATCAACTCCGCATCCATCAATTTGCATGAGAAGGATGGCGAGTGAAAAGCATGAAGGTGGAGTTTCATTAATCGTAATGCCGTTTCACTTGCCATGATTCATCTTTTTTATTGAACTCTTCCCACTCTTTCTCTTTGGCTTCATTGGCGGCGGCATTTTCTGCCGCAAGCGCTTCAGCGGCGGCGACTTCCACTTCTAGGTTGTGGATGGTCGCATCCAGTTGGGCAATCTGTTGGTCGAAGGTGTGGTTAGTGTTTTCATTGATATATTGCTTTTTGGCGAGGGCAAAATGGTGGATTGCCAAGCGCGGTTTGCCACTCTGCTGGGCCAGTTTTGCCTGATTGAGGGTTTCGTCGAGAGAGACTTGTACGCCCAGGCGTTTTATCTGATCGAGATAGGCATCGGCCTGCACCTTGTTGATAAACTTTATTTCCTTCTGCTGATGAATAAACTGCTTCAGCTCCTGCAGGTGCTGGCGGATGAGTTTTATTTCCTTAGGGTTATCGATAATGCTTTTTTCCGCGTTGCCGCTTTTGGCCAGAGCGCTCAGCTGATTATTAAATGTACTGATTTCGTCGGGATGTTTGTTGTCATCAGGCTCAATGCGTTGCAACTGCTCGCTGGTATCAATCAACACCCGGTAGATCATGCTGGTCAGTTCCTTGGGCAGGAACTGGGGCGGAAAGCCGCTGAGCATATGCACAATATTGCGCTGCCGGGTTTTCAGGGCCATAAGGATGCGATATTTGTAAATGCGCCTTCGTTCGACCGCCTGGGAGATCAGAACATAGCAGGCCAGGGCACTCACTAGGGCTATTACGGCGAGAATTATGTATATGGACATACCGATTCGCTACAAAAATAGGAAACTAGACAAAGTATAGCCGCTATAAAAAGTATAGCAGTTATAAAATGAGCCAATAGATTATCTATTGAGCATATAGGGCCGGTTTGCTAAGTGCTTGTTTCCAAAGTTATAAAATACAGAATAAAAGTGTTGACAGGGGAGGGCTTGCTACTTAGAATGCGCCCCACTTCTGCAGGCAAGATCGCAGAAGGTTTCTGGGTCCCCATCGTCTAGTGGCCTAGGACACTGCCCTTTCACGGCGGTAACAGGGGTTCGACTCCCCTTGGGGACGCCAATTGCGGGAATAGCTCAGTTGGTAGAGCACGACCTTGCCAAGGTCGGGGTCGCGAGTTCGAGTCTCGTTTCCCGCTCCAATTTTATGCTAAGTTGTTATAGTAAGTTACGTATTCTGTTGCCAACGACAGAATTCCAGTTTTAGTCCCCATCGTCTAGTGGCCTAGGACACTGCCCTTTCACGGCGGTAACAGGGGTTCGACTCCCCTTGGGGACGCCATTTTTGCGGGAATAGCTCAGTTGGTAGAGCACGACCTTGCCAAGGTCGGGGTCGCGAGTTCGAGTCTCGTTTCCCGCTCCAAGTCGTCTTTATGTCGAAAAACAAAAAAAGCCAGTTTATCTGGCTTTTTTTGTTTTTGTCCCTTATGGATTCGGCAGGTTTTAGTGCAAACCAAATCTCACTGCGCGGGCATGCTCGTAACTAAAAGAGGTCTTGGCTTCTTTTGCTTCCTGCCGCTGCTCATCCAGTGATTGGAATAGGGTGATTTCCTCGTCCGGCATATAATGCAGGCAATCTCCACCAAAAAACCACAGCAGGTCTCGCGGCAGCAGGGGCATAAGTTGTGGGTAGCTTGAGACAATTCTGCACAGCAGCTCTTGCCCTTGAATTACTTTGTCGCTATCCCCAACTATGGCTAACTGTTGCAGGTTGTGTAAAAACTCCTGGTCGTCCTGGCTGCAATCACTGCTACAAAACGGCTGCTGATGAGCGGCTTGTTCAATAAAGGCATTGAGCAGTCGCTGGTGGAATTCATTATAATTCCTGTCGTATTCGTCGCTGTACATAGTCAGATTTTCTCATATTCAATTCAATTGCAGTCGAGGCCCTATGCCAGAAGCATCAGCAGCACTTTCCATTCGCAATTTAACCAAGGTTTACAATAATAAGCTGGAAGCCTTAAAAGGCATTTCGCTGGATGTGATGCCCGGTGATTTCTTTGCTGTGCTGGGCCCCAATGGGGCCGGCAAGTCTACCACAATTGGCATTATCAGCTCATTAGTGCGCAAAACCTCAGGTGAAATAAAGGTCTATGGTTACAATATAGACACGCACTTTTCCGAGGCCAAAAAGTTTCTCGGTGTGGTGCCGCAAGAATTTAATTTCAGTATGTTTGAGAAGGTGCAGGATATAGTGCTGCAGCAGGCGGGCTATTATGGCCTGCCGCGCGATTACGCCCAGGCGCAGGCGGAAAAATATCTGCGCAAATTAAATTTATGGGATAAAAAAGATACGCCGGCACGCATGCTGTCTGGCGGGATGAAACGCCGCTTGATGATTGCGCGCGCCCTGGTTCACGAGCCGAAATTATTGATTCTGGATGAGCCCACCGCCGGTGTGGATATAGAGCTGCGTCGCTCCATGTGGGAGTTCCTGCGCGAGATCAATGCGGCGGGCACAACCATTATTTTGACCACTCATTATCTCGAGGAAGCGGAAAGCCTGTGTCGCAATGTAGCCATTATCGATAAGGGGCTGCTGATTAAAAATACCAGCGTAAAAAATCTTTTGCAGGGCCTGAATAGAGAGGTGTTTATTTTGGATGTGGAAGGCGATCTGCCAGCGGTGCTGTCTCTTCCGGGATTTGTCGTGCAGGTGATCGATGGTCATTCGTTTGAAGTGGAGATTGAAAAAGGCCAATCCCTTAACGAGGTATTTTCGGTGCTATCACAGCAAGGCCTCAATGTGATCAGCATGCGCAATAAAGCCAATCGCCTGGAGGAAATGTTTGTCTCCATGATTGCGCAATCTGCAGGTCAAAACAGTCAAGCCAGCGGTACAGGAGCAGCACTATGACTCTGAGTGAACAATGGATCGCCTTTTTGACCATCCTGCGCAAAGAAATAAAGCGCTTTACGCGGATATGGATCCAGACCCTGCTGCCGCCAGTGATCACCATGGCCCTGTACTTTGTGATCTTCGGCACTTTGATTGGTCAGCGCATTGGTGAAATGGGAGGCTTCAGTTATATCCAGTTTGTGGCTCCCGGCTTGATTATGATGGCGGTATTGACCAATGCCTATGCCAATGTAGTGTCCTCCTTTTTCAGCGCTAAATTCCAGCGCAGTATCGAAGAAGTATTGGTATCGCCTACCCCCAACTATGTTATTTTGCTGGGCTATACCATGGGTGGCGTGGCCCGAGGCCTGGCGGTCGGGGTGTTGGTGACGGTAGTGGCTCTTCTGTTTACCCGCCTGCATATCCACAGCTGGCCGGTGACTCTGGCGATAGTGCTGCTGACCTCCATGCTGTTTTCGCTGGCGGGGTTTATTAATGCTGTCTATGCCAACACCTTTGATGATGTATCCATAGTGCCGACCTTTATCTTGACTCCCTTGACCTATTTTGGCGGAGTCTTTTACTCAATCAGTCTGTTGCCGGAAGTGTGGCAGCATATCTCGCGCCTGAATCCGATCCTGCATATGGTCAATGCTTTCCGCTATGGCATACTCGGGGTGACGGATATCAATATCAGTTATGCCATAGCGGGTCTGGTGATCGCGGTAATGGTGCTGTTTGCCGTAAGCCTGCATTTATTGAAAACCGGCAAGCGTCTGCGCGCTTAATTAACAGGAGTAGGGTGCCTATGCCTTCATTAGATTCCAGCCCCCTAGGGCAAAAGACGGCTTATATTTCCCAATACCAGCCGTCACTGCTATTTCCCATAGCGCGGCAGGAGTCGCGCGAGCAACTCGGCCTGGGGGTTGATTTGCCTTTTTATGGGGTTGATATCTGGACTGGCTATGAGTTGTCCTGGTTGAATGCCCTGGGCAAGCCCCAGGTTGCGGTAGCGGAGTTTGCCATTCCCTGCAGCAGCCCGTTTATCATCGAATCAAAATCCTTTAAGTTGTATTTGAACTCGCTTAACCAAACGCGCTTCAACTCTTTTGCCGAAGTGGAAGCTTGCCTTGTCAGAGATCTGTCGCAGGTGGCAGGCGCGGCTGTGGGTGTGGATCTGCAATCCCTGGAGGAGTCGGCTTTGCTGATCAGTCGCGCAGAAGAAAGCCATTGCCTTGATGAACTGAATATAGACGTTGCCAGCTACCATCCACAGCCTTCGCTGTTGACACTCGATCATGGTGAGGTCAGCGAAAAGCTGTGCAGTCATTTACTGAAGACCAATTGCCCAGTCACAGGCCAACCTGATTGGGCGAGCCTGTTTATCGGCTACACCGGGCAAAAAATAAATCATGAAAATCTGCTGCGCTATATTATTTCGTTTCGCGAGCACCAGGATTTCCATGAGCATTGTGTAGAGAGGATTTTTACCGATATTCTGCAGCGCTGCCAGCCGCAGAGCTTGACGGTCTATGCGCGCTACACGCGTCGCGGTGGTTTGGATATCAATCCGTTTCGCAGTAGTGAGCAGGGTAATGTGCCAGAAATTGGCCGGATATTGCGTCAGTAAAAAGCTGTCGTGCGATAAAGTGATTAGATAATTACTTTATCGCGCAGTCTTTCCGCCGCTTTTTCCAGGGATTGAATGACTTTTTCTTTGTCGTAGTTGCGCACTTTTTCAAGGTCGAGATACATGGAGAAGCCCTCCAGGCGATCTTCAAAGTGGCTTTGGTTTTTGCCCAGGTCTTTGCGGAAATCAGCTACCTGGTAAACCTTGACTGGCTGCACAAAACCCTTGACCTGGATTTCACCCTTATCGCGAGACATGATGACATCCTTGGTCAGTGACCAGGTCTCCTGGGAGATAAGAATTTCGCCAGGTTCTGCGGCGCTTTCGAGCCTGCTGGCGAGATTCACTTCTGTGCCCAGTACGGTATAGTCGAGATGGCTGGAGGTGCCGAAGGTGCCCACAGTGCAATAGCCGGTATTGATGCCCATGCGGATTTGCAGGGGTTTCTGGATGCCCTGGTTAAACCATTCCAGTTGCAGCGATCGCATTTTCTTTTTCATAGCGATGGCCATGGAGACGCAGCGAATGCAATCGCCTTTAACACCCTGGCTATTGCTATCGCCAAATAAAACCATAATGGCATCGCCCATAAATTTATCGATGGTGCCGCCGTGCTGCGTCACTATCTTGGACATTTCGGTCAGATAGTGATTCAGCAGCTCATTCAGGGCTTCGGCCTCTATCTCTTCTGCCAGCTCGCTAAAATCCTTGATATCAGAAAAAAAGATGCTGAGCTTTTTGCGCTCGGCCTGGAGTGTTTCATCCTTGCCCTGATTGATGGCTTTCCAGACCGTGGGCGGCAGATAGCGAGACAGTTTATAGGCGCGGATTTTATGCCACTTTTGCTCGTCTTCCAGTTTTTGCTGGGAAATCAGTAATTTTTTGAAGCGGTTGTGCATATACACCGCATAGATCAGGAAGTAAGTGGTAATGCCAATCAGGCTGGCCAAGCTGATTTCAATATTGTTCGAAAGCACGGGTGGTGGAGCGTTGAACAGCAGGCTCAGCAGTACGCCCAGGGCAAACGCCGAATTGTCTTCCATGAGTTTGCGCACGCCGCCGCTGATCAGTGCATTGAATTGAATCATGGTCAGGAAGAGAACGCAGGGCAGTATGGTGAAGTTGGCAATTCCCAGCACTACACCAATAATGCCGGCATCCACATAGGAGAGCCAGCGTGAGGCTTTGGTCAAATCTTCCAGAGGTAATTTATGCGTGAAAAAATAGGTGGCGTAGGCGTAGACCATCAAGCTGATAATAACAAAGGCATAGACCGGGTTGATATTTGACCAGTCTATCATGGGGGCCAGGGTGCCTGCTGCGGCAAAGCAAATCAATGCGCGAAAATAATACTGCTGCAGGGGCGACTCAGATGGAACTTGTGTGGTTTCTTGCTCGCTGGTCATGTTAAGGCGGCCTGAAATATTCGTTGTTATTTTTCAGTCTGCAATCTTTGCGAAAAGATGCATTTGTTCTATCTGCGCATTAGACGTCTTTTTCGCGTAAAAGTCCATCTGCTTTATAGGTCTATAGCCCTGTTTTTCCAGAGAAATTGGATATTTTACCCTGAAATATAAGCTAATTAACCGGTTTTTAGGCTTTCTCTGGCTGTTTTGTTATTCAGCCGTTTTCAGCCCCAAATATTTCTCTTGTAATTCCGAGTACTGCTTTTGCAAATCGCTATAGGCTGTTTGGATTTTTTGTAGCTCTATGGTCTCGTCATAAGACGGACTGTCTGTTTTTTGATCGCTGATTTTTTGCTCTTGCGTTTCTTCTTCATGCATAGCTGGTTCAAATGCGAGTAAAGCGTCAATGTCGGTAGAGAGCAGAGTGTCTGGAAGATCATCTTCGCACTGAAGCTCTTCTAGGCTGGCTGCGAGAGGGTTTTCTGCTGGTATTGAGGTTTCATCCTCCAGTATTTGACCAGCAATCAATATGTCGGAACCGTCAACCATATCATAGTCGAGCAGTTCGTCATGGATGGCCAATTCATTGATGGGGTGATGAGGACTGGTGGTCGCTGGCTCCTGCTCTGCTTCTTCATCCATCCATACCAACGGCAAGTCGGGGGCAGGATTATTATCAATGTCCAGATGATCGCTGTTTTCAGTTTCAAGTTGTGCGAAAAGGGCGTCTATATCGTTTGTCTTTTCAGGGGCTGCGGCTGCTGCGGCGATTTTGGTGCAGAGATCATTATAAATCTCTTGGTATTGCTGGAGAATGCGGCTGATTTCCTCGCTGTTGTGCAATTCGCTGGTTAGGGATACAAGCTGCCGATGATAGTCGCGGGCACTGTTTTGCCAATTGCTTGATTGCTGTTGCAAGTCCAGCCATACATATCTGGCATTTTCCAGTGTTTCAATATGTTTTTTGCAGCTGTCGAGTTCCTCTTCGAGCAGATTATCTGCAGGGAGAGTGTGCGATGAGGGGAGGAGGGGCCCCAGTTCCTGTTCAAATACATTCCAGTATCGGTCGGTGCCGGCGACTTCATCTTCCCCCAGCTCTTCAGCTTTCAAAAAGGCCAGGCGCAAAGCGAGAATGCGCTGCAGTAAGGGTGCATCTGCAACTGCTATTGAATCCGTATTTTTCTCCCCAGCCACCAATGAATATTTTGTGGTGGTGGCGGTTATCATCTTGTGGCGGTAATCTTTATAATTCTGCACAGATGCTGCTGTAGGCGCGGCGGGCATACTGACGGCGGGTGCGGCGGGTGCGGCGGGTGCGGCGGGTGCGGCGGGTGCGGCGGG
>DATMSP010000048.1:0-46867 GCA_035565295.1 Cellvibrio sp. | reverse complement strand
CTGCTGAAATGTCGAGGATTTTTGTATGAGCAAACTACTGCCTGAGCTTATAGCATTCACGTCGGTTTCCCGATTTTTTCAGTGCTTCCCGCGAAAAAATAGGTTTCTTTTACTTCTGCTCACCTTATTGATGGGAGGCTGTGGTGCTGCAGGCAGTGCTGATCAGGGATATCTGCAAGAATCCAACACCATCCAGGTTGGTGAAACAGCGGCGGATACTGCTGCCGCAGATAAGATAAACAAGCAGGCTGAGGCTGCCGCCCTGTCGGAAATCCCTGCGGCTATAAGCGCAATTGAAATAGCGCCAGGTGCGTTTAATTTGGGTGTGGGCAGCAGTCAGCAGCTGGTGGCCATAGGCCGGCTCGGCGATGGCTCGGCGGTGAATTTGTTTGGCCAGGTGAGCTGGAGCATTCGCAGCGGTACATCGGTGGCAGCAGTGACAGCCGCAGGTTTGCTGACGCGCTTGGCGGCAGGCACGGCAGATATTCAGGCGAGTGCGCTAGGTAAGACGGCTATTCTAAAATTGGGCGCTGCTGGCTTGACGCTGAGTTACGACAACAGCAAAAGCCAATGGTCCAAGGTCAATATTTATCTTTGGGATGGTGCCGACCTAAAGCCCGAAGCCGCTGGTGGTTGGCCGGGCACAGCCATGACCGCCAGTAACACAGGAAATAATATCTGGACCTATGTGGTAGAGCAGAAGTACCTCAGAAACGGCGCGATACGGATTATTTTTAACAATGGTGGAGGAAGCCAGACCGGCGACTTGATCAGTGCGCAATCGGCTACCTATAGCAATGGAGCCTGGTTGCCCGCCACGAATCGTTCTACGCAAGTCAGTGTTATCAATGGCACTATCAAAGATGGCACTATCAAAAATAGTGGAAGTCTGTTTGCGGTGGGCAGTGTCCTGACCATCAATGCCAATTCCGCGAGTTCACCTTTCAGCTTATGGAGTGGGACGGGAGCGGCTTATATTTTTACCGATCCCAGCAAAGCAGAGGCGCAATTGCTGGTGCCTGATACTGTAAGCAGCATGACTTTGCAGGCGCTCTATGCGAACAGTTCGTCCAGTGCGAACAGCAGTTCTGTTTCAAGTTCTCCTGCCAATCCATCTCTGGCGTCTCTCGAAATTGCACCGGGTTCTGTCAATTTGAATCCAGGCAGCAATCAGCAGCTGGTGGCGATTGGCCGACTCAGCGATGGCTCAAAGATGAATGTATCTGGCCAGGTGACTTGGAGCATTCGCAGTGGCGCATCGGCGGCGGCAGTGACCGCGACAGGTTTGCTGACACGTTTAGCGGCAGGCACGGCAGAAATTCAGGCGAGTGCGCTGGGCAAAACGGCGATTCTAAAGCTGGGCGCTGCTGGCTTGACGCTGAGTTACGACAACAGTAAAAGCCAATGGTCCAAAGTCAATATTTATCTTTGGGACGGGTCTGATATAAAACCTGAATCGGCAGGTGGCTGGCCGGGCGCGCCCATGACTCAAGCAGGGAGCAATATCTGGACTTATGTGGTTGAGCAAAAGTATCTTCGCGATGGTGCCATCAAGGTTATTTTTAATAATGGTGCGGGCAGTCAGACCCGCGATTTGTTTATCTCACAATCGGCCACTTATCGCGATGGTATCTGGCTGCCTGCCGGCGACAATTGGGTGCAGCTCAATCTTATCAATGGCACAGTCAAAAATGGCGGAAGCTTGTTTGCTGCAGGCAGTGTTCTGACGATAAATGCAAACTTATCGAATACGCCTTTTAGTGTCTGGGGTGGATCGGGAGCTGCTTATATCTTTACCGATCTCAGCAAAGCCGAAGCGCAATTGCTGGTGCCCGATGGGGTGAGCAGCATGACCTTGCAAGCGTTTTATGCGAGTAGTGCATCGAGTCTAATCAATAGCTCATCCCGTTCCAGCAGCTTGTCCAGCAGTAAAAACAGTTCATCATCCAGTATAAGATCCAGTGCATCCTCTTCAGTAGCAGAAGAGGATGGCTTCAAAGCTACACGCGACTTATTTGCGTCCCTGTGCGCTGGCTGTCATGGCGTCAATGGCGCGAGTGCGGCATTGAAGTTGAATGATCTTCATCTCTCTGGCAAATATACCCTGGCCACGCTTACAACCAAAATCAACGATACCATGCCGCGGGGCAATCCCGACTTGTGTGTCGGCACTGCACCCGGCGGCTGCGCCTATGATATTGCCAATATGATCCTTGCGAATAAATGGTTGCCAGCAGGGCAGACCAGTTCTGTGAGTGCGAGCAGTGTCAGGAGTAGTTCTTCACTGGCGGTATCAAGTTTGTCGAGTGCAAGAAGTAGCTCGGCGTCAAGTGTAAGAATCAGTTCGGCATCAGTGCTGAGCATTAGTAGTGCTTCATCAATACTGAAAAGCAGCTCGACGAGTTCGGTGTTGTCCTCTTCTGCTATAGCTTCTTCCCTAAGTGTCTCAAGTTTCAGCAGCCGCTCTTCTGATCCTGCAGCACTGGCCAGCATTGAGATCGCTCCAGGTGCTCTGGCCCTGAGTGTTGGAGCTAGCCAGCAGTTGGTAGCCGTGGGTAAATTGGGCAATGGTTCCCTGGTGAATTTATTTGGCAAAGTCAGCTGGCGAATTAGCAGTGGTGAAACGGTTGCTTCTGTCAGCGCCAGTGGTTTATTAAAACGTTTAGCCGCAGGCAGCGCAGTGATCGAAGCTGTGTCCCAGGGTAAAACGGCAAGCCTGACCCTCGCCAGTGGCGATACCCAGGGAATCACTATCAGCTATGACAACAGTAGCAGCCGCTGGGCTGCGGTAGATATTTATCTCTGGACCGCCAATGGTGAAGTTTCCAAAGCCTGGCCCGGCAATGCAATGACACTCAGTGTAGATAATGTGTGGACCTATCACCTTGATGCCAGCAAATTGTCCAATGGCTGGGTGAATGTTGTGTTCAATAATCACAATGCCGGGGCCCAGACAGGTGACCTGATGGTGGGGGAATCCTCTGTGTTCAAAGATGGAGTCTGGACGCCCACAGGTTCTCCCAATAGCACCATGGCCCAGTTGGCGGTGATTGATGGCAGTGTCAGTGGCGGGGGCTCAATATTTGCGTCAGGCAGTGTGCTGACGATCAACGCCAATGCCTCAGGCAATAGCTTTAAAGCCTGGGGTGGTGCATCCGCCGCTTATATCTTTACCGATCCGAGCAAAGCCCAAGTGCAAATGGTCGTGCCCAGCGGGGTGAGTTCTCTTGTGCTGCAGGCATTGTTTAACATCAGCGATGATCCCTATAAAACGGCGCGCAATTTTTATGCGGCGCAGTGCGTGGGCTGTCATGGCGTCAATGGCAGTGGCGGTCCTCTGGTGGCATTGAACAATCTGCACTCTTCGGGCAAATATCCAACGGTCGCTGATCTCGCCTTCAAGATTGCCACCAGCATGCCGAGAGGCAATGTCGGCACTTGTGTCGGTGCAACTGCAGGTACCTGTGCCTATGATCTCGCCAGCATGATTATGGCGAACCAGTGGCTTGCGCCCGATACTTGTACGGGCACTGGCTGCAATGCCAATGACAGCCTGGATACACAAAATTATCGCCTGCTGACAAAAGAGGAATATCTCAACAGCGTGAATGATATTTTTAAAGAGACAGGCGTTAGCTTTGATGCTACTGCATTGGCGACAGTCTCAGCCGAAACCAGTATCAGGAATTTTAAAACGGCCTCCTTCCTGAGTCTTGACTATGATCGCACCCTTGGCTATCAAATGGCGGCGGTGGCAATCGCGGAAAAAATTCTCGCGGCAAAGAATTTCTTTGCGCTGGCGGGCAGTTGCAATAGCGATACAGTCTGTGTGATAAATTCGCTGGGCAAGAAAATTTTCCGTCGCCCTCTGACTTCGGCTGAGGTCAGTCGCTATCTGGATTTATACGATCCTGGCGACGCGGGCAGGGCGGTGCTGCAGGGGCTGTTGATATCTCCCCATTTTCTATATCGCTCGGAAATGGGCGTGTTGGAGCCCGCAACCGGCTTATATCGCCTAACCCCTTACGAAATTGCCAGTCTGCTGTCCTATAGCCTGTGGGCCAGCGCGCCGGATGATGAGTTACTGAGTGCGGCGGCGGGAGCAAATCTGGATATTGCCGGGCAGGTAACACGTATGCTGGCTGACGTGCGCGCCGAGCGCGGCTTGCGCCGTTTTGCCCAGGGCTGGCTGATCAACAATAAATACAGTTATGGTGCTATCTCCAGTCCGAGCCTGGCGCAAGCATTTGATGAGGAGACCATTCGCTTTGTGGTGGAAACTATTAAAGCAGATCTGCCCTACAAGACGCTGCTGACTGCCACTTACACCTATGCCAATACGGAATTGGCTCTGTACTATAAAACCAGTTCCGTGGTTGGCGGTTGGGAGAAAGCTACCTTTGCCGATAGCGATCCGCGTCGCGGCGCCGGGCTGCTCGGCCACGGCAGTTTCCTGGCTTCGCGCATTATCGGCAATGACAATCCCTCGCCGATCAAGCGCGGCACTTTTGTGCGCGATGTGCTGATGTGTCAGGAATTGCCTCCGCCGCAAAAAGCTGCACTGGCAATTGAGAAAGACCCCTCCGACAGCAACCGCGATGCCAATGCCAGGCACACCAGCGATCCCGGTTGCCAGGGTTGCCATCAGTATATCGACGGTGTCGGTTTCGGCTTTGAAAGTTTTGCCAGCAACGCATTGTTCCGCACTACGGAAACTCTGGGCAATGGTGTGCAGAAAGCCATTGATGCCAGCGGTTCTATCAAAAGCTTGAATTCGCCCGAGACTAAGCTAGATCCCAATAGTGCGGCAGTGCCCTACCAGACGGTGCCCCAACTTGCCAATTTGATTGCCAACAGCGGTCAGGGTGCAGCCTGTTATTCGCGGCAATTTTATCGCTACGTCACCGGTCGCAATGAGGGCGTGGCGGATGAAAAAATTATTCCGGTCTACAGCGCGAATCTGCGCGAGGGCGGCGGCATGAAAAAAATGCTGGTTGACCTTGCCACCAATCCCAGCTTTGTCCTGCGTCGTCAACAATAAGGGGAGCCACAATAAAATGAAAATGCCTCATGATTTTTCCCGTCGGCAATTTTTAAAAGAGATGGCTGTTGCCGGAGCCATGCTTCCCTTTGTCAGCCAGATGCTGGGACAGAATGCCTTGGCTGCTGGAGCAGGATATAAAAATGTACTCTTTTTCTATCATCCCAATGGCGTGCAGCCAGGCAGTTGGAATCCCGCGCAGGGCACGGGCGCCATCGCCAGCAGCGATGAGTTGAGCTTTGCCCTGGGGCCGCTGCAGCCCTGGCATAGCAACATTATTGTGTTCAAGAATATTTATATTGATATAGAAGTTCCCGATGGCGGCGGCGATGGCGGTGGCCACAAGGAACCTATGAAAGGCTGCCTGACTGGCAATCGCTTTTGCAGTACCGAGCTTCCGAGTGTTGACCATTTGATTGCTGAAAAACTGGGAGGCCAGGGCGTGTTAAGTCTTGGTGTACGCACGGGTGATAACAATATTATGAAGCTCTCCAAGCCGCGCAATGTCGGTAATGAGAGTCGGCCTACGCCCAATCAGAATCCCTTTGATGTAGCCACTAAGCTGGAAACTCGGGTTAGCACGGCACCGGTTGACCCTTTGCAGGCAAAAATATATGCGGCGGCACTGGCCGATCTCAATTCTTTTAGCTCTGCTACCCTGACTGCTGAGCGCAGAGCCAAGCTTGAGCAGCACAAGGCCGCCCTGGCAAACCTCAAAGACAAACAGCAAGAGGGGACGAAGATTGTCGACTTCGATTTTTCGCAAAAGGAGACCATTGGCGATACCGAAAAAATTGATCAGAAGAGTAACCGAATTGAATTGTTCTCGCAGTACCCCGCGCTCTGCAAGGCGCAGATCAACAATATAGTGGCGGCGTTTGCCAATGGCATACACCGGGTTGCCAGTTTACAATTGGGGGCTGGCGATGAAAATGGTGGCTTTATTAATTACAGTTTTGATGAGTGCTGGGATATGGTGAACCTGGCCAAGGCCCGCGGCCTGGGAACGGCAAACCATAATCGCTGGAACAATGAGCACGCCAGTCACGGCGCCTCCCATGAGGTCACCTGGCCGCAGGCCCACGCCCAGGTGCGCTGGCACAATTCGCTGCTGGCCTATACCCTGCAACAACTGAAAGCCAGAGGAATTCTCGATGAAACCCTGGTGGTTACCATCTCCGATGAGGGCGATGGGGCTGGCCACGATTTATCCAAGGGCTCGATTGTTCTCGCGGGCGGCACAGGTGGCGGATTGTCATTGGGGCGGGTCATCGATTGCGGCTCAGTCAGGGGCAGCGGCACGCATAAATTGTTTGGCGATATTGCACGTTTGCTTGGAGCGCCTGTAACAGAGGGACCCTGGAAGAGCGGATTGATTACTTAGGCGTTTAAGTTATCCTTGTAAAAGAAAAAAGCGGCTGTATTGCAGCCGCTTTTTTTGTTCGTGCTATTATCCCTCTCCCCAGGCTGAGAAGACGCTATTATCGAGGAGCATGATAATGAATAAATTTACCGAATTGGACCCCTATACATCGACACTGGTCGCCGCGCGCAAACGTGCAAAACGGCTCTGCGAAAAAATGAATTCACTGCGCGCAGAACAGCACAGCCTGCGTAAACCTATCTATCAGGAACTGTTTGGGCAGGTGTCCAGCGCTTATATAGAGCCCAATTTTTTCTGTGATTATGGCTACAATATTTTCCTCGGCGAAAAATTTTATGCAAACCACAATTGCGTCATATTGGATGTGGGTGAAGTTCGCATAGGCGATAGGGTTCTCTTTGGACCCGCGGTGCAGCTCTATGGAACCACCCATCCCAGCGACCCTGCCGAGCGCGCGAGTGGAAAAGAATTTTCTGCCCCCATTGTTATTGGCGATGACTGCTGGGTCGGCGGCGGTGCAATTATTTTGGCCGGCGTCACCATCGGCAAGGGATCGGTTATCGGGGCTGGCAGTGTTGTGACCAAGGATATTCCCGAGGGCGTTGTGGCGGTCGGCAATCCCTGCCGGGTCATAAGGCCGGTAGGTCCAGCGGATAAATGCAGTCAACCTGTGCTAGATTAGTTCATACTGCAGTGCTAATAACATTAATGATAAGAGTATAAAGTGTATGAGCTATCTAAAATCCTTATTATCCCTGACCATTGCCAGCACGGTTTTCTCCACCGCGTTCAGTGCTCAGGCCAGTACGCCTACTTATTCCTTTGCCGCAAACCCATTGGAGCAAGATGGCAAAACTGAGCAGGTCAGTGTATCGTTCAAAATTTTCAAGGATAAATCGCGGAGCTTTACGCTTACCTCTACTCAGCAGCAGCGTGATAATAAAGAAAAAATTCGCGTGATCAATGAGGCTCAGTTTGCACCGAAAATCTATAGCAACAGCCCGCTGTTTGATGCACTCTTCAGTCTGGCAATAGACGATATGAAGCAGGATAGCGTCAAAGCCATCCGCGATTACAATTATAACAATGGCGAAGCCATTCCCTGTGACTGTTTTGAAACGGGTGAAAAATGGAATTATGTCTGGACCCGCGATCTATCCTATGCGGCCAATTTGGGCCTGGCGCATTTGGACCCGCAGCGCGTGGTCAATTCGCTGTTGTTTAAAGTGAGTGGTTTTCGCGAGGGAGTAAAAATTCCTGCGGATATTCCCGCCGACTCCCTGCAAATTGTTCAGGATACAGGCTCGGGCGGTAGCTGGCCAGTGAGTACCGATCGCGTGACCTGGACGCTGGCGGCAAAGAGCGTGCTGCAAAGTTTACATGGCGCAGCGCGCGAGGCCTTTGCAGTGAAAGCCTATGCCGCCTTGCGCGGCACCATTGCCGCAGATCGCGCGGCGGCGTTTGATGAGCGCACAGGCTTATATGGCGGCGAGCACTCCTATCTCGATTGGCGGACCCAGACCTATGCCCCCTGGATCGTTAATAATCTCAGCCGCATGTCGGAGAGCAAGGCCCTGTCCACCAACCTGTTGCATTTTGCCACACTGCAATTGGCTGCTGATTTGGCCCTGGAGAAAGGCGATAAACCCCAGGCGGAAAAATACCAGCAGTGGGCCGCAAGTTTGAAGCAAAAAATCAATGACACTTTCTGGCAGAAACAAGCTGGACTTTATTCCACCATGACGGTGTCCGGCGAAGATCCAGCCGCGCTATTTAAATACGATATGCTGGGCAATGCCCTGGCTATTATTGTCGGCGTGGCGAGCGAAAGCCAGGGGCAAAAAATTATTGCCAGCTATCCCAATACACCGCTGGGCGTTCCTGTCTACTATCCGCAGCAGCCCAATATTTTTGTCTATCACAATCGCTCCATGTGGCCGTTTGTCACCGCCTATGCGCTGAAGGCGGCGGTGCAGGTGGGCAACTACACAGCGGCTGACAATGCGCTGCAATCCCTGGTGCGCGGCTCTGCGCTGAACCTGTCGAATATGGAAAACCTGGAGTGGCTGACCGGCAAGCCTTTCTATGATGATGGCCCGGAAATTAATTCGCGCCGTCAATTGTGGTCAGTGGGGGCTTATGCGGGCATGGCCATAGGCACAGTCTTTGGTGTGCAATACCAGACCGATGGTCTGGTGGTAAAACCCTTCTTAACAAACAAAACCCTCGCGCTGCTCGGCGGTGGCAAACAGGCAAGCCTGGACAACTTGAAATATAAAAATCACACTATCTCCGTTCAATTGAACCTGCCTGCGGCGGTCAATAGGGATGGTGTTTACAGCCTTGCCTCAGTCACTTTAAACAATAAGCCTGTGTCGGGTGTGATTGCGCAAGAGCAGCTGACGGCGGCCAATAATATTATCAGGGTAAGCTTTGGCGAACTGAGCAGCAGCGCGCAGAGCATCACTTCCGCGGAAAATGTCAATCCGCTGAGCCACACGGATGCCAAGGTATTTTCACCGGAAGCACCCATTGCAGTAACACTGAAGAGCAAGCGCGGGGAAACCCTGGTTGAATTTAGCAATGCCGTCAATCAGCCCGCGGAAAATCTCGTTTACAACATTTATAAAAATGGCAAGCTGAAAGCAAGCCATATCAAAACCCTGAGTTGGGTTGATGATGAGTCTCTCGATCCCGAGCTGCGCAGTTGCTATACAGTAGAGAGTGAATACCTCAGCAGCGGCAATAAATCCCATCACTCTGAACCTGTGTGCCTCGATGGCAGTGCGCAGCAGTTTATCAAGGTGACCGATAAGCGCGTGGCCAGCAATATCAAGCCGCTGCTCGACAACGAACACTTTGCTGAAGCGGTATTGCATGAGTGGGGCGCACAGGGCGACAGTCTGCAGTTCAACAAAATCACCTTCAAAGCCAAAGGCACCTATGCAATCCAGGTGGTCTATAACAATCGCCAGCACACGATTGACTCGGGTGTGACCAATGCCGTTAAGACTTTGAGCCTATTGAATGCCAAGGGCGAACTGGTGCGGCAGGGTGTAGTGCAAATGCCCAACGTCCAGGACCGGGATAATCGCTATCCTTTAAATACTTCTACAGAATTCAAAGTGGACGTTGATAAAGGGCGCTACCAGTTGGTATTTGGCGATTACTTCAATATGAGCTATCTGCAGGCCAACAGCACTTACCGCCCCACTGGGGGTGCCAGTGGGGCGGTGAATAAGGCGAGTATTGCGGGAATTAAAATTGTGAGACTTGATTAAAGTGGACCTGTTTTGGAACCTATAGTAATCAAATAGCCTTATTGTGCTAGCTATAGGTTCCCTCTCCTTTATCTTGCTTAAGCCATTCATCGCCCGGTTTCAGTTTGGTTTTGGGAATCAATAATGAGTCAAATCGATGTTCCAAGCCCAATAGATCTTCGGCTTATGAGTGATGCATTGGAATGGGAGAGAACTGCGATGCAGCGTCCATTTCGCGAGGATTTCTTTAACGCTTTTATTGCCCAGCTTATAAATCTTGGCCGGCCAAACTTAAGAATCCTCGAGTTGGGTTCTGGTCCTGGCTTTTTGGCAGAGCGTGTTTTGTCGCAATTGCCAGCGGCATCCATGGTTCTACTGGATTTTTCGTCAGCAATGCACGAGCTTGCCCGCAAAAGATTGTCAGGGGTCATTAACCGTGTTGATTTCATTGAGCGTAGTTTCAAGGAGTCAGATTGGGCAGCGGGTTTTGAAAAATTTGATGCTGTAGTGACTAATCAAGCTGTTCATGAGTTAAGGCATAAAAGCTATGCGGAAGCATTTCATAGCCAGGTTGCCGCCTTGATGAAAGGTCGCGGTGTTTATTTAATTTGCGACCATTATGCCGGAGAAGGGGGGATGAAGAACGATCAGCTTTATATGAGTTTGACTGAGCAGCGTTCAAGTTTGCAGCGCGCTGGTTTTGAGGTGGTAGATATCCTAATAAAAGGCGGGCGAGCGTTGTATCTTGTCACCTAATGCGTGCTTTGACTGGCGGTTGATGTTGCCTTGCGCATTAACCCCTCTCTGTAAATAATGTTAGAGGTCTTTAACAAACTTGTTGAACTCAACAACCTTCCCTTGCGAAAAATTATCGCGATGCGCAGTCCAGGCGCTGTCGGGGCGCCAGGTTTTTGCCCAGCGCGGCAGGTCGGCGGCAGGCATGGGGCGGGCTATGCCAAATCCCTGCCCCAACTCGCAGCCGAGGTGCAGCAGCATTTCGCCGTGGGCTACAGTCTCTATGCCCTCGGCGATGACCTTGCGGTGAAAGGCCTTTGCCAGGCTGATGATGCCTTTGACTATGGCGAGATCGTCGGGGTCTTCGAGCATATCGCGGACAAAGCTCTGATCGATTTTCAGGAAGCCGGCAGGCAATCTGCGCAGATAGGTTAGCGACGAATAGCCCGTACCGAAATCGTCTACAGCAAAACTGACTCCCATCTCGTGGCAGGCGCGCATGTGTTCGGCAATTTCGGCAATATTGGCCAGTGCGCTGGTTTCCAGTATCTCCAGCTCCAGTGATCCCAATTGCACTTCGGGATGCAGGGCAAGTTGCGAGAACAGGCGCGTCGAAAAATCGCGATGCTGCAACTGCAGGGCGCCTATGTTGACGCTGATTGGGATTTCCAGGTCGAGGTTGCGCCATTCGCGAATTTGCCGCAGTGCGCTATCAATGACCCACTCTCCCATTTCCAGGCTGAGCGGATGATTTTCAATAATGGGTAAAAATGTTGAAGGCGGCAACAGGCCGTATTCGGGGTGATTCCAGCGAATCAGGGCCTCGGCACCTATGACTTTGCCGCTTCTCATATTGACCTTGGGTTGATAGAAAAGTACAAATTGATTTTCATCAAATCCTTTGCGAATCAGGGCGAGGTTATCGCGATAATTTTTCACCGCTACATCGCGTTCCACATCAAATAAATGGCAGGCATTCTTGCCGGCCTGCTTGGCGATATACATGGCCTGGTCGGCGTGACGAACCAGTTGTTCGGCATCGACATTATCCTGTGGATAGAGGGTTGCTCCCATACTGGCCGATACCCGCAACATCAGCTCGTTGACCATCACTGGCCGCGCAGCAGCCTGCAGCAGGCGAGCAATAATGGGCTGGTAATCCTGCGGTTGCTCCAGCTCGGTCAGTATCACAATAAATTCATCGCCACCGATGCGTGCCAGAGTATCGCCCTCGCGCAGCGCGGCATTCATTTGCTGGGATACTGCCACCAACAATTGATCGCCAACCTCATGGCCGTACTGATCATTTACTTTTTTGAAACCATCCAGATCTATATAGAGCACGGCCAGCGACCAGCCGTCCTGATGGCTTTTGCTGATAGCTTGTTTGAGGCGATCGGCCAGCAGTACGCGATTGGGCAGGTTGGTCAGGGCATCGTAGTGGGCTATGTATTCGAGCTGGCGCTGATGATTTTTGAACGGCGTAATATCACTGAAGATATTCACGTAATTCTGGGTTTTGCCGCAGTTGTCGCGCACCGCACTGATGGTCATGAGTTCCGCATAAATCTCGCCATTTTTGCGCTTGTTCCAGATTTCTCCACTCCAGTAGCCTTTGACGATCAGGTCGCACCACATGCGGGTATAAAATTCCGGAGAGTGGCGACCCGATTGCAGTATGCGCGGCGTCTTGCCTATGACTTCATTGCGGCTGTAGCCGGTAATATCGCTAAAGGTCTCGTTGACCTCAACTATAGTGCCCTCGGGGTCGCTGATAAGAATACCTTCGCGGGCATGAGTGAATACGCTGGCTGCCATTTTCAGGCGCAGTTCTGCGTTGATTTTTTCAATCGCGAGGGCCGAGAGGCGAGCTTCACTTTCCAGTAATTCAATCTCGACGGGTGTCGGC
This sequence comes from Cellvibrio sp., assembly GCA_035565295.1. Lineage (GTDB taxonomy): Bacteria > Pseudomonadota > Gammaproteobacteria > Pseudomonadales > Cellvibrionaceae > Cellvibrio. Next base: position 34,538 of record DATMSP010000048.1, on the reverse strand, counting down.
ACTCGTGGTGTGCGGTAATAGAGGCTGAACAGGCCGAGGATTTTGCCCTGCTGTGAGCGTATGGGTTCCGACCAGCAGGCCCGCAGGTCAGCCTGCTTGGCCACCTCGCGATAATTCACCCATATTTCATTGGTTTCAATATCTTCAATGATGGTGCGCTGTTCGAGATAAGGGCAGGATGTGTGAGGCTCCATATCAATACAGTCGATCATCTGGGTAAAGAACTTGGGCAGGCTGGGCCCCGTAACCAGTCGCAGGTATTTCCCATCGCTATCCAGCATCCTGATGCTGCAGAGCATGTCGGGATACATGTGCTCTATATCGCGCGCGATGGTATCGAGAATCTGTTCCAGGGGTGCCTGTGCTATCAGCATGCCCAGCACGCGATTTTGATGTTGCTGGCGGCGCTCAGCCAGCTTGCGTTCGGTGATGTCCTGGTAGATGCCGGTCCACACCACCGTGTCGCCCTCGGCGATGGCTGAGGTAAAGGTGGTGCGCAAATCAATTTTGCGCCCTTTCACTGTGTATTTTTGTACTTCTATATCGAAAACCTTTCCGTCGATGGCCGCCTGCTGGATGGCTGCAGTGATTTTCTGCCGGGAGTCAGGCGGATAGTAATCGAGGTTGTTGTCGAGTGTCGGCGTATATTCTTCCGGGGTTGTGTCGTGGATGCGGTAGGTTTCAGGGCTCCAGCGCATGGTTTTGGTATTCACATCCATTTCCACGCTGCCCAGTTTGGCAATAGCCTGGGAGGTATTCAAAAAGCGCGAGCAGGAGGTCAACTCTTTATGTTGCAGTTCCATCGCCAATTGGTAAATACGGGTTTCCTGCCGCAATTGCTCTATTTCACTCACACCTTGCATCAAGGGATTCTGGGCGAGTAAATTTTTTGCCTGGGTCAGGTAATCGTCGATACTGGGAGGGACGTCAAACTTCATCGCACATGGATCCTGTTTGTGAATGAGTAAAATCGAATAGAAATGTCACATCAGCAGCGATTACGGGTCAAAATCAATGCGCGTTAAACCTTGGCATTTGAATTGTGCCAGCTTGCCTGGGGCATGGGGCGGGGAATATAGCACCTTACGTTTCGCCTGTCTCAAGGTTGATCAATTTTGTGCCAATATGGCAGGTCAGTTTTTGTTCAGTCACTGTTTTCACTTTATCGCCGGGGTTTTTAGCTTATAGTAAGTGCTTGTTCTTAGTGGATTGATTGTCTATGTTGGATTTGACCCCTATTCCCGAAGTCTTGCATGCCTCTGTTGATAGCGCCTGGCAGCAGTTTGAAAGCAGGCGTCAGGATCAGCAATTGCCGGAACTTTTCAGCCTTGCCGCCTTGCATCTGGATTCCTCAACATTTAATGCGCAGTTGACTCGCGCCTTTGCCTCCAGTGAATTTATTGCCAAGACCTGTGCGATCAATCCCGGCTTTTTAGTGGAGCTGGTGCAGAGCGGTGCACTTTTCCGGCCGCTGGATGATGCCGATCTGGAGGCTTTTTCTGCAGCGCTCGGCGCCTGTAAAAATGATGGCGAACTGGATAAGGCCCTGCGCCAATACCGCAACAAAGCCATGATCCGGATTATCTGGCGCGACCTCAACCGGGTTACCAGCATGCTGCAAACCACCGCTGAGCTGTCGCGTTTTGCCGATGCCGCTATCCAGTTCAGCGCCGACTACCACTACGGCGAATTGGAAAAGCTGTACGGTGTGCCCATGGGCAATGAGTCAGGTTTCCCGCAGCCCCTGCTGGTACTGGGCATGGGCAAGCTGGGGGCGCGCGAACTGAACGTCTCTTCCGATATAGATCTGATATTTACCTACCCAGAGGCCGGTACTACCCAGCATGACAGCCGCGCTATCAGCAACCAGGAGTTTTTTACCAAGCTTGGCCAGAAGCTGATCAAAAGCCTGGATACCCAGACTGCCGATGGCTTTGTCTTTCGTGTGGATATGCGTTTGCGCCCCCACGGCCAGAGCGGTGCCCTGGTGCAGAATTTTGCCGGGATGGAGGACTATTACCAGACCCAGGGGCGCGACTGGGAGCGCTACGCCATGATCAAGGCGCGCACGGTGGCCGCTGCCTCCGGCAGGCATCTGTGGGATAACCAGGCCTATATTGCGCGCGAGCGCGCCTATCTGCGCACCATGTTGCAGCCGTTTACCTATCGCCAATATATAGATTTCAGCGTAATTGAATCCCTGCGCGATATGAAAGGGCTTATCGCCCGCCAGGTGCAGCGCAAGGGTATGAACCTGGATGTAAAGCTGGGCGAGGGCGGCATTCGCGAAGTGGAATTTGTGGTGCAGGTATTCCAACTGATTCGCGGTGGTCGCGATGCGCGCCTGCGCAAGCGCCAGGTGATGACGCTGCTGCCGTTTCTTGAGCAGGAGGGCTATCTGCCGCAGGGTTCAGGTGCGGCCTTGAGTGAAGCTTACGAGTTTTTGCGCAATGTCGAGCACGCCATTCAGGGCTACCAGGATCGCCAGACCCAGGCCTTGCCGACCGATGAACTCGGTCAGCTGCGCTTGGCCTGGGCTATGGGCTACACCTCTTGGGAGGCGTTCCTGGCGGTATTGAACGGCCACCGCCAGCGGGTCAATTTTGAATTCAAAGCGGTGATTGCCGATCCAGAAAACAAGCAGGATAGCAATAACAAGGTCATTGCCTACTGGCAGGGGGTGTGGGAGGCGAGTTCGCATTTTACCTCCCTGGGCAGCGATCAGCTGCAGCAGATGTTTGAAGGCCAGCCGCTGGATAATCCCGAGGAGCTGCTAAAGCTGCTGCAGCATGTCCGCGAGGGGCGCGCCGTGGTCAGCATGCAGGCCAGCAGCCGCACTCGTCTGGATGCCTTTATTCCACGGCTGCTGTGGGTGATGACAGAAAAGCACCAGCGCGCGGAGCTGACGGTTTCCCCGGTGGAAACCCTGCGCCGCATCTTACCTCTGATAGAGTCCATTGCCCGCCGCAGCGCCTATCTGGTACTGCTGGTGGAAAACCCCACCGCCTTGCAGCAGTTGGTTACGCTCTGCGCCGCCAGCCCCTGGATCGCCGACCAGCTCGCCCACTACCCGGCGCTGCTGGACGAGCTGTTGACGCCAGAGAGCCTCTATGCACCGCCTGATAAGGACTTGTTGCGCGACGAACTGCGCCGCGAAGTGCTGCGTCTTTCCTGGGATGATCTGGAAGGGCATATGGAGGTGCTGCGCTATTTCCGCTCCGCCCACGCCTTGCGCGTGGCTGCCAGCGAGGTATCGGGCACGCTGCCGCTGATGAAGGTCAGCGACTATCTGACCTTTATTGCCGAGGTGATCCTTGAGCATGTGCTGCAATTGGGCTGGGAGTACATGATCGAACGCCACGGCCGGCCGACCCATGCCGATGGCACGGCGGCCAGCGCCCCGGATTTTATTATTGTTGGTTACGGCAAGCTCGGTGGCATTGAGCTGGGGCACGGCTCCGACTTGGATCTGGTATTTATCCATAACGCCGATACTTCGGCGCAGACAGATGGCCTCAAGCCGCTGGACAATCTCACCTTCTACACCCGCCTCGGCCAGCGCATTATCCATGTGCTCAATACCCAGACCCAGTCGGGCAAGTTGTATGAGGTGGATATGCGCCTGCGTCCCTCGGGTAACTCCGGGATGCTGGTGACTTCCCTGGACGCCTTCGAGCAATACCAGCGCAATGAGGCCTGGACCTGGGAGCACCAGGCTCTGGTGCGCGCGCGGGTGGTGGCCGGCAATGGCGAGCTGGCCGAGGCGTTTGTCCAGGTGCGGCAGGCCATTTTGCAGTTGCAGCGCGATCCCGATCAGTTGCGCAAGGATGTCAGCGATATGCGCCGCAAAATGCGCGAACAGCTCGGCAGTGCCACAAAATCGCGCAGCTCGCCGTCTTTGCCCAATACCCCGCCGCCAATAGCATTATTTAATTTGAAACAGGACCTGGGAGGTATCGTGGATATTGAATTTATGGTTCAATACGCGGCCTTGGCTTGGGCTTATCAAGCGCCCAGCATTGTCCAATACACGGATAACATTCGCATACTTGGATCTCTGGAAGAGGCAGGCCTACTCGACGCCGACTCTGTAGCCCAACTGATCGCCGCTTACAAAGCTTACCGATCTACCGGGCACCGCCTCGCCCTGCAGCAGCAGGAGGCGGTTTTGACGGGCGATACTCATTTTGTCCTTGAGCGCGGCCAGGTAACCCACCTGTGGCACACCCTTATTGACTATGATGCGACTCCCCCGTCTCAATGATGGAGCGAGACAAAATTCCAAGCCGCTGCCGCTGCAGCGGCTTTAACTATCACAAAAAATATTTTTAGGAGTTGGCTATGTCATTTGCTGACCGCGATGGCGTAATTTGGCTGGACGGTGAACTGATTCCCTGGCGCGATGCCAAGGTTCACGTATTAACCCACACCTTGCACTATGGTATGGGCGTGTTTGAGGGCGTGCGCGCTTACAACAGCCCCTCGCAGGGCACCAGTATTTTCCGTTTGCAAGAGCACACTGATCGCTTATTTCGCTCCGCACATATTATGCGGATGAAACTGCCTTTCACCAAAGAGCAGATCAACGAAGCGCAAAAGCAAGTGGTGCGCGAAAATAAATTGACTGAAGCCTACCTGCGTCCCATGGCCTTTTACGGTTCAGAGGGAATGGGTCTGCGCGCAGACAACCTGAAAGCACATGTCATGGTCGCGGCCTGGAACTGGCCGTCCTATATGTCGCCGGAAGCGCGCGATCTGGGTATCAAGGTGCGCACTTCCAGCTACACTCGCCACCACGTGAATATCTCCATGTGCAAAGCCAAGGCGAACGGCCATTACATCAACTCCCTGCTGGCGCTGCAGGAGGCCTTGGACTGTGGTTGTGAAGAGGCCCTGCTGTTGGACAATGAAGGCTATGTTGCCGAGGGTAGCGGCGAGAACTTCTTCCTGGTGCGCGATGGCATTATCTATACCCCTGAGCTGACTTCCTGCCTCGACGGTATCACCCGCAACAGTATCTTCCAGTTGGCTGCTGACTGCGGTTACACCATTCGCGAGAAGCGCCTCACTCGCGACGAAGTCTATGTGGCCGATGAAGCTTTCTTTACCGGCACAGCGGCAGAGGTATTGCCGATTCGCGAACTCGATGGCCGTCAAATCGGTGCGGGTCGCCGCGGTCCTGTGACGACCAAACTGCAGGATTTGTATTTCAAAGCAGTGCGCGGTGAATTGGCAGAGCACGGTGAGTGGTTGGCGCCGGTTGCCAAGTAATTGTGTGACAAACAGGGGGCTGATTCCGCTGCGAAAAGGCCTCGCTGTTATTTTTTTCCTCTGCATATCAGATAGCCTATGCCGATAATGGAATTCCCAGTCGAGCTTAAACAGATCAAGAAAATTTTAGTTGTCGGCCCAGCCTGGATCGGCGACATGATGATGGCGCAATCTTTTTTTAAAATCCTCAAGCTGCGCAACCCCCAGGTTGTTATCGATGTGCTCGCCTCAGGCTGGACCCGCCAGCTGCTGGATCATATGCCGGAAGTGAATGCGGTTATAGAAATGCCGCTGGGGCACGGTGTGCTGAATCTTAAGGCGCGTTACCAGCTGGGAAAGTCCCTTGCCGATAAAGGTTACCAGCAGGCCATTCTGCTGCCCAATTCATTGAAGTCAGCGTTCATTCCCTTTTTTGCCGGTATTCCACTGCGCACTGGCTGGCGCGGTGAAATGCGCTATGGCCTGCTGAATGATCTGCGCGTGCTGGATAAGCAGCGCTATCCTTTAATGGTGCAGCGCTATATGGCGCTGGCATTTCCCGCGAATACCGAATTGCCCGAGGCCTTTCCCTATCCGCAATTACTTGTCGATAAAACAAAGCGGGCAGCGCTGCTGGATAAATTCTCGCTGAATCTCTCTCGCCCGCTGCTGATTCTCTGCCCCGGTGCAGAGTACGGCCCCTCCAAGCGCTGGCCGGAAAAATATTATGCGCAGGTGGCGGCGGAAAAAATTCGCGCAGGCTGGCAGTTATGGCTGATGGGTTCGGCAAAAGATCAAACTGTGGTGGAGGCTATTCGCAGCCAGTTGCCCGAGAGCGAGCGCCAGCACTCGCGCAGTCTCGCCGGTGTGACTGATCTCGGCGAAGCCATAGAGCTTATGCACTGCGCCGATGCAGTTATCAGCAATGACTCGGGTCTGATGCATATTGCCGCAGCCCTGCAAAAACCTCTGATAGCTGTCTATGGATCAACCTCTCCCGCATTTACGCCACCGCTGGCTGAGCGGGTAAGAATTGTCAGCAATAAAGTGGATTGCTCTCCCTGTTTTGAACGCGAATGTCCAAAGTTGCATCACAAATGCATGCAGGAGTTGTTGCCGGTGCAAGTATTGACTGCATTGGCAGGTCTGCTGCCTGACACTGTTACTGTAGGTGAAGCGTGAGGCTCGCATTTGTTATCTTTCGCTATTTTCCCTATGGCGGACTGCAGCGCGATATGCTGGCTATGGCGCGCGAGGCACAGGCGCGCGGCCATGATGTCAGTATTTTCTGCGGCGAGTGGAGCGGGGAAAAACCTAAAAAAATTAAGGTGCAGCTGATTTCATCTAGCGATCTGTTCACACGCAGAAGTGCAAAGCATTTTGCGGAAAATTTTTCGCAACAGTTTGCGCGCAATAATTTTGATATGGTGATAGGTTTCAATAAAATGCCGGGCCTCGATGTCTACTTTTCCGGCGACTCCTGCTTTGCGCAGAAGGCCTATGCCGAGCGCAGTATTTTTTATCGTTTGACCGCGCGCGCGCGTCTTTACTTGAATTATGAAAATGCTGTATTCAGTCCCAGCGCGAAAACACATATTCTATCCCTGACTGCCGCCGAGCAAAAAAGTTTTGCACGTTGTTACGGTACACCTCCAGAGCGATTCCATCCCTTGCCACCGGGGATTTTACCGGCGCAATTCCAGTGTCGGGATGCGCTGGCGGCGCGCAGTAAAATTCGCCGCGAGCTGGGCGTTGATCCCCAGGCAAAAATAGTATTGTGCCTCGGGTCTGGTTTCAGGACCAAGGGGTTGGATCGCAGTATTGCGGCATTTGCCGAGGTTCGCGCACAGTTTCAGCAGCCTATGCTGCTGTTAGTGGTCGGCGCTGATAAAGCCAAGCCCTATATTGCCCAGGCACAGCGCCTGGGTATTTCCGAACAGGTGGTTTTTCTTGGCGGTCGCACAGATATCGCTGATATTCTGCAGGCCGCCGATGTGCTCCTGCACCCTGCCTATCGCGAGCTGGCCGGCAACGTCATACTCGAAGCCATGCTGGCCGGCAAGCCTGTGGTTGCCAGCGATGTCTGCGGTTTTGCCCCCTATGTGCGGGAGTGGCAGATGGGGGCGGTGGTAACGACTCCCCATTCGCTGCAGCAATTTGTCTCTGCTCTGGCGCAGGTTCTGGCCGGCGACCCCCTGCGCTGGCAGGCACCTGCGCAGCAGTTTGCCTTGAATGCGGATGTGTTTTCGCGGCAGGCCAGCGCCCTTGATGTTATTGAGTCGTTATCGCATAAAACGCAAGTGCCTGCCAGCGAATGGATTGACGAGACCGCCAGCCATAAGATTATTTTGCGCGATGAGATGATTGCCAACTGGCAGGGACGCGATATTTTTGCGCGGGTGCAAACCCTTTCCGGCCCGGTTGCACGCGAATTGCCCGACCGTCAGACAATGCGTTTCGAACTGGAGGGGAAAGGCTATTATCGCAAGCTGCACCGAGGCGTCGGCTGGCAAGAAATTTTCAAGAACCTGTTGCAGTTGCGACTGCCGGTACTGGGGGCAAAAAATGAGTGGCTCGCACTGAATAGATTGCGCGCATTGACCATTCCCAGTCTTGAGCCTGTGGCCTATGGGGAACAAAAGACCAGCCCCGCACTCAAAAAATCTTTTATTGTCACGCGCGAATTGAGCGGTGTGGTGCAATTGGATCACTATTTTCAGCAGCCGGTTGCTCTCGCGGAAAAAAGCATGCTGGTGCGCAAGCTGGCTGATATAGCTCGCGAATTGCACCTTGGTGGAATTAACCATCGCGATTTTTACCTCTGCCATTTTATGCTGGATCTGGAGTCGATGAAGCGCTGGCGCAGCCAGGGTGTCGAGCCGAACCTTTATCTGGTGGATTTGCATCGCGCCCAGATACGCCGGCAAGTGCCGCGTCGCTGGCTGGTCAAAGATCTCAGCGGATTGTATTTCTCCTCTCTCGGCCTGGGTTTCTCTGACCGCGATTACTATCGTTTTATGCGCAGTTATTGGCAACTGCCGCTGCGCGAGATATTTCAGCAAAACAGAAGCTTGCTGCCTGCCATAGCGGCTCGCGCGGCCAAGACTTACAAGCGCGATTTTGGTATTGAGCCAGTAATGCCTCTGGCAGAATTATATGTGAAGGATAAATGAATGAGATTCAATTTATATAAAGGGAATAGCTTCGAGCAAAAGCTGCTCTCCTGGAGTGCTGTAGGCTGGTGGGTTTTTGTATCGGCCTTTCTCTGGGCGCCTTCGCGCGATGGTCTGCAGGGTGTGTATGCCCTGGCTTTCTTTCTGCCAATGTTGCTGGTGCTGGTGTCGCGCAAGCCGGATTTTATCGCTTATGGTGGCTGGATAAGTTGTAGTGCCTTACTTTATGCTGGTTTTTCGGCGCTCAGCTCCCTGTGGAGCGGGCAGCCGCAGGCGATTGGTTTTTTTATTTTGCAGTGGTGCATATTGGCGGTATGGCTGTGTGGTTTGAGCTGGTTATTTACCCGGCGCGAATTTGATTTGCAAAAATATATGGATAGGTTTCTGATTCTCTGTGTTCTGATCATAGCTGTGACACTGCTCTATTATTATGGCCTTGCCTTTGTGCAAACAGCGGATCTGCGTTTGCATGGCTGGAATGTCTTCAGGAATCCCAACGAAATTGGTGCAATGTGTGGTGTAGTGGCTATGCTGTCCATTGTGACAGCATTCCAGGCGTCTACACTGACAAGAATCTACGGTTTCTATGCGCTGGCGATCATTGCCTGTATAGGGCTTCTGGCCTCATATAGTCGCGCGGCGCTGGTCGCCTTTGCTTTGATGAGCTTCTGTGGTCTGGTTATCATACGCCCAGCGCTAAAAAATTGGCTGTTGCCTCTGCTGGTTGTCCTGCCTGCGCTTTCACTGCTATTGGGTTACACTCATCTCTTTAGCGGTTTTGATGGGCGGAGTGTTGCTATCGACGATCGTCTGTTTATCTGGCGGCAAGTGCTTGAGCACAGTGTTGAAAATCTTGCCGGCGGTGTGGGCATGACAAAAAACAGCAATATTATCTTTGCCGATGGTCGGGTTTTTAATCATGCCCACAATGCCTGGCTGGATACTTTTTATCGCACGGGCCTGATTGGTTTGTTGCTGGCATTGATCAGTCTTGCCTGTGTCGTAAAAACTATCCCGAGTCATCCTCGCCTCTTGCCTCTGTATTTATGGTTGGGTTATGGCTGTATTTGCAGTTTATTTGATTCCCGCTGTTTTTTTTGGGAGATAGGGGCAAAGTGGTTTTTCTACTGGATTCCCATAGGTTTGCTTGCGGCAAGTATTGCGGCTGCTTCTATTCGCGCTTCACAGTTAAGGTCAAAGAAATAATATGAGCACAGCCAGTCACAACACGAACACTGCGCCGCAATCGGCATGGAAAATCTATGGGCGATTACTCGGTTATCTAAAGCCTTACAAAATGACTTTTTTAATTGGGGTTATTGGCTTTATCCTCTACGCCGCTTCCAATTATATGTTTCTGGATATCCTGAAGAATTTGCTGAGGGTGATTGAAGAAAGCAATCCTGTCGATCGCTACCTGATCCCCCTGGCTGTGATAGGTACAACGATTTTACGCAGTCTGGGAGCATTTCTCGGCAGTTATTACCTGGCAAAAGTGGCTAACGGTATTGTTCACACTTTGCGCATGCAGGTTTTCAATCATATCACTTGTTTGCCCAACAGCCTTTTTGATAAACGCAATTCCGGTCATTTGATTTCCGTGATCACCTATAACATCAATGGTGTTACAGCGGCGGCGACCGATGCATTAAAAATATCTTTGCGCGAAGGGGCAACCGTTGTTGGCATGCTGGCCTATCTGCTGTACAGCGATTGGAAGCTCACCATGATATTTTTGCTGATTGCCCCGCTTATTGGCTGGCTGGTCAGTGTGGTCGGCAAGCGTCTGCGCCGCTTGAGTTCCCAGGCGCAGTCAACCATCGGCGATATCACACAGGTTTCCGCTGAAATGGTCAACGGTTATCGAGTGATGCGCAGTTTTGGCGGCGAGGAGTATGAACAGCAACGGTTTGCGGCGGTTAGCCGGAAGAATTATGTGCAGAATATGAAAATGGTGGTTACCTCGGCGGCTAATACACCGGTGATCCAGCTCATGATGGCGGTGGCTATGGCGGCATTGATTTTTGTGGCGATGAGTGTAACCAAGATGCGCGAGCCCGCGGAATTTGTGGCTTACATAGGCGCAGTGGCGGCGATGATCCAACCTATGCGTCGCCTTGGTGAAGTGGCTCCTATGATTCTCAAGGGAGTTGCTGCCGCTGAGAGCGTTTTCCAGTTGCTGGATGAGCCGGGGGAGCGTGACACTGGCCGGCAGAGTCTCGCGCGAGCCTCAGGTGCGGTGAGCTTCGATAACGTCAGTTTTGCCTATGAGGGACAGCAGGATTTGGCCCTGAATAATGTCAGCTTGCAGGTGAATTCCGGCGAAGTCGTTGCCCTGGTGGGGCGCTCCGGCAGTGGCAAATCGACACTGGTCAATTTATTGCCGCGCTTTTATGAACCCACCAGCGGTGAGATAGCGCTCGATGGTGTTGTGTTAAGTGATTACCCGCTGAAGGATCTGCGTTCGCAGATGGCTTTTGTCAACCAGCAGGTCACCCTGTTCGAGGGCAGCGTCGCAGAGAATATTGCCTATGGCTGCATCCATAAGGTTACGCCTGAGCAAATCAAGCAGGCGGCGGATCTGGCCTATGCCTCGGAGTTTATCGAGCGCCTGCCCGATGGCTTTAATACCCAGATTGGCGAATCGGGCGCGCGCTTGTCCGGGGGGCAGCGCCAGCGCCTGGCGATTGCTCGTGCGATTTTGAAAAATGCGCCCATCTTGATCATGGATGAAGCAACTTCGGCGCTGGATAATGAGTCTGAACGCTATATACAGGCGGCCATGGATCAGGTGATGCGGGGACGCACCACTTTTGTTATCGCCCACCGGTTGTCAACGATTGAGCATGCCGACCGCATTTTGGTCATGGACGCTGGAAAAATTGTCGAGCAGGGCACCCATGCCAGCTTGTTGGCACTGAACGGACTTTATGCAAAACTACACTCCAACGATTTTAAAGACAGCACAGACACTGTGTGATCTGACCTGCTGACGCTGGATAGCCCTAAGGATTTTTATGTTATTGACTGTACCGCAGTTTGAATTGGCCAAAGTCTGTGTGATTGGCGACCTGATGCTCGATCGCTATTGGCAGGGCTCAAGTCATCGCATATCGCCAGAAGCGCCTGTGCCTGTGGTCAAGGTCAATGCCACAGAAGACCGTCCGGGGGGGGCTGGCAACGTTGCCTTGAATATTGCCGCCCTGGGCGCTACGGCGGTGCTGTCCGGCACCATTGGCAATGATGAGGCTGGCAGCATTCTCTCTTCCTATATCCATAGTGCCGGGATTAAAACGCAACTGCAGGTGGCCACTCATAAACCAACCATCACCAAGCTGCGGGTATTAAGCCGGCATCAGCAACTGTTGAGGATGGATTTTGAGGAACAGTTTTGCGCAGAAGACAGTACCGAAATTATGGCCAATGCCATGGAAATCATGCATCACTCCAATGTACTGATACTGTCTGATTACGCCAAGGGCACGCTGCAGGATTGCCAGAAACTGATCGCCCTGGCAAAACAATTGAATATTACTGTACTGGTCGATCCCAAGGGGGAGGATTATTCCCACTATCGCGGCGCAGGCATACTGACCCCCAATATCACTGAATTTGAAGCCGTGGTCGGCCGCTGCCATAGCGAAAAAGATATGGTCAGCAAGGGTATGGCGCTGATAGAGTCCCTGTCCCTGGGAGCCCTGCTGATTACCCGTGGCGAGATGGGCATGACATTGCTGCGTCCCAACCTGCCGGAGATGCATCTCACCGCGCGCGCGCGCGAAGTCTACGATGTGACTGGTGCTGGCGATACCGTGATTGCGGTGCTCGCGGTGGCATTGGCCACGGGACAGTCGCTGCCGGAAGCTGTCGCGCTGGCCAATATTGCCGCGGGCATAGTGGTGGGCAAGCTGGGCGCGGCCACCGTCAGTGCTGCAGAGCTGCAGTACGCCATTCGCATTGAGCAGGGCGCAGAGCGCGGTATTGTCACTGAGGAGCAACTGCTGGTTGCCGTGGAGTCGGCGCGCATCAATGGCCAGCGCATAGTGTTTACCAATGGCTGTTTTGATATTTTGCACGCGGGCCATGTGAGTTATCTGGAAAATGCCAGTCGCCAGGGCGACCGCTTGATTGTGGCCCTCAACAGCGATGCCTCTGTGCGCCGGCTGAAAGGCCGTGATCGCCCGATCAACCCGCTGGATAAACGCATGGCTGTGCTCGCCGGTTTGAAGTCAGTGGATTGGGTGGTGAGTTTTGACGAGGATACGCCCGAGCGCCTGCTGCGCAATATCCGGCCAGATGTTCTGGTGAAAGGCGGCGATTACAGCGAGAGTCAGGTGGTGGGCGGCAATATTGTCAAGGCCACTGGTGGGAGTGTGCAGGTGCTGGAGTTTGTTAAGGACTGCTCTACGACGTCCATTGTCAATCGCATTCGCCAGCAATAAAACCAACAGAGTTGCGGAGTGAGCTATCTGCAATGATTTTATTGCTGCTGGGATGTGGCTCTGAACTAGCGCGGTGGAAATTGTGCGATAAGGCGCTTCAGGATTGCATTTAATTGCGGTTCATTGCGCAACAGGAAATAATTCATAGGCACTGCGTCGGCTGTTCCGCGCCATATCACCTGGCTATCTTTCTGGGTGGTTATGTCAATGATGATCATCCCTTCTTGCTTGTCGTCCCGCCCCAGCAATTTGCTGGTGCCCACACCCAGTGAGCCGTGATTGCCTATGGGCAGGCCAATGGAGAGCCCCAGGCCGGTGGAACCTCCTGTACTGCGCTGGGCAATGATATTTATATCCAGGATAAAGTCGGCATTGCTGTGAACTAATTGAAAGCCCTGCAGTTTCAGGTTTTCTTCAACTGCGCGCTGTATCGCAATATTATTGATATTCGGTATTTCTGAAGCAACATTGTGCCAGGAGAAGGTTTTCAATTGTTTGTAGTCGGTGCCGGGTTTGAAATCCTGGCTGATATGGTTATTGCTGGCGCAGGCACTCAGCAGCAGAAGGGCGCAGGCAGCGGGCAACAACAGAAGTAAATTGAGTGTGGCCAGGAGGATGCGGCGAATTGTGTTGATACAGCTAAATGCTTGCATGATAACAGCCTCATTAAATATAAAATGTTATACGGCTTGCCGGTATAGCAGCGGCAGACTGGCCCTGATAATGAATTTGTCTTGGTCAGGGTTTACTCTAGCAGACTTTTAATCCTATATTTTGCCATCGGGTCTGCCAGGTAGCATTATTATCCTGGATGGGCTTTATTTTCTTAGTGACCATTTTTTTAGGGTCTTTTTTTGGGTTTATTGGAATTGACAATGGAAAATTTTTTACAAGTTGTTCTTTTGGGGATCATTGAAGGTATCACAGAGTTCCTGCCGATTTCCAGCACTGGACATTTATTGATCGCCGAGAAGTTGGGGTTGGGCCATAGATCAGATGTATTCAATATTGTGATACAGGCAGGGGCTATATTGGCGGTGACGGTAATCTATTGGCAGCGCATCTGGCAGCTGTTGGTCAATATCCACCTGCCTGAGAATAAAGACTATGCTGCAAAATTGGCGGTCGCATTTCTGGTAACCATGGTGATTATGTATATAGCAACCAAGATGGGTTTTAAATTGCCGAAAGAAATCACTCCAATTGCCTGGGCATTGATTATTGGCGGCTTCTGGATGCTTGCAGCGGAGTGGCTCGCCGCCAAAAAAGCCGATAGCTCCATTATTACCTGGCCGGTGGCCGTAGTGGTCGGCCTGGCGCAGGCGGTGGCCGGTATCTTTCCCGGCACCTCGCGCTCAGGCTCGACCATTTTCGCAGCCATGCTGACCGGTACCAGCAACCGCGCAGCCGCGACTGAATTTGCATTTCTGGTGGGTATACCGACCATGTACGCTGCCAGCGCCAAGGAAATTTACGGGGCTATTCAAGCCACCAGTGTGGGGGTGCATGAGAACTGGTTTGATTTGGGGGTTGGCTTTGTGGTCTCAACCATTACCGCATTTGTTGCGGTGAAATGGTTGCTGCGCTATATCCAGACCCACAAGTTTACCTGGTTTGCGATCTATCGCATTGTTTTTGGTCTGGCGCTTTTGCTGCTGTTGCCCAGCGGTGCCTGATGGTCTCGCCGTGCGAGCCAATCTGCCAGCCAAATGATATGAGCATGGTTAAACAAATTTAACTATGCTCGTATCCTTCTCGCGAGTTTTTCCCGCGTGCTGCAAGGCTTGCAAATACTCTTGCCAAAGCGATTCGCGCGTGGAGCAAAGCTCATACAAATAGGTCCAGGTGAAAATACCGGAATCGTGGCCATCATCAAAAATAATCTTCAGGGCATAGTTGCCAGCGCGCTCGAGCTTGCCAATCCCCACGTCTTTTTTTCCGTATTGCAGCACCGCCTGGTTGGGACCGTGCCCCATCACTTCAGCGCTGGGCGAGTGTACGCGCAGGAACTCTGCATCGAGAATAAATTGCTCGCTGCCAAAGTGCAGCTCCAGCTGCCTGGAATGTTTGTGTAACTGGATTTTACTGGGTATTTTTTGCATGGGGTCTGGCTCTTGCGGGATCTATTTTTACGATGCGGGTATCGCAAAAATAGATCCGAGTCATCTTGTTATCAGAGAATATAACGGCTCAGGTCTTCATTCTTGGCCAGCTCGCCAAGTTTTTCCTCGACATAAGCCGCAGTGATTTCAACCTGATGGCTGTGGTTTCCCGCATCGAATGAAACGTCTTCCAGCAGTCGTTCCAGAATGGTGTGCAAGCGCCGCGCGCCAATATTTTCAGTGCGCTCGTTGACCTCCCAAGCTGTCTCTGCGATACGGCGAATACCTTCTTTGCTGAAGTGGATATCGATATTTTCGGTTTTCAATAGCGCTATTTGCTGCTCGGTCAAAGAAGCTTTGGGCTCTGTGAGTATGCGTTCAAAGTCATCGGGGGTCAGCGCTTGCAATTCGACCCTGATGGGCAGGCGGCCCTGCAGCTCGGGAATCAGATCCGAGGGTTTGCTCAGGTGAAATGCGCCTGAGGTGATAAACAAAATATGGTCAGTTTTAATCATGCCATGCTTGGTGGATACAGTGCAGCCCTCGATCAATGGCAGCAGGTCGCGCTGCACTCCCTCGCGCGAGACATCGGCGCCACTGGTCTGGCCGCGGCGCGCCACCTTGTCGATCTCGTCGATAAAGACAATACCATTTTGCTCGACAGCTTCTATGGCCTGGGCTTTGATGTCCTCTTCATTGACCAGCTTTGCCGCTTCTTCGTCCTGCAATTGCTTAAAGGCTTTTTTAACGCTGGTTTTTACTTTTTTGGTCTTGCCGTTGCCGAGCGATGAGAACATGCTTTGCAATTGATTGGTCATATCCTCCATGCCGGGAGGAGCCATGATTTCTACTCCCACGGGAGTTGCGGCCATATCAATTTCGATTTCCTTGTTATCCAGTTCACCTTCGCGCAATTTTTTGCGGAAAATCTGCCGCGTGCTGGATTCGTGCTTGCTCTCTTCGCTGGAGAGATCTCGGGCCTGAGGCAGGAGCACGTCGAGTATGCGATCTTCAGCCGCCTCCGCAGCGCGGTGCTGGACATTGTGAACCGCCTGTCCGCGCAGCATTTTGATGGCGACATCGACCAGGTCGCGAATAATCGACTCAACATCGCGCCCCACATAACCGACTTCGGTAAATTTGGTGGCTTCAACTTTGACGAAAGGTGCCTGTGCCAGTTTCGCCAGACGGCGGGCGATTTCTGTTTTGCCTACGCCTGTTGGGCCAATCATAAGAATATTTTTGGGTGTGATTTCGCTGCGCATCTCGGCGGGCAGCTGCATGCGCCGCCAGCGATTGCGCAGGGCGATGGCCACTGCGCGCTTGGCATCATTTTGCCCGATGATATGTTTATCTAATTCATGCACTATTTCGTGCGGAGTCATGGTGGACATAAAAAACTTACCAGGGAGATTAATAATCGAGGGTTTCAATGGTGTGCTGTTGATTGGTGAAGACACAGATATCGCCTGCAATCGTCAAACCTTTTTCAACAATGCTGCGGGCGTCCAGGCTGGTGTTTTCCAACAGCGCGCGCGCGGCAGATTGGGCGAAGGCACCGCCGGAGCCTATGGCAATCAAGTCGTCTTCCGGCTGGATCACATCACCGTTGCCGGTAATAATCAGCGAGGCATCCTTATCGGCGACGGCGAGCAGCGCTTCGAGTCGTCGCAGGCTGCGGTCGGTGCGCCAGTCTTTAGCGAGTTCCACGGCGGCGCGCACCAGTTGGCCATTGTGCGCTTCAAGCTTGGCTTCAAAGCGCTCGAATAATGTAAATGCGTCAGCTGTGCCTCCGGCGAATCCGGCGATCACCTGGTTTTTATAGAGGCGGCGCACCTTGCGGGCGTTGCCCTTCATAATGGTATTGCCGAGGGAAACCTGGCCGTCACCGCCGATAACCACCTGGCCATCGCGGCGCACAGAGAGAATAGTAGTCACAGAAAATCCTTAAAAATAAGCTGGAATAGGGGGTGATAATCACCTTGCACCTGGGTGTAGGTGGGGGCATTGTGGAGTTTTTCAAGCATTGAGAGGGAGGCCAACAGCGGACTTAAGCTGCGCAATGAGACTTAAGTCCGGGGCTGTATCAGTGCGCCTTGGCGCGCTTCAGTACCAGGGCATTGTATTGGTTCGCGACCAGTACCGAGCGGGTGGAAGCGAGCTTTTCCTGGGAGTCGAAGGGGCCGACCATCACGCGATGCCAGATTTCACCCTTGTGGATTTCCACTGATTCTATATGGGTATCCAGTTTCAGCTGCTGCAATTGCAGGCGGCATTTCTCTGCCTCTGCCAGGTTGGGAAAGGAGCCTACCTGCAGCACATACTCCATATTGGGTGCTATCTGCTCCGGTGCTTTCTCACCTTCGGGGGTTTTCTCCGTGGCGGGCACTATGGTCTCGCTCTCCTGCAGCAGCTTGTAAAAATCAAAGCGCGGCTTGGGTACCTTTGCATCATTGGCGGGCTTAACTGGCTCGGCGGCTGGCGGCGGAGCATCAGAGTGGCTCCAATAAAACAGTGCCATTGCAAACGCACCGCACAGCGCGCCCAGCACAAACCATAGCCACGCGGGAGCCTGGGGCTTGGTGTTGGCGTGGCGGCGATTGCCGGAAGTGTTGCGTTTGGCGAAGTCTTGGCTCATGTGTTCCCTGGCTTTTTCAATGAGGGCGCGATTGTAATAGTAAACTGTGAATGAAGTCACTAAATCTAGGCATCCTGGGGAAAAATGCCATTTTTTGACGGCTGTGTCTGTTACATCTCTAACGGATCCACATCAATCGCCCAGCGCACCCGCTTGCCGAGGGCGTGCCCCTCCAGCGTCAATGCCAGTTGGGCCAGCAATTGCTGCAGAGGCCGGCGCTGTGCGCTGTTGAATTGCAGCTGATAGCGAAAGCGATCGCCGCGCCTTTCAATCATTGCCGGGAGCGGGCCGAGATAGTGAAGCTGTGGATGGGGAGCCATCAATGCCTGGGCTTCCTGCCTCGCCATTTTTAAAAAATCCAGGGCTATCTCCGGACGCTTGCTCTCTGCGCGCAACAACGCCAGGTAGCGATAGGGCGGCAGTTGGGTAATGTGCCGCTCCTGTAAAATCAATTCGGCAAAGCTGTGGTAGTCCTTGTGCACTAGTGTTTGCACCAGAGGATGGTCGCAGTGCAGGCTTTGCAGAATGACTCGCCCGGGCTTTTCCGCGCGGCCGGCGCGCCCTGCGACTTGCAACAGGAGCTGTCCCATGCGCTCCGGGCCGCGAAAATCCGTGCTGAACAGCCCCGTGTCTGCATCTATGATGACAACCAGGGTTACGTCGGCAAAATGATGTCCCTTGGCCAGCATTTGCGTTCCCACGAGAATACAGGGCTCGCCCTGATGAACCTCGTCAAGGATTTTCTGCATAGCATTTTTGTTGCGGGTTGAGTCGCGATCCACACGTATTACCCGGATGTGAGGAAACCACTCCGCCAGCGCGTTTTCACTGCGCTCAGTGCCCTGGCCTATGGGCTGCAGGCGACTGCTTTTGCAGGTGGGGCACTGCCGCGGCAGTGCGCGCTGGTGGCCGCAGTGATGGCAGTGCAGGTGTCGCGGCGACTGGTGTACGGTCATGCGCAGGTCGCAATGGGGGCAGGTCGCCAGCCAGCCGCAGTCCTGGCACTCCAGGGTGGGGGCATAGCCGCGGCGATTTAAAAATACCAATACCTGATTTCCCGCTGCTATCTCGGCGGCAATGGCTGCTTTTGTCTCTGCGGCAAAGCCTTCCTCCAGGCCCTGCCCGCGAATATCCAGCAACTGGATTTCCGGTGGCTTGGCGCTACCGGCGCGAACGTTGAGGCGAAGGTGCTGGTAGCGGCCCTGGAGGGCATTGTGCAGTGTTTCCAGTGAAGGAGTGGCACTGCCCAGCAGCAGTGGGATCTGCAAGCGGTTGGCTCGCACCACCGCCAGGTCGCGCGCGGAGTAGCGAAAGCCGTCGTGCTGTTTGAAAGAGTTGTCGTGCTCTTCGTCGACAATAATAATGCCCAGTTCCGGCATGGGGGTGAATATAGCGGAGCGGGTGCCTATCAGAATTCGCGCACCGCCGGATTTTGCCTGCAGCCAGGCCTCCAGGCGCTCGCGGTCATTCAACCCTGAATGCAGGGCGACAATGGGTACGGCAAAGCGCTGTTGGAAGCGGGCAATGGTCTGCGGGGTCAGCCCGATTTCGGGAACCAGTATCAGTGCCTGCCGCCCCCGCTCCAGTACCTGGGCAATAGCCTGCAGGTAGATTTCAGTTTTGCCGCTGCCGGTAGCCCCTTCCAGCAGGCTCACCTGTCCGCGATCGAGGCTGAGTTGCGCAAAAGCAGATTGCTGCTGATCGTTAAGTTGCAAATGTTGCTGGCGCAGCAGTGTTTGCGGTCTGCTGCTATTGCCTGCGCTTGCCGCAGGCTCGATCAGCCCCTTGTCGAGCAGTGCCTTGATGGTGGTGGCGGGAATATCTAGCGCGCTTATATCGCTGCGGCTGAGCTTGGCATGCTGTTGCAGGGTAGCCAGCAATTGCGTCTGTTTGGGCGCGCGCTTGAGCGCATCCGGGGGTAGGCCCTTGCCTTCGTGGCTCAGTTGCCAGCAGGGTTCGCTGCGCAGCTCAGCCGCTTCGCCCTGACGCAACAGGGCGGGCAGGGCTGTCTGCAGCGCCTCGCCTTCAGGGCATTGATAGTAATCGGCAGCCCAGAGGCACAGCTCAAGCATTTCGCCACTGATAACGGGCTCAGCCGCCACCAGGCTGAGTGCTGGGCGCAGTTTGGCAGGACTCTGTTCGCTGATAGGTTTTGTGGCGAGCAGTACCCCGATGAGCTGCTGGTGGCCAAAGGGCACCCGCAGCAGAACGCCGACAGCCAGCTGCTGCGCCTCGGCATCGCTCATTCCCTCGGGAGGCAAATAGTCGAAGCGGCGACGCAGCGGTGTGGGCAGGGCAATTTCCAGGAGAATCTGTGTCGACATAGCCTATGCATAACGTCAGCGGTTAACGCGGGAGCGAAGGATAGCCTATTTCGCTGGGGGAATGAATCGCTGTGCGGCGGGATAGAAATAGCCTGGACCATAAAAAAATGGGCTGCCATATCCGGCAACCCATTGTGTTCGCACTTGGCTGAAAAGTTTTCAGCCTGAATTGCGTCTTTTAGAAAGCGCTTGCGACCAGTGTCATTTGACCGGCCTGATCTACGTTCAATACCAACTGGATATCATTGTCGGTCGTTTGCGCTGCCTTGCCATTGATCAGCAGTGACGTTTTGATCGGGTATACGCCTTGTGGCAGGCCTTCTGGCAGGGTGAAGGTAAACTCATTGTTGTAACGGCCTGCGCGCTTGGTTTCTTCGTTGACCGTTTTGGTTAAGGATTTTAATTCTTTGCTGTTGTCTTCATTGTCAAAAATAGAGAGGCGCTCTTCAATCAGCGTATCTTTTTGCGCGCGACCCGGTACAACCACCATATCCGACTGGATGGTGACTTTTTTGCCTGGCTGAACCACTTTGCTGGGCAGGGTGTTGGTGGTGTAGAGCGAGGCAATAGGTTGTTCTGGCAAATTGTTATCGTGGCCGACCTTATACTCTTTTGCCACAGTATCTTCATCGCTGATTTTCTTGGTGCGATATTCAATCACCATGTCGGTGATGATTTTTGCCGCTATGGTGATGGCTGCAACTCTCGCAGCACCTTTCAAGTGCTCGCGGGTTTTACAGCTGTCATCACCGCTTTTGCATTTGTCGGATCTATCTATGGAATTCTTCAGATCACTTGCGCTGAAGGCATGGACATTGCCGCTGACCAGTAAAGCTGCAGCCATGATACCGATATACCTTTTCATATTGCTCTCCTATTGAGTTGAGTGTTAAAACCAGTGTTTAGTGAATGGGTAAAAGTTTATTTTATGTTAAAGCCAGTTTCTTTAATTTTTCGCTGGGTTTCTTGCGCGCGAGTCTTGATTGCTATGGCCTCGGCATTGTTGGGCATCACATCCAGGGCCGACTCTGCCTTGGCAATGGCACAGCTATAATTTTTTTGCTTTTCCAGGCATTCTTGCGCCTGAGCTAAAATCTTGGCGACCTTTTCCTCGGCAACACGGCCCTGCTGTTGTGCCACTGCGGCGGCCTGTTTGATTTCCAGAGCCGTGCTATTGGCTGGATCCAGAGCCAACACCGTATTGGCCTGCTTGCTGGCGCAATCGTATTTCTGTTGTATCAGGCAGCTCTGCGCTAGGCTGAGCTGTGCGCTTATCCGATCCTGCTGTGCCTGCTGTGCAAGCCGGGTCTGCTCCTGCAGGTTTTGCAGCTTTGCCTGCAAAGCTCTTACCGCTGTGTGGTTGGGGTTTATTTCAGCTGTTTTTTTCGCAAACATTTCTGCGCAGGCAAAGTTTTTATCTTTCAGGCAGGCTTCGGCCTGCTCCATATCGTTGGCGATAATCTTGTCCTGTTCAAGTGTATTGGCTGCAATCGACAACTGTTGGGCGCGGCTGTTTTTGGGCTCCAGCAGCAGCGCTTCGCGGGCTTTTACTTGTGCACAGCCATCATCCTGCGCCACCAGGCAGGCTTCGCCATCTTTCAATAGCGTATTTATTTTTTGCTGCTGCAGTGCGACTTGCGACTCTTTTACCAGCTCGCTGGCGACTGTGTTGTCGGGGGCCAGATTGCTGGCGACCAGACTGCGCTCGAGCGAACAGGCAAAATCGTTTTGCGCAAAGCAGCTCTGTGCCTGCTGTATATTTTCATTGATCGTATTCTGGATCTTTAATTTTTCCTGTTGCTGGCTATAGGAGAACCAGGCAACGCCCCCTAACGAAATCACCAGCAGTACGGATGCCGCGACCAGCAACATGGATTTGCGGCGAGGAAATAGCTCTTTGATAAATTCGGCCACTGTGGCTGTGCGCTGGTTTTTGTCCAGGGCCAGTGCGTGACCGAGGGCTTTCCACTCTTTGCTGTTCAAAGCCTCTGGGGGAGTCAGCTTGAGGCCCAGCTGCTTTGCTTCCAGGGCAGATTTGCCGCTGTAGGGGTGGCGCCCGGTGAATATTTCGTAGGTGACACAGGCCAGCGCATAGACATCGTCGGTAAAGGTCAGGGGTTCGTTGTTGACCAGCTCTATGGTGGCATAGGCGGGAGTCAATGCGCCCAGCTGTGCAGTATCAAATTTATGCTTCTGGGTCTCTTTGGATGCGGCCCTGGCTATGCCGAAATCCAGCACCTTGGCGGTGCCATCATTACAGACAAACACGTTTCCGGGTTTGAAGTCCGCGTGGATAATATGGCGCTGGTGGGCATAGGCCAGGGCGGCGCTCATATCGCGCACAATGGCCAGGGCTTTTTCCTTGGCTATGCCGGTATTCAACTGGTCCTTGATCAGGCGGTCTAGAGGCTCGCCTTCCAGCAGTTCCATGGTCATAAACAGGGTGTCGCCATCGCGATCAAAATCGTGCACAGTCACAATATTGGGGTGCGCCAGGGCGTGGGATTTGGCTGCTTCCTGTTGCAGTGTGACAAAGGCGTTGGGGTGGTCCTTGAAGGCCTGGTTCAATACTTTGGTGGCAATATAGGGATTGGGATCTTCGGCTTCCACTTTGCGCAGATCCTTGGTTTTATACACGGTACCCATACCGCCCTCGCCGAGCACTCTCTCCAGGAAAAAGCGCTTTTTCAGCAGGCTGCCGCTGCCGCTGCCAGCCTGGGCCTGGCGTGCGATGGACTGTGCTTCAGCAAAGCCCGAAGAGGTGTGTTGGCTGTGAGTGGTTGAGGCGTATTCTGTCGCCGCGTTGGCCTGGGTCGCAGCGGTTCTGGGGGCTATTACCGTTGCTGTCGATGGCGAGATATCCGTAGCCTTGCGCGGCACAATCCGGGTTTTATCGTCAGGCGAGGAGGGCAATGACTCAGGAGTAATGTTATTTGAATCAGTCATTAGCAGATCCTTTGACACAGTATTTGAGAATGGCGGGAATCTTACCATGTGGAGGCGATAAATAAAGCCGCCTGTGCTTCTGCACTCCAAATAAATTCTCTATTTGCTGGCTGGTCGGTTATTTTCACTGCAGGAAGTATTGCTGTTGAATATTTGTGCAAAATAATGGCTGGTTGTGAGGTTTTTGCTTGCGTTGGCATTTTTTTCTGGTAGCATCGCCGCCTCTTAAATCGTTGTGCGGTGCTCGACATGGGTTCGAGTGGCGGCACAGAACATACAAGGCAAATATCATGAAACCAGAAATTCATCCCAATTATGTACCTATTGCAGTGACTTGCAGCTGCGGTAACAAATTTAACACTGCTTCAACTTTAGGTCGCGATTTCCACGTAGATGTGTGCAGCGACTGCCACCCTTTCTACACTGGCAAGCAAAAAATGGTGGATACCGGTGGTCGTATTGATCGCTTTACCAAGCGTTTCGGCAGCCGTATCGGCGCGAAAAAGTAAGTGGCAATACTCGGTCCAATCTCTGGATTGGGCTGTGAATGAAAAAGGCCGAGCGGTATTTCCGCTTGGCCTTTTTCTATTCTGGGCAGCGCTTTTTACAGCACGCCCTCTGGAAGTGTCTCTTCAACCGGCGGAGTATCCAGGGTATCTATGGGGCCAGAGCTTGAGGCCGATGCGGCGGTTGAAAATATTTCGAAGATGGCGTTTGTCTCTCCCGGCTGGGCCGGCTTGCCAGTTTCGGGGTTGATCCGTACTGTCACTATGCCTTCAGGCTGGCGAGGAATCTGATCGGGCAGGCCCTCCAGGGCGGTGCGCATAAAGTCCATCCAGATAGGCAGCGCGGCCGTGGCGCCGAATTCTCCGCGCCCCAGGGGGGTATTTTTATCGAACCCCACCCACACAATAGTGGCGAGGTTGGGGTTGTAGCCTGCAAACCAGGTGTCCCGTGGGCCATTGGTAGTGCCGGTTTTGCCGGCAATATCATTACGGCCCAATTTTTTTGCGGCGCGCGCAGTGCCTTTATCGACAACGTCCTTCAGCATGGAATCCATGATATAGGCAACCCGTGCATCTATAATTCGTGGCGCGCGATGCTCGGCTTCGGCATTTGATGTCTCTCCCTCTTGCGGGAGATCGGAAGTCGCTGTCAGCTTATCCGAACAGGTTTTGCAGACCCGGCGAGGGTTGGCCTGATAGACCACTTCGCCTTTGCCATTTTCAATCCGTGTTACCAGATAGGGATCTATCTTGAATCCGCCATTGGCAAAGGCGGCATAGGCAGTAGCCATTTGCATAGGGGTGAGCGCGTGAGCCCCCAGTGCCAGGGAGAGTTCGTGGGGAAATTCATCCTTGTTAAAGCCAAATCTCTCCAGGCTATCTATAGCGGTCTGCACACCTACACTGCGCAATACGCGAATGGAAACCAGATTGACGGAGCGATAGAGCGCCTGGCGCAGACGCGTCGGCCCCTCGAATTTGCCTTCATCATTTTCCGGACGCCAGACCGCACCTGTGTAGGGGTTAGTGATAACAATCGGGGCATCATTGATAATGGTCGCAGGTGTAAATCCATGTTCAATGGCGCAGGTGTAGAGTAGGGGTTTGAAGCTGGAGCCGGGTTGGCGCGCCCCCTGGAGGACACGGTTAAAGTGACTTTTCTGGAAATCGAAGCCGCCTACCAATGATCTTATGGAGCCATCCATCGGATCCAGGGCAATCAGGGCGCTCTCTGCATCGGGAACCTGGGTCAGGCGCCATTGCCCATCCTTATCTTTACCAATCCGTACTACATCGCCATAGCGCAAATAATCCTTGGCGCTTTTAGGTGCTGCACCGCGACTATCTTCTGTTAAATAGGGACGTTTATCCGAGAGCCCCTGCTCCCAGGTTAAATCGATGGTTTCGCCGTTTGAGCGCAATACCGAGGCAGTTTTATCGGTGGCAGCTATTACTGCTACAGCTTCAAGGCCGCCAAGGCTGGACATGGTTTGCAGTTGATCCTGCCAGTCTTCGAAATCAGGATTTTGCGAAGCTCCCAGGCGCCGCTCGGGGCCGCGATAGCCGTGGCGGCCGTCATAGGCCATCAGGCCGTTGACCACGGATGCCTGGGCCGTGGCCTGCATAGAGCTGTCCACAGTGGTAAATACTTTGTAGCCATCGCTATAGGCGCTCTCACCGAAGCGGTCCAGCACCTCCTTTCTTGCCATTTCAGCTATAAACGGAGCTTGCACATCGAGAGTGGTGCCGTGATAGGCTGCCGTGTTGGGCTCATTGATGGCGATATCATAGGCGGCTTTATCAATATATTTTAATTCCAGCATGCGCCCCAGAATCCAGTTGCGGCGAATCAAGGCCCGTTTGGGGTTGGCAATGGGATTGTAAGCCGAGGGTGCTTTAAGTACGCCGACGATCATGGCATTTTGTGCTAGAGTCAAATCCTGTATATCTTTACCGTAATAAATCTGCGCTGCGGCTTGCAGGCCATAAGCCCGGTTACCAAAAAACATTTTATTGTTGAAAAGCTCTAAAATCTCTTCTTTGGTAAATTCCTGCTCTATTTGCAGGGAGAGCAATATTTCATTGAATTTGCGCGAAAAAATCTGTTTGCGAGAGAGAAAGAAATCCCTTGCCAGCTGCATGGTGAGGGTGCTGCCGCCCGATTGTATGCCGCCAGATTGTAATAATTGTGAGCCGGCGCGCATTAAACCGCGTAAAGAGACGCCATGATGCTCAAAAAATTCCGCATCTTCGGCGGATAAAAGGGCTTTCAGGTAGAGCGGGGGGATTTGGCTATACTTCAAATATGTGCGACGCTGTTCACCAAACTCGCCAATTAATTTCTCGTCACTTGAATAAACTCGCAATGGCGTCTGTAATTTAACTTGCCGAAGGCTGTCGACAGGCGGTAATTTAGGGCTTAAGAATAAATATAAACCGGCTAGGGTCACCGCGGTAACGCTTATACTGACCAGTAACAACCAACAAATAACACTGAAAATCGATTTTTTATTAAGCATTTTTTCTAAGAGAATTAGTAGGTTAGCGGATTAAAAGTTATTTGATCGGCATTATACGAGCTTTTTATCTGTTTACATATTGGCAGCGTTGTTGCAGTCTTAAGTTAAAGTGCTATAACATGAATAGTGTCTAAGTTACGGATATAGATAGAAAAATGAGCATTTTAAGTTTCCTCGATAAAAAGGCTAGGGCGGTTATAGGGCTGGATATCAGCTCAACCTCCGTCAAATTGCTCGAACTTACTCGGCAGGGTGAACGCTACCGTGTTGAAACCTATGCCGTTAAGCCCTTGCCTCCCAATGCCGTTGTCGAGAAAAACATTAATGATCAAGAAGCTGTGGCCGAAGTCATCAAGGCTATGGTCAAGCAATCAAAAACCAAGCTGAAGTACGCGGCTGTCGCTGTGGCCGGCTCAGCGGTTATTACCAAGATGATAGATTTGCCTGCCGGGCTGACAGATGATGCCATGGAGACCCAGATCTCCCTTGAGGCAGACCAATATATTCCTTTCCCCCTGGAAGAGGTTGCCATAGATTTTGAGGTTCAGGGCGTTTCGCCTCGAAATCCAGATCAGGTAGAAGTGCTACTGGCCGCTTGTCGTCGCGAAAATGTGGAAATGCGTGCAGGTGTGGTGCAGTTGGCTGACTTGATTCCAGAAAAGGTGGATATTGAAGCCTATAGTATGGAGCGGGCCTTCGAACTGATCTCTGAGCAGTTGGAGGATCAGGAGGGGCAGGTTGTCGCCATCATTGATATAGGCGCAACCATGACTACCCTGAGCGTACTGGTGGACGGCAAGACGGTTTACACTCGCGAACAGCTCTTTGGCGGCAAGCAGCTGACAGAAGAGATCCAGCGTCGTTATGGGCTTTCGCGCGAAGAGGCGGGGCTTGCCAAAAAGCAGGGCGGCTTGCCAGATGATTACGAAACAGAAGTGTTGGGGCCCTTTCAGGAGGCTGTTGTGCAGCAGGTGACGCGCTCCCTGCAATTTTTCTTTTCTGCAAGCCAATACAACGATGTGGATTATATTATTCTCGCCGGTGGCGTTGCCTCATTGGAAGGCCTGGTGGGTTTGATCGAAGAAAAATTAGGTACCCAGACTGTGGTTGCAAACCCATTTGCACGAATGTCAGTATCCTCGCGAGTTAATGCGGTCTCGCTGGCTAATGATGCGCCGTCGCTGATGATAGTGACAGGTTTGGCGATGAGGAGTTTCGATTAATGGCAAAGATTAACCTGTTGCCCTGGCGCGAAGTCTATCGCAAAGAGAAAAAAGAACAATTTCTGATGGCGGTGGGTGGCGTCTTTGCGCTGTCTGCCCTTGTTGCCTATTTGTGGATGGTGAGTGTTGAAGCTGATATAGACAATCAGGATGCCAGGAATCGTTTACTGGAAAGCGAAATTGCTGTATTGAATAAGCAGGTTGAGGAAATCAATGACCTGAAAAAGAAGCGCGATGACCTGTTGGTACGCATAAAAATCATCCAGGATCTGGAAGGTAAGCGCCCTTTGATCGTTCGTTACTTTGATGATTTTGCCCGTGCAATTCCCGATGGCTTATATATCAACGCGGTTAATCGCAAGGGCGAAAATGTGGCTATCGAAGGTGTGGGCGAATCCTACAACCGTGTTGCCAGCCTGATGCGCAACCTGGATATTTCGGATTGGTATGCCTCAGCCAATCTGGACTCAATTGTCGATGTTTCGAAAGAAGAAGGCGAACAGGCCAGCTCTTTCAAAATGACCGTGCAAACATCCGTTCCCGGCGATGAGAATATCGCTGAGTCTGCCGATGCCAAAAAAGCGAAAACAGATGGCAAGAGCAAGGCAAAGGCTTCGCCAGATAAAAAAGCAGGGGGCGCATAACAAATGGCTTTCAATGATACCTGGGAACAAATCAAGAATTTTAATGCGAGCGATGTAGACTTTGAAAAAATTGGCGTCTGGCCTGTGGCTGCCAAGGCGCTGGTAATGGTTGTTGTGATTATTGTTGTATTTTCTCTGACCTATTATTTGCAAGTCAGCGATCTCTACGCCAGCCTCGAATCGGCAAAAGCAAAGGAAGTCTCTTTAAAGAAAACCTATGAAGAGAAAAGCTTTGAAGCTGCGAATCTGGATGCATATCGCGCACAAATGGCAGAAATGAACAGCACTTTTACATCGCTGTTATCGCGGCTACCCTCTAAAACAGAAGTGCCTGGCCTGCTGGAAGATATAGGTGCTCGCGCCAGAGAGAGCGGTCTGACCATCAAGGTCTTGACTATGGGGGATGCCAAGGCGGCTGAGTATTATATTGAAGTGCCTATCAAAATTGTGGTGGAGGGCGGTTACCACGACCTGGGTGGCTTCGTGAGTGGTGTCGCAGGTTTGCCGCGCATTGTAACCCTGCATGATTACGCTATCACCAAGAATAAAGGTACAGGTGTATTAAGCATGCAAATAGATGCCAAGACCTATCGCTACAAAACCCAGGAGCAAGAGCAATGAAGTCTGCCCTGTTAATTGCAGAGATTATTTTTCTGGGGTTGTTGGTTTCGGCCTGCAGTTCTTCGTCTGATCAAAAAGATCTGCAAAATTTTATGGAGGAGACCAAACGTCGCCCCCATGGCCGGATTGAACCCCTCCCGCCTTTTACGCTTTACCAGCCTTTTGCCTATGGTGCTATGACGCTGCGCAGCCCTTTCGACAAGCCGATCATTATTGATGCAACGGTGAAGGGCGGAAAAAGTGTCGAGCCGGATCCGAATCGCGAACCGGAAGAGCTGGAAAATTACAATGTTGCGAATTTAAAGATGGTCGGCTCTGTGGTCAAGGCCGGCCGTATCTGGGTGTTAATTGACAGTGGGCAAAAGGTTGTTCCTGTAACCATTGGCAATTACATGGGAAAAAATAACGGCAAAATTGTCACTGCGACAGATACACAACTTGAGCTGTTAGAGATTGTGGCCGATGGTTCCAGCGGGTGGGTCGAGCGCCCTAGAATTATTAAGTTACAGGAAAAGGAATAATCTGCTATGCGAGTTTTGTTCTCTTTGGGGTTTGGTATGCAAAATAAAATTTTATTGATGCTTTGCTTGGTTTCTGCCGTGTCATGGGGCAGCGACTTAAATGATATTAAATTTGCAGAGTTGCCCGGCGAGCGTTTTGAAGTGCGCATGGCTTTTAGCGAGGCGCCCCCGGAACCCAAAGGCTATACGATTGAAAAACCGGCGCGTATCGTGCTGGATTTTCCCGATGTAGTCAGTACCCTGAAAGAAAAACGCTATCCGCTATCCTTTGAAAATAGCCAAAGCGCTATGATATTGACCACCGATGGGCGCACTCGCGTCATTGTCAATCTCGACCAATTAGCCTCTTATTCCTCGCGCACAGAAGGCAATACTTTTATTGTGGAGGTTGGTGCGGGTAAAGGCAGTGCCGGGCCATCGACGGCAGCCAGCAATGCGCTGGGTGTGCCCAGCACGAGAACCACATCCAATATTGTGGCAAACAAGCAGGCCGCCATCACCAATGTTGATTTTCGCCGTGGTCAGGATGGCGAAGGTCGGGTTGTCGTGAGTCTGTCAGACCCTCGTGTTACCGCTGACCTTGTCGGTACAGGTGCGGGTGTAAAACTTTCTTTTAAAAATGTCTTTATTCCTGAAAATTTGCGCCGTCGTTTGGATGTGGTGGATTTTGCAACACCGGTGAATTTGATTAATTCTGTTCAGGATGGCAATAACTCGGTATTTAATATTGCTGCCAGTGGCGAGTTTGATTATATGGCCTACCAGACAGATAGCGAATACGTTGTCAGTGTCAAACCCCTAACGGCGGCAGAAAAAATTGAGAGGAAAAAGGAATTCTTTAGCGGCGACAAGTTGTCTCTGAACTTCCAGGATGTTGAGGTTCGCGCTGTACTGCAAATTCTGGCTGACCTTACCAATCTCAACCTGGTTGCCAGTGATACGGTACAGGGGCGTATTACCTTGCGTCTGGAAGATGTACCTTCCGATCAGGCGTTGGCTCTGGTGTTGAAAACCAAAGGTCTGGACAAGCGTCAGGAAGGCAACGTTTTAATGATTGCTCCTGCAGCAGAAATTGCCGAGCGTGAGCGCCAGGAATTGTCTACCAAAAAGCAACTCGAAGAGCTTGCTCCCTTGCGCACAGAATATTTACGTGTTCGCTATGCGAATGCCAAGGAAATGTTTGCCTTATTCCGGGGGGGGGAGAATGGTAGCGGCGGTGGTGGTAGTTCAAACGCGGATGGCAATAGCAACAGATCCACTGGCAGCGTGCTTTCGGAGCGCGGTCAGGCGATTGTCGATGAGCGCACCAACTCTATTATCGTAACCGATACTGCTGAGCGTATAGAGGCTTTGAAAAGACTTATCGATCAAATCGATATACCGGTTCGCCAGGTGATGATTGAGGCCAGGATTGTGATTGCCAACACCAATTTCCGTCGCGAATTGGGTGTGCGCTGGGGTGGGGTAGCCTATGGTCTCAACAAAAACTCTTTGGTGGAGGCCTCTGGATCTCTGGATGGTTTGGCCGAGAGGCCAGCAAATATTCTCACCCAGGGCGGCGTGATTGATCTGACCAAGAGCAATATGGTTGATCTCGGTGTTGCCAGCCCGGCGGGTAGTATCGCTGCTGGGATCCTCACCGACAATTCCTTTTTGGATATGGAGTTATCGGCATTGGAGTCATCGGGTCATGCTGAAGTGGTTGCACAGCCCAAGGTCATTACCAGCGATAAGCAAATGGCCATGATCAAATCCGGTAAAGAGATTCCCTTCCTTGAGGCCAGTTCCAGTGGTGCTACCAGCACGGGCTTTAAAGAGGCGGTATTGAAGCTGGAAGTCACTCCACAGATCACTCCCGACAATCACATCATTATGGATCTTTCCATCGCCAAAGACGCTGTGGGTACAGTGACGACTACAGGTGCTTTGACCATTGATATCACCCGCCTGGATACCAAGGTGCTGGTCAATAATGGCGAGACTGTTGTGCTGGGTGGAGTCTTTAATTTGGAGAATGCCAAGACCGATGTTAAAGTTCCCGTATTGGGCGATATCCCCTATCTGGGCCGCCTGTTCAAGCGCACTGTTGACAACCAGGTCAAAACTGAACTGTTGATTTTTATCACTCCAAAAGTTATTGCTGAAAAATTTATTAACTAATGCAGAAGCGTAATATCTATCTTGTCGGCCCCATGGGGGCTGGCAAATCTACAATAGGCCGCGTTCTCGCGGCCGAATTACATCTGAGCTTTCGCGATAGCGATCGCGTCATTGAGGAAAAAACAGGAGCCGATATTCCCTGGATATTTGATATGGAAGGGGAAGAGGGATTTCGCGATCGCGAGACGGCTGTATTGGAAGAGCTGTCGCAGATGCAGAATATTGTGATTGCCACGGGTGGTGGAATTATTTTGCGTGCGCAGAATTGTGAAATCATGCGCGCTTCAGGTTATATCTGCTATCTGACCGCATCGACAGAGCAACTGGTTGAACGCACTTCACGCGATAAAAAACGGCCCCTGCTGCAAGTGGAAAACCCGCGGCAAAAAATCATCGAATTGTTCGCTGCGCGCGATCCCCTGTATCGTGCGGCTGCAGATTTCATTATCAACACAGATCGTCGTTCACCGAAGATGGTGGCGCAAGAGATCTCCTCGCTAATGGCTTCAGCCTAACGTCTTGCTGCTTAACTCGCCCGCGCATTATATATTTCGACAAATTTGCTCTTCTTGATATGATATGCTTCCGGTTTATATCTTCTCAGTGATAGAGTAATTTTATGCAGACGCTACATGTTGCACTCGGCGAGCGTAGCTACCCCATATTTATCGGGGCGGATCTACTTGGGCAGTTCGAATTATTCCAGCCTTATATTCGCGGCCGTCAAATCTGTATTATCAGCAATGAGACAGTTGCTCCCCTGTACATTGAGCGGTTGAAAAAAATCCTGGCGGCTTTCCACGTGGACTCTGTGATTTTGCCGGATGGCGAGGCCCATAAAAATTTAAATACGCTGAATGAAATTTTTACTGGCCTGCTGTCGGCTCGCCATAACCGCACTACCACCTTGATTGCTCTGGGAGGAGGTGTGGTCGGTGATATGACAGGATTTGCCGCAGCCTGCTATCAGCGCGGTGTAGATTTTATCCAGATTCCCACCACACTCCTGTCTATGGTCGATTCCTCCGTGGGTGGAAAGACTGGCGTCAACCATCCCCAAGGGAAGAATATGATCGGGGCTTTTTACCAGCCGCGTGCGGTGATAGCCGATATTTCCCTGTTGAAAACCCTTCCCACAAGAGAGTTGTCTGCCGGCTTGGCGGAAGTTATCAAATACGGCCTTATCTGCGACTACGAATTTTTTGTATGGCTTGAGCAGAATATCGAACTGCTGATGGCTGGCGATGAGCAGGC
The DNA here is from genome assembly GCA_035565295.1 of Cellvibrio sp. Classification (GTDB taxonomy): domain Bacteria; phylum Pseudomonadota; class Gammaproteobacteria; order Pseudomonadales; family Cellvibrionaceae; genus Cellvibrio. The sequence continues at coordinate 2,215 of DATMSP010000048.1, read as the reverse complement.
CTTGACCTATGCGGTGCAGCGCTCCTGTCAGAATAAAGCCGAAGTCGTCGCTCAGGATGAGCACGAGGGCGGGGTGCGCGCTATTTTGAACTTTGGCCACACCTTTGGCCACGCCATAGAAACGGCCCAGGGCTATGGTAATTGGCTGCACGGTGAGGCTGTTGCGGCGGGCATGGCGATGGCTGCCGATTTGTCATTGCGCAGGGGGGCTATAAGCGCACAAGACCTTGCCCGCATAGTCAATTTGCTGGTAAAAGCAAAACTACCGGTAAAAGCCCCTGCGGATATGCAGCCGGAAACCTTTGTGCAACTGATGGGCGTCGATAAGAAAGTGTTGGATGGGCGTTTGCGTCTGGTGTTGCTGGAGGCAATGGGGAAAGCCATTGTGACCAGCGATATAGATTCGGATCTTCTCAGGCAAACTTTTTCAGCGTGTCGTTAATCATTATCTAGAGAAACATGAGTATGAGGACAGAGCCTTCATTTTCTGCGAAACCGGAAGAACCGCTGGCGAGTGATACCGCCGAGCACCAGGAAGAATTGGATTTGTCTCCCGAGCCGGATGAAACCTCCGATGTGGCGCAGCAGCTGGCTAATTATCGCCAGCGCTATGGCTTATCGGTAGACCCCTTTGCCGATGATCAGCACTTTGCTTTTTATACGGGTGGCCAGCGTCGGCAGATACTGGATCAACTGCTGCATCTGTGTCAGTTCAGCAATAATGTCCTGGTGGTGCAGGGGGGCTACAGCATTGGCAAAACCCGCATGGCGCAAGCGTTGATTGATTCGCTCGACGATGCCGATGATATCTGCTTTCTCGAGGGGCAGGTTACCAGCAGTTTTGACTCCCTGATGGCAAACGTGCTGGCGCAGTTCGAATTGCCGGACATTGAAACCCTGAAAGAATTTTTTAAGCGGCAGTCTGAATCGGATGGTCTCGCGGTATTGCTGGTTGATAATGCGCATCACCTGATCGACGAAGTATTGCTGCAACTGATTCATTTGATGGGGCCAGAAACCCGCGTGCATATCGTCTTTTTTGCCGAGCCCCATTTGCTGCCGCGATTGCAGGGACTTGATATCGGTGAATTGGCACTGAGCGATTTTGGCCTGATGAAGTTTTCGCTGGCAGAAACGGTTGATTATCTGAACTTTCGCATGGAGATGGCTGACTACCTTGGCCCGGAGCTGTTCACCGAGGCCAATGTGGAAGGTTGGTGGCGGCAATCGCGCGGCCAGTTGCTTGAGTTGCATGAATATGCGCAGAGCAAGCTGTTGGCTTCGGCTGCACCTGGGGTGCAGAAAAAAGTGGCCTATGACAGAAAGGGCCTGCCCATTCCCCATATAGTGGGTGCTGCGGCATTGGGTGGTATTTTGATTATGGGATGGCTGTATTGGAGTGGTGACTCTTCATCGACCAAGGAGAGGCCGGCGTTGACAACAATTCCGCTTCCACAGGTTTCCGCGCAATCCTCAGCGGCTATTTCGGCTACGCCTGAGCAGTCGACAATATCGGCTGAGCCTGCACCGCAGGTTCAAGCTTCTGTCCCGCCGCAAAATGAGCCAGCCACTACTCCGCCAACGAATGTCCCCGCAGTGGCTGCAGCTACTGCAACAGCAGCGGTCAGTATTGCTGCCAGCTCCAGTGTACCGGCACAGCCAGTTGCCGAAACAAAAGTGATCAAGCAGGAGGTGGTGCCGCTGGTGCAAACTAATTCTGCCTCACCCGCCCCCGCCGAAAAATCAATCAAGGCAAGTAGCCTGGCTGCGTTGAAAGAGGAGAAAAAAGCTGAGGCGAAAAAAGTTGAAGCAGAGAAAGCACTTGCCAAGAAAGCCGATGCTGCTGTTGGCGAAAAAGTAAAAACAGTTTCTGCTGATGGAGCTTACAGCGAACAGGAAAAGGCCTTGCTTTCCTGGGGCGAGGCAGAATTCACTTTGCAACTGGTGGGGCTTAGTTCAGAGAAAGCTGTGAATGATTTTGTTGCACAGCAACCCAACAGAAAAGATTTGTTTATCTTTAAAAGCCTGCGCCAGGGCAAGGATTGGTTTGTAGTGGTGACTGGCCGCTATCCCTCATCGGCAAAGGCGCGGCAGGCCGTGGCACTGCTGCCTGAATCGCAAAAGGCGGCTACCCCTTGGCCAAGGGATTTAAAGACCATTCAAAAAGAGATCAAAAACAGGTGATATGAAACTCAGCAGCATAAAAAAAGCCCAG